>JBIKLC010000042.1:0-26063 GCA_044360025.1 Rubrivivax sp. | reverse complement strand
ACGGCGACGACGACCAGCAGCAGCGGGGAGCCCTTCTATAGTGTCCACGTGTCCACCAAGAGTTGAGGTGGACACGAGCATCCTTTGCTCCTACGCGGCGTTCAAGATGACTTCGCCGGACGCTTACAGACAAGCACGATAACGTATGATGTGTTAGCGTGCGATGCTGGTTTTATCGTGGACGCTCATTCAGCATGGAAGCTTCCGTTCGCGCGTACCTGAAGGTCACGCTCGGAATCGACGCCCCGGCCACCGCCTGGTCGGGCGCGGGCAGCTTGCCGTATTTCCTCGTGGATGCCTTCGATCTGAAGGCTCTGGCGATCCTGGGTTGCCACGTCCTGCTCGCCATCGACAAGCGAGCCGACCGCCCCGGCCTTGCCAGCATTCGCGCGCAGATCGACAAGATCCGCGAGGTGACCGGGCTCCCGGTGCTGTACGCCACCGAGGCCCTGGCCTCCTACGAACGCAAACGCCTCATCGAGCAGAAGGTTCCCTTCGTAGTGCCCGGCAACCAGCTCTATCTGCCCGATCTGGGCGTGGATCTGCGCGAGTACTTTCGCAAGCCGTCGGCGCGGCCCCAGAGCGAGATCAGCCCGGCTGCCCAGGCCATGCTGATCGCCGTGCTGCTCGGCAAGCCATGGCGAGGGGAGTGGGAGCCGGCCGAGGTGCTCGGCCGGCTCGGCTATACCGCCATGACTGCATCGCGTGCCGCTCGCGAGGTGGTGGCCGCCGGGATTGCGAGTTCAACCAGTGTCGGCAGGGTACGTCGGCTGAAGACCGAGCGCACCGCCCGCGAGACTTGGGAGCACAGCAAGCCCCTGCTGCGCAGCCCGGTCAAGCGCCGGGTCTGGGTGCTGCCGCCCCGTGATCTTGCCGTGCCGGAGCTCAGGCTTGCGGGTCTGAGCGCGCTGGCGCGGCAGTCGATGCTGGCGGAGGCTGCTTGGCAGACCTACGCGCTCAGCCCAAGTCAATGGAAGCTTGCTTCGCAGCAGGGCGTGACGATTGCGCCGGAGCCCGAGCCAGGCGCGATCCAATGGGAACTCTGGCACTACAGCCCGGCGCTTGTGCCGGCCAGTGAGCTGGTCGATCCGCTGTCGCTGATGCTGAGCCTGGAGGGCGATTCCGACCAGCGGGTGCTGCAGGCGCTGGACGAGGTGAGGGCGCACCTGGGGTGGTGAGGTGTCATGCCGCATCTGGCATGTTGCCGAAACGAACACATCCCCCGGCTCATGTTATCGAAACCCAAATTCATCGACACGTCTGATTGACGTGTCGTTAGCTGCGACATATGCTCGGAACGTGTCGACGAAATCGAGTTCTTGCATCATGAATGGCCCAGCTTCCCGGTGGCTGCCGGATCAGCCGCACAACCAACTGCCTACGCTCCCGCCGAAGTGCGATCTCGAAAGCCGTGCCGTGCTGAAGGCGTGCATCGAGGCCCGCGCCGCCCTGGCGGAACTGAAGCAGGCCGCCGAGCTGATTCCCAATCAGACGATGCTCATCAACACGATCCCGCTGCTGGAGGCCAAGGACAGCTCCGAGATCGAGAACATCGTCACCACCACGGACCGGCTGTTCCAGTACGCGCACGGCTACGCCGGCGTCGACTCGGCCGACCCCGCCACGAAGGAAGCGCTGCGCTACCGCACCGCCTTGCACCGTGGCTACCTGTCGCTCAAGGAGCGGCCGCTGTGCACCGCCACCGCCGTGGAGGTATGTCGGACCCTGAAGGGGGCGGACATGGACATCCGCCGGACTCCCGGCACACAACTGATCAACGACCGCACGGGCGAGGTGATCTACACCCCGCCGGACGGCGAGTCACACCTGCGTGACCTGCTGGCCAACTGGGAGCGTTTCCTGCATGAGCAGACCGATCTGGATCCGCTGGTCCGCATGGCCGTGGGTCACTACCAATTCGAGGCCATCCATCCCTTCGCCGACGGCAATGGGCGAACCGGTCGTGTCATCAACAACCTCCATCTGATCCAGGAGGGGCTGTTGGGCCTGCCGATCCTCTACCTGAGCCGGCATGTCATTGCCCACAAGGCCGACTACTACGGCCTGCTGCTGGGCGTAACACGGGACGCGGCCTGGGAGCCATGGCTGCTGTTCATGTTACGAGCTGTGGCCGAGACCTCCCGGTGGACCACTGCCAAGATCGGCGCCATCCGCAAGCTTGCCGACCATACGGCCGAGCATGTTCGTTCGCGGCTGCCCAAGATCTACACCCGGGAGTTGGTGGACGTGATCTTCGAGCAGCCGTACTGCCGCATCGGCAACCTTGTGGAGAAGGGCATCGCCCAGCGTCAGGCCGCGTCCCGCTACCTGCACGAACTGGCCGACCTGGGCGTGCTGCGAGAGATGCCTTTCGGCAAGGAAAAGCTCTTCACCCATCCCCGGCTGCTGCAAGTGCTTCAACAGGACGGCAATGAGTTCGAAGCCTACGCGTGACCTCGCGTCTGCTCCGTGACTCGGTACTGCCGCTGAACCACGCGCCGCAGCAGACGGTTGAGCCACGACAGCGCGATGACCGGAATCACCGCGGCGAACTTCACGTTGCCGCGGAAATAAATGGCCGCGATCAGCGCGACACCCACGGCCAGCAGCAGGCAGAGCGAGGCCATCACCACCGGGCGCCGAGGCCCCGTGGCGGCGACGAAGCCTGCAGGGGAGAACGCGGTCGTCACCAGGCCCGCCGCGCCCATGGCCATGAAGAGGCTCGCTTCGCCCAACCTCTGGTAGCCCTGCAGCCACCACCACTGCTGCATCCAGGCCGCCAAACCGCCGGCGACGAGCCAGAGATTAGCGCCCAGGATCAGCCGGTTTGCGGGCGTGGGCCGCCACCACAGAAACGCGAGTTCCGCTACGGCCACCGGTGTGGCGGCCTTGAAGGCGAAGAGCAGACCCTCGTCCGTGGGGTTCGGGCTGGCGAAGGCCAGGAACGCGAAGAACGCGAGCGCGAGGAAGCCGAGCAGGTACTCGATGACGGCAAGCAGGACGCGGCGCATGCGCTCAGCTCGATCCGCCGGCAACCCGCGAGACACCGTAGGTCCGCAACGCGCTGGCAACCTGGCTCTCCTCGGTCGTCTCGCCAGGGTAGAGCCGGTAACTGGGGGCGACGATCGGCTCGACCGCGCTCGCGCGGATCACGAGGACGCTGTGAATCGGGAAGCGCGGGCCGGCCATCTTCAGCAGCGGTTCGGCCCAACTGCTGAAGCCCGGTTCCTGCGAGCCGATGTTCTCGGCGTTACCGATGACCTTGAACCCCTTCTGCACCCACACGTCGATGAAGCTGATGCAGACCTTGCTGCATGTCCGGACGTTCCGCACGCTCGTCGGCGAGGCGATGTTGGCCACCACCAGATGGTCATGATCGACGATCGCGAAGATCTCCTTCGGCGACACGTTGGGCTGGCCGTCCGGATCCACGGTCGCGAGCCAGCAGAGCACGCTGTTGCGCGCGGCGGTGACGACTTCATCCGAGAGCAAGGGCATGGTGGCGGGGAGGGAGGGATACTCCACAGGCTACTGCATCATGGATGGACAGCCCAGGTGGCTGTGGCCCGGGGCTGGCTCACGGCTCCTCGTGGAGACGCGAATGCTGATCGACTTGATGTTCCGATCTGCAGGTATATATTCATTTGTACCGACATTGCGGAACATCATGGGTCTGTGGATGCCAACCATCAGCGAATACTCGACCTCGTGGCCACCCAGGGGCTGCTCCGGCCTCGGGACCTGAACGCATTGGCGCTGCCGCGCGTCGCCCTGACGAGACTGGTCCGGCAAGGGCGTCTCGAACGCGTGGGGCGGGGCCTGTACGCATCGCCCGGCCGGCTTGCGTCCGAACACGGCTCGATGGCGGAGGTTGCACACAGGCACTCACAAGCTGTCGTCTGTCTGCTCTCAGCGCTGCGCGTGCACGGCCTGACGACCCAGTCGCCGTTCGAACTCTGGCTGGCCATCCCCAACAAGTCGCGTGCGCCAAGGATCGACTACCCCCCGCTGCGGATCGTGCGCTTCTCCGGTGTTGGGCTGACCGAGGGGGTCGAAGAGCACCGGATCGATGGCGTGGCAGTTCGCGTGACCAGCCTCGAACGAACGGTTGCCGACTGCTTCAAGTTTCGCAACAAGATCGGCCTTGATGTGGCGCTGGAAGCCCTGCGCGAGTCCTGGGCAGCACGCCGTGTGACCATGGACGAACTCTGGCGCTATGCGGTCCAGTGCCGGGTAGCCAACGTGATGCGCCCCTACATGGAGAGTCTGTCGTGACGGGGCGAAATGTCGGCGCATCGGTGCGCGCGCGACTTCTCGCCCGAGCACGAGAGACCCGGCATGACTTCAGCCTGGTGTTGACGCGCTACGCGATTGGACTCGCGCTGACCGACGTCATCGCAGAACTGGCGCGTTTCCTGTTACCGGTCCTCGAGGCCGCGGCCAACGACTCACCGCTGCATGGCCAGTGGAAGTCGCGGGGCCGTCGTTGCGCGAGGAGCGTGTCTGAGTACGCCGACGGTAGAAGTGCGGCCTGAAAGATCTGATGCGACAATGACTTACGCATGTCGTGACGGTAGGCTCCACCGCAGAGTGGATGGCTCACCTGGAGGAGACGACACTCCCGTTTTCGCCCTCGCAAGGCCCGATAGTCCTCGATAGATCCCGAAAGGTGCATCCCGCGCCGATCGCCCGGAAACCCGCGCCAATGCTGGACCTCATCAAAGTGTCGGTAGTCCTGACGGTACAAGTCGGCCTTCGCGCGGCCGCGCCCAGTGTCGCCAAGGGATTGCCGGCACGGTTGGTGTTTGAGTGGGAATGATTCGGCGTCTTTCGGAGCGCGCGAATCCCGCCTGCCGAAGTCCCTGAGCCTCTGAATGGCAGCGATTCCGGATCAGGAACATTCACCCGCTGCGGTGAGCTTCGCCGAGGCCTTCCGCTTCTGGCTCAAGCTCGGTTTCATCGGCTTCGGCGGTCCAGCCGGGCAGATCGCGATCATGCACACCGAACTGGTCGAGCGTCGGCGCTGGATCAGCGAGCAGCGTTTCCTGCATGCCCTGAACTACTGCATGCTGCTGCCCGGGCCAGAGGCGCAGCAACTCGCCACCTACATCGGCTGGCTGATGCACCGCACCTGGGGCGGCCTCGTGGCCGGTGCGCTGTTCGTGCTGCCGTCGCTGTTCATGCTGATCGCGCTGAGCTGGATCTACCTGCGCTTTGGCGACGTGCCTCTGGTGGCCGGCATCTTCTTCGGCCTGAAGCCCGCGGTCACCGCCGTCGTGCTGCACGCGGCCCACCGCATCGGCATGCGGGCGCTGAAGAACCGATGGATGTTGGGCATCGCGGCCGCATCGTTCATCGCCATCTTCGCCTTCGACACCCCGTTCCCTGCCATCGTGCTGGCAGCGGCACTGCTCGGCCACTTCGGCGCCCGGCGCTGGCCGCAGGTGTTTGCGCTCGGTGGCGGCTCCAGCAGCGCCAAGACCGGCTATGGCCCGGCGCTCATCGACGACCACACGCCGACGCCCGACCACGCGCGCTTTTCGCGCCGCCGCCTGACCAAGGTGCTGGCGGTCGGCGTTGGCCTCTGGCTGCTGGCGATGGCGTCGCTGGTCGCGGTGAATGGCCTTGAGGGCACGCTTACGCAGATGGGCTGGTTCTTCACCAAGGCCGCGCTGCTCACCTTCGGGGGTGCCTATGCGGTGCTGCCCTATGTATACCAGGGCGCGGTCGAGACCCACCAGTGGCTCAGCGGGCCGCAGATGATCGACGGCCTGGCCCTGGGCGAGACGACCCCGGGCCCTCTGATCATGGTGGTGGCGTTCGTCGGCTTCGTCGGCGGCTGGCTGAAGCAGGTGCTGGGCCCAGAGGCGATGTTTGCGGGCGGCGCGCTGGCTGCCGCGGTGGTCACCTGCTTTACCTTCCTGCCGTCTTTCGTGTTCATCCTGGCTGGCGGGCCGTTGGTCGAGGCCACGCACGGCAAGCTGGGCTTCACCGCCCCGCTGTCGGCGATCACGGCGGCCGTGGTCGGGGTGATCCTGAACCTCGCTCTGTTCTTCGCGTACCACGTGCTCTGGCCGCAGGGCTTCGGCGAACACTTCGATTGGGGATCGGCCTGGATCGGCGCCGCCGCCGCGGTCGCGCTGTTCCGCTTCAAGGTGGGCGTCATGCCGCTGCTCGGTGTCTGCGCAGCCGCTGGGTTGATGCTGCGCGGGTTGTTCGGGTAGGCGGACGCGGTTCCCGGAAGGATTCCCTAACTCGCGGCGGTCAGCGCGCAGGCCCTGCGGTGGCGAAGGGCCGTCGAGCCCGGTTCAGCCCGCGGCGTGCTCAACGTCCCTGGGGCCACTTCACCGCCACATAGCGGGTGGCACGACCGCGGCCCTCGACCCGGGCATGACCTTCGGCCACCAAGCGCTTCAGCAGCGGCCGCACCGATTCCGCGTCCATGCCGGTCGCCGCACGGGCTTGGGCGTTGTCCAACCGGCCTGTGCTTCGCAAAGCTGCCAGGAGGCGGGCGACGGGGCTCCGTGGCCGGGCCACCGGCTCGACGCTCGGCCGAGCCGGCTCGGCCGCACGGGCTGACGGGGTCGGTGCCCGACGCAGGCCTCGCGCCGGCGGCTGTTCGGGCTTTGTCGTGTCGGGCTGGCGGGGTGCGGCACCGACCGGAGCAGGGTCCATGTCGAGCCCGAACAGCGCGCCCACGTCGTCGTCGGCCAGGCTGCGCTCGCCGGACTCTGTCGTCGTGACCATGCGGCCGGCTTTGCTCAGAAGCTCGGCGGCATCCACCTGGCGCAGCGTGAACAGCAGCTCTGGCTGCTGGTCGAGCCTGGCGCCGACGCCGTACAGCACGGCGGCCACGTGCTTGCACATCGCGGCGGCGTCCGGGCATGAGCAATCGAGACGGATGTCTTTCGGTGCGGGGAACAGCCCATCGCCTTGTCGGCACAGGCGATCCATCACGGCCCGAGCGATGCGCCCCTGCAGCAGTTCCACCAGCGAGTCGATGCCTCCGGCGCAGTCGGCGCAGATCTGCTGCCATTTCGCTTCGGGCACCGGCTGCACGGCGATGAGGGTTCGATACATCGACGACCCGCTGACCCGGGCCACGACTTGCCCCGGCACGATCTGCAGGTCGATCACCGACCCGTTACGCACGTAGGTGCGGCCGCGCGGCAGGCGGTTGGCGTAGTCGCTGTAGCGCTCCATGTTGGCGCACCAAGCCTTGCCCCAGGGCGTGGTGGCAATCTTGCGGCCCTCGATGATCACGGGCGACAGTCTGTGGCCAGCCTTGGCCAGCCGGGCCTGCTCGCTTTCAGCCTGGCGGCGGCGCTGCTCGACCGAGACATACGGAGGCCAGCGATCGAACATCTCTAGGCCTCGCTGGTGGCGGTTGCCAGATCCAGACGGACCAGGCGAATGAGCTCGGCGTCGCTGAGTTCGGTCAGCCGAAGCTCTGCGCCAGCTTCGCCCAGGATGTCGGCGGCCACTTGCCGCTTGTCCTTGATCATGGCGTCGATTCTTTCCTCAACGGTGCCGCGGCAGACGAATTTGTGGACCAGGACGTTTCGTCTCTGGCCGATCCGAAAGGCGCGATCGGTGGCCTGGTCTTCCACGGCCGGGTTCCACCAGCGGTCGAAGTGGACGACATGCGAGGCCGCCGTGAGGTTCAGGCCCGATCCGCCGGCCTTCAGCGACAGCACGAAGAAGGGAACCGATTCGTCCGTCTGGAAGCGGCTCACCATTTCCTGGCGGCGCTTGACGGTGGTGTCACCCGTCAGCGCGCAACCCTCGCGCCCGAAGATCGAACCCAGAAAGGCCGCCAACGGCGCCGTGACCTCGGCGTACTGGCTGAACAGCAGCATCTTTTCCTGCTTGGCCGCCACGACCTCGGACAGCTCGCGCAGGCGGGCCATCTTGCCGCTGTCGGGCTCGGCCCAGGCGCCGTCGCCCAGCCATTGCGAGGGATGGTTGCAGATCTGCTTGAAGCGGGTCAGGAAGGCCAGCACGAGCCCTTTGCGCGCCACGCCTTGCGCCCCCTGTTCGAGTGCCCGCGTTAAGTCGTTGACCGCCTGCTGGTACAGCACCGCCTGCCTGCGCGACAGCGTGCAGTATGCGGTCTGTTCCGTCTTGTCCGGCAAGTCGTCGATCACCGTCTTGTCGGTCTTCAGGCGGCGCAGGATGTAGGGCTGCACCAGCCGGCGCAGCGGTGCATAAGCGCCTGGCCGATCGGCCAGGCCCCGGGTGAAGTGGGTGAAGGCCTGGGCGCTGCCGAGCAGCCCAGGATTGATGAAGTCGAAGATGCTCCACAGGTCGGCCAGCCGGTTTTCGATGGGGGTGCCCGTCAGAGCCAGGCGGGAACCGGCCTTCAGCCGCTTCACCGCCAGGGTCTGCCGGGTGCCGGGGTTCTTGATGGCCTGCGCCTCGTCGAGGATCGCCAGCCGCCAGGCTGTCTGCCGGATCCAGGCGAAGCTGTGCGTCGAGCCATAGCTGGTGATGACGAGGTCGCTCTGTTCCAGTTGCTCCGCCGGGAGCGCCAGAAGGGCCTTGGCCGGCATCGCGGAAGGGTGCGCCACGAGCACGCGAAGCCCGGGCGCAAAGCGAGCCGCTTCCTGTGCCCAGTTCGCCAGCAGAGAGGCTGGCGCCACCAGCAGGCTGGGCGCCGGGCCCTCGGTGCGCTTGCGCACCAGCAAAAGCGCCAGCACCTGGATCGTCTTGCCCATGCCCATGTCGTCGGCCAGACAAGCCCCGAGGCGAAGCTTCGACAGCAGGTGCAGCCAGCGCAGGCCGTGCTGCTGGTACGGGCGCAAGCTGGCCTGCAGGTCGGGGCCGACCTCCACCGCGGCCAGACCCTGTGGCCCACGCAGGGCTGCGAGGGTCTCCGCCAGCCAGGGTCCGGCGCTCACCTGGGCCCATTCGGAGTCGGACTCCACCGCCTGTCCGCCGATGGCCACGCTGGCGCCGGCCAGCAGGCGCATGGCTTCGAAGAAGCCCAGCCCTTGTTCCTTCGCCAGCCGTTCCACGCGCTGGAATCGGCTCAGCGTCTGCTGCAGTCGTTGCGCATCGACCTGCACCCACTGGCCGCGGATAAACACCAGCCCATGGCTGTCCATCAGCAGTGTCTTGACTTCGCCGTCGTTGAGCGGTTCACCGTCGATGCACACCGACGCGTTGAAATCCAGCAGGGCGTCCTGACCCACCCGAGAAGGCGCCTGCCCGCCCACGGTTGCACTGACCGTCGCGCGCGCCGGCCGGTTGGCCCGCCACTGCGCCGGCAGGCGCACCAACACGCCGGCATGCTCGAGTCTGGGCGCGTCGTTCAGCAGCGCCAGCGCTTCCTGCACGCTGAAGCGCAACGGTCGGAAGATCTCGCGGCGCTCGAGCAGGGTCTTCAACCAGGGGCAGGCCTCGCCGGCGCGCTGCAGCGGCGCCAGCAGGACCAGCAGGCGGTCGTGGTCTGCGGCGTCGGCATACTCGCGCACGGCGTCGCCCAAAGGCCGGTGCTGCGCCTTGCCCTGGGCCGACAGCCGCGTGGTGTAGGTGGCCACAAAGGCGAAGGGAAACTCCTCGTCCTTTCGGTTTTCGGCCAGGTGCACGTGAACGCGGCCGACGAGGTTCCAGGCCGGGTTGCGCGCCTTCAGCAGCGCCCCCAGCGAGAGTCCCGAAGCCTGCTGCTCGGCGCGCAAGGCGGTGTCCATGGCCAGCCACTGCTGCTGCAGCACTTCCACCGACAGGTATTCCGACCCGTCCATCGGGGGCGCCGAGCCCACCAGCGCCTGCAGTTCGGCCACGCTGGGTTCGGGCACGCGCCCCGCCCGAGGGTCTTCGGCCTCGGGCAAGGTGCACAAAGCGGTGAGATAGCGCACGGCCAGATCCCGCCACCAGGCCATCACCGGCGGCAGCGCCGCGCCGACCTGTTCGGCGCCCAGGCCCAGCAGCAGCTGACCGGGCCCCAATTCACGGTCCGCCTGAAGGCGACGGGCCAGTGCCTCCGAAAGCGGCGGGGCATTTGGCGCAGACACCACCGTGATCTGGCCGTGCGGGGTGAGGGCCAAGGTGCAGGGGTTCATCAGACTTTGTAGAGGGTCACGGCGCACGGAGCCCTGCGCAGAAGGCCCCGCGCGGCGCCGCGGGCCGATTGCACCACGCGGATCGCGCCGGGTTCCCCGCACCCCTACAAAGCTCGGCAAAGCTTGATCAAAGCCGGTGGCCGTAGGCTTCAACATGGATATTTCTGTCCGCCCGCGGCCACAAGCCAATGGCCTGTGGGCCACTTCACGCCAGCACAAGCAGTAACGATCGATTCTCATGGCCCTATCGACTCCTGGGACCGCGTCTTCCGCCTTGGCCACGCCGCTTGGGCCGATCGCAGGCGACCGTACCCCCAATTGGCCCTCGGGTGGGGCACCCGCTGTCCAAACGCGGTTCGACCCGAGTGGACCGGAGCTGGGCCAGCTGGCCTTCGTCCCGAGCGCCTTGCTGGCAGCCCCGGGGGCGTTGGGCACCGGTGCGGGAGCGGCGGCGGGTACGGCGGGAACGGCTTCCGCCCTGCCGGTGCTGGCCACCGTCGGCGCCGTCGTCTTGCTCGGCGCCGTCGCCGTCTGGGCGCTGACCCCGCCAGAACGAAGGGCAGGGTTGATCAGGCAAACCCTGGTCAAAGCGCGAGGGATGCTCGATCAGGTGCCAGGGCTATCAGAAGAGCAGCGCAACGGCGCAATGAGGCAAATCTCGGCGGCCTGGCGGCAGGGACCGGACGCGGTACAGGACTTGGCCCATCAATGGCGCAACGGCCGTGCGGCATCGCCGCCGGGGGGCGGGCAACCGGGCGCATCGCTGGGCAAGGCCGGGCGCTTGCAGAATTCGCAGCCCAGAGGGCCACGGGAGCCTGTTGCAGGCGTCCCGCCGCCTCGCGGTTCGGCGCAGCCGCTTTCCACTGCTGACCGGCGCGCGCTGCAAGTTTTGCGCTCTGAAGCAGCTCAGCTGAAAGCGCAAGCCCAGGCAGGGCGTTGGCTCACGCCCCTGCAGCTGGCCAGCGGCAGTCTGCTCTCTCAGTCTGCGCAGATGGATGGCCGCATCGCCGCCTTGCTGGGCCGGCCCGGGGCCGAGGCCCACAGAGGCGAGCTCACCAGCCTGCGATCGCAGCTTCGCGAAGTCGTGGCCGGGCTGTACCGGCTGACGACGAACAAGGCCGTGGCAGGCGTGCTGACGGCGCCCACGGCGGCCGGCCAGCAGGCGCGTGCGCAGGGCGGGCTGGGTGCACCCTACAAGGCGAAGGCTCTTCAGCAGCTGCTGACGCAAGCACAGCGGCTGCTGACCACGCCCGCCGACGCACCGTTGTTGGCGGCGTTGCGCGGACGGCTGGCGCCGCAAGCCCCGCCGCCCGCGCTGCTGGCCCGGGAATCTCGGGTGACGCACACGGGCTCCGTCGGCACGACGGAAGAGATCGAGACCAGACACAGGGCGCAGGTGGCGCAGGCGCTGAAAGCGGCCACCGCGGAATTCAACCGACGGATGCGGACGCTGCTGCCCGGTGGCGACGCAGCGGCACTCGCCGAAGCCGTGTACAGCGCCACCCCGGAACTCAAGGCTCTGGGCGTGGGCCAGGAGCAGTTCCAGGCGCATTTGAAGGCAGGCCAGGCGCCGGAAGGGGCCAGCGGAGCGCGCATCAGGGCGTCGCAGGGTGGGGCGTCGGGCGGGGGGAGTAGTCCAACCTCTAAGATAGTGCCCTTTCGGCGAGACGCGCCGGATCGCCAGCAGATGTTTGACGATGCGGTAGAGGCGGGACGGCTCGCTAGGATGCTGCATGGGGGGTATCTGGCAACTCCTGGGCTGGGCCTGCGTCCGGCGGTCGTGGTTCAAGACCTGAACGGGATATCTGACTTGGTTGATAGGTTCATTGAGCAGGAGGGGCTGCCGGAGGTTTCGCCGATTGAGCTGGGCACCGTCTCACCAACCACCAACTCCTTTTATTCCAATCGCGGGCTAGAGAGATGGCACGACTACGAACGAGGTCCGCTGGTGGTCACCGACTCGGTCGGGAAATCCTACGTTTTTGAAGGTTGGAGTTACTTTGTCGAGGCCAAGCTGAAGGGCCAGAAGAGCGTGAACGCGCATCACGTCAGGCTTGGGTTCGAGTTGGAGCTTGCATCGCCTGCTCCGCAGGCTGTGGGTGACAACGCAGGGCTTTCCATCACCACGCCAACGCGCCAAGACCTCGCCGACCAGAACCTGTTGATCAACGTTCTGCAAGATATCGATCCGCGCATCAGCCGGGAACACATCCCGGAGGGCGCTTGGGCCGCTGTTGCCGAACTCACCGAGTGGCTGTTTCTCAAATTGCCGGAAAAAGTGGTCGAACTGGCGCGCGAATCAGCTGGAAATTCACAGTCCGCGGTGTCGCGGCTGCTCGACAACCCGGAGACGCTCAGGGAGCTTTCGGAATTCGCCATCAGCCGCATTTCTCAGGCAAGAGACATTGGCGAGATTGGATCGCGGGCTGGTGTCGATCAATTGTTTTCGCTGCTCGAAAGCCGCAGTGTTGTTTTTGATTGGCAACGTTCCATAACGGGAAACACGAGCTTTCAACATTACGCCAGCCAGCTCCGCACAAGCGGGGATCCGGTGGTGCAGCAAATTCGGCGGGCCATCGCAGCTTTCTTGATCGAGTTTTATGCAGAGCAATCCGTTCATCATGGCCTTCAGCAGGTGGAGAGGCTGAATGCGCAGTTGGGTTATGCTCAAGAACAGGTGCCGCGTTCGATGTTGCGCGAAGCGCCCGAGTCGATACTCGACCTCTTGCAAGAGAGCCTTCAATATCTTCCACTCGATGCGGTGACACGTCGCTTGCAAGAGGCAGTCGATGAATATTTGACAACCACCGACATAAGGCCCACCGAATAGCGCCAAACCATGCCTCGATCCCCGCAACCCCGGCGTCAAGATGAGCTCATCGGGCCGTCCGCCGGCATGTCAACCCCTCGCCGGGGGCGGTGTCGAGGGCATGAACTGGCCCAGCCGGGCACTGGCCAGCCCGTGGCATGAGCGACGAGGCCTTCGACACCCTGGCCATGCGGCTGGCGCTGGACCAGGCGCACAACGCGCTGCTGGCCGGCGAGGTGCCGGTGGGCGCCGTCATCGTGCAGCGCGGCCCCGACGGCTACCAGGTGGTGGCCACCGGCTACAACCGCCCCATCACCACCCACGACCCCACGGCGCACGCCGAGATCGTGGCCCTGCGCCACGCCGCCACCCTGCTGGGCAACTACCGCCTGCCCGGCTGCGAGCTGTTCGTGACGCTGGAACCCTGCGCGATGTGCGCGATGGCCCTGATGCACGCGCGCATCAAGCGCGTGGTGTTCGGCGCCGCCGACCCCAAGACCGGTGCCGCCGGATCGGTGCTGGACCTGTTCGCCGAGAAGCGGCTCAACCACCACACGGCGCTGCAGGGCGGCGTGCTGGCCCAGCCCTGCGGCGACGTGCTGCGCGAGTTCTTCGCCGAGCGGCGGGCGCGGCGGCGCGCGCTGTCCGATGCCCCTCCCATCGCGGAGGCGCCGCCCATCCCCACGGGCGAGGCCGTGGAGCTGGCGGTGCTGCCGCCGGCGCCGGCCGAGGGGGAGCCGGGGCCCGCCGCACCATGAACCTGGGGACGCTCGTCCTGCTCTCGCCGTCCGCGGCCGTGTCGCCGGCGGTCGCGCTGCGGCGTGCGGTGAAGCGGCTCGGCGCCATCGGCCTGGAAGTGGCCGTGGACGCCGGTGCGCTGGCCCGGCACCGTGGCCTGGCCGGCAGCGACGAGCAACGCCTGGCCGCGCTGCACCGCGTGGCCGCCGCTGCGCCCGGCGTGGCCATGGCCACCGTCGGCGGCTACGGGCTGACGCGGCTGCTCGACGGCATCCGCTGGCCGGTGCTGGCCCGCAGCGTCGAGCGCGGCACGCGCTGGGTGGGCCACGGCGACTTCACGACGCTGCAACTGGCCCTGTTGGCCCACGCGGGCGCGGGCAGCTGGGCCGGGCCGATGGCCTGCGCCGACTTCGGCCGCAGCGACGCGGAAGGCGGCGTCGACGAGGTCACGCTCGACTGCTTCGCCGAAGCCCTGGACGGGTCGCTCGAGGCTGTGGGCTTTCGCACCGCGCCGGGCTTCGACGGCCTGCAGGCGCGCGGCCTGCTGTGGGGCGGCGACCTGGCGGCGGTGCTGTCGCTGCTGGGCACGCGCCATTGGCCGGCGAAGGCGGTACGGGGTGGCGTGCTGCTCCTCGAGGACGCCGACGCCGACCCGTGCCGCACCGAGCGCGCCCTGCTGCAGTTGCGCCAGGCCGGCGTGCTGCAGGCCCAGCGCGCCGTGCTGCTGGGCTTGGCGGGCGGCCGCCGTGCGCGGCCGGGGCAGCCCGCCGGCCTCACGTTCGAGGCGGCGCTGGCGCGCGTGCGCGATGGCCTGAAGACGCCGCTGCTCACCGGCCTGCCCGCCGGCCCCGCCCAGCCCAGGCTCTGCCTGCCGCTGGGCCGCCGCGTGCAGGTGGCGGTGCTGGGCCGGGACGTGCTGATCAGCTGGTAGGGCCGCGCACGGCGGCGGCAACTGGAATACTCGCGGTTCATGGGTTTCCTCCGCAGCCTCTGCCGTTTGGCCGCCGCCCTGGCGGCGCTGCTCGCCGTGGCTTGCAACAACAACCCCTGGCCCGCGGGCGACGCCGAGGGCAACACGCTGTTCTCCGCCGTCATCCAGAGCTCGCCCCGCCACCTGGACCCCACGGCCTCGTACTGGAACAACGAGACCGCCTTCACCTACCAGGTCTACGAGCCGCCCTACGGCTACCACTACCTGAAGCGCCCGTTCGAGCTGGTACCCAAGACGGCGGCGGCGGTGGTGGCGCCGCGCTACATCGGCAAGGACGGCCAGGTGCTGGGCGAGGACGCGCCCGCCGAGCAGGTGGTGGAGAGCGTCTACGACGTGCCCATCAAGCCGGGCATCCGCTTCCAGCCGCACCCGGCCTTCGCGAAGGACGAGCAGGGCCGCCACCGATACCACGCCATGAAGCCCGGCGAGCTGGGCGCGCGCCGCACGCCCTGGGACTTCGAGCACCAGGGCACGCGCGAGCTGGTGGCCGAGGACTTCGTCTACGCCATCAAGCGCCACGCCACCACGCGCATCACGGCGCCCATCTACAGCACCTTCGCCGAGTACGTGCTGGGGCTGAAGGAGTACGGCGCGCTCATCAAGGCCGAGGACGCCAAGCTGCGCCAGGGCCTGGACCCGGCCAGCCTGGACAAGCCCTTCCTCGACTTCCGGCGCTGGCCGCTGGCCGGCGCCACCGCGCCCGAGAAGCACCTGCTGCGCATCCGCATCAAGGGCAAGTACCCGCAGTGGCGCTACTGGATGCAGATGACCTTCCTGGCCCCCGTGCCCTGGGAGGCCGACGCCTTCTACGCCCAGCCCGGCATGGCCGAGCGCGGGCTGTCGCTGGACACGTGGCCAGTGGGCACGGGCCCCTACATGCTGGTGGCCTACGAGAAGGACCGCCGCCACGTGCTGAAGCGCAACCCCCACTACCGCGGCGAGCCCTACCCCTGCGAGGGCATGTCCGGTGACCAGGAGGCGGGCCTGCTCGACGACTGCGGCAAGCCCACGCCCTTCATCGACACCCTCGTGTCCACCGTGGAGCGCGAGGCTGTGCCTCAGCGCAGCAAGTTCCGCCAGGGCTACTACGACATCGAGGTGTTCGAGCGCACCGACACGGGCCTGCCCTACCTGGTGGACATGCAGGACAGCGAGAGCGTGCGCCGCGAGTACCTGGGCAAGGGCTTCCGGCTCGAGCGCGGCTCCGACGTCAACAGCTGGTACCTGGGCTTCAACATGCTCGACCCGCAGCTCGGCGACGGCGAGCCCGGGCAGCTCGACGCCGCGCAGCGCGAGCGCAACCGCAAGCTGCGCCAGGCGCTGAGCATCGCCATCGACTGGGAGGAGTACAGCCGCATCTTCCCCGAGGACGCCGGCGATACCGCGATGGGCCCCGTGCCGCCGGGCATCTTCGGCAGCCGCGAGGGCACGGAGCGGGGTCTCAACCCCGTCACCCACGTCTGGAAGGACGGCCGCGCCGTGCGCCGGCCCATCGCCGACGCGAAGAAGCTCATGGCCGAGGCCGGCTACCCGAACGGCCGCGACGCGAAGACCGGCCGCCCGCTGGTGCTGAACTACGACTACTACTCGGCGCCCACGCCGGGCAACAAGCCCAAGCTCGACTGGATGGTGCGGCAGTTCGCCAAGGTCGACGTGCAGCTGGAGGTGCGCGCCACCGACAACAACCAGTTCCAGGACAAGGTGCGCAAGGGCAAGTACCAGGTGTTCTGGCTGGGCTGGCTGGCCGACTACCCCGACCCCGAGAACTTCCTGTTCCTGCTGTACGGCCCCACGGGCAAGACCAAGCACGACGGCGAGAACACGGCTAACTACGAGAATCCCGAGGTCGACCGCCTGTTCAAGCAGATGAAGACGCTGCCCGACGGCCCCGAGCGGCAGGCCGTCATCGACCGCATGGTGGCCGTCGTGCAGCAGGACGCGCCCTGGGCCATGGGCTACTTCCCGTACGTCAGCGCCGCGCACCAGCGCTGGGTGAAGAACTACAAGCCCGCCATCCTCATCCGGGACCACGGGCGTTACCTCAAGCTCGACGTGGCCGACCGCGTGGCCGCGCAGGCCGCCTGGAACCGGCCGACCTGGTGGCCGCTGGCGGCGATTGCGGCAGCGCTGCTGGCCCTGGTGGCCGTGGCCCGCGCGCAGTTCCGCCGCCGCGAGCGCACCAACGCCCGCGGCGAGCTGCTGGGCTGAGGGCAGGGCCGGCGATGCTGCGCTTCATCCTCCGCCGCATCGGCTACGGCGCGCTCGTGCTGCTGGGCGTGAACCTGCTGACCTTCGTGCTGTTCTTCACCGTCAACACGCCCGACGACATGGCGCGGCTCAACCTGGGCGGCAAGCGCGTCAGCGCCGAGGCCATCGAGAAGTGGAAGGCCGAGCGCGGCTACGACAAGCCGCTGTACCTGAACACCGCCGAGCAGGGCACGCGGCGCGTCACCGAGACCATCTTCTGGGAGCGTTCGGTGTCGCTGTTCGCGCTGGAGTTCGGCCGCGCCGACAGCGAGAGCGCAGGTGACATCGGCGCCGAGGTCGTGCAGCGTATGGTCGTGAGCCTGCAGCTGGCGCTGCCGCTGTTCCTGCTGCAGCTCATCGCGAGCACGGCTTTCGCGCTGCTGCTGGTGATGTTCCGCGGCACCGCGCTCGACTTCTGGGGCGTGGTGGCCTGCGTGCTGATGCTGTCGATCTCCAGCCTGTTCTACATCATCGTCGGGCAGGTGCTGTTCTCGCGCGTGCTGATGCTGGCGCCCATCAGCGGCTACGCGCCGGGGCTGGATGCGGTGAAGTTCCTGATGCTGCCCATCCTGCTAAGCCTGGTGGCGCGGCTGGGCGGCGAGGCGCGGCTGTACCGCGCCATGTTCCTGGAAGAGGCCTCCAAGGACTACGTGCGCACCGCGCGCGCCAAGGGCCTGGCCGAGCAGTTGGTGCTGTTCCGCCACGTGCTGCGCAACGCGCTGATCCCCATCATCACCTCGGCCGGAAGCTACCTGCCCTACGTCTTCCTGGGCAGCCTGGTGTTCGAGAGCTTCTTCGGCCTGCCCGGCCTGGGGGCCTACGTCATCGAGGCCATCGGCAAGCAGGACTTCGCGATCGTGCGCACCATGGTCTTCGTCGGCTCGCTGCTGTACATCGCGACCTACGCGCTGATCGACATCGCCTACACGTGGGTGGACCCGCGCGTGCGGCTTGCCTGACCGGACCACGACGCCATGCCCAAGATCGTGATCCTGTGGACCGACGCCGCCGTGTGGCTGATGCTGGCGGCGCTGCTGGCCTACGGGGTGGCCGTGTGGCGTGCGCCCGAGAAGCGCCAGCGCTGGGCCCGCGTGTTCCGCGACGGCGCGGCGCTGGCCAGCACCATCGTGCTGCTGCTGGCGCTGGGCGTGACGCTGCTGGACAGCGTTCACTACCGGCCGCTGCTGCCGCCCGCGCCGGGCGCCGCTCCCGGGCAGCCGGCCTACGACACGCGCACGCGTTCCTTGCTCGACGCGCTGCTGGCCGACCTGGTGCAGGGGCGCGAGAGCACGTACTCGAAGCCGCTGGCCTACCTGGGCTTCACCAAGGAATCGGTGGTGGTGGGCGGCGAGGTGCAGCGCGTGGCGCCGCGCCTGCAGTTCGGCGGCGCGCACCTGGCCGACCCGGCCACGCAGTGGCTGCCCGATCTGGTGCGCCGCGCGTCGCTGGGCCTGGCGGCCGGGGCGGTGGGCGCGGCCCTGGCGGTGCTGCTGCTGGTGGCCGCGCTGGCGCGGGCGCGCGGCGCGGGCCTGGCGGCCACCTGGGCTGCCGTGCGCCGGCACGAGTTGCCCGTGCCCTGGCACGTGGCGGTGGCCACGCTCGCGGTCGTCGGCCTGGTCGCCGGCCCGGCCACGGCGCTGTCGGGACCCTATCACCTGCTGGGCACCGACCTCACCGGCAACGACGTGCTCTACCAGTGCCTGAAGAGCATCCGCACGGCGTTCGTCATCGGCAGCCTGGCCACGCTGGCCACGCTGCCGCTGGCCGTGGGGCTGGGCCTGGCGGCAGGTTACTTCCGCGGCTGGGTGGACGAGGCCATCCAGTACCTCTACACCGTGCTGTCCTCGGTGCCCAACGTGCTGCTGATCGCGGCGCTGGTGCTGATGGTGCAGGTGTTCCTCGACCAGCACCCGGAGCTGTTCGAGACCGGCGCCGAGCGCGCCGACCTCAAGCTGTTCATGCTGTGCCTGGTGCTGGGCCTCACGGGCTGGGCGACGCTGGCGCGGCTGCTGCGCGCCGAGACGCTGAAGCTGCGCGAGCTGGAATACGTGCAGGCCGCCACCGCCTTCGGCGTTGGCCACGGCCGCATCCTGGCGCGGCACGTGTTCCCCAACGTCGCGCACCTGATGCTCATCGTCACGGTGCTCGAGTTCTCGTCGCTGGTGCTCTACGAGGC
Source organism: Rubrivivax sp. (assembly GCA_044360025.1). Lineage (GTDB taxonomy): Bacteria > Pseudomonadota > Gammaproteobacteria > Burkholderiales > Burkholderiaceae_C > Rubrivivax. The sequence continues at coordinate 7,038 of JBIKLC010000042.1, read as the reverse complement.
CGTGCTCAGCTACGTGGGCGTGGGCGTGGACCCGTCGATGAACAGCTTCGGCGGCATGATCAACCTGGCGCGCGTGGAGATGAGCCGCGACCCGTTGGTGTGGTGGGGCTTCGCGTCGGCCTTCGGGTTCATGGTGGCGCTGGTGCTGGCGGCCAACCTGTTCGCCGACGGCGTGCGGGATGCCTTCGACCCGCGCTCGCGGCTGTTCCGCGTGCGCCGCCGCGCCGCGGCCCCGCGCAAGGCCTGACCATGCTTGACGCCCGCGAACTCACGGTGGAGCTCGACGTCGAGGCCGGCGCCGATGGCGCCGTCGTGCGGGCGCTCGACGCGCTCACGCTCAGCATCGAGCGCGGCGAGACCTTCGCGCTGGTCGGCGAAAGCGGCTGCGGCAAGAGCATGACGGCGCTGGCGCTGATGCGCCTGCTGCCCGACAACGGCCTCGTCACCGGCGGCGGCGTGCACCTGCGCGCACGGGTGGGTGAGGGCGGGGATGTCGACGTGCTGGCCCTTCCCGAGGCCGCCATGCGCCGGGTGCGCGGCGGCCGCATCGGCATGATCTTCCAGGAGCCCGGCACCAGCCTGAACCCCGTGATGACGGTGGGCCGGCAGGTGGTGGAGGCCATCGAGGCGCACACGCCGCTGCGCGGCGCGGCGGCGCGCGCCCGAGCGCTGGAGTGGCTCGGGCGCGTGGGCATCCCCGAGCCCGAGCGCCGCTTCGACGACTACCCCTTCCGCATGAGCGGCGGCCAGAAGCAGCGCGTGATGATCGCGCTGGCCCTGGCGGCCGAGCCCGACTTCCTGGTGGCCGACGAGCCCACCACGGCGCTGGACGTCACCATCCAGGCGCAGATCCTGGCGCTGCTTCGGCAGCTGCAGGCCGAGCGCGGCATGGGGCTGCTGCTGATCACGCACGACCTGGCCGTGGTCAGCGGCATGGCGCACCGCGTGGCGCTGATGTACGCGGGGCAGATCGTCGAGGTGGCCCCGGCGGCCGAGTTCTTCGCCGCGCCGCGCCACCCCTACGCGCAGGCGCTGATGCGGGCGCTGCCCTCGGCCCAGGGGCGCGGGCAGCCGCTGGCGGCCATCGCCGGCACCGTGCCGCCGCTGACGCAGCGCTTCGCGGGCTGCCGCTTCGCGCCGCGCTGCGGCGTAGCCCTGGCGGACTGCGGGCAGCGCGCGCCGCTGCTCGAAACCGTGCAGGCCGGGCACGCGGTGCGCTGCTGGCTGGCGAGTGAGTCGCCAGCGCCCAGAGCTGCGTCGCCGACCCAAGCGCCCGCGGCGGCCGCCGAGGCCCCGGCCGGCCCCGGAGCCGAGCCGCCGCTGCTGCTGCAGGTGCAGGACCTCTCCGTGGGCTTTGCGCTGCAGCGCCCCTGGCTGGCCCGCGGCCCGCGCGAGTTCAGCGCCGTCGCGGGTGTCTCGTTCGAGCTGCGAGCCGGGCGCACGCTGGCCCTGGTGGGCGAGAGCGGCTGCGGCAAGACCACCACCGGCAAGGCCCTGGTGCAGCTCTTGCGCGGCACGGCGCGCACCGAGGGCCGCGCCTGGCTGCATCCGGCCGGCGGCGGCCAGCCGCAGGACCTGTTCGCGCTGCAGGGCGAGGCCCTGCGCGCCGCGCGCCGGCAGGTGCAGATCGTGTTCCAGGACCCCTTCGCCTCGCTGGACCCGCGCATGGGCGTGGCCGAGATCCTCGACGAGGGCCTGGCCGCGCTGCGCCCCGAGCTGGACGTGGCCGAACGCCGGCAGCGGCTGGAGCGCCTGGTCGAGCAGGTCGGGCTGCGCCGCGACGCGCTCGACCGCTACCCGCACGAGTTCTCTGGCGGCCAGCGCCAGCGCATCGCCATCGCGCGCGCGCTGGCGGTGGAGCCGCGGCTCATCGTCTGCGACGAGCCCACCTCGGCGCTCGATGTGTCGGTGCAGGCGCAGATCCTGAACCTGCTTCGCGACCTGCAGCGCGAGCTCGGCGTGAGCTACCTGTTCATCACCCACAACATCGGCGTGGTGGAGGTCATGGCCGACGAGGTGGCGGTCATGCGCGGTGGCAGCGTTGTTGAGGAGGGCGTGGCCGCTGATGTGCTGTCACGTCCGACCCAGGCTTACACGCGCGAACTGCTGGCAGCGGTGCTGCGGCTGCGAACTGGCTGATCCCGATCGCTTGTGCTCGTGAAAGGGGTCTGGGCGGGCGCGATGGTGTTGCGCCTCGCCAACGACAATTTCACGTTCCGAGCCTGGTGTTTACCCGGTGTCACGACACAAGCCAACCATAACCCAGGCCATCGTCGTTTGTCGCGATGACGCTGGCGGCAGGTCCGATGTGCTTGCGTTCATTGACGACCTGGACCGAAACCGGCGTCCCCCGTGCCGTGGTCGACAACTGGCGCGGGCGGCGACGCTCTCTTCCCTCATGGATTCCCCGGGTCCGGGGGCTCAGGCCACCCGGTCCAGAATCCGTGCGCATCCATCATGTCCGAAGAGCCTCGGAACGGGGATGGGTCAACTGACCGAATAGGAGAACCTTTATGTTTGAACGTTCGCGAATCTCTGCCGCCGTTATGGCGGCGTTGGGTGGTGTGTTCGTTTCCGTTCCCGCCGTCTCCCAGGCTCAGGGGTCCGGCACGACGGCCCAGGGCGCTGAACGTGTGGTGGTCACGGGCACGCGGATCTTGCGCGCCGACCTGTTGTCAAGCAGCCCAATGACGACCATCTCAGGCGCGCAGCTGCAAGCCAACCAGGACATCACCATCGAGACGATGCTCAATGCGTTGCCTCAGGTGAACCCGGCGGGCACGACGACCTCGAACAACCCGGGCAACAGTGGCCAGGCCAATATCGACCTGCGCGGCCTTGGCGCTGGCCGCAACCTGGTCCTGATCGATGGCCGCAGACCCATGGTGTCTGCGGCGGACCAGTCGGTCGACCTGAACACGATCCCCCTGGCGCTGATCGACAGCATCGAGGTGATTTCCGGCGGCGCCGCGGCGGTGTACGGTGCCGACGCGGTGGCCGGTGTGGTCAACATCAAGTTGAAGCGCAACTTTGAGGGCATCGATCTCCGTGCCGGCCGCTCGAACGCGATGGACCAGAACGACGCCAAGGAAGAGAACTTCCAACTGACACTTGGCGGCAACTTTGGTGGCGGCAAGGGCAACGCGGCCCTGGGCTTTGAGTACGCGAAACGGCAGCAACTCGTGAAGGGTCAGCGCGACTTCGCCAAGGTGGCGACTAGCACGACGACGTCCTGGCCCGAGGGTCGGTGGGCGCCGTCAGGCAACAGTCCTACACAGGCTGCGGTGAACTCGCTGTTCTCGGGCTATGGGTATTCGGGACCGCAGATCCCGCGAACCTCGGCACAGGGCTTCAACTCGGACGGAACGTTGTTCTATCCCGGGCTGTTCAACTCGCCGCTGGATGTTGTGAACTTCCGCTCGCCTATCGACGATGGGGTGAACACAAAGTTCTATCCCGACTTTTACAGCTACAACTTTGACTCCGTGAACCTGCTGGTGCTTCCGCTGGAGCGTCGGTCGTTCAACGGGAAGGTCGACTACCGCTTCGACAACGGAGTCGAGGCCTTCGCTCGCCTGTCCCAGACCCGATACGGCGCGGAGACGGCCCTCGCGCCGACGCCCGTGGGCGGCATCACGATCCGTGCGCCCGGCAGGAACATTGCGTCGCAGGTCTCCAGTCCGTTCGTGGTCGATGGCCTGACCCCCTCGGGTGCGCAGCGCGGCACGACGGGCCTCATCGTCCCGGTGACGAATCCGTTCATTCCCGCCGACCTTCAGGCGCTACTCGCGACGCGGGACGGTGACAACCTGAACCTGGTCGGCTCGGGCGCCACCGAGCCGATCATCATTACGTGGCGGACGGTGGCCGCGGGTCTGCGCAAGCAGGTTTTCGAGAATACCGTGAGCCAGTACCTGGCCGGCGCCAAGGGGCCGTTGATCGGCAACTGGACGTGGGAAGGTTACCTGTCTGAAGGGCGCACGAAGATCGAGTCGAAGCAGTTCGGCAACATCAACGCCCAGCGGCTGAACGATGCGCTGGCGACCGCCGACGGCGGTGCGTCCCTGTGCGCGGGTGGCATCAACCCTTTCGGTCGGCAGCCGCTGTCGCCGGCCTGCGTGAACTACCTGCAGATCGCCACGTCGACTTCCACGACGTTCGAGCAGTCGATCGGCCAGTTCTTCGTGTCTGGCGACATCACCGAGCTGCCTGCCGGCCCGTTGAGCGCTGTTGCCGGTCTCGAGTTCCGGAACTTCCAGTATGACTTCGACCCGGGCACGGCCTCAGGCCCGATCTACGGCTTCAACTCCCAGACGCAGGACAAGGGCAGCAACTCGTTCCGTGACGTGTTCGGCGAGCTGGCGATCCCCCTGCTCAAGAACGCGCCGTTTGCGCGTTCTGCCAGCATAAGCGTGGCTCTGCGGAGCTCCGAGAGCAAGTCTGTCGATGAGGTTCAGAACCTGACCAGCACCAAGCAGCGTTCCAATACCTTCGCGCTGAACTTCGATTGGTCGCCGACCAACGAACTGCGAACCCGCGCCTCGCTGCAAAAGTCGGTTCGAGCCCCGAACTTCGGAGAGTTGTTTTCTGGCGGAGGAGCTTTCCCGCAAATCTTCGATCCGTGCTCGATCAACAGTGCCGGCCGTACCACCCTTGCGGGCGCCTCGCAGCTGGCCACGCTGTGCGGTGCTACGGACTCGCCAGTGACGGGTAACACCACGTTCGTGGCCACGCCCGGCAACCAGGCGTTCCTGACAACGGATGGCAATCGTGATCTCAAGCCGGAAACCGGCAACAGCGTCACGCTGGGTCTGGTCTGGATCCCACGTGCCCAGGGATTCATCGGAGGCCTGCGTGGCTCGATCGATTACTACCAGATCAAGGTCAAAGACGCGATTCTCGCGCCGGATGTGAACGAGATAATCGCGGACTGCTACAACTACGGCGGGCGCAACCCTTCCTATGACGCTACTCGCGACAGTTGCGCTGCCATCTTCCGCCAGGGCGACAACATTGCCGCGCTCTTCAATCCCGCGGATCTGGTCGATGGCCTTTACGGCGGAACGAACGGTGGCAGTCTGGAAACCTCTGGCCTCGACCTCGCGCTAGGCTGGGGCGGGACGGTTGGGCCCGGCAAACTTGACGTGCAGCTGAACTGGACCCATCTGCTCAGCGTCAAGCAGCGCTCGGCTGAGTTCCTCCCGACCTACGACTACAAGGGGACCATCCCGTTCTTCGGCGTTGGCCTTGGCCAGGCATATCCGAACGACAAGATGATGGTCACGGCCAAGTACGCGATCGGCGACTTCACGGGCGACCTGCGCATGCGCTACATCGGCAAGATGGACAACCGGATGTCGCGCATCTTCCCGGGTGAAAGATTCACCGGCGTGGCGGCGACAACCTACTGGGACATCGGTGGCACCTACGAAGTTGTCAAGGGCGTGACCCTGCGCGCGGGTATCAACAACTTGCTCGATCAGAAGCCGCGCACCTACGCGCCGAACGTCCAGTCGGGCACCGATCCGTCGACCTACGACGTCATCGGCCGCCGCCTGTTCATGCAGGTGCAGGCGCAGTTCAAGTAATCCCGCAAACCACCTTTCCGAAAGGGCCGGTGCCGAGAGGCACCGGCCCTTCTTCTTTGGATGCGGCCGACACGGTCCCCAGAGGGCGGGCGACCCTCCGCACTCAAGCCGGAAGCCCGCGCCTCAGCCAGCCGGTGATCGAGACCCGACGTGCATCTGGCGGCGCGAGCGTCGTCACCATACCGACGAGATGCGGCTGCGGCACGCGCAGCAGGTTCAGGGCATTGAACTGTGGCACGAATGCTTCGGCGACATGGCCGTCGTCACCGAGGAACTGCAGCTGGCCGCCCCACTCGGCGCGCCAGCAGGGCGTGAGGTTCAGCACGTAGGCCGCGACCCGGTACTTACCCGCGACGTCGTCGTCGTGCGTGTTCAGAAAATGTCCGCGGCGGTAGCAGGTGGCCTGACAGTCGGCGATTGCAATCTCGTCGCACCCTAGCACGCAGCGCGCGAAGTCCAGGAAGACGGCCGAGTTCAGGAAGTCGGCCAGCCGGTTCAACGCATCGCCTTGTGCGGCGCGCTCCGCGGCCTGCTCCGACACGCGTATGTTCTCGTAGTGGTACTGGAACGATCGCCGACCGGCGTTCTCGATCGCCGTATGCAGACCTGCCAACTGTGCGGGCGAGATCCGGGTGCGGGCCGCCTCGTCGAATTCGAACAGCTCGTCGCCGCGATTGAAGATCAGTCGCCAGTCGCGCCGTGCTGCCAGATGCTCGGCGAGCGTGCGCGCCTGCGACTCGACGAACACGCCGGGCACATGCACGCGGCCACTGGCGGCGTAGCGGGCCCGCAGCGCCCCAAGGTCATTGCGGGGTACGAGGTCGAACATGTTCCGTGGCGCCCTTCGCGAAGTGTGCGAGCCACTTCCGACGCAACCCGCCAGGAACTTTACTTCAGCGCGAGCCGGATCGCCCCGTCGAGCCGGATCACCTCGCCGTTGAGCATGTCGTTCTCGATGATGTGCTTGACGAGCTTGGCGTAGTCGGGCGGTGTGCCCAGGTGGCTGGGGAAGGGCACGCTGGCGGCCAGCGCGTCCTGCACCTCCGGTGGCATGCCGAAGAGCATGGGCGTGCCAAAGATGCCGGGGGCGATCGTCATGTTGCGGATGCCGTTGCGCGCCAGGTCGCGCGCGATCGCGCAGCGTCATGCCGGGCACGCCACCTTCAGCCCAGCATGTGCCCGCGCGTGTACGGGTAATCGCTGCGCGCGGCCCACTGCCGCGGTGGGGTGTCGCCGTCTGACCGGGTCGCAAGCATCTGGTATAGCTGCAGCCAGCCCCGCTCGAAGCTCAAGGCCGAACCCGCCAGGTACAGCCGCCAGGCGTGTCGGCGCCGATCCAAATCTGAGCCACCGCGCCGACCGAATATTGAGCCAGGGGTGGAAGCCGACTTTGGGAGTGTCGGCTGTGGATAAGTTTAGTTCTTGACCTGCTTCTTTGACCTCCTTGGTG
>JBIKLC010000009.1:0-92400 GCA_044360025.1 Rubrivivax sp. | reverse complement strand
GGACTCGATGCCGCGGATGCGCGTGCACCAGCCGTACTCCTTGAACGCGCGGTTGATGTTGGTGGCCATCGCATAGGCGGCGTTGGCCCAGGTGTACTTGCCGTGGTCGGCGCCGCCGGTGTCTTCCTCGAAGTTGAAGGCCTCCACCGGGTTGGTCTTCGCGCCGTACGGCGTGCGCGACAGAAAGCGCGGCATCGCCAGGCCGATGTACTTGCTGTCCTCGCTCTCTCGCAGCGAGCGCCAGGCCGCGTAGTCCGGCGTGGTGAAGATCTTGGTCAGGTCGCGCGGGTTGGACAGCTCCTGCCAGGAGTCCATCTGCATCAGCGTCGGCGAGGCGCCGGTGATGAACGGCGCGTGCGCGGCGGCGGCGATCTTGGCCATTTCGCCGAGCAACTCGACATCGGGCGCGCTCTGGTCGAAGTGGTAGTCGCCCACCAGGGCCCCGAAGGGCTCACCGCCGAACTGGCTGAACTCCTCCGAGTAGATCTTCTTGAAGATCGGGCTCTGGTCCCAGTTGGTGCCCTTGTAGCGCTTAAGCGTCTTGCCGAGCTCCTGCTTGGAGACGTTCATGACGCGGATCTTCAGCTGCTCGTCAGTCTCGGTGTTGTTCACCATGTAGCGCAGGCCGCGCCAAGCCCCCTCCAGCTTCTGGAAGTCGCCATGGTGAATGATCAGGTTGATCTGTTCCGAGAGCTTGCGGTCGATCGCGGCAATCATCGCCTCGATCGACGCCACGACGTCGCTGCCGACCAGCTGGGTCTGCGCCAGCGCCTGCTGCGCCAGCGTCTGCACCGCCTGCTCGACCGCGCTCTTGGCGTCGTCGCTCTTGGGCTTGAATTCCTTCTGCAGCAGCGAAGCGAGATCGCTGCCTTCCATCTCGACACTGGCCAGTGCCGACGAACTCTGCGCTTCAGCCATGTTTCGGCTTCTCCTGCGGATGCTGGGGAATGGAGGGGTCGCGGCGCTGCGCCGCGGTCAGCCTTCGGACGGCTTGGCCGACGAGGCCAGCGTGCCCAGCAGAGCCGGGTCGCTCATCAACTTGCCGATCAGTTCCTCGGCGCCGCCCTTGCCGTCCATGTAGGTGACGAGGTTCTGCAGTTGCTGGCGCGCCTCGAGCAGCTTGTTCAGTGAGTCCACTTTGCGCGCGACCGCGTCGGGGCTGAAGTCATCCATGCTCTCAAACGTGATGTCGACGCTCATGTTGCCCTCGCCGGTCAGCGTGTTGGGCACCTGGAAGGCCACGCGGGGCTTCATCGCCTTCATGCGGGCGTCGAAATTGTCGACATCGATCTCCAGGAACTTGCGGTCAGCCACCGGCGCCAGCGGCTCGGCCGGCTTGCCCGACAGGTCGGCCAATACGCCCATCACGAAGGGCAGCTGCACCTTCTTCTCGGCACCATAAACCTCGACGTCGTATTCGATCTGGACCCGCGGAGCGCGGTTGCGGGCTATGAACTTTTGGCTGCTGCTCATGCAAGCTCCTGATGGTGCGGGGACGGATCAAATGCGAGGTTTTGCTGCAACTGCAGGGATTCGTCAAGATCTCGGATGCCCCGGTCAAGGATTCTGGGGGATCTCGACCGTGTCAGGGTCGACGCCAACGATGCGCGCGACCTCGGGCATGGCATCCGGCGCCAGTTCCTTCATCAGCTGCAGGAAGTTGTGGTTCACCAGGTGGCGCGCGCGGCGCAGGAACAACGTGGCCGGGTTGGTCGGCTCCGCGCGCTGCAGGTATTCGCAGACGAGGTCGATCGCGCGCAGCGCTTCCTCGCGCGAGTTGACGTTGCCCGACAGGCCCCGCTTGCCGCCGCGCGCCGACGCGCCGTCATCGCCGGGTTTGCCGACGTTGTTGTCGGCATTCGGCTCCTCCGCCGCGGCCTCGGCCGGCATCAGCGCGGCGACGGCCCGCACCAGCGCCAGCAGCGGCTTGAAATCCGGCGCGTCGCTGGGCAGACGCTGCTGGGCCAGCTGGCCCAGTTCGCCGACCTGGGTCAACGCCTCCAAAGTGTCGGCGCGCAGTGCTGGCATGCGGGCCACCGCGGCGGCCACCATCAGCCGTTGCGGGTCCAGCGGCGGCACCGTCTCGCTGGACAGCGGCTCCGCGAGGCCGGCCGCCAGTTCCACCGCACGACCGTCGAGTTCGCCAACAGCGCGGTCGCGCACGACACGCGCCGCACGCAGGTCGGCGATCAGGCCGTTGTGGTCGCGCAGCAGGGTGAACACGTTGACGCGGCCGTAGGGATCGCCGTCGTCGGGGTCGGGCAGCGGGTGCACGCCGTCCCAACGTTCGCGCAGCAGGCCGTTGATCAGCTTGAGCCCGGGCGATAGCGCGCGCCAGCCGTGCAGGTGCAGGCCGGCGCGCAACCAGAAGGTGGCGATTCGCAGATCCCGGGAGCGGTCCAGCAGTTCCTCGGACATCTCGGCCACCCGGGGCCAGTCGGGCGGCTCGGCGGCGCGCTTGGAGTCGCCGATCTCGCTCTCGGGTTTACCCGCGGCCGCCTGGGTCAGGTCGAGGAACGCGTTGTCGTACTCGAGGTCGGGCCCGCAGGGGGCCGACGGGTCGTCCAGGGGCTGCAGCCAGGCGGCGATGCGGGCGTCGGTGGTGTCGAGGTCGGTCATCGAAGGAAAGGAGCGTACCGTATGTTTGCCCGTTAGGCAGCGTGTTTCAGGGCGTGCGAACAGCCGCCCTGGGGCCGCCCTAGGCGATAGCGGCGGCGGAGTGTCGCAAGAACCCGCGCCGCTGGGAAGTCCCGTTTTCCATCGACCTCCGCAACATCCGGCAAACCCTTGCCCGCCGGCGGCAACGCCCTTCCAGCAGATCCAGCGGCTGGCGCCGCCACGCGGACCGGGCCGGTAACATCCGAGGGCATAACATCAATCCGTCGAGGGAGCGGCATGGCGAGCACGTGGGGGCCATTTCTTTGGAGCCGGTGGCCTGCCGCGCTATGGGCCACGGCCATCATCGGCCTAGCCGGGCCGGCTGGGGCACAGCCGATACGCACTCCCGAGCTGGTGCCGTCGGCCTCCGAATTGGCACCCCCCATTCGGCAGCCCGACACCGCTGACCCGCGACCGCGTCGCGATCCCCCGCGCGAGCTGGGCAAGCCCGAAGACGACATCCGGCTCGACGTGCGCGCCTATGCCGTCGACGACGACGCGCCCGCCCGGCTGCGCGCCGCGCTGCCGGCGCTGACGCAGCCCTATACCGGCCCACAGCGCGGTTTCGAGGACCTGGCCCGTGCGGCTGCAGAAGTCACGCGCTACCTGCAGCGGGACCTGGGGTATTACCTCGGCTACGCCTACCTGCCGGAGCAGACGCCGGCCGACGGGGTCGTGCGCATCGCCGTGCTCGAAGGCCGGCTCGACCGCGTCGAGCTGAACTGGCGCGACGGCCTGCCGGTGAAGCGCGAGGTCGTCGCGGCCTACCTGGCACGTTTGCGCCCGGGCAGCGTGCTGCGCGTGCGCGACGTCGAGCGCGTCATCTTCCTCGTCAACGATCTGCGCGGCCTCAGCACGCGCTTCGAGGTGCGCGCCGGCAGCCAGCCGGGCACCGCGACGCTGGTCGTCACGCCGCTGCCCGAGGCGGCCTGGGCAGGCAAGGTGGAGGCCGACACCAACGGCTCCAAGGCGCTGGGCGAGTACCGCCTGTCGGGCCTGCTGCAGATGAACAGCCCGTTCGGCCGCGGCGACGGCTTCACGGCCAACGTGCTGGCCTCGCACACCGGCGGGCTGGGCTTCGCGCTGCTGGGCTACACGACGCCCGTCGGCAGCGACGGCTTCAAGCTGGGCACCTCGGTCTCCGGCGTGCGCTATCAGCTCGACAAGGAACGGTTCCCGCTCGACCTCAACGGCATCGCCGCTACGGTCAACGCCTACGGCTTGTACCCGGTGGTGCGCGCGCGCAACCTCAACCTGTTCACGCTGCTGTCGCTCGAGCACAAGCAGTACGAGGACCGCAACCTGAACAGCCGCGCGCGCAAGGGCGTCGACGCCGTGGTGCTCGGCACCACCGGCGACTTCCGCGACAGCCTGCTCGGCGGCGGCGTCAACACCTACGAGCTCGGCGTCGCAGCCGGCCAGCTGAAGTACCCGGATGGCCGCAACCCGGCGCTTGACGACGACGAGCGCTACACCAAGTTGACCTATGGCTACACGCGCCTGCAGGATCTGGTCACCGGCCGTGCGCTGCTGTATGCGGCGCTGCGCGGCCAGCACGCGCTGAACAACCTCGACACCACCGAGCAGTTCCGCATCGGTGGCCCTGACGGCGTGCGGGCCTTCGCGACCGGCGAGGGCACCGGCGACATCGGCGCCGTGGCGACGCTGGAGCTTCGGGTGCTGCCGCCAGAGGCCTGGCTGGGCCGCGTTGCGCGCGAGATGGTCTTCAGCGTGTTCGCCGACGGCGGCTACGTGCAGTACCGGTACCGGCCCCGCGGCGGCGGCGACCTGAACGCCCGCAGCAACCACGCGCGCTTCGGGGGTGCCGGCATCGGGCTGGCGTGGGTGCGTCCGAACGAGTTCGCGTTCAGGCTGTCGGTGGCGCGCCCCGTGGCGGGCGAGGCCCGCAATGAAGACGACCGCAGCAAGGTGCGCGTGCACCTGCAGGCGGCGATGCTGTTCAACTGAAGCGCCGGGGGGAATTGCGATGAATCCGAGCAAGCGCCCGACCGCCGCCGCGGCCACCCCGGCCCAGAGGCGCCGCCATGGCATCGCGCTTCGGCAGATCAGCCTCGCCGCCTGCCTGGCCGCCGCAGCGCCGGCCGGCTTCGCGCTGCCTCAGGGCGAGGTGCCCACTTTCGGCGAGGCCACGGTGTCGCGCCCGGCGCCGGGCCGCATGGAAATCCGCCAGACCACGCCGCGCGCCGGCCTGGACTGGACCAGCTTCTCGATCGCCGCCGGCGAACGCGTGGTCGTGCAGCAGCCCTCGCGCGACGCCGTGCTGCTCAACCGCGTGCTTGGCGACGATCCGTCGCTGATCTACGGCTCGCTCAGCAGCAACGGCGGCGTCTGGCTGATCAACCCGCGCGGGATCGTGTTCGGCGCCTCCTCGCGCATCGACGTCGGCTCGCTGGTGGCCAGCACCCTGGCGATCACGCAGGACGATGGGGCCTCCGGCCGGCTGCAGCTCGGCCGCGGCGCCGGTGCCGGGTCCCTGCGCGCCGACGGCGACATCCGGGCCGACGGCAGCGTGGTGCTGGTCGCGCCGCAGCTGGACGTGGGCGGCCGCATCACCGCCCCGCGCGTCGGCCTGGCCGCCGCCAGCGAGGTGCTGGTCGACCTCGACGGCGACGGCCTGGTGTTCTTCAACATGCGCAACGACGCGCTGGAGTCGCGCCTGCAGCTGCTGGGCCACGTGCGGGCCGACGGCGGCGTGGCCGACCTGCGCGCCGCGGCGCGCGCCGGCCTGGCCGGCACGGTGTTGAACCTCGAGGGCGTGGTGCAGGCACGCACGCTGGGCGTGCGCGAAGGGCGCATCGCGATCGACGGCGGCGCCAGCGGCATCACGCGCATCGCCGGCACGCTGGACGCCCAGGGTCACGGCGCCGGCGCGCGCGGCGGCGACGTGCTGGTGCAGGGTGACCGCATCCTGCTCGACCGCGGCGCCCGCATCGACGCCAGCGGCACGGCCGGCGGCGGCAGCGTCCGCGTCGGCGGCGACTTCCGGGGCGCCAACGCCGACGTGCGCAACGCGGCCATGGTCAGCGTGCGCTCGGGCGCGCTGCTGGACGCCAGCGCCACGGACCTGGGCGACGCCGGCCGCGTCATCGTCTGGTCCGACGAGGCGACGCGCTTCGCCGGCCATGCCGCAGCGCGCGGTGGTGCGCGCGGCGGCGACGGCGGCCTGGTCGAGGTCTCGGGCAAGGCCTTCCTGGACTACCGCGGCAGCGCCAACCTGACGGCCCCCGCCGGACGTTTCGGCACGCTGCTGCTGGACCCGACCAACATCCTGATCGAGGCCAGCGCGCCCGACCTCAACGGCGACGGCACGACGGGCGACGACCTCGGGCCGGGTAGCATCCTTTTCGCGGGTCCGGGCGTCAACAGCCGCATCACCGCCAGCGCGCTGGTCACGCAGCTCGCGGCCGGCAACGTCGAGCTGCAGGCCAGCAACGACATCAGCGTCAACGCCGCGGTCAGCTCCGACAGCGCCAGCAGCCTGACGCTGCGCGGCGGCGGCCGCATCAGCATCAGCGCGCCGGTCACGGTGGGCGGCGACCTGACGCTGTCGGCCAATGACGCCGGCTCCGCCACCCGGAACCCCGCGGGCGCCGTGACCGTCGGCGCCGCGCTCGTCGTGGGGGGTGCGCTGACCTTGAGCAACAACGGCGGCACCGGCGTGCACGCGCTCGGCGCCGACCTGGGCGCCAGTACGCTGGTCTTCGTCGGCAACGGCGATCGCACCGCGGCCGCAACCTGGACGCTCAACGGCAACAGCACGGTCGGCAGCGACATCGCCGGCGCCTTCCCGTTCACCAAGGCGGGCACCGGCACGCTGGTGCTGGCTGGCACGCTGAGCGCGGCCACCGTCGCCATCGACGGCGGCACGCTGAGCCTGGCAGCCGGCAGCGGCAACCGGCTGTCCGACACGGCCGCGGTGACGGTCGCCAGCGGGCGGACGCTGCGCCTGGACAGCGCCAGCGAGACGATCGGCACGCTGAACCTGGCGGGCACGCTGTCGGGCACCGGCACGCTGACGGCGACCACCTACGCCCTGGGCGCCGGCGCGACCGCCAGCGCCGCGCTCGGCACCGGCACGCTGAACGTCACCGGCAACAGCACCCTGAGCGGCACGGCGGGCGTCGGCGCAGTCAATGTCAACGCCGGCACCTTCACGCTCGATGCGCCGGGGGTGCTGGCCGGCACCGCCAGCGTGACCGTGGCCGCCGGTGCCGGGCTCGCGATCGGCGCCAACGCGCAGTCGGTCGGCGCCTTCACCAGCGCCGGTGCGCTGGCCGGCAGCGCCACGCTGCAATCGGCCAGCGGCTACGTGCTCGAGGCCGGCGCCAGCGTGGCGGCCAACCTCGGCAGCGGGACACTCGCCGTCAATGGCAACGCATCACTCGCCGGCACCGCCGCGGCCAGCAGCGTCGCCGTGTCCAGCGGCACGCTCACGCTCGGCGCGGCCAACCGCTTCACCGCCACGCCGTCGGCCACCATCACCGGCACGCTGGCCACTGCCGGCAACGAGGCCCTGGGCGCGCTGGCCGGCAGCGGCGACGTCACGCTCGGGGGCGGCACGCTCAGCGCCGGCGGCGCGGCCGACAGCAGCTTCAGCGGCCGCATCCTGGGCAGCGGCAACCTGCGCAAGACCGGCAGCGGCACGCTGCAGCTCAGCGGCGCCAGCGCCTACAGCGGCAGCACGCAGGTCGCCCAGGGCGTCCTGCGGCTCACCGGCGACGAGCGGCTGCCCGACACCACCGCGCTGACGGTCGACACCGGCGCCACGCTGCGCGCCGACAACAGCGAGACCGTGGCCCAGGCGACGATCGCCGGCACGCTGCAGGGGCCAGGCACGCTGACCGCCGCGACCCACGCGCTCAACGGCGGCACGGTGGCCAGCGGCGCGACCCTGGGCGCCGGCACGCTCACCAGCACCGGCAGCAGCCAGCTGGCCGGCCGCGCCACCGCCGGCACCGTGCAGGTGAACGCCGGCACGCTGACGCTGGCCGCGACGGCCGACCGGCTCGACGACAACGCCAACGTGACGGTGGCCACCGGCGCGACGCTGAACCTGGGCGCCAGCGAGACCGTCCGCTCGCTGACGCTGGCCGGCACGCTCGACGGCCTGGGCTTCACGCTGTCCACCAGCGACCGCGCCACGCTGCAGGCCGGCGGGCTGGCGCACGCCAACCTGGGCAGCGGACTGCTGGTGGTCAGCGGCAACGCGCAGCTCGTCGGCACGTCCGCGGCCGCCACCGTGGAGCTGCAGGCCGGCACGCTGAGCCTGGCCGCCGCCGAGCGGCTGCTCGACACCGCCAGCGTCACGGTGGCCAGCGGCGCCACGCTGTCGCTGGCCGGCGCCGAGCGCGTGGGCACGCTCGCGCTGGCCGGCACGCTGGCCGGCGCCAGCCGGCTCGACGCCACCACCGTCACGCTGCAGTCCGGCGCGCTGGTGCAGTCCGATGTCGATGCCAGCAGCCTGCTCGTGCAGGGCAACGCCACGCTGCAGGGGCAGGCGCTGGTCGGCACGGCGCAGATCAGCGCCGGCACGCTCACGCTGGCCGCGCCCGAGCGCATCTCGGACACCGCGGCGCTGACGCTGGCCGCCGGCGCCACGCTGCAGCTCGGCGTCCACGGCGAGACCGTGGCCAGCGCCGCGCTCGCCGGCACCTTGGCCGGCAGCGGCACGCTCAGCGCCGCGAGCTATTCGCTGGCCGGCGCCACCGTCGACGCCAACCTCGGCGGCGGCACGCTCACGTCCACCGGCGCCACCGCGCTCAACGGCACCGCCGCAGCCAGCAGCGTCGGCGTGACCGCCGGCACGCTCACGCTCGGCGCGGCCAACCGCTTCACCGCCACGCCGTCGGCCACCATCACCGGCACGCTGGCCACTGCCGGCAACGAGGCCCTGGGCGCGCTGGCCGGCAGCGGCGACGTCACGCTCGGGGGCGGCACGCTCAGCGCCGGCGGCGCGGCCGACAGCAGCTTCAGCGGCCGCATCCTGGGCAGCGGCAACCTGCGCAAGACCGGCAGCGGCACGCTGCAGCTCAGCGGCGCCAGCGCCTACAGCGGCAGCACGCAGGTCGCCCAGGGCGTCCTGCGGCTCACCGGCGACGAGCGGCTGCCCGACACCACCGCGCTGACGGTCGACACCGGCGCCACGCTGCGCGCCGACAACAGCGAGACCGTGGCCCAGGCGACGATCGCCGGCACGCTGCAGGGGCCAGGCACGCTGACCGCCGCGACCCACGCGCTCAACGGCGGCACGGTGGCCAGCGGCGCGACCCTGGGCGCCGGCACGCTCACCAGCACCGGCAGCAGCCAGCTGGCCGGCCGCGCCACCGCCGGCACCGTGCAGGTGAACGCCGGCACGCTGACGCTGGCCGCGACGGCCGACCGGCTCGACGACAACGCCAACGTGACGGTGGCCACCGGCGCGACGCTGAACCTGGGCGCCAGCGAGACCGTCCGCTCGCTGACGCTGGCCGGCACGCTCGACGGCCTGGGCTTCACGCTGTCCACCAGCGACCGCGCCACGCTGCAGGCCGGCGGGCTGGCGCACGCCAACCTGGGCAGCGGACTGCTGGTGGTCAGCGGCAACGCGCAGCTCGTCGGCACGTCCGCGGCCGCCACCGTGGAGCTGCAGGCCGGCACGCTGAGCCTGGCCGCCGCCGAGCGGCTGCTCGACACCGCCAGCGTCACGGTGGCCAGCGGCGCCACGCTGTCGCTGGCCGGCGCCGAGCGCGTGGGCACGCTCGCGCTGGCCGGCACGCTGGCCGGCGCCAGCCGGCTCGACGCCACCACCGTCACGCTGCAGTCCGGCGCGCTGGTGCAGTCCGATGTCGATGCCAGCAGCCTGCTCGTGCAGGGCAACGCCACGCTGCAGGGGCAGGCGCTGGTCGGCACGGCGCAGATCAGCGCCGGCACGCTCACGCTGGCCGCGCCCGAGCGCATCTCGGACACCGCGGCGCTGACGCTGGCCGCCGGCGCCACGCTGCAGCTCGGCGTCCACGGCGAGACCGTGGCCAGCGCCGCGCTCGCCGGCACCTTGGCCGGCAGCGGCACGCTCAGCGCCGCGAGCTATTCGCTGGCCGGCGCCACCGTCGACGCCAACCTCGGCGGCGGCACGCTCACGTCCACCGGCGCCACCGCGCTCAACGGCACCGCCGCAGCCAGCAGCGTCGGCGTGACCGCCGGCACGCTCACGCTCGGCGCGGCCAACCGCCTGGCCGATGCGGCAGCACTGACGGTCGCCACCGGCGCCACGCTGACGCTGTCGGGCAACGACACCGTGGGCTCGCTGTCCTTGTCCGGCACCGTGGGCGGCAGCGGCACGCTCACCGCGACGGGCGGCTATGCCCTGGCCGGCGGCACGCTGCAGGCGAGCGCCGCGCTGGGCGCCGGCAGCCTCGCGTCCATCGGCTCGAGCCTGCTGGCCGGCACCGCGGCCGCGACCACGGTCAGCGTCGACAACGGCACGCTGGCGCTGGGCAGCGCCGACCGCCTGGCCGACACCGCGGCGCTGACGATCGCCGGCGGCGCCACGCTGGCGCTGGGCGGCAACGACCGCGTCGGCTCGCTGACGCTGGCCGGCACGCTGGCCGGCAGCGGCACGCTCACGGCCGCGACGTACACGCTGGCCGGCGGCACAGTCGGCGTGCCGCTCGGCGCCGGCGCGCTGAGCAGCTCCGGCGGCAGCAGGCTCAACGCCGCCGCCGGCGCTGCGACGGTGACCGTCGCCGGCGGTACGCTGAGCACCGGCGGCACCGCGCTGCTGGCGGACACGGCCGCCGTCAGCGTCGCACCCGGCGCGACGCTGCGGCTCGGCGGCACGCAGACCATCGGCAGCCTGGCCGGCGGCGGCGACGTCGAACTCGGCACCGCCACGCTGACCACCGGCGCGCTGGCCAGCAGCAGCTTCGACGGCCGCCTGCTGGGCAGCGGCAGCCTGGCCAAGGCTGGCGCCACGACCACCTTCAGCCTGGGCGGCACCCAGACCTACACGGGCGCCACGCAGGTGCTGCAGGGCACGCTGCGCACGACGGCGGCGCACGTGCTGCCGGATGCCGGCGCGTTGACGGTGGCAGCCGGTGCGACGCTGGAGTTGGGCGGCAACGACACCGTGGCCAGCCTGGCGCTGGCCGGTCGCCTGGCCGGCACCGGCACGCTGAGCGCCGCGACCTATGCCCTCGACGGCGGCACCGTCGACGCCCCGCTGGGTGCCGGCGCGCTGAGCAGCCAGGGCAGCAGCCGGCTCAACCGCAGCGCGGCCGCGGGCTCGGTGGACGTCGTTGCCGGCACGCTGACGCTGGGCAGCGGCAACCTGCTCGACGATGCGGCCCTGCTGCACATCGCCGCGGGGGCGACGCTGGTGCTCAACGGCAACGACCGCGTCGGCACCGTCGACGCGGCGGGCACCATCACCGGCACCGGCCAGCTCAGCGCCGGCATCTACCTGCTGACTGGCGGTCTGTACGAGCTCGACCTCGGCGACGGCGCGATCACCAGCACCGGCAACAGCATCTTCAACGGCACCAGCGCCGCCACCGCGGTGACCGTTTCGAGCGGCCAGCTGGCGCTGCTGCGGGCGAACACCTTCAGCGCGCAGCCGGCGGTCACGGTCGGCGCCGGCGCGGCGATGACGCTGGCCGGCAACGAGCTCTTCGGCTCGCTAGCCGGCGACGGCGCGCTGGCGCTCGGCGGCGCGACTATGGTCACCGGCGCGCTGGGCGACAGCCGCTTCGGCGGCGTCGTCTCAGGCAACGGCGGCAGCGAACTCCGCAAGGTCGGCCCCGGCGTCTTCACGCTGGCCGGCAACCAGGGCTACACCGGCACCACGAGGGTCGACGCTGGCACGCTGGCCCTGGAAGGCACGCTGGCCTCGGCAACGATCGCGGTGCGCGGCGGCACGCTGGCGCTGGCGGGCGCCGAACGGCTGGCGGACACGGCCACCGTCACGGTCGCCAGCGGCGCGACGCTGGCGCTGGCCGGCAACGAGACAGTGGGCTCGCTGGTGCTGTCGGGCACGCTGGGGGGCAGCGGCACGCTGACGGCGGCCAGCACGTTGCTTGACGGCGGCACCGTCGACGCCGACCTCGGGCCCGGCGCGCTAAGCAGCCGCGCGCTCGCCACCCTGCGCGGCACCAGCGCCGCCACCACGCTGTCGGTGGAGACCGGCACCCTGGCGCTGGCCGGCGCCGGCCGGCTGGTCGCCACGCCGGCGGTCGGCGTGGCCGCCGGCGCGGCGCTGTCGCTGGGCGGCAACGAGACCGTCGGCGCCCTCACGGGCGACGGGCTGGTCGCGCTGGGCGGAGCGACGCTGAGCACCGGCGCGCTGGGCGATGCCTCGTTCGGCGGCACGCTGGCCGGCGCCGGCGGCGGGCTCGTCAAGCTCGGAACCGGCACCGTCACGCTGGCCGGCGCCAGCACCTACACCGGCACGACGCGTGTCGCTGCCGGCACGCTGGCCGTGGCCGGCACGCTGGCCTCACAGACGCTGCGGGTGGACGCCGGCACGCTGGCGCTGGGCAGCGCCGACCGCCTGGCCGACAGCGCCACGATCGCGGTGGCGGCCGGCGCGCTGATGACGCTGGCCGGCAACGACACCGTCGGCGCGCT
Organism: Rubrivivax sp.; assembly: GCA_044360025.1. Classification (GTDB taxonomy): domain Bacteria; phylum Pseudomonadota; class Gammaproteobacteria; order Burkholderiales; family Burkholderiaceae_C; genus Rubrivivax. Next base: position 80,121 of record JBIKLC010000009.1, on the reverse strand, counting down.
GCAGCTGGCCGGCCGGCTGGCCGGCAGCGGCACGCTGAGCGCGGCCACCTACGCGCTGGACGGCGCCACCGTCGACGCCGATCTCGGCCGCGGCGCGCTGTCCAGCCGTGGCGCCGCGCGGCTGGCCGGGCGTTCGGAGGCCGGCACCTTGAGCGTCATCGACGGCACGCTGACGCTGGCTGCCAACGGGCGCTTGGGCGCGCTGCCGGCGACCACCGTCGCGGCCGGCGCCACACTGGCCGCTGCCGGCGATGAGGCGGTGGGCTCGCTGGCCGCGGCCGGCACGCTGTCGGGCAGCGGCACGCTCAGCGCGGCCACCTACGCGCTGGACGGCGCCACCATGGGCATCGCGCTTGGCGGCGGCGCGCTGGCCAGCCGCGGCCTCACGCGGCTGGAGCGGCCGTCGGCCGCGGACAGCATCGCCGTCGACGCCGGCACGCTGACGCTGCAGCCGGCCGCCCTGCTGACCGCCCTGCCCGCCGTGACCCTGGCCGGCGGCACGACGCTGGCGCTGGGCAGCGACCAGGCCCTGGGCCTGCTGGCCGGCGCGGGTACGGTCTCGCTAGGCGCGGCGACGCTGACCACCGGTGCGCGCGGCGACTCCAGCTTCGCCGGCGCCCTTGCGGGCAGCGGCGGCCTGGTCAAGGCCGGCAGCAGCCGCTTCGTGCTGTCGGGCGCCAGCCCCTACACCGGCGCCACGCGCGTGGCCGGCGGCACGCTGGCCATCGACGGCACGCTGGCCTCGGCCACGCTGCAGGTGGACGCCGGCACGCTGGCCCTCGGCGCAGCCGAACGCCTGGCCGACGGCGCGACACTGGCCGTGGCCCGTGGCGCCGCGCTCACCCTGGCCGGCAACGAGACGGTGGCGGCGCTGCAGCTGGCCGGCCGCCTGCACGGCAACGGCACGCTGATCGCTGCCACCTATGCGCTGGACGGCGCCGTCGTCGAGGCCGAGCTCGGCCGCGGCACGCTCAGCAGCCGCGGCGCGAGCCGCCTGGATGGCCGCGCCGGCGCGAACAGCGTCGCGGTCGACACCGGCACTCTGACGCTGGGTGCCGCCGACCGCCTGGTCGACGACGCCGCGGTCGCGGTCGCCACAGGCGCCACGCTGGCCCTGGGCGGCAACGACAGCGTGGCCAGCCTGGCGCTGGCCGGCACGCTCGCGGGCAGCGGCACGCTGACTGCGACGATCTATGCGCTGAACGGCGGCCAGGTCCTGGCCGACCTCGGCAGCGGGCGCCTGAGCAGCAGCGGCAGCAGCACGCTGGCCGGCCGCGCCGCCGTCGGCGAGGTGCTGGTTGCCAGCGGCACGCTGACGCTGCCGGCCACCGACCGCCTGAGCGCCGCCCCGGCGGTGAACGTCGCCGCCGGCGGTGCGCTGGCGCTGGGCGGTGCGCAGACCTTCGGCACGCTGATCGGCAGCGGCGGCGTCGACCTCGGCAACCACGAGCTGGCCACCGGCAGCGGGGGCGATGGCGCCTTCGCCGGCGTGATCTCGGGCACCGGCGGGCTGCTCAAGCTGGGCGGCGGCCGCTTCACGCTGACCGGCGCCAACACCTACACCGGCCCCACCACCGTGGCCGCCGGCACGCTGCGCATGGGCGACGGTGGCAGCAGCGGCAGCCTGGCCAGCAGCGGCTACCAGCTCACCGGGCGCCTGGTCTTCGAGCGCAGCGACGACGCGACGCTGGCGCAGCCGGTGGCCGGCAGCGGCAGCCTCACGCAGGCCGGCAGCGGCCGGCTGCGGCTGGAAGGGGGTAAAAAGACCTACACCGGCAGCACGCTGGTCGCGCGGGGCGAACTCGCCACCGTGGGCGACGAGCAGCTGCCCGACGGCAGCGCCTTGCGCGTCGAGGCGCCCGGCCGGCTGGCGCTGGGTGGCCGCGAGAGGCTGCAGTCGCTGGACGCCGAGGGCCCGGTGGCCCTGGCGGGCGACCTGACGGCCGCCGACGACCTGCTGCTGCGCGGCGCGGTCACCGTGCCCGGCAACCAGCCGCTGACGCTCAGCGGCCGCCTGATCAGCGCCACCCACGACGGCAACCGCTGGGGCAGCAGCGTCGGGATCGATGCGCGCGGCCGCATCGAGCTTTCCAGCGGCCGCGACGCCGGCATGCCGCGCAGCCTGGTGCTCGGCCCCGTGACGGCGCCCGCCGGCGGCCGCATCGAGGCCGGCACGCTGGAGCTGTCGGCAGCCGTCGCGGTCGGCAGCGCGCAGCTGGAACTGGTATCGGCCAGCGCCGCCACCCTCACGGCACCGCCGCCCGAGGCCCAGGGCCGGCAGGCCGCCGGCTTACCCATCAGCTTTGGGGCCGATGAGGTGCTGCAAAGCGGCGGCGAGATCCGCGTCGCGGCCGGCGGCGGGCTGAGCGTCGTCGTCGCCGAGGGCGCCTCGGTGCGGCTGCTGGCCTCTGGCAACGAGTTCCTCGGCGCGCTGTCGGTGACCAGCGGCGCCGCGGGCAGCGCGTGGACCGAGCGCCCGACCCCCGGCAGCTTCGCGGGGCCGACGCAGAACTACGCGCTGCAGGGCCACGTGCGCATCGCTGGCTCGAGCATCGCGGTCGGCGGCAGCGGCATCGAGGCCGACCTGGTCTCGGTCAGCGCCGACCGGCTGACGACCATCGGCGATGCGCGCATCGTCGCCAGGCTGCCCTTCGACAACACGGTGGGCACCGCGGTGTCGCTGCCGGCACTGACACTGGAGCTGACGCCGGCCGCCTTCGGCATCACCTATCCCTACGGGCAGCCGGGCACGGAGATCCGCGTCGACATCGGCAGCCGCGCCTTCGGCAACCGCACGCTGCCGCTGGACGCCGGCTACCTGACCGTGCTGCCGCGCGGCGGTGCCAGCGGCAGCACCGCGGTGCTGCTCAGCGGGCCGCAGGTCGCGCTGGGCGGCTACCGATTCTTCTTCGACGGTGCCGGCCGCCAGAGCGAGATCCCGGTCTTCTACAACGGCCTGCTGCCCGTGACGCCGGCGGTCGAGAACTCGATCTCGGCCACGGTGTCGGTGTCGGAGAGCGCGCGCAGGCAGCGCTTCGAGGAGGCGGTGCGCACCGAGAACGTGGCGCTGCGGCTGCGCGCCGGCGTGATCGCCGAGGTCGGACCCGGCCGCTCGGCGACCACGGGTTCGCAGGGGCTGCGGCTGCCGTCGATCTGCCCGCCGGCCGGAGCCAGCCTGGGTTGCGGGCCCGCCAACTGACGCGCCTGCTGCACCAGCCTCACCATGAGCATCACCCCCACCCTGCCCCCGCTGCCCGGCCGGCGACGCCTGCTGCAGGGCGGCGCCGCGCTCGCCACGGGCCACCCGCTGCTGCAGGCGCTGGCGCAGCAGCCGGCCGCCGGCGGCGAGCCGCCCCGGCTGGCGCTGTTGATCGGCAACCGCGACTACCCCGAGGGCGAGGACCTGCCGCCCATCCACAAGAACGTGCGCGACCTGCGCGCGGTGCTCGAGAAACGCGGCTTCACGGTCGACGACGGCCTGGACCTGGACCTCGCGCAGTCGCGCGCCGCGGTGCAGGCCTTCGCGGCCAAGGTGCGCGCCGCGCCGGCCGACTGCACGGCACTGTTCTACTTTTCCGGCCACGGCGCGCAGGTCGACGCCGAGAACCTGCTGGTGGCCGCCCGCGCCAACCCCAAGGCGCGGCCCGAGGTGCTGCAGCGCAACAGCCTGACGCTGAGCGGCGACGTGCTGGGGCCGCTGCCGAACCGCCCCGCGGGCCTGACCATCGCCGTGATCGACGCCTGCCGCACCTCGCTGCGCGACGTGGCGCTCGGCGAGGGCCTCAACCAGGTCGAGGCGCCGCCGGGCAAGCTCATCGCCTTCGCCACCGGAGCCGGCCGCCCGGCCATCGCGCCGGCCGACGACACCCGCCACACCTTCTACACGGCCTCGCTGGTGAAGCTGCTGGAGAGCGCGTCCGACGAGATCAGCTTCTCGGACCTGTTCCGCCTCGTGAAGTACGACGTGCAGAACACGATGCTGAACCACCCCTTGGCGCTGCTGCGCCGCTTCGCGCAGTTTCCGTTCATCGCCGAGAACACGCAGTTGCGGCGCCGCCTGGCGCCGCTGCCGCCGCCCGAAGTTGCTGCCGTCGCGGCACCCCCACCGCCGCGCCCGCGCGACGAGGCCGAGGAGTTCGCCAGGCTCGAGGCCGCGATCTGGCCGGCCGAGGTGGCGCGCCTGGCCGACGACTACCTGAAGAACCACGCTGCCAGCCCGCTGGCCGGCAGCGCCATCGTGGCGCGCGAGGGCGCACGCGAGGCCGCCAAGGCGCTGCGCAGCCGCGACGTGCAGCTGTTCCGCAGCGCCTTCATGCCGTCGGCCGATGGCGGCGGCTCCGGGCTCGATGAGCTGTCCAAGGCCGGCCGCGGCGACAAGGACGCGGCCGCCCGCATCGCGCGCCGACTCGGGCGCGGCGAACGGGGCCGCTACGAGGGCTGGCTGCAGTACGCGTCCGAGCTCGGCAATGGCATCGCCGCCTACGAGCTGGCGCTGCACTACCGGCGCGAGGCGCAGCCGCTGCTGGCCGACCGCTACGAGAAGCGCGCGCTCGACCTGGGCTACACACCGCCGCCGTCGCTGGACAACACCCGGAAGTGAGCCGGGCGCGGGCCTGCAGGCCTACCCGCGGCGCAAGCCTTCCCAGGGCAAGGGCGACGTGTGGTGTTCGCCGCATGACAGAGCGCTGCACGCGCTGCGTCCACAAGGCCCTGGCGGTCGTTGGCCCGCTCTTCCGGCTGCACCTGGCCTGCGGCATCCGGGTAACTGCTGTTCTTAGGATCACCAAAGTGGCGAGAAACCCTCTCACGCTCTCAGCCCAGGGGGCCCTTGCAGGCGCCCGGGCCGGGCGCCATCGGGCCGTTCACACCAGCACCTCGACCACGGGTGGGTGGCCCAGGAAGGCCTGCGGGCTGCTGCTGGCGCCGTAGGCGCCGCTCTGGAACACCACGACGAGATCACCCACCCGGCCCTCGGGCAGGGCCAGGCGGTCGGCCAGCAGGTCCAGCGGCGTGCACAGCGGGCCTACCACCATGCTGGTCTCGCGCGCCTCGCCGCGCACCGGGAACACGCCCACAGGGTAGTTCTTGCGCACCACCTGGCCGAAGTTGCCGCTGGCCGCCAGCTGGTGGTTCAGGCCACCGTCGCACACCAGGTACACCTGCCCGCGCGAAATCTTGCGGTCCACCACCCGCGTCACGTAGAGGCCGGCCTCGCCCACGAGGTAGCGGCCCAGCTCGACGACGATGCCGGCCTCGGGCATTTCGGAGGCCGCACGCGCCACGATGGCCTGCAGGTTGGCGCCGACGGGCGCGAGGTCCAGCCGCGTCTCACCCGGAAAGTACGGGATGCCGAAGCCGCCGCCGAGGTTGAGGAACTTCACTGGGGTGCGCGCGTGCTCGGCCAGGCGCAGCGCCAGCTCGTAGCTCTTGAGCTGCGCCTCGCAGATGCTCTCGGCGCGCAGGTTCTGCGAGCCGGCGAACAGGTGGAAGCCCTCGAAGGCCAGCCCCTCGCGCGCTGCGAACAGCAGCGCCTCGGGCACCAGCTCGGCGTCGAGGCCGAACTGCTTGGGGCCGCCGCCCATCTTCATGCCCGAGCCCTTGAGCTCGAAGTCGGGGTTGACGCGGATGGCCACGCGGGCCGGCAAGCCCAGCTCCTGCGAGGCACGCGCCAGCACCGGCAGCTCGCGCATCGACTCCACGTTCACGAGCACGCCCGAGGCCACGCTCTGGCGCAGCTCGGGGTCGCGCTTGCCGGGGCCGGCGAAGCTGATCTCGGCGGGGTCGGCGCCGGCGTCCAGCGCCACCTTGAGCTCGCCGCCCGAGGCCACGTCGATGCCGTCCACCAGGCCGGCCATGAACTGCACCACCGCCGGCATGGGGTTGGCCTTCATGGCGTAGTGCAGCTTGATCGGGCGCGGCAGCGCGGCGCGCAACTCGGCCACGCGCTGGCGCAGCAGGGCGCGGCTGTAGGCGTAGAACGGCGTGCTGCCCACGCGGGCGGCCAGAGTGGAGAGCTTGATGCCGTCGACGAGCAGTTCGCCGCCGTCGACGGCGAACTGGTCCATCGGTGCATGCACCGGGCGGGAGGCGGGGGCGGCGTTGATCATGTAGGGCGGCGGACGCCGCGGCCGACGCCCACGTAGTCGATGCCCAGCGCCTGCATCAGCGCCGGCTCGTACAGGTTGCGGCCGTCCAGCACCAGCGGCTGCTTGAGCGCGGCCTTGAGCGCGTCGAAGTCGGGCGTTCGGAACTCGCGCCATTCGGTGGCGATCAGCAGCGCATCAGCGCCTTGCACCGCGGCCATGGGGGAGTCCACCAATTGCAGGCCCGGGGTGGGGCCGAAGATGCGCGCCGCCTCGGCGCGGGCCACGGGGTCGTAGGCCCGCACCTGGGCGCCGCGCCTGAGCAGCTCGGCGATGACCACGCGGCTGGGCGCCTCGCGCATGTCGTCGGTGTTGGGCTTGAAGGCCAGGCCCCACAGCGCGAAGCTGCGGCCGGCGAGGTCGTCGCCGAAGCGCTGCACCACGCGCTCCACGAGGATCTGCTTCTGCGCGTCATTGGCGTCTTCCACCGCCTGCAGCACGCGCAGCGGCACGCCGTGGTCGCGCGCGGTGCGGATCAGCGCCTTCACGTCCTTGGGGAAGCAGCTGCCGCCGTAGCCCGTGCCGGGGTAGAGGAAGTGCGTGCCGATGCGGGGGTCGCTGCCGATGCCCTTGCGCACCCACTCGATGTCGGCGCCCACCTCGTCGGCCAGACGCGCCAGCTCGTTCATGAAGCTGATGCGCGTGGCCAGCATGGCGTTGGCCGCGTACTTGGTGAACTCGGCGCTCTTCACGTCCATCACGACCAGGCGGTCGTTGTTGCGCATGAAGGGGGCGTAGAGCGCCCGCATCAGCAGCGTGGCGCGCTCGTCGTCGCTGCCCACCACGATGCGGTCGGGCTTCATGAAGTCGTCGATGGCTGCGCCTTCCTTCAGGAACTCGGGGTTGCTGACGACGGCGTATTCCATCGGCGTGCCGCGCCGGGCCAGCTCGTCGGCGATGGCCGCGCGCACCTGGTCGGCCGTGCCCACGGGGACGGTGCTCTTGTCGATGACCACCTTGTAGTCGGTCATCAGGCGGCCGATGGTGCGGGCCACGGCCAGCACGTACTGCAGGTCAGCCGAGCCGTCTTCGTCGGGCGGCGTGCCCACGCCGATGACCTGCAGCGTGCCGTGCGCCACCGCGGCGGCCGTGTCCATCGTGAACTGCAGGCGCCCGGCGGCCGCATTGCGCCGCACCAGCACCTCCAGGCCCGGCTCGTGGATCGGGATCTCTCCGCGCTGGAGCATCTCGATCTTGCGCGGATCGACGTCGACGCAGACGACGTGGTTGCCCATCTCGGACAGGCAGGCGCCGGTGACGAGGCCGACGTAGCCGGCGCCAAAGATCGTGACCTTCATGGGGGAGGCTTTCTCGCGATGCGCCAGCGAAGGGCCGGCCGGGGATTCAGGAAACGTGCCGCGCCACCCACCCGGTGGCGAGCAGCTTGCGGTCGATCTTGCCGTTGGGGTTGCGCGGCAGCGGCCCGGCCATGGGCTCGATACCGTGCGGCAACAGGTAGGCGGGCATGTGCTTCCGGCACTCGGCCAGCAGCGCGGCCACGTCGAGCGCGACCGAGCCATCGGGCGCGGTGGCGATCACCTGGATGGCCTGGCCCAGCGTGGCGTGGTCCACGCCGAAGGCCACGCACTCGCCCACCAGCTTGGTGGCATACAGCACCTCTTCCACCTCGGTGGGGCTGACGCGGTAGCCGCTGGTCTTGATCATCTCGTCGCGGCGGCCGACGAAGTATAGGAAGCCCTCGGCATCGCGCCGCACCGTGTCGCCCGAGAACACCACGTACTCCGGCAGCATCTGCCCGGCCTGGCGGCCACCGATGCCCGCGGGCAGCGGCCTGTAGCGCTCGGCGGTCTTCTCGGCGTCGTTCCAGTAGCCCTGGCCCACCAGGGCGCCACGGTGCACGAGCTCGCCGGGTTCGTCGGGTCCGCACTCGGTGCCGTCCTCGCGCAGCACCAGGATCTCGGCGTTGGGGATGGCCTTGCCGATGCTGTCGGGGCGGCGGTCCAGCTCCTCGGGCGGCAGGTAGGTGCTGCGGAAGGCTTCCGTCAGCCCGTACATCAGGAACGGCTTCGCCCGGGGCACGCGGTCGCGCAGCAGCTGCAGCGTCTCGCGCGGCATGCGGCCGCCGGTGTTGGCGAAGTAGCGCAGGTGCTCGCCGATGGCCGCCGGCCAATCGAGGGCCGACAGCTGGATGTACAGCGGCGGCACGGCGGTGAGGCCCGTGACCTTCTCCCGCTCCATCGCCTGGAGCACGTCTTTGGGCACCAGGTGGTTCAGCAGCACCACGCGCGCACCGGCGTGGAACGCGGTGGTGAGCTGGCTGAACCCGGCGTCGAAGCTCAGCGGCAGCGCGGCCAGCAGCACATCGGACGGGCGGTTCTCCAGGTAGCTGGCCACGCTGACGGCGCCGGCCACCATGTTGCGGTGGCTCAGCACCACGCCCTTGGGGCGGCCGGTGGAGCCGCTGGTGTACAGGATGGCGCAGAGGTCGGTGTCGATGACGCGGTGGGCGCGTGCGGCCGGCGTGTCCAGCAGCGCACCCCAGGCGTGCACCGACAACCCGGGCGGCAAGGACGGGGCCTCCGAGACGCCTTCGGTCAGGACGACATGGCGCAGGTCGGGCCATTCGGGCAGCAGCGGCAGCAGCAACTGCAGCCGCTCGGGCGAGGTGACGAGCACGCGCACGTTGCAGTCGCGCGCGATGTAGGCCACCTGCTCGGCCTTGAGCACCGGGTTGATGGGCACCATCACGCCGCCGGCGGCCGCGGCGCCGAAGCAGGCGACCACCGTCTCGGGGCGCTTTTCCAGGTACACGCCCACTCGCTCGGTGCGTCCCAGGCCGATGGCCATCAGCCCCGAGGCGAAGCCGCCGATCTGCGCCCGCAGCGCTGCGTAGCACAGCGTGTGCGAACCCTGGGCGAGCGCCGGTGTGTCGGGGGCACGCGCGGCGCTGCGGGCCACGAGTTCGTGCAGCAGCGTGGACTCGGTCATGTGGGCAGGTCAGGGAGGGCTGGCCCCAGGGGACTGGCACACGCTCAGGGCGCCGGGGGTGGGGGCCGGCTGGGCTCGATATTCAGTATGTCATGCGACCCTGGCCAGAGCGCCCGCGCGCGGTCGCAAAGCCTCGCGGGCAGCCAAATCCGCCACACGCCCGCGCGAGGCCGCAGACACGGCGGCTCCTAAGATACCGGTCCGCAATCCTTGACGACGCATCCCCAATGGACCCCATGCACGAAGTGCTGCGCACCCTGGACGGCGCGCTCAGCCTGGGCGGGCGCGCCATGACCTGGACACGCGATACCCCCTTGCTCGGGGCGGTGCCCGAACTCGATTCGATGGCCGTGGTGTCGCTGATCACGGGCCTGGAGGAGCGATTCGGCATCACGGTGGACGACGACGAGATTGACGCCGCCACGTTCGGCAGCGTGGGCAGCCTGGTGGACTTCGTGGTGGCCAAGGTGGCCTGAGGCCTGAAACCCTTGGGGTCTGGCACGGCGAACCACTCAGACTGCGTGCCGAATCCCGCAGGGGCGGAGCCCGTCGACGCCTTGAGCCCCTGAATCACATGCCGGCACAGCCCTTTTTCGCCATCGCCGACGACGGCAGCCAGCGGTTCTGTATCTGGCACGGTCCGTCCGGCGAGGCTCGTGGCCTGGTGCTGCACCTGCACCCCTTTGCCGAAGAGATGAACAAGAGTCGCCGCATGGCGGCGCAGCAGGCGCGGGCCTTGGCCGAGGCCGGCTTTGCCGTCTTACAGTTCGACTTGCTGGGCTGCGGTGACAGCGCTGGCGACTTCGGCGACGCCACCTGGCCCGCCTGGCTGGCCGACACCGTCTGGGCCGCGCGGCTGCTTCGGCAGCGTGCCCTCGCGCCATCGGCGCCGCTGTGGCTGTGGGGCCACCGCGTTGGCGCCTTGCTGGCCGTGCAGGCGGCCAGCCTGATCGAACCGGAGGGTGAGCCCCTACCGCGCATGCTGCTCTGGCAACCCAGCGCCAGCGGCCGGACTGCCCTGCAGCAGTTCCTGCGGCTCAGGGCGGCGGCCGACCTGCTGGACGGCGGCGCGAAGGGCGTGACCGAATCGCTCAAGCGAGAACTGGCCGCTGGTCGTGCCGTGGACGTTGCCGGTTATCGCCTCCAACCTCAACTGGCTGCAGGCCTGGAAGCTGCCACGCTGACCCCTCCACCGCAGCCCTCGTGCGCCGCGTGGCTGGAAGTGTCCGGCAGCGAATCGCCCGAAGTGCTGCCCGCCAGCCGCAGCGCCATCGAGCAGTGGAAGTCCGCGGGTTGGCGGGTGGATGCGGCCGCCGTCGCCGGCCCGGCCTTCTGGCAGACCACCGAAATCGAAGACGCACCCGCGCTCCTGGAACGCACCGTGAAGGCGATGTGCGCATGAGGGAGGAACGGGTGCACGAAGCGGCCATGAGCTTTGCCTGCGAGGGCGAGGAACTCGTGGGCGTCTTGTCCATGCCGGTCCAGGCGCCCTCCGGCACGGCGTGCGACCTGGCCTTGCTGGTGGTGGTGGGCGGCCCCCAGGTGCGCACCGGCAGTCACCGGCAGTTCACGACGCTGTGCCGGGCCGTGGCGGCGGCTGGCGTACCGGCCATGCGCTTCGATGTGCGCGGCATGGGCGACAGCAGCGGCCCTCTGCGCAGCTTCGAGCACATCGGCCCCGACATCGGCGCCGCGCTCGATGCGCTGCAGGCCCGGTTGCCGCAGGTGCGGCGGGTGGTGCTGTGGGGGCTGTGCGATGGGGCGTCCGCCGCGCTGCTGTATGTCAATGCCCGCCAGGCCCAGGGCCTTCCCGACACGCGCATCGCCGGCCTGCTGCTGTTGAACCCGTGGGTTCGTTCGACGCAGACCCTGGCTCGGGCGCATGTGAAGCACTACTACGCGAGCCGGTTGCGGGACGGCGCGTTCTGGAGCAAGCTGATGCGCGGCGGCATTGCGATGAAGGCACTGGGGGACCTGCTGCGCAATCTGCGCGCCGCGCGGGGCCGGCCAGTGGGCGAGTCACCGGGCGCCGGATCGTCCGCCACCCCGGTGCGGCCCTTCCAGGAACGGATGCTGCAAGGTGCAGAGGACTTCGCCGGACCGGCCCTGTGGGTGCTGAGCGGTCGGGACTACACGGCCAAGGAGTTCTCCGAGCTGGTCGCGGCGCAGTCGCGCTGGCAAGCGGTGCTGCGACGCGACGGCCAAGCATTGAGGGAGTTCCCGCAAGCCGACCACACGTTCTCGGGCCTGCAGGATGAGCAGGCGATGGTCCAGGCCACGGTGCGGTGGGTGGTCGGGCGCGCGGGACTGCCGACGTGAAGGACCGGATCCTTCACCGGTGGCAGGCGCTGGTCGCCGATGTCGGCGGACAGCGGATCGCCCTGCTCTACGTGCTGCACCGGCTGCTGGACAAGATCAGCGGCGGCCGCATCGGCATCGTGCCGTACCGGCTGGTGGCACAGCCCATCGGCAACCCGGCGCTGGCCACCGTCCGCCTCGATGCCGGCACCGTGGTATGTCGGATCGCGCCCGACGACCCCGTCATCGACTCCTTCACACGCCCGCGCGACGTCATCGAGCGGCGGTTCGCAGCCGGGTCGGAGTGCTTCGTGGCCTTCGTGAAGGGGGAGTTCGCAGGGCACATCTGGATTGCGCGCGATCGCTATGTCGAGGACGAGGTCCGTTGCACCTACCGCCTGGCCAACCCGACCACCGGGCGATGGGACTACGACGTGTACGTGCAGCCGGCCCATCGTCTTGGCCGAACGCTCTCGCGCCTGTGGAAGGCGGTAGACGACACTTTGATGGCCGAGGGCACTACTTGGTCGTTCAGCCGCATCAACCGGTTCAACCCCGCGTCGATTCGCTCGCACGAGCGTTTGGGCGCCGTTGCCGTTGGAGATCTGGTCGTGCTTCGCTTGGCTGGCGCGCAGTTCAACCTGCGGCGCGGGGCTGATGCCCGTTGGCAAGCGGGCTGGCGTGCACCCGAACTGACGCTGTCGGCGCCCAACACACAGGAAAAGTAAGTGTTTGCCCAAGCACGCCGGGTCGGATGCCGAGGACTCCACCACGCCACCCGGGCGCGCACTCTGCACAGGATGGCATATCGTCTGATGCTGCTTACGCGAGTCGCCTCATGCGGGACCCCCGAACCATGATGCAAGCTGCAGTCACCCCCGATCACGTCGAGCACGGACGGCGTCCCCATGCCCGTGCGAGCGTTGCGTTGCGCAACCGAGTGGCCATCTGGCTGGCGGTTCTCGCACTGGCCAGCTTGGTCGCAGGCCCCGGGATCGGCCATGCCCAACAGCGACCGATCCGCGGCATGGAGGCACCCCACCCTTGCGGTGTCATCTACACCCGCCACTACGGTCCCTACGACTACCGGACAGAACGCGAGAAGCTTCGCATCGTCGAGGAGTTTCACTTCACGCCGCAGATGGAGGCTGGCATCCGCGGAGTCAACTCGACGGTGGCCGGCGAAGTCAACTACACGCTGAAGGCCTCGCCCAACCATCACCGGGCCCTGGTGACCCTGATGAGGGTTGTGGAACGGGCCCGACAGGACAGCTTACCGGGTATGGAATGGCCGCTGGAGTGCTATTTCGACCGGGCGATCAGGTTCGCCCACGACGACCCCGTCGTCAGGATGCTGTACGCCCAATTCCTGAGTCAGCGCAACCGCAAGCCCGAGGCCGAGAAGCAGTTGTTGCTGGCTTCACAGTTCGCGCCCGAGAACCCACTCACGCAGTACAACGTCGGCCTGGTGGCACTCGAAATCGGCAATCACGATCTTGCACTGAAGCAGGCGCACTTGGCGCGCGCAATGGGATTTGCGCGCATGGAGCTCGAGAGCGCACTTCGCTCCATCAACAGATGGAGAGACCCCCCATCGGATTCACCTGCAGCCGCCGCATCGGCCGCCTCGACCGCACCACCAGTCGACCTTGACGCCCGGTACACGGTGACGGAACCTGCGTCGGGGCCTCGGCGCTGAGACGGCTGGGAGGCTACGTCATCAGCCTGTGAGTGTTGGGGTTGAGGCGGGTAGCTCTTCGGCCATCATCGTCTTGGCATAGTCGTGCAGCCGGTAGCTCTGGTTGTCGCCCTTCACGATGAACGCGACGTTGCGATACACGTGCACAGACTCAATCCAGCGGCTCCAGGGCGTGGGCTGGCGGTTGGCGATGAACATCGAGTTGACCTCGTCACAGAGACCCTTCACGAGGTTCATCGACGTGCCTGGATGCGAAAGGTCGACGGAACTGCCTCCCATCGAGCGCAAGTACGAGGTCTGCATGTCCTCGATCACGTAGAGACCACCAACCTCGAGGAGCGGGAAAAGGGCTTCGAACGAAGCCATCACATGGTGGTTGTAGTGACTGCCGTCGTCGATGATGATCTGTAGGCGCCCAATTCGGCTCGCCAAGTCCACGAGGAAACGCTTGTCTCCCTGGTCACCCTGGTGCACGGTGATCCGCTTGTCAGCATGCTTGCGTTTGTCGACGATGTCCAGCCCATGGATTTGCGCCCGGGTGAAGTAGCGCTGCCACATGCGCAGCGATGCCCCCCCACCCTGAGGCCCGTAGGTTCCTATGCCGATTTCCAGCACATTGATCGGTCGGCGACGGAATGGTTCGAAATGTCGCGCATAGTGCTCCAGGTAGCCGTGCGTGGCCTTGTCTGTCGCGAAGCGCCAACCGATCATTTCCAAGCTCCAAGGAGCCGGAATGCCGTCGACGGCCAGAGCCGCCAGCGACTTCAGGCGGGCGCGCTGACCTTCCGAGAGCCGGGCGCGCAGGGCGGAGTAGTTGATCACCATGGGATGGAAGAGGGCCCCGCGGGGCATCTGCTTGTGCTTTGCGTCGCCGGGATGCTAGTAGCCCGGTCCATGGCCAGCAAGGTTCCGATCGCACGCGGATGCGGGCATCGCAACCAATGGTTCCCGGGTTCGGTGAACGAAGTCACGGACCAACTCCAGCGCTGAGGCAGCCTTGGTGCTCCGGCCCTTTTCACCTGTCGCGGTGCGCCCACGCCGGGGGAGCGGAGCACCCCGGCGCGGAGGAACCCTGAACCCCGAAATACTCCTCATGCTGCGGCAACTTCCGAGCCGAAAGTGCCATGCAGGCGCCGACACTACGGTGTTGAACTCATCGCCGATTCATGGCCCACATGGCCCGAAGCTCCACGACGCCGACTTGCGGCGCCACGCACCACGTACAACTGCTCGCCGGCGTTCCCCGACTGGACGGAGTCGCGCTGGACGCACAGAGCCTGACATCGGTCTGGACCGATGGCTCACCGCAGTCCCTGCTTTCAAGGCTTGAGGGCGACTTCTCGCTGGTCGTCGACGGTCCACACGGTGAACGCCTGGCAGCGGTCGATCGCTTCGCGATCCGCCCGCTCTGCTGGCGTGTTGTGGACGGCCAGTTGTGCGTGTCTGCGCGAGCCGACGAACTGGCCGCGATCCCCCCGCGGGCCGCGCTCGACTCACAAGCCATCTTCGACTACCTGTACTTCCACGTCATCCCTGCGCCCCGCACGGCCTTCGAAGGGGTTAAACGGTTACCGCCTGGGCACTTCGTGCACTTCAAGGATGGCCGCGAGGTCATCGAGCCCTACTGGACACCTCGCTTCGAGCAGCCCGCTAATCCCATGTTTGACGAATTGGGCGCGCGCTTCCGCGAGGCGGTGGCGCGGGCCGTCGGGGAACTGGTGGACCGGGCTCACCCGGCCTGCTTCCTGAGCGGCGGCACAGACAGCTCGACGGTCGCCGGCATGGTTGCGCAGGTCACCGGAGGCGCGCCGGCGACATACTCGATCGGATTCGACGCCGAGGGCTACGACGAAATGGAGTACGCCCGAATAGCAGCGAGGCGATTCGGGTGCCGTCACCACGAGTACTACGTGACGCCGGCCGACCTGCTGGAGGGAATCCCGAAGGTCGCCGCGCACTACGACCAGCCGTTCGGCAACTCTTCGGCCGTACCGGCGTACTTTTGCGCGCAGCGAGCTCGCGAAGACGGAGTCACTCGGCTGTTGGCGGGGGACGGCGGCGATGAGCTGTTCGGCGGCAACGCGCGCTACGCCAAGCAGAGCCTGTTCGAGCTCTACGGGCGCCTGCCGGCGCCACTGAGGCGCGGCCTCCTGGAACCTCTGCTCCTGCAAAGCCCGGTAGGCCGCCTGCCGCTGTTTCGCAAGGGTGCCAGCTACGTCGAACAGGCCAGGGTCCCGATTCCCGATCGCTTCGAGCAGTACAACCTGCTGCGGCGGGTGGGCATGGAGACCATCCTTCACCCGGACTTCCTGGCCCAGGTGCGCGCCCAGGGGCCTGCCGAGCATCAGCGCGCCGTCTGGGCGGGGCTGCCGGCAGCGAGCACACTGAACCGCATGCTCGCGTTCGACTGGCGCTACACGCTGGCCGACAACGATCTGCCCAAGGTCACCGGCTCGGCCGCCCTCGCGGGCGTCGAGGTGGCCTTTCCGTTTCTGCACCGGGCGGTGCTCGAGGTTTCGCTGGCACTGCCCACGCACTACAAGCTCAAGGGCCAGCAACTGCGCTGGTTCTTCAAGCAGTCGCTCCGCGGCTGGCTGCCGGAAGAGATCATCACCAAGAAGAAGCACGGGTTCGGCCTGCCCTTCGGCGTATGGGCCACCCGTGACGGGGCACTCGCGCGCTTTGCCCAGGAGTCGCTGGACAGCCTGTCCGAGCGGCGCATCGTGCAGCCGGCCTTCACGCGCCGCCTGATGTCGGAGCTGTTGCCGGCGCACCCGGGGTACTACGGCGAGCTGGTTTGGATCCTGATGATGCTGGAGCAGTGGCTGCAGAGGCAGGGTCGCCCATGAGCGCGCCAGGCCGCTCCCAAGCGCTCATCCCGCAGTGCGCAGCACGGAGGGCAGTCCCGTGAGCGCGGCTGCAGCGCCTCGGGTGTCCGTGGTGATCCCGAGCTGGAACGCTCGCCGCTGGATCGGCGCCACGATCGACTCGGTCCTGCGCCAGACGTTGCCGGTGCACGAAGTCATCGTCGTCGACGATGGCTCGATCGATGGCACGGCGGAGTACCTTCAAGGCGCCTACCCGTCGGTGCAGGTCGTGCCGCAGGCCAATGCCGGCGTCTCGGCCGCGCGCAACCGCGGCGTGGCTAGCGCCACGGGCGAGTGGGTGGCTTTCCTCGATGCCGACGACATCTGGCTGCCCGACAAGCTGCAGCAGCAATGGGCCCTGCTGCAGCAGCAACCGGAGGCCGAGCTGGTGTGCAGCGGCTGGCTGTCGTGGACCTGCTCCGACCCCACGCCGCCGGCAGCCCTGCTCGAGGCACTGGCCAGCGAGCGCGACGACCCGGAGCGCTGGGGAGGGCCCACCGGCTGGATCTACGGCGATCTGCTCCTGGCCTGCTGTGTCTGGACGAGCACCGTGGTCATGCACCAGGCGCTGCTGGCCCGCACGGGCGGCTTCGACACCGGGCTCAGCATCGGCGAAGACCTGGATCTGTGGCTGCGCGCCAGCCGGCTCACGCCCATCGCGCGCGTCCCGCGGCCGCTGGCGCTGTACCGCCAGCACGGAGCGAACACCACCCGGCGCGCGCCCGCGGTCAACCACCAGGCCATGGTCGTCAAGCGCGCGGTGGCGCGCTGGGGCCTGGCCAGCCCGGACGGGCGGATCACGCCGCAGCGCGAGGTCGATGCCGCGCTGGCCAAGACCTGGCGCGATTTCGCCGGCGGCAACATGCAGGCCGGCCACTGGCAGCGGGCCCGTAGCGGGGCACGCGAGGCCCTGCGGCTCGACCGGCTCAACACGGCGGGCTGGCGGCTGCTCCTGCGGACCCTGCTCGAGGCGGCCCGCCCCGACCCGGACCCGCCGCGATGAGCGAGCCGCCTTCGCCAGGCCCGACCTGGCGGCCCACCAGCACGTCGGATCGGGGCGGCAACGCCAAGCCGCTTGGCAAGCGCATCGCGCGCGGGGGCATCGTGCTGATCGTGCTGCGGCTGGCCCTGAAGTGCATCGGGCTGGTGAGCCTGGCGTTGCTGTTCCGGATCCTCACGCCCGAGGACTTCGGCATCGTGGCGGCCGCCATGCTGGTGGTGGGCTTCATCGAGCTGTTCGGCGACTATGGCTTCGAGCAGAGCCTGCTGCGGGACGCCGACTCCACGCTCGAGGACTACCACTTGGTCTGGACGCTGAACGCCATCCGCGGCGCGTGCGTCAGCCTGCTGCTCCTGGCGGCTGCGCCTTGGGCCGCCGCGTTCTTGAAGGAGCCGCGCCTGGAAGCGGTGATCGCGGTGCTGGCGCTGGTGCCGCTGATCGACGGCCTGCAGAGCGTGGGCGTCGTCGACTTTGCCAAGCGGCTGCAGTTCGAGCGCGAGTTCCAGCTCAAGGTGTCGCAGAAGCTGCTGTCGTTCGTGGTAACGCTGGGTTTCGCCCTCGTACTGCGCAACTACTGGGCGCTGGTCATCGGCCTGATCGCCGGGCGGCTGCTGAACCTGGCGCTGGGTTATGCCATGCACCCGTACCGCCCCCGCCCGCGTTTGACTGGGTGGCAGGGCGTGTTCCGGTTCTCCAGCTGGATACTGGCCACCAACATCGTGCTGTTCGCGGGCAACCAGACCGACAAGGTGCTGGTTCAGCGTGCCTTCGACGCGCAGACGCTCGGCATCATGCGCATCGCCGAAGAGATCAGCGGCATGGTCATGGAGTCCGTCTGGTCGATCGAACGCGCGCTGTACGCGGGCTACGTGGCGGTCGCGCATGAGGCCGAGCGCCTGCGCCGCACCGTGATCGAAGGCACCGGCGCTGCGGCCAGCCTGGGCATGCCGCTGGCCGCGTTGCTCGGGGTTCTGGCCGAACCCGCGGTTCGCTTGATCCTTGGCCCCAAGGCAGCACCGGCTGTGCCGTACGTTCAGGTGTTCGTGCTGTACGGGGCCGTTCGCTCCTGCGGGATCGGCATCACGCCGCTGTTCATGGTGCTGAACCGGCCGGCGCTGTCCACCCAGGTCGTCTTCGCCTCCACGGGCGTCCGGCTGATCGTCTTGCTCACGGGCTTCTCGATGTTTGGCCTGATGACGGTTCCGTGGTCGCTGGTGGCGTCTGGCGGCGTCATGGTTGCCCTGCTGTGGTGGTGGAGCGTGCGCCTGGGCGTCTTGCGGGCCATCGACGTGCCGCTGGCCGTCTGGCGGCCGCTGGTGGCGACGCTGCTGATGGCCCTGGTGATGAGCCTGCTGCTGGGCTCGGTGCAGGGCACGCTGAACGCGCTGGCGCAGCTTGTGCTCGTCGGCGGCCTGGGGGTGGCGATCTACGTGGGCTCAGCCCTGTTGCTGTGGCGGCTTGCGGGCAGCCCCCCGGGGCCGGAGCGGGCTGCGATCGACTTTCTGCGCGTTCGATTCGGCCAACGGGCCTAGAGCCCGGTTAGCCCATCTGCCTAAGGACTGGAACGGTGTCTTCATCTTCACGTTGCAATCTGTGTGGTTCCGATCAGCGGGAGCCGATCTGGCGGAAGAACGGCTACGAGCTCGTTCAGTGCCGGGACTGTGGCCTGTTGTTCGTGGCCAATCCGCCCGATCCGCAAGCGCTGCAGAAGCTGTATTCCTTCGAGGCGGGGTATCACACCGAGCTGGCGGCCGACGACTGGGCCGCTCAACACCACCGGGACGAAGCGCGGCGCAACCTGGCCACCCTGCGGCGTCATGTCCGCCAGGGCCGGCTGCTGGACATCGGGTGTTCAACGGGACTCTTTCTCGAAGGGGCCCGGGATGCCGGCTTCGACGCCGTCGGCATCGAGTACTCGCCCGACTCGGCGCGCGTCGCCCAGTCCAAGGGCCTGGACGTGGCCGTGGGCGCGCTGACGGCCGATCGGTATGCCGAGGCGTCGTTCGACATCATCACGCTCTGGGACGTGATCGAGCACCTGCCAGACCCGCAAGCCACCCTGGCCGTGGCCGTGCGGATGCTCAAGCCCGGCGGCCTGCTGGTGGCCAAGACGCCCAACTGCGACGGCTGGTATCCACGGCTGTCGCTGGCGGTGGCGGGCCGTGTGGGCTTCTGGGGACACCCAGACCCTCCTGGCCACCTGTTCCAATTTTCGGCCGCGACGTTGTTGCGGCTGTTCTCGCAGAACGGCTTGCAGCCGGCCGCGCTGCATCACGGGGGAATCCCGTTGCGCTATTCCTTCGGCGCGCCCCGGGACTGGTTACGGTCGCTGAAGTGGGCTCTGTACTGTGCGGCGTTCATGCCCATTGCCGCCGCGGCGCCGTGGTTCTCGGCTGGGGATGACATCACCCTGGTCGGGCGCAGGCCTACGGTCTGAACGAAGCGCGGCCAGCGTCAGGCTCTGCGATGGCCGCAGTACTCCAGAAAGGCGTCGATGTCGGGCGTCAAGCCCCAGGGAACCGGCAGCCCGTAGTGGCCCCAGCCGTTGAAGCCGTGGCTGCGCCGGTAACCCCTGCGCCAGTACTCCAGGGCACCCGCTCCAGCCTGCCGGGGCATCGCGCGGTCGGTGGGCAGGGCTCGGCTCACCATGTTCAGACCCTCGGAGACGTTGCCCACCAAGAGCCGGCCTTGGCCTACCCCGACGGCGGTGGGGTAGCCTGCGTCTCCCCACATCGTGCCCACGCGGCCGTTTCCGACGAGACTCCATTCGCGGCCATCGGGCAAGTAGGCATGCGGATACCCGAACGCCCGCGGAGTCCACGTGACGACGAAGATCGTTCCTTCTGGCCCGAACGTGCCGTCGCTGACAGCGATCTTGGCGTAGAAGGAATTGCCATCGCAGTAGATGTTCTGGCGCCGAACGATGGTGCCGGTGTCGAGGTTGATCTCGCGCACCTGCTCCATCACTCGGCTGCCGAAATACAGGCTGCGGCCACGCAGATACAGCCCTTCGGGCAGCACGCAAGGCTGCGCGCGCGCAGCTTCCAACGTCACCCCTGGGTTCAGCGTCGGCCACCGCTGCGGACTGACGAAGCCCAGATCAGCCCCCGAGATCACGGTGCGAATGAAGGCTCCGGTGGTCGCATTGAAGGCGGCAATGCGATGGCGGGTCCTCTCGCTGACGTACAGAACCCCCTGTGAATAGACGCAATCCCAAGGGTCGCCCAAGCCCGTGATGAACTCTGTCACCTTCGGTGGCGCCGATCGCGACGTGGCGCTGAACTCAATGCGCAGGATTCGATTGTTCTGCGTGTCGCTGATGAACGCTACCGGTCCAGTCTGATGAGGCTTCTCGTTCCCCTCAGAGGGGATGGGCGGCGCCGACTCGTTGACCGTGAGCGTGCGCTCGTCCCATGCCATGCCCCAGGCCTCGTGGAAGCCGTGCCGTGAGGCGGGAATGGACGACCAATCACCGACCAGCTCCAGATTCTGAGGACCGGTGTAGTTCGCCATCGGCGTCCGCTGGCGCCACCCAGCCAGCGTGACGACCGTGCCATCCGCATCGATGCGGAACATTCGCCACGGATCAACGCCGTAGATCTTGCCGCCGCGCCCCACCTGCAGGTGCGCCGCACCGGCGACCGTGCCGCGGCCTCGCGGCCCGTCCAGCAACGGAAACTGGGGGCTCGCGGCCACGAAATCGTAGAAGTGGTAGCACTGCATGCCGGCCGTGGTCATGACGCCGTCGGCAGTGATGGTCGGGCGATGCAGGTCAGACTTCCGGCAGGGGACGACTTGGGTACACACGAGGTCCGACGAAGAGACAGCCGTTGTGACTGGCGGGCATTCGCGCGGTAGCAGGCTCTGAACGGTGGGCTCGAACCGGGCCGGGACCATGCCGAAATGAATGGTCGAACTCTCCGCCGCAGGCATCGTGAGGATGCGCTCCTCGTGCACCCCCTGGAGCGGGAACATCATCTCTTGGCTGACCGTCAGGATCGGCATCTGCGTCTGCGGCACCGCTCGCTCGCCCCGGCGGCGGTAAATGGGGAGGGGAATCGTCGTCTCACCCGGCGCGCCTTCGACATCGAGCCAGTGCCATCCCTCGGGCAGAGCATCTTGGTTGACCTCGAAGAACACGCTGTCGGCTGTGCGCGCCACGGTGGAGTGCAGCACGCCATTGATCCGCAGACGGTACGTGGCTGCCTGCAAGGGCACCCGTGCTCCGCCCGAAGCGAAGTCGTAGCGGATCACCTCGACGAGGCGGACGCCCGACTCGGACCAGATGGCGACCCGCTGGCTGCGCTCATAGCGCGACGAGACGAATCCGCCCTCGATGAGCAGCGCGCTGGCCGTATTGATCCACCGCGCGTTGATGCCGGGGCTCGGCGGAGCCGGCACGGGATCGGTCGGGGGATCCAAGGGCCCGGGGGAAGGCGCCGGGCTCGGTGACGGCGGGGGGGGCGATGGCGGAGGCGGTGGCGTTGGTGAGACACCGGTGGGGAGCGCACCCCCGTCTGCGCCCGAAGCACCGCCGCCGCCACAGCTCGCCAGGAAGGCGGTCGTGAAGGACAGGCATGCAACGAACTCTCGACGCGTGGTCATCCTGACTCCCGGAAGCTATACACGGGGTTATCGGCCGATCGAGCCATGATCCCGTATCAAGTTGTAGCCGAGCGGCGGCCAAGTTGCATCCCCTCAACGGGCGTTCCGGCGAACGCATCGCGCATGGCGCTACCCGCGGTGGGGGCCCGGGCGGCGGCCCGGATCGCGGTCACGGGCCGCGGGGCAGCAGGCGCATCGAGCGCTCGTACAGCTCGCCCAGTCCGAACTGCCCGCACACCTGGCCCAGCGGGAAGTTGGCCGACAGCTCCTTGGACAGGTCGCGCCGCCAGTCGTCGATGCTCGCGGCGACGTAGCCCTTGCGGCGCATCCGCGTGAAGTGTCCCGCGTCGACCTCCTTCTCCGGGATAAGCTCGACCGCGCCGCCACAAGCCTGATGCCAGTAGCGGATGCCCACGCCACAGTCCCAATATAACTCCGTCCGCCTTAGGCGCTCGTTGTGCGCGGCATCTACGGGGCAATTGGGGTGCAGATAGAAGCACAGCCACCACCCGCAACCCTGCTCGAAGTTGCTGCGGCTGGCGCCGCGGGTCGTGCAGCCTAGCAACTCCCAGTAGCGGCGAGTGGTCCGAGCCGAAGTCCAGCGCTGGCGCCAGGTCGGCGTGGGTTCGACCACGATCATGCGGCCGTCTTGCAGGGCCTCGAAGCGGGCGGCGTAGGCCCGCAGTTGCGGCAGCGGCATCAGCAGGTCGGCATGCCAGAACGCCAGCCGCTCGGTGTAGGCGAACATGAACTCCAGCGGAAAGTGCGGGTACATGGTCCCGAAGCCGAAGTGGCGATTGAAGTCGATCAGCACGGCGCCCGGCACCAAGGGCGGCGGCCCGACCCGGGGATCGAAGCCGACGACCGGTGTCCAGCCCACCTCGAGCACCATGTGCTGCTGCAGGAGACACCAGGTGGGATCGACGTTCCAGCACAGCCAGGGCCGCTCGACACCGGCCAGCTGCGTGCGCCACTCGTCCGCAACCGCCAGCACGTCGTGCATCGTGAACGGCGACGAGAGGAACCCCTCCCAGTTGCCGATGCCGGCACTCATGCGCTGGCGGTCGCCGCCCGTTCGCCACGAGCGCCCTGGCACCGGTTTGTCGAGGGGCGTCATGGCGCCGGCCTTTCCAAGGGTTGGCAGCGGCGGCACAGGTTCGCCCCGAGCCGCAGGCCGAAGGCCCATCGCGTGCGGTCCCAGGGGGTGAACCTGGGCAGCTGCAGGCAGTCGGTCTTCGCATCCGCGAAGCCCCAACTGGTGGTGACCGCCGCCTTGAAGCCGAGCGATCGCACGACTTCGACGGTGGCAGGGACAAAGTCGACCATGGGTCTTCCGTTCGGGTAGGCGAACAGCTCGACGGCTCGGCCCGTGATGGCCTGGAGCCGGTCGCGGCCCTCTGCGATCTCTCGGCGCACGGTCGCCTCGTCGACATGCGCCAGGATCGGATGGCTAATGGTGTGCCCACCGACGCTCATGCCACCGTCCACCAGTTGCTTCAACTGGGCGGAGCTCATCATCCGGTCGCTCGGAGTCACGACCCCACAAGCGGTGACTACGGCCTGCACGGCGTCCAGGCGCTGGGCCGCCGGCAGGTACTTGATGCGCTCGATCGTGCTGAGGATGGCCGCGCGGCGCTCGGCGCTGCCCGACAGATTCCAGGCGCCGAGCTCGATACCGGCGATCCGCGGCAGCTTGACGAAATCCCTTTCGCAGCGCCGAAACGACTCGGTCACGACGTCGTTCCAGGGCACGCCACCGTCTATGAAGCCCGCCGCGATGAAGAACGTGGCGGTCAGGCCGTGGCGGCGCAGGATGGGCAAGGCGACCGTGGCGTTGTCGGCGTAGCCGTCGTCGAAGGTGATGCACAGCGCCCGGGGTGGCAGGCTGCGGCTGCGCATCCGGTCGACGGCCTCATCGAGGGGGAGCACGTTGAACCATGCCGCCAGCCACCCGCAGACCTCGTCGAACCGCGCCGCGTCCAAGTCTTCCGGGAACAACTCGTCCGGCCCGGGCAACACGCGGTGGAAGATCAGGATGCCGAGCTTGCCGCGGGCGCCGCCGGGCGACAGCAGGCTCAGGCCGGAGCGCATCAGTTTCATTCGGGTACGACCGGTCGCTTGAGGGGAACACGGACGCCCGACGGTTGCGTCATCGGCGACGGCCTCGCGGGCGCAAGCGGCCCCGAAAGACCAATCCAGCGGCGCCAGAGAACAGGCTTGAGCGGCGGGTCCGTCTCCCAGCCTTCGCTCAAGATCCAGCGGTAGGTCAACACCACCAAGCCCATCACGCAATAGGGAAAATCATAGTAGGCGAGATTCAGGAAGGCCCCACCAGCGAGGTAACCAATCAGCGCGACCTGGCACATGCCCGCCAGATCGGACGCCCACCGGAGTTCTTCGCGTCCGGCCGCCAGCCGACGGACGCGCCACGCATAGAACCACGTCGAGGCCCAGACGCCCAGGAACAGGATCAGGCCGGGAAAGCCATGGTGCCCGAGCATCTGGAAGTAGATGCTGTGCGCCACCATCGGCACAGCCCTCGGATCCGGGGCATAGAGGACGTACAGCTCCGGCCGGACCATGTTGAACCCCACGCCCGTGGGGTACGCAAAGGCCACGTGCCACGAAACCCACCAGGCGTTGATGCGGCCCATGGCCGACTCGTCCTGCTGATATGTCTCGATCGTGTCCATGCGCGCGAACCAATGCTCTGGCAGCATGGACAACATCGCCACTGCTACCACGCCCATAAGAACGGCGCCGCGCAGCCGAGCTCGGCCCCGCCACCAAAGCAGCAAAGACATGGCCACGATGGCCAGGAGGGCGCCTCGTGAGTGCGAACCCACGGCAGAAGCCGCCGACAGCAACATCATCGCCAGCAGAAGGTGCTTCAGCACTGGGTTCCTGGCTTGGAGATGCATGAACCTGAGGAGCGGGATCGTCATGATCGTGGCCACGGCGAACTCGTTGTTTCCAGCCACGAATGAGTCCGGCGGCCCCCACACGCGGTAGTTGCCAAAGGTGGCAAGCGTGAACGCCCCGCCCTTGGCGCAAAGCAGGGCGATGGAAAGGGTGGCCACCCAGGCGAAGACGAAGATCTGCTGCTTTGTTCGAATGAGAGCCAAGCCCAGCAGAAGAAGCAGGTTGATCTTCATGACCTTGTCCCACTGGGCGTAGTCCCCCTGGCGGTCAAGGCCCAACAACCAGCTGATCGTGATCCAAATCGTCAGCATGACCAGAAGGCCCACTGGCAGGGTCTTGAACGGGTTCTGGCGCTCTTTGGTGAACAGAAAACCCAGAATGGTGGTGCCCGCGGCAATGGCGGCCACGGGTGCGTCGTAGGCAAAGCCGAATGAATACCGGTGCGGATTCATCAGGCTCAGCCAGACCCACAGCTGGAATCCGATCCAGGGCTTGCGGATGGCCACCGCTGCCAGCAGCAGCACGATCGAAATCACGACGACGTCACGCACCCATCGCCTCCGCTGCCGTCTGCACATGCCCAGCGGCTTGCACGCGGCTGATCACATAACGGTACTTGCCCGACTTCTCGGGCGAGATCGCCGCCACCCGCTCGACCTGCACCTGCACGCCCGAGCCCAGGCGACGCCTGAAGCCGGCCACGATGGCCGCCTCCTGCTCGGCGCCGAAGCCGACGCCCGGCACCACCTGCACGCGCGTGAGCGCCAGGCTTTCCTGCACGATCCTGAAGCCCTGCACGCCGGACAGGTCGCGCAGGATGTAGATGAGGCTCAGGCCGTGCATCACGGTGCCGTCCTGCGCCACCACGAAGTCGGTGCTGCGGCCCTGGATCTCGGCCAGCATGGGCAGCCCGCGGCCGCAGGCGCAGCGCTGGGTGCTCATCACCGCCATGTCGCCCGTGCGGTAGCGGATGAAAGGGTACTCGCGCGTGCACAGGTGCGTCACGACGATCTCGCCGGGCTGGCCGTCGGGCACGGGTTGGCCGTCGCTGCCGATGATCTCGACGATCAGGTCCTCGGCCGTGAGGTGCATGCCGCCGCTCGGGCACTGGTGGGCGATGAAGCCGGCGTCGCGCCCGCCGTAACCGTTGGCCACGGGGCAGCCAAACACGCGCTCGATGGTGGCCCGCTGCTCGTCGTAGAGCCGCTCGCTGGTGACGAAGGCCACCCGCACGCCCAGGTCGTTCATGGCCACGCCCCGCTGCTCGGCATGGCGCGCGATGTGGCTCAGCGCCGAGGGGTAGCCGAACAGCATGCGCGGGCGCTGCGCGCGCAGCTGGACCACGAAGCCGTCGAGCCGGGCCTCGCTCATTTCGAACGCGGGCAGCAGCCGCGTGCGCAGCAGCTTGTCGCGCAGGGCGCGCACGCGGTCCTGCGCGCCCAGCTCGATGGGCGAACCCCACACCACGGCCTCGCGGTCGCCGATGTCCACGCCCCACCAGCGCGTGGCGCGCCACTTGGCAGCCACATCGTGGCTCACGCGCTCCTTGCCGATGTAGAACACCAGCGGCTCGCCCGAGCTGCCCCCGGTGTTGAAGCGCGCCAGCGGCCCGGCCTGCGGATGGCGGAAGTCGTCGCTGTGGGCGCGGATCTCGGCCTTGGTCAGCAAGGGCAGGCGCTGCAGGTCGGCCAGGCCGTGCACGCTGTCGGGGTCGAAGCCGTGCTCGCCGAACAGGCGGCGGTAGTAGGGCACGTGGGCGCCCACGTCGGCCAGCAGCGCGCGCAGCCGCTCGAGTTGCAGCGCCTCGATGCGCTCGCGCGGCCACCACTGGCTCTGCTCCAGTCCGCGGCGCACGGCCACGGTGCTGTGGTGCTTCAGCCGCTCGTGCAGCGGGAACACCACCCCGGCCACCAACCGGGTGTACAGGCCCACGCCGCCGCTCATGGCATCGCCACCGACGGGGTGGCTCGGGTCTGCGGGCCCAGTGCCCCGAACTCCCGTTCCAGCACCTCGATGCGCCGGTCCCAGGTGTTGGCCTCCGCATAGGCCCGGATGCGGGCCCGGTCCCAGGGCGTGCGCAGAGCCTGGTCGATGGCCGCCTCCAGCGCGGGCTCGTCGCCGAAGGGCACCACGGCGCCCAGTTCGGGCGCATTCACCACCTCGGCGTTGCCGCCCACGCGGGTGGTGACGACGGGCAGCCCGCAGGCCATGGCCTCCAGGAAGACATTCGCCCAGCCCTCGTTGCGCGTGGCCAGCACGAAGACATCCGCGGCGCTCAGCCACTGTCGCAGCGCGTCGGGGGGCTGCGGGCCGGCGAAGACCACGCAGCCCTCCAGCGCCAGGTCACGCACCTGCTGCTGCAGCTGCGCCGTCAGGTCGCCCTCGGCGCTGGGGCCGCCCACCACCAGGTAGCGCAGGCCCGGGTGGCGCTGCCGCAGGCGCGGCAGGCAGGCCAGCACGCGGTGGAAGCCCTTGCGTTCGCACAGCCCGCCCACGCTCACCAACACGGGGCCCTGGGCCGCCAGGCCCAGCACGGCGCGGGCCTCGGCCTTGGGCAGGGGGTAGAAGCGCGACAGGTCCACGCCGTTGCCCACCACGATGGCACGCTCGGGCGGCACGCCCAGCTGCAGCGCCACCTGGCGCAGCGACTCCGACACGCTGAACACGCGCGCCGCCCCACCCAGCGCGGCCCGCAGCGCGGGGCGCAGGGCGGGGTCCTGGGCGTGGCGGGCCTCGGTACCGCGCAGCGTGACGGTGTAGGGCACGCCCAGCCAGCGCGCCAGCAGGCTGGCGGCACGGCCGTCGGGGTAGCCGAAGTGGGCGTCGATCACGTCGAGCCGCCCTTGGCGCTGCAGCGCGCGCAGGCGCGGCCAGGCGGCCAGGGCCATGAACACGCCGTCGAGCGACTTCAGCAGGCCCGGCACCGACAGGAAGCGCGGGTACCGCACCTCGAAGCCCCGCTGCTGCTCGCGGGCCGGGGCGCCGGGGCGGAACCCCGGCTTCCAGCGGCGCAGCAGGCCTTGCAGCGGAAACCAGGGCTGCGGCGCCACCACCGCCAAGGGCACGCGCGCGCCCAGCCGGAAGGCCCGCTCGCGCACGAACAGGCCCGCCACGGGCTGGCGCTCGCTGGGGAACAGGCTGCTGAGCGTGACGATGTGCGGTCGCGGCTTCAAGGCTTCGACGGGCTCATTCGGCATCGGTGGGGTGGTTGTCGGGGGCCGGGGCGGGGGCTGCCCGAACGGGATGTTGCGGCCGCACGGTGACGAACCTCAATCCGACACGGCGCGCGCGGGCTCGCGCAGCACGGCCTGGTAGGCCGCCGGGTAGCGCGCCACCGAGTTGCGCCAGTTGCGCTCGACCTCGACGAACCGCCGGGCCTGCTGGCGGATGCGCGGCCACTCGGCCCGCCGCGCCAGCGTCTGCAGCACGGCGGCGGCCAGCGCCTCGGCGCTGCCGGCCTTGAACAGGAAGCCAGTCTCGCCGTCGCGCACCAGCTCCTGGTGCCCGCCCACGTCGCTGGCCACGAACAGCCGGCCCTGGGCCATGGCCTCCAGCGGCTTGAGCGGCGTCACCAGCTCGGTCAGGCGCATGCTGTGGCGGGGGTAGGCCAGCACGTCCACCAGGTCGTAGTAGCGGTTCACCTCGGCGTGCGGCACGCGGCCGGTGAACACCACCTTGTCGGCCACGCCCAGGGCCTGGGCCTGGGCCTTGAGCGCGGCGTCCTGCGGGCCGCCGCCCACCAGCAGCAGCCGCAGCTCAGGCCGGGCCGCCAGCAGCGTGGGCAGGGCTTGCATCAGCAGGTCCAGGCCCTCGTAGGCGTAGAAGCTGCCGATGAAGCCCACGACGGTGGCGCCGTCCAGCCCCAGCCGGGCCTTCAGCGCGGGGTCGGCCTGGCCGCCGAGCTCGAAGCCCTCGATGTCGACCGCGTTCGGGATGACCGTGACCTTGGCCGCCGGGATGCCGCGCGCCACGATGTCGCGGCGCAGGCCCTCGCAGATGGTGAACACGTGGTCGGCACGCTGCAGGGCGTGGGTTTCGAAGCGGCGCGTCAGGCGGTAGCGCAGGCTGCCCTCGGTGGTGGTGCCGTGGTCCACCGCGGCGTCCTCCCAGAAGGCGCGCACCTCGTACACCACCGGCAAGCCGAGTTGCCGGCCCACGCGCAAGGCCGGGATGGCGTCGAGCACGGGGGAATGCGCGTGCAGCAGGTCGGGCTTCTCGCGGCGGGCCACGTCCAGCAGGCGTTGCTCGAGCTGCTTCATCAGCGCCAGCATCTGCGCCACGCCGCCGATGGCGGGCAGCCTGTCGAGCAAGCCGGCCGGCGCCGGCGCGGTGCGGTGGAAGTGCCAGCCGTCCACCGTCTGCTCAGCCTGGAACAGGGCCTTCGACGAGGCCTCGTGCTTGGGGCTGGTGACGTGCACGGTCTGCCAGCCGAGCTTGCGCTGCTCGCGCAGCAGGCTCAGCGTGCGGAAGGTGTAGCCGCTGTGCAGCGGGATCGAGTGATCCAGCACATGGAGCACCTTGAGGGTCATCGGACGCTCCCCCGCGCCGCGCGCTTCGGCAGCAGTGCTGCGGAGCGGCCCGGCGCACTCATGCGGTCACCGTCTCGATGGCGGGCACCATGCGCTCGGCGCGGCCCTCGCCGTCGACCACGTTGCGCAGGAAGGCCTCGAACATCAGCAGCGTCCACAGCGGCGCGCTGTAGTCGCTGGCGCCGCTCTGGTGCGCGTTCACCAGGTGCTCGAGGGTTCGGCGCTCGAACCAGCCGGTGCCGAGCAGGCGCTGGCCCAGCACGGCATCGCGCACACGCTGCTTCAGCGGGCCACGGAACCAGCGCGCCAGCGGCACGCTGAAGCCCATCTTGGGCCGGTACAGCACGTCGTTGGGCAGGCGCGGCTCCATGGCCTTCTTCAGCAGCACCTTGCCCTCGTTGCCGCGGATCTTCAGGCCCATCGGCAGTGTGGCCAGCCACTCCACCAGCTGGTGGTCCATCAGCGGCTCGCGCACCTCCAGGCTGTGGGCCATGCTGGCGCGGTCGACCTTGGTGTTGATGTCGCCCACCAGGTAGGTCTTGAGGTCGAGGTACTGGATGAGGGCCAGCGGGTCGTCGGTGCCGGCCTTGAGCGCGTGGCGGTCGAAGACCTGTTGCGCGTCGTACCCGCCCAGCTCGCGCTTGAGCTGGGCGCTGAACAGCTGCTCGCGCATGGCGCCGCGCAGGATGCTCACGCTGTGGAAGTAGGCCTCGACGCTGGTGCGCGCCATGCCCTGGAAGGTGGTCTTGGCGCGCAGCACGCGCGGCGCCCAGTCGGCCTTGGGGTACACGCGCCCCAGCAGGCCGAAGACCGGCTGGCGGAAGCCGGCCGGCAGCGCCGAACGCAGCCGCTCCTCCATCAGGTGCATGCGGTAGCGGCGGTAGCCGGCGAAGTTCTCGTCGCCGCCGTCGCCCGACAGCGCCACCGTCACGTGCTTGCGCGCCAGCTGGCACACGCGGTAGGTGGGGATGGCGCTGCTGTCGGCGTAGGGCTCGTCGTACAGGTGGGCCAGGGTGTCGATGAGGTCGAAGTCGTCGCTCACCACCGTCTCGACGCGGTGGTTGGTGGCGTAGCGGTCGGCCACCATCTGGGCGAAGGCGCTCTCGTTGAACTGCGGGTCGTCGAAGGCGATGCTGCAGGTGTTGACGGGGCCGCTGCTCAGGCCCGCCATGGCCTGCACCACGGCGCTGCTGTCGACGCCGCCCGAGAGGAACGCGCCCAGCGGCACCTCGGCGATCATGCGCAGGCGCACGCTCTCCTTCAGGCGCTCGGTCAGCTCGGCGCAGGCGTCTTCCAGGCCGATGGGGTTGTCGAGCGTGAAGCGCACGTCCCAGTACTCGCGCGGCTCGCCCAGGCTCTGGCCGCGCTGCACCACCAGCGAATGGCCGGGTGGCAGCTTCTTCGCCTGGCGGAACACGGTGCGCGGCTCGGCAACGTAGCCCAGCGCGAAGTACTCCTCCAGCGCCAGCGGGTCGATGTCGCGCTTGAGCGCCACGCCGCCCGGGGCCTGGTAGGCCATCAGGCTCTTCAGCTCGCTACCGAAGAGCAGCGTGCCGTCGTCGAGCAGCGCGTAGTACAGCGGCTTGACACCCAGGCGGTCACGCGCCATGAACAGCTGCTGGCGGTTGCGGTCCCAGATGACGAAGGCGAACATGCCGCGCAGGCGTGTCACGCAGTCTTCGCCCCACTGCTCCCAGGCGTGCACGATGCACTCGGTGTCGCTCTTGGTGTGGAAGACGTGGCCCAGCGACTGCAGCTCGGGGATGAGGTCCTGGTAGTTGTAGATCTCGCCATTGAAGACGATGGCCACGGTGCCGTCTTCGTTGAAGAGAGGCTGCTGGCCGGTGGCGATGTCGATGATGCTCAGGCGCCGGTGGCCGAAGCCCACGCCGGGCTCCACGTGCACGCTGCCTTCATCGGGCCCGCGGTGGTGTTGCGAGTCGTTCATGCGCTGCAGCGAGGGCACGTGCACGGCACGGGTGCCGCGGGTGTCGAAGATGCCGGTGATGCCGCACATGCTGGAACTTCACTCCTGGCGCGGGGCCTGCAGCACCCGCTGGTACACGCTCTCGTAGGCCGCCACCATGGCGCCCAGGCTGAACCGCTGCTCCACCCGCCGCCGGCCGGCCCGGCCCAGCGCCGCCGAGCCCTCCGCGTCCTGGGCCAGGTGCACCAGCCCCTCGGCCAGCGCGCTGGCGTCGCCCGCGGGCACCAGCCGCCCCGTGACGCCCGGCATCACCAGCTCGCCATTGGCGCCGACGGCCGTCGCCAGCACGGGCAGGCCGCTGGCCATGGCCTCCAGGATGGTATTGGAGATACCCTCGGCCCGAGAGGGAAGCACGAAACAATCCAGCCCGCGCATGACATCCGGCACATCGCCCCGCTCGCCTGCGAACCAGGCCAGGTCGGCGACGCCGGCCTCCCGGAGCACGCGCTCGCACTCGGCCCGCAGCGGGCCGTCGCCCACCAGCACCAGCCGCAGGCGGGTGCGCAGCGTCGGTTGCTGCTGCAGCGCCAGCGCGAACGCGCGGGCCAGCACGGGCTGCGCCTTCACGGTCTGCATCCGGCCCACGGTGCCCACCAGCCACAGCGCGGGGTCCTTGAACGGGCTGCCGGCCAGCGGCTGGCGCCCGGCCGCCGCGGGTTGGAAGCGCTCGGTGTCGACGCCGTTGTAGATGGTGTGCAGGCGCCCCGGCGGGATGCCGATGCGCTGCCGGCTGTAGTCGGCCAGCTCGCGGCCCAGCGCGATGGTGTGCTGCACGAAGGGGCGGTAGGCCCGCCGCATCCACTGGTGCTTGCGGCTGCTGCCGTCGGGGTCCTCGGCATCGCGGCCGTGCTCGCCGTGCACGCGGCCGGGCACGCCGGCCCACCAGGCCGGCAGCTGGGCCTCCAGCGCCGCCAGGTTGCGGGTGTGCACGATGGCGGGGCGCAGCTGCCGGAACAGGCGCACCAGCGCGGGCCACTGCCTGAAGCCTTGGCCCGGCGGCTTGTGCAGCGCGTGCAGGGCCACGCCGGGGGTGCGGATGCGGGCGGCGAAGGTGGGGTCGATGTCGGTCAAGGACACCACGGCGTGCCGCCAGCGGCTGGGCGGCAGGTGGTTGATGAGGTTGACGACGCCGTTTTCCAGGCCCCCCACGGCAAAGCGGTAGACGACGTGGCAGATCAGCGGGGCTTCGGCCGGCGCAGCCCCCTGTCCCGGGATCAGAGCCGCCACACCCGGTAACCCGCCGCCTGCAGCGCCTGCTGGTCGAAGATGGCCTTCACGTCGATGAAGGCGCCGCCCTTGACGAGCTTCTTGCCGAGGTCCTCGGGCGTCAGGGCCGTGAACTCGCGGTGCGCCACCGCGGCCACGATGGCGTCGGCCCGCGGCAGCTCGGCCCAGGGCGTGAGCGGCACGCCGTACTCGTGCTGCGCTTCCTCGCTGGTGGCCTGCGGGTCGGTCACGTGAACCTCCACGCCGTAGCTCTGCAGCTCGCGGATGATGTCGATGACCTTGCTGTTGCGCAGGTCGCCGCAGTTCTCCTTGAAGGTCAGGCCCAGCACGTTGACGCGGGCGCCCTTGATGTAGCTGCCCGAGGCGATCATGTTCTTGATCGTCTGCTCGGCGATGAACTTGCCCATGCCGTCGTTGATGCGCCGGCCCGCCAGGATGACCTGCGGGTGGTAGCCCAGCATGTCGGCCTTGTGCGTCAGGTAGTACGGGTCCACGCCGATGCAGTGGCCGCCCACCAGGCCCGGCTTGAACTTCAGGAAGTTCCACTTGGTGCCGGCGGCCTCGAGCACCTCGGACGTGTCGATGCCGATCTTGTCGAAGATGATCGCCAGCTCGTTCATCAGCGCGATGTTCAGGTCGCGCTGGGTGTTCTCGATCACCTTGGCGGCCTCGGCGGCCTTGATGGAACTGGCGCGGTGCACGCCGGGCACGATGATCTTCTCGTAGAGCCTGGCCACCTTGTCCAGCGTCTCGGGCGTGTCGCCCGAGACGATCTTCAGGATCTTGGTGAGCGTGTGCTCCTTGTCGCCCGGGTTGATGCGCTCGGGGCTGTAGCCGACGAAGAAGTCCTGCTTCCACTTCAGGCCGCTCTCGCGCTCCAGCACCGGGATGCACACCTCCTCGGTGGCGCCGGGGTACACCGTGCTCTCGTAGATCACGGTGACGCCCTTCTTCATGTGGCGGCCCACGCTGGTGCTGCTGCCGATGAGCGGGCGGAAATCGGGGATGTGCGCCTCGTCCACCGGCGTGGGCACGGCCACGATGATCATGTCGGCCTCGCCGAGCATGGCGGGGTCGCTGGTGTAGATGGCGTTGCGGGCCTCGGCCATCTGCTCGTCGGTGAGCTCTCGGCTGGGGTCGGTGCCGCGCTGGCAGGCATCGACCTTGTGTTGCGCGATGTCGAAGCCGATGGTGCGCACGTGCTTGCCGAACTCGACGACGAGCGGCAGGCCCACGTAGCCGAGGCCGATGACTGCTAGGGTGTTCATGGTGGGGTTCCCCGTCAGTGGAGCAAGGTGTGTGGCGACTCCGGCTCAGCGCGCTGCCGCGCGCACCTGCTCCAGGTGCGCCACGAGGGCCGGCAGTTGCTGGCCGACGAAGGCCTCGACGCGGCGGGCCGCCTCGGGGTTCTGGCCGTCGGTGTAGAACGTGAGCATGGCAGCGTCGTCGCCCTGCCCGGCCAGCCGGCCCAGCAGGCCCCAGGCGGTGGCCCAGGTGCTGCGGTGCTCAAGGCGGCCGCCGGTCCAATAGACCTGCCGCACCTCCAGGTGCTCGCGGCCCACGGTGCTGGCGGTGCGGCCGCCGATCAGCTCGTGCGCCCGCATCGCCAAAGGTTGGCTGCCCAGGGCCGGCACCGGCACGCGCGCCACGCCAGCGGCCAGGCGGTTCCAGTGGCGGTCGTCGGACGGGATGAGGAAGTTCATCGAACTCGTCACCTTCGTGCCGTAGCCCTGGTGGCGGTAGTAGGCCACGTGCACCGTGACCGCGCCGCCCTCGCCAGCGTACACGCGGTGCGCCTGCGCCGCCGCGCCCTCGAAGTGCGGCGGCAGCTTCAGGGCCTGCTCGGGGGCGTCGGGGGCGCCGGCCAGGGTGGGCAGCGTCAGCACCAGCGGCGGCCGGTCCGTCGGGTGCTGCAGCGCCCACGCCGCCACCGGGGCCAGCGCCACGGTGATCGCGGTCAGGGCAGCGGCCGGCCATACGCGCGCCGCCGGTCCAGCGGTGCCCACGGCATCGGCCGCGGCGGGGGCGCGTGGCGCGGCCGCCGGATCCTGCCAGCGCGCGCCGATCACGAACATGATGCCGATGACGACGCCGAAAAACACCCAGCCGTAGATGAGGTGGTCCACGCCGACGGCGAGCTTGTTGCCCGACAGGTGACCCAGCATCACGATCATGTAGGCGCGCACCCAGTTGGCCACGATGGGCACCAGGATGGAGATGCCCACGAACACCCAGCGCCGCGTCGGCGAGTTGTAGTTCAGGTAGGCGAAGAGCGTGCCCACCATGAAGCTGGCGATCAGGTAGCGCACGCCCGAGCACGCCTCGACCACGCTCCACGCGCCCGAGGGGATGATGAACTGCAGACCCTCGCGGTACACCGGCACGCCGGTGGCCGCCAGGGCCCACACGGTGAAGTCGGCCGTCCACTCCATCATCACGCCGGTGGTGAACTCGCCGATGGGCACCATGAAGAACAGGAAGGCCAGCGGGAACATCAGCCGCCGCGCGACCGCCAGCCCCAGCACGGCCGGCACGGCCAGCACCAGCAGCGCCGTCACCGCCAGCTGCGTGACGGCGTTGATGCCGGCCAGGTCGCCGAGCAGCCAGCCGAAGGCCGCCACCGCCATAGGCAGCAGCATCCAGGGCGCCGGGCGCGGGGCCAGCAGCGCCAGTTCGCCGCGCAGCCGCCACACCAGCCACAGCACGATGGGCGGCACCAGCCAGGCGTGGGCAAAGGTCTCGGAACGGCGCCAGATGCCGGCCATGGCGACGAGCGTGTCGCCGTACAGCAGCCCGATGGCCAGCAGCACGGCCACCATGGCCGGCAAGCCCGTGCGCCAGGGGTTGGCCGTGGGCGCGGCAGCCGTGGCCGTGCTCATGAAGCGGCCCCGAAGGCTGGCGTGCCGAAGGCCGGTGCGGCCGGCCCGAGGCCCGAAAGGTGGCGATCGATGGCCGACAGGTGCGCGCTCCAGGCGTAGTGCCGCAGCACGCACTGGCGCGCCGCCGTGCCCACGGCGCGGGCACGGGCCGGGTCGTCGAGCAGGGCAGCCAGTTCGCGGACGTAGCCCTGGGCGTCGGCGGCAGCCACGATGTCCTGGCCGGGCCGGGCCTGAAGCACCCGCACGCAGCTGTCGGCCGCCACCACCGGCTGGCCCATGGCCATGGCCTCGAGCACCTTGTTCTGGATGCCGCGCGCCAGCCGCAGCGGCGCCACCACGGCGGCGGCATGCTGCAGGTAGGGCCGCACGTCGGGCACGGTGCCGGTGACATGCACGTGTTCGCCGGCCAGCGCCTGCACCGCCGGGCTGGGGGAACGGCCCACGATCCAGAAGTGGAGGTCGGGCCGCGACACACGCAGGGCGGGCAGCATCTCGCGCGCGAACCAGGCCACGGCGTCGACGTTCGGCCAGTAGTCCATGGCACCGGTGAAGACGATGGCGCGCTGGCCGGCCGCGAAGGGCCGCGGCAGCGTGGGGTCGGGCGCAAAGCGCTCGGCATCGACGCCGTTGGTCATGGCCTCGCACAGGGGCGCGGCCTCGGGGGCGTGGCTCAGGAAGAGCTCGGCCTCCTGGGTGGTGGAAAAGAAGCTGCGGCGCGCGCTGCTCGCCACGGCGCGCTCGTGGGCCAGCAGGGTGCGGCCCTCGCGCCGGTACAGCCAGCTCAGCGGCCAGGCGTGGCGGTCGGCGTAGGCGCTCCACTTGGCGGAATCGACGTCGACGAAGTCGACGATCAGCGGGCGGCCGCGCAACTCGTCGGCGTACTGGGCCACGGCCGACGAATACACCACGCCCGCGGCGATGCCCTCGTTCGCCACCGTGTCGCGCACCCAGCGGCGCAGGCCGTCGTTGCGCCAGGCGCGCACCGACAACGGCTCGCCCGTGGCCAGGCCGGCCAGGCTCTTCAGCTTGGCCGTGCGCAGGTTCATGGGCACCACGTGCAGGCCGGCGCACCACTGCCGCAGGGCGCCCAGGTGCTGCAGGTCGGCCGGGTCGTCGGCGAAGGTGCCCAGGAACACGCGGTGCCGTTCGGCCAGGTGGCGCAGCAGGTGGTACGAGCGCACCTTGTCGCCCTTGTCGGGCGGGTACGGCATGCGGTGCACCAGGTACAGCAGGTTGGCCACGGTGCCGCGCCCCTCACCCCAGGCTCTTCACGATGAACGGCCCCAGCCAGTTGGCCACCGGCAGCGGCAGCCGGCGCCAGCCCTCGATCATGAGCCGGTACTTGGCGTTGGCGGGGTTGTTTTGGGGCACGGTGTCGCGCTTGTAGAGGCGGTACTCGTAGTGCAGCGGCTGCGGCTCGAAGCCCCAGTTCCGCTTGAAGTCGAAGGGGCCGGTGCCACGCTTGCTGCGGCCGTAGTCGAACAGGGTGCAGCCGCGGGCCGCGGCGCGGCGCATCAGTTCCCAGTATTTGAAGTCATTGGCGGCCAGGCCGCGGGCGGCCTCGTCGTCGCCCGCGTAGTAGGGCAGCACTTCGTCACGGAAGTAGAACGTCACCACGCTCGACAGCGGCCGCCCCTCGGGCGAGGTGACGGTGAGCACCTCGCAGTCGCGTCCGAACTCGCGCTGCAGCGCCTGGA
This sequence comes from Rubrivivax sp., assembly GCA_044360025.1. GTDB lineage: Bacteria > Pseudomonadota > Gammaproteobacteria > Burkholderiales > Burkholderiaceae_C > Rubrivivax. Next base: position 43,319 of record JBIKLC010000009.1, on the reverse strand, counting down.
ACCAGCGCCGGGGCAGCGCCGGCGTGCCGTGGCGGTGCACGTTGCTGGCATACAGGGCGAAGAAGCGGTCCACGGTGTCGTCCACCGTGCTCGCCAGGCCGTTCTTGATGCCCTTGCGCACCATCGCGCGCTGCTTGCGCGGGATGGCGTTCATGTTGGCCTCGTCGTCGGCCGTGATGGCCTTGCGGAAGGTGACGTACAGGTCCTGCTCGGGCCAGTCGGGGTGGCGGCGCGCGGTGTGGCGCAACTCCAGGTGCGGCACATCCAGGCGCCGGGCCAGTGCTTCGGCCGCGTCTTCCAGCGCCTGCGCGCTGGCGGCGTCGTCGGCCGCGACTCCGCCGTACACGCAGAACGGCAGGCTGGTCAGCGAGTTGCCGAACAGCCGGCTCTTCACGAACGCCAGCGGCAGCACGCCGGTGACGCGGTCGGCCTGCGTGGCCTGCAGGAAGTGCGTCTCGTGGCCGAACACGCCCTCGAGCGCGCGGCCCCAGCCGCTGAGGTGGCAGAACGTGGCCTCGGGGCAGGCGCGCACGAACGCGTCCCAGCGCGACGCCGCGGCAGCGGCGCCCAGCTCGAGGCGACTCACCTGCACCATGGGCCGGCTCAGCCGCGGGCGGTGGCCGGCGCAATGTGGTGCGGGGGCGTGGCGCGCTGCGGCGGCCGGCTGGCAGCACCGCCGCCGTCGAGGAAGATCTGGTCCATGCGGCCCCAGCGGAAGTCGGCCAGCAGCTGCCGCAGGCGCCGTTCCATGCGGCCGATGTTCACGTAGTGGCGGAAGCGGCTCTTGGCGTCGATGCCGGCCACGCGGGGCTGGGCGACGTCGATCTCCCAGGGGTGGAAGTAGAAGACGGCGCTCTCGGCGTCGTCGCGGTTGACCTTGCCGATGAGCCAGCGCGAGACGGCATACGGCAGCAGCCGGAAGTAGCCGCCGCCGCTGGACGGCAGGTTGCGGCCCCACAGTCGCACCGTGGTCACGGGCACCTCGAGCAGGCCGTTGGCCAGCCGGTAGGCGAAGCGCGGCGAGTCGGGCATGCCGTAGTGATCGTGCTGGATCGGGTAGATGCTGCTGCTGTACTGGTGGCCGGTCTCGGCCAGCACGTCGAAGGCCCAGAGGTTGCCGGTGCCGATGGAGAAGCTCGGCGCGCGGTAGCCGCGCACCGGACGGCCCGACAGCGACTCGAGGATGCCCTTGGCCCGGGTGACGTCGTCGCGGAAGGCGGCGCGGTCGAGGTCGCTCGCGCGCTGGTGGCCATAGCCGTGGCTGGCCAGCTCGTGGCCCTGGGCAACGATCTCGCGCACCAGCTGCGGGTAGCGTTCGGCGATCCAGCCCAGCGTGAAGAAGGTGGCCTTCACGTCGCGCGCGGCCAGCAGCTCGAGGATGCGGCCGACGTTGCGCTCCACCCGGCATTCGCGGCTGTCCCACTCGTCGCGGCGGATGTAGGGGGCAAAGGCCGAGACCTGGAAGTAGTCCTCGACGTCGATGGTCAGGGCGTTGATCGGGCCCGCGGGCCGGCCGGCCGCCGTCGTGTGCGCACTCATGCGCTGGATTCTCAGGCGGCGCCGGCCGCCAGCCAGCGGTACAAATCGGCGGCGATGCGCTCGGCGGCGCGGCCATCCCAGTTCTGAGGGGTGCGCCCGCGCTTGCCCTGGCCGGCCAGGATGGCGGCCACGCCGTTGCGGATGGCCTGCGCGTCGCGGCCCACCAGGGTGTTGGTGCCTTCGTCCACCGTGATCGGGCGCTCGGTGTTCTCGCGCAGCGTGAGGCAGGGCACGCCCAGGGCGGTGGTCTCCTCCTGCAAGCCGCCGCTGTCGGTCAGCACCAAGGTGGCGCCGCCCATCAGCCCCAGCATCTCGAGGTAGCCCTGCGGCGGCAGCAGCGCCATGCGAGCGCCCGCCACCAGGCCCTGCAGGCCGAAGCGCTCGATGTTGCTGCGAGTGCGCGGGTGCAGCGCAAAGACCAGGGGCAGCCGTTCCGACACCTCGCGCAGCACGCCCAGCAGGCGCTGCAGCGTCTCGGCGTCGTCGACGTTGCTAGGGCGGTGCAGCGTGACCACGCCGTAGCCCGCCGCACCCCGCACCAGCGCCGGGTCGGCGCCGTGCGCGGCCAGGGTCTCGGCCGGCGCCTTGGCGTGCGGGCGGCTCTGCAGCAGCGAGTCGATCATCACGTTGCCGGCAAAGCACACGCGGGATTCGGCGATGCCCTCGCGCAGCAGGTTGTCCAGGGCGCTGCGCTCGGTGGTGTAGAGCCGGTCGGCCACCTGGTCGGTGAGCACGCGGTTGATCTCCTCGGGCATGCGGCGGTCACCGCTGCGCAGGCCCGCTTCCACGTGCACCACGGGAACGCCCTTCTTCACGGCCACCAGCGTGCAGGCGAGCGTGGAGTTCACGTCGCCCACCACCAGCACGCAGCAGGGCTTGTGCTCGTCGATTGCGGGCTCGATGCGCTTCATCACCTCGGCCGTCTGCACGGCGTGGCTGCCGGAGCCGACCTCGAGGTTCAGGTCGGGGCTGGGCAGGCGCAGGTCGGCGAAGAGCCGGTCGCTCATGCTGGCGTCGTAGTGCTGGCCGGTGTGCACCAGCAGAGCGGGGATCGGGGGATCCTGGGCGGCCAGCGCGCGCAGGATCGGCGCCATCTTCATGAAGTTGGGGCGAGCACCCACGATGCACATCACCGGGGCGCCTGGGGCTGCGCCGCTGCCGCTCATCGGGGGGCGCTCACTCGCCGGGCCCGCCCGGCGGCTTCAGACCGGCCACCAGCTTGGACAGCAGGCCCAGGATCTGCACGTTGGTGCGCTCCAGCCGCAGCAGGCTGCGCTCCAGGCGCTGCAGCTGGTCGCCGCGGGCGTCGGCCGTGAGGGCCGCGAGCTGTTTGCTGATCTCCTCGGCGGTGGCGCCGTCGACCTTGATCTGTGACAGGTCCACATCCGACGCGACGCCGGCCAGGCCGCCCGGGGCGATGAGCTCCCCGCTCAGCGGCGCCGGCTGCGACGCCGCGCCGGACGAGCGCGCGGACGCGGCGTTCTCCGTGGTGAATTCCTTCACCACCTCGTCGACGTCGGCCAGGGTCAGCGCCGTACGACCAGCCAGGAAGCCCGCCAGCAGCAGCCGGTCGCACACGGCGTTGATGCGGCGCGGGATGCCGCTGCTGGCCTTGAAGATGCCCTCGAAGGCCGCGGGCTCGAAACTGGGCTTGCCCTTGCTGCCGGCACAGCGCAAGCGGTGCTCGATGTAGCCGCGGGTCTCGTCGGCGTCCAGCGGGCCGATGTGGCAGGTAGCGGCCACGCGCTGGCGGAACTGCTCCATCTCGGGCCGCTGCAGGATCTCGCGGAACTCGGGCTGGCCGACGAGGAAGCTCTGCAGCAGCGCCTGGTTGCCGAACTGGAAGTTGCTGAGCATGCGCAGTTCCTCCACCGCGCGCGTCGACAGGTTCTGCGCTTCGTCGACGATGAGCAGGCAGCGTTTGCCCTTGCTCGTCTGGCTGATCAGGAAGGCCTCGAGCGTGATCAGCAGCTCGCTCTTGGGTACGTCCTTCACGCGGAAGCCGAAGGCCGCGCCCACCATGCGCAGCGTGTCCTCGGCGCCCAGCTGCGTGGTGACGAGGTGGCCGGTGATGACGTTGCTGCCGGCGAGCCCCTCGATCAGCGAGCGCAGCACCATGGTCTTGCCGGCGCCGATCTCGCCGGTGATGACGATGAAGCCCTCGTTGCGCGAGACGCCGTACTCCAGGTAGGCCTTGGCCCGCCTGTGCTGCTTGCTGGCGTAGTAGAAGCTGGGGTCGGGATTGAGCTGAAACGGCTTGGCCGTCAACCCGTAGAACGCTTCGTACATGGCGGCACCTAGAAGCGCGACAGGAGCGCGGCCGTGAGCGCGGCCTCGCGGTAGGGGTCGGTGGCGCTGTTGAACACCGTGTAGCGGGCCGACAGCGACACGCTGGCCTGGCGGCCGAGTTGCTCGGTCCAGGTCAGCGAGGCCGATTTCAGGTCGTTGCCGCCCTGGATGGAGGTCGCCTTGGTCATCTGGCGAGAGCCCATGGCCATGAGGCTGCTCGTCGGCGACAGGCTGTACGCCGCGTTGGCGCTGTAGCCACTCTGGCGCAGCGGTTCCCGCACAACGGCGCTCAGCCCGGTATCGATCGCCGTGTTGGCGGTGCGGTAGGCCTGCGCGCCGAAGTTCAGGCGCTGGCCCGCCCAGGCCCAGTTGAGGGCGTGGCGCTGCACCACCGACACCGACGAGATCACGAAGCCGGGCCGCGCCACCGACGCCGGATCGAGCCCCAGCGTGGCCAGCAACTCGCGCACGTTGGCCTCGCGCGCGTCAGGATCGGGGATGTCGGCCGCGAGCAGGGTCATGAACTGCTGGAACTGCGTCAGCGGCTCGACGGTGCCCCCGGTGCCGCTGTTGGTGTCGCGGCTGCTCGTGAAGCTGATCGAGGTGCGCGGCAGCCGGTACTCGGCGACGGCGCCGTAGCCTCGGCCGAAGTAGCGTTCGTCCGCATTGAACTGCAGCCGCGTGCGTGGCGAGGGCCGCCAGGTGGCCCCCACGCCCCAGGTGTTGGTGCGCTGGCTCTCGCGCTCCTGCACGTCCTGGGTTTCGGCGCCGCCGCGCACCGCGAGCGAGAGGTCGGCGTCAGCCTGCCATCCCAGCGTGGCGGTGGCGGACTCGGTGCGCGTGGTGCGGCCGATGCGGTAGTCGGTCTCGACGCCCTGTGCCGTGAGGCCCCAGCTGAAGAGCGTGCCGGGCACCAGCGACGACAGCGCCAGCGAGCCGCCGGCCTGCTGGTTGTCGCCCACCAGCGTGTCGCGCGTGTTCAGGGCGGACACGTTCAGCCGCGCCTCGGCCGTGACGGCGCCGCCAATCACGCCGCGCAGCACCGGCGTGAACGAGGCCGTACCGACCTCGGCGCGGTTGCGGTTGGCGCTGCCGCTGGCGGCCACCGACTGCTGGCCGAAGGGCGAGGTCGCCTGCTCGGCGATGGCGGCCTGGCCTTCCAGAAACAGGTGGCCGGTAACGGCCTCGGCAGAGAATCGAGTGTCGAGGCGGTTGACGGCCTCGCTGGACAGTTCACCGCCCGAGCGCCGCCGCAGCGTGAGGCCGTAGTCGAGTGAGCCGACGATGCGGCCGCTGCGGCTCTGCAGACTGATGGATGGGATCACCTCGCCGATCCACTCGGAACGCTGGGCGCCGGGCCGGGCGCTGTCGAAGTGATCGTAATAGGCGAGGCGTGTGTCGATGCCGGCCGATATGGACTGGCTGCGCGCCTGGGCCATAGCGTCCGCCGCCCAGGCCTGGGCCAGCATCAGCACCAGCAGACTCGGCGTGGCCAGACGGCAGCGGCGGCCCATGCAGAGTAACGCGCTCACGAAGCGCGACCGGCGGGCTTGGCCGGCGCGTGCGCCTCCTGGGGCGCGGGCTTGCTGTGACCAAGACTGCTATCGGCCAGGTGACGGTTGTCGCCATAGCCAGAGCCGGGACTGGCGACGGAACCGGAACCATCTCCGCCTCCGCCTCCGCCTCCGCCTCCGCCTCCGCCTCCGTATCCGTATCCGTATCCGTAGCCATAACCGTAGCCATAGCCCGACTCGTAAGCTCCGCCCGAGCCGACGCGGGCCTTGTTGAGCATCATCAGTTTCACCGGACAGCCTTCGATCGTCGCGAGCGCTTGCTTGACGGTAGCCTGCAATGTGCGATCCGCGTGCACCACCAGCACGATCTGACCCATGTGGGTCGCCAGCACGCGCGACTCGGTGGTCAGCAGCAGCGGGGGCGAATCGAAGATCACAATCCGGTCAGGGTAGCGCGTGGCGATGTCGTCGAGCAGGGCTGACATGGCTTCGCTGGCCAACAACTCGGTGGCCTTGGGATGGGGCGACCCGCTGGGCAAGATGGTCAGCTTGTCGACGTTGGTGCGCAACAGCACGCGGGCCATGTCGGCCTTGCCCTCGAGCAACTCGAGCAGGCCGGGCCCCGGCGGCAGGCCGAGCTTCTTCAGGACCGAGGGGCGCGCCACGTCGGCGTCGACCAGCATTACGGTGTGGTCGAGCTCGGCAGCGATGCTCATCGCCAGGTTGATGCTGCTGAAGCTCTTGCCCTCGCCGGCCAGCGCGCTCGTCACCATGATCAAGTTGCCGTGCTTGACACTGGCGGCGCCACGGCCCACCGCGTTGGCGATGAGCGGGCGCTTGATCACGCGGTACTGGTCGGCCAGGTGCGATCGGGGCGCCTGCGGCGTGACGATGCCGGCGGCGGCGATGGCGACCAGGTTGAGCTCGACCTGGCGCGACTGGCTGATGCTGTCGGACAGCCTCTGCGTCAGGATCGGTAGCTTCTCGGGCTGCGGCACAGCCTGCGGGCTCGGGGCGATTTCGAACGGTTGCGCCGGGGGCGCAACCGGAGAGGGGGCGGCCGAAGCGGCGACGGGCGGCGGGGCGTCGAGCCCGGGCACCTCGACGCCCGCGGCGCGCAACTGGGCCAGGCGTTCGGCGGCTTGTTCAATGAGGCTACTCATGGTCGGTCAGCCCCCCAGGCGCGCGCTCAGAGACATCGCGATCAGGCCCGCCAGGAAGAGGCCGACCAGCCCCCCCGAGGCAGCGACGAAGCGGAGCAGGCTGGCACGCTCGTAGCGCAGGTCGTCTTCGGTGCGCAGCATCGTGACCACGCCCAGCAGCGGCAGGCCCGAGACCGTGCGCAGGTCTTCTCCGCTGGAGATGGTGGGGCGCAACTGCGCCGCCGCGAAGGCGAAGAACAGGCCCGCCCCCAGCGACAGCAGCAGCACGCCGGGCAGCAGCAGCATGCGGTTGGGCGACACCGGCTTGGGCGCCACGCGCGGGGGGTCGATCACACGGAACTCGGCCACGCCCGAGGCGACGTCGAGCTCGCCCGACATCACGGCCGACTGCCGGCGGGCGACCAGGTCTTCGTAGTTCTTCTTGGTGATGGCGTAGTCGCGGTTGAGCTGCGCGGCTTCCGCCTCGAGTTGAGGGGCGGTCTTCATGGCTTCGCGCGCAGCCGCGGCGCGGGCACCGAACTCGGCCACGCGGGCGCGCAGCGCAGCCACCTGCACCTCGGCAGTGGCCACCACGCGGGTGAGTTCCTGCACCGCCAGGCTGCCGGTCACGCCGGCACCGGGCCCGGCCGCGGCGGCCTGCGCCATGGCGGCCTTGCGCAGCTCGGCCACCTCGCGCGTGCGCTGTGCCTCGAGGTCGGCGATCAGGCGGCGGGTCGAGATGACGTCGGGGTGGCGGTCGGTAAAGCCCTGCAGCAGTGCGTCGAGGCGCTTGCGCAACTCACTGATGCGGGCATCGAGTTCGGGCGTGGAGACGTTGACGGTCGACTCCTGGAGCAGGCTCTGCGTGGCGATGTTGGCACCCTGCCCTCGCTCCATGGCCAGCTGCTGCTTGGCGGCATCGCGGGCGAACTCGGCCTCCCGCAACTGCAGCTGCGCACTCTGCAGCTGGGCGTTCGCCTCGGCCAGCCGGCCGGCGGCGTCTTTGCCGTCGGTCGACTGCACGGCGATGTTCCGCAGCTGGAATTCCTTCAAGCGCGCCTCGTCCTCCTGGAGCTTGGTCTCGTAGGTCTTGATCTGCTCGGTGAGGAAGGTCTTGGCAGCGTCGGTGTCTTTGCGGCTGGTGCCCAGGCCTGACTCGATGAAGATCGACGACATCGCCTGGATGACGCGCTTGGCACGCTCCGGCTCGGTGTCCCGGAACGCCATGTTGTAGAGATTCAGCCCCCCGGCGGTGCGGATCTCGATGCCCTTAGAAAGCCGCTCGATCAGGGCCTCCTGGTCATTGCGGTTGGCATTGCGCAGGTCCAGGTCTGCCATGCGGACGAGCTTCTCCAGGTTGGGGCGGCTCAGCAGCGTGCGGCTGAGCATGCCGATCTGCTGCTCGACGTTGGGCGTCACCGTCAGGCCGACCATCAGCGGCTTGAGGATGGAGTCGGTGTCGACGTAGATGCGTGTCGTGGCCTCGTACTGGTCGGGGATCTTCATGACCACGACGACGCCGACCACGGCCGCTGCCCAGGCCACGACGAGCCCGGTCCAGCGGAACTTCCACATCCCCCGCAGGATGACGAGGGCTTGCTGGACGATCTCTTGCATGCGACGAAGCTGGCAGCGTTACGAAGGCGTTGCCGTCAGAACAGGCCCTGGGGGATGACGAGGATGTCGCCGGGGCGCATCTCGACGTTGGCGCTGAGGTCGCCGCGCTTGATGAGGTCTTTCAGGCGCACGGCGTACTGCTTGCCGCCCTCGGAAGAGCGCTGAATGATGGCGCGGTTGCCATCGGCGAAGTCGGTCAGGCCGCCGGCGGCGATCATCACGTCGAGCAGGGTCATCTTCTGCTTGTAGGGCAGGAACAGCGGGCGCGCCGCTTCGCCGACGACGCGGATCTGCTCGCTGTAGGGCCCCACGAAGCCCGTGACGATGACCGTGACGACGGGGTCGCGCACGTAGGTGGACAGCTTCTTCTCGATGTCGCGCGCCAACTCCGGCGGCGTCTTCCCCTGGGCCACCAGTTCGTCGACCAGCGGCGCTGCCAGCTTGCCGTCGGGGCGCACGGGGTAGGAGCCCGACAGCTCGGGATTGCGCCAGACCACGATGTTGACGGTATCGCCGGCGCCGATGACGTAGTTGTAGTCGGCGCTGGCGGCGCGGGCGGGAGCCGAAGGAGCGTCGGATGTGGCACAGCCTGCCAAAAACAGGGCCATCGCCGCCAGAGAAGCAACTCGCAGGCTGCGGAAACACCACGACAAACCGTTCACGCGCGACTCCTTGTCAGCTTCATGATTCGACGAGTAGAACGCCTAGCGCCCTGACTCAGGGTTCCAAAAACGCAGGGCCGACACACGAAAGCGGTGACCGGCAAAGACTCGATGTCATGATGGCACAGCCCGTCGGCGGTCTGAGCCGCAGGATTTCCACAAGGGCGGGGGAGGGAGCGGTTCGTCACGAAATCTCCTGCTCCAGTCGCCCTTGGAGCACGTGGGGGACTTGCGTCGGGGCTTGCGGCGCGGGTTGGGGCTCGGCACCCGGGTTCGCGACTTCTTCCCGCATCCAGAGCCGCCCCCTAGCGCAGGGATTGCTGAAAAGGCGGCTGGGCGCCTACATTGCGTGTGGTTTTGGGATCGCGCCTTGGGCGCAGTCCCCGTCGGATGTTCGCGCCACCCTGCGCCGTCCGTGGATGGGCGTCGAGGCCAAAGCAGACCCGCCAATGATCCGCATCTTCAACCACTACTTCTCCCTATCCGCGCTGCGTGCGCTGGGGTTCGATCTCGGGTTGGTCTTGGTGCTCGTCATGTTGGCTGTGGGCATGAACGCGGGCGGCCTGGCGCAGGCAATTCCGGTGGCCGGGTCACACCTCGTGTCGTTCGCCGCCTGCCTGGTGCTGGTGGGCAGCGCCTCGGGGCTGTACGAATCCAGCTCTCGGGGCAGCGCCGCGCGTTCCGCCGCCCGCGCCGCCTTCGTGCTGCTGGTGCTCCTGCCTTTGGCCCATGTGATCTTTGGGCTGCTCCCGGACGACCTCGGCAATCTGAGAACCATCCAGGTTTCCGTGATGGCCGGCGTGGCCGCTCTGGTGGTGCGGCGGGCGTATCTCTCGCACGCCCACTCGCACGCGCACCCGCACGCGCACGCGGCGGCGCCGGCCCGGGCGCGCATCCTCATCTTCGGCGCGGGCACGGCCGCCCGCGACGTGAGCGAAACGCTCAGCAAGAACGACCCCAACGCTGACATCGTCGGGTTCGTCCCCGGCCCCAACGAGCGGGAAGCCGCCGTGCCGGCCCACCGCATCCTGCCACTGGACGACACCTTGCCCGCCCTGGCGCGCCGCCACAGCGTCGACGAGATCGTCGTGGCGCTCACCGAGCGTCGGTCCGGCAGCATGCCGCTGCGGCAACTCCTCGACTGCAAGGTCGCGGGCGTGAAGGTGCACGACCTCAACACCCACTTCGAGAAGACGCTGGGGCAGATCCGCATCGACTACCTCAACGCCAGCTGGCTCATCTTCGGCGACGGCTTCAACCAGGGCCTGTGGCGCACCGGCGTCAAGCGCGTGTTCGACCTGTTCTGCGCCACCATCCTGCTGGTGCTGTCGCTGCCCGTGATGCTGGTGACGGCCGTGTTGATCAAGCTCGAGAGCCCCGGCCCCGTGCTCTACCGCCAGGAACGCACCGGCCTGCATGGCCGCAGCTTCAGCATCGCCAAATTCCGCAGCATGCGCAACGACGCCGAGAAGGACGGCAAGCCCGTCTGGGCTGCCGCCAACGATGCGCGCGTCACCCGCGTGGGCGCGGTCATCCGCCGGCTTCGCATCGACGAACTGCCGCAGTTGTTCAACGTGCTGCTCGGCGAGATGAGCCTGGTGGGGCCGCGGCCCGAGCGGCCCTACTTCGTGGATCAGCTGACGCAGGAGATCCCCTTCTACGCCCTGCGCCACAGCGTCAAGCCGGGGGTCACCGGCTGGGCGCAGGTGCGCTACCCATACGGCGCCACCGTCGAGGACTCGCAGGAAAAGCTGCAATTCGACCTGTACTACGTCAAGAACCACACGCTGTTCCTGGACCTGCTGGTCCTGATGGAAACGGTCGGCGTGGTGCTCACCGGCAAGGGCGCCCGATAGGGCCGCCGCCGAGCCTGCGCCCGCGCTGCGCCACGCGGGTGGCCGGGCTGCCCCCACCGCATCGCTGAGGCATGGACCTGGCACCGTTCAGCGTAGGCTCAGCCGGCTACACCGTCGGTCTCTTTGCGCACCTCGCCTTGGCCGTCGTCCTGGCGCGCCGCGGGGGCTCGGTGACGGGATCACCGGGTGCTCGCCGGCCCGTACTGGCCGCCGTGCTGGCCTCGGCCGCGTGGTGCGCGGCCTGGCTGCTGGGGCTGGCCTGGAACGACCTCGCGGCCGACTACCTCACGCAGGCAGCCGACCTGCTGCGCTACGGGCTGTGGTTCCTGTTCCTGGTGATGTTGCTGCCGCGGCACGACGATGGCACGCCGTCGGCGGCCACGCGGCTGATGCGGCGGGTTGCCGCCGCGAGTCTGGCCAGCGCAGCCACCCTGATGGTGCTGCAGGCGCTGGGCATGCTCGGGGGCGACTGGTCGCGGCTGGCGATCGGTGGTGCGCTGGCGCTGCCCGTGTGCGGCATGTTCATGCTGGAACAGCTGTTCCGCAACCTCCGCGAAGACCAGCGCTGGAATGCCAAGCCCGTGTGCCTGGGCCTGGCCTGCGTCTTCGTGTTCGACATCTACCTGTTCTCCGAGGGGCTGCTGTTCGCTAATCTCGACGCCGACGCGCTGGCGGTCCGCGGCGCCGTGCACGCGCTGGCCGTGCCCTTCCTGCTGGTGGCCGCGCGGCGCAGCCCGAACTGGATCGCCAAGCTGCACGTCTCGCGCACCGCGGCCTTCTACTCGGCCTCGCTGCTGCTGGCCGGCGCCTACCTGCTGTTCATGGCGGCGGTGGGCTACTACGTGCGCTTCTTCGGGGGCGAGTGGGGCCGCGCGCTGCAGCTGGGCCTGGTGGTCGCGGCCCTGGCGCTGCTGGGGATGCTGGCGTTCTCGGGCGCCCTGCGCTCGTGGCTGCGGGTGTTCGTGGGCAAGCACTTCTACAGCTACCGCTACGACTACCGCGAGGAGTGGCTGCGCTTCACCGCCATGCTCTCGGCCAACCGCAGCCCCCAGGAAACGGGCGAGATGATCGTTCGCGGCCTGGCCAAGATGCTGGAATGCCCCGCCGGCAGCCTCTGGACGCGCCAGGGCAGCAGCGGCGGCTATGCGCAGTCCGCGGCCTGGAACATGCCCGTCACCACCGAGAGCGAGGCGGCCGACTCCTCGCTGGCGCGCTTCCTGGCCGAGAAGGGCTGGGTGATCGACCTCGACGAGTTCCGCTCGTCGCCGCGCCAGTACGGCGAGCTCGCCCTGCCGACCTGGCTGCTCGGCGCGAAGAACGGCTGGCTGGTGGTGCCGCTGATGGTGGGCGACGAATTGCAGGGCTTCGTGGTGCTGGCGCGGCCGCTGACGGCGATCAAGCTCAACTGGGAGGTGCTGGACCTGCTGAAGACCGCCGGCCGCCAGGCTGCGGGTTATCTCGCCCAGATGCAGGCCACCGAGGCGCTGCTGGACGCCCGCAAGTTCGAGGCCTTCAACAAGATGTCGGCCTTCGTCGTGCACGACCTGAAGAACATCGTCGCGCAACTGTCGCTGATGCTGAAGAATGCGGAACGCCTGCACGACAACCGGGAGTTCCAGCGGGACATGCTGTTGACCGTCGAAAGTTCGCTTGAGAAGATGAAGCGTCTCATGCTGCAGCTGCGCGAGGGCGCCAAGCCCCCGGGCGGCAGCCGCGGCGTCGAGCTTCAACCCATCGTGCGCCGGCTGGTCGCGATGGCCCGGGCCCAGGGTCGCACCCTCGAAACCGATGAAGGCGAGCACTTGTTCACCCGCGGCCACGACGACCGCCTCGAGCGCGTGCTGGGCCACCTGGTGCAGAACTCGCTCGACGCCACCCCGGCCAGCGGCCGCGTCTGGCTGCACACCGCCCGCGTGGCCGGCAGCGTGCGCGTCGAGGTCGGCGACACCGGCGCCGGCATGACCGAGGAATTCATGCGCACACAGCTCTTCCGGCCCTTCAGCAGCACCAAGGCCAGCGGCATGGGCATCGGCAGCTTTGAGAGCGCGCAGTACATACGCGAACTTGGCGGCAGCATCGACGTCGCCAGCCGCCCCGGCGAGGGCTCGGTCTTCACCGTGCTGCTGCCCGCCTTCGAGGCGCAGCAGGGTTCGGACCTGATGCGCCCCGCGGCGCGCTGAGCGAGGCCGACACCATGAGCCAGGATTCCCCGCTGCTGATCGTCGAGGACGACCTCGCGCTGCAGAAGCAGATCAAGTGGACGCTGGACCGTTTCGAGTCCGTGACGGCGGCCGACCGGGAAAGCGCGCTGCTGCAGCTGCGCCGCCACCAGCCGGCCGTGGTCACCATGGATCTCGGGCTGCCGCCCGACCCCGATTCGGTGTCAGAGGGCTTCCGGCTGCTGGAGCAGATCCTCGACCTCGAGCCCGCCACCAAGGTGATCGTGCTCACCGGCCAGAACGACCAGGCCAACGCGCTGCGCGCGGTGTCGATGGGCGCCTACGACTTCCTGGCCAAGCCCTTCGAGCCCGACGTGCTCAACCTGGTGGTCGAGCGCGCCAGCCGCCTGGCCGAGCTGCAGGCCGAGAACCGCCGGCTGCAGGCGCTGCACCAGCCCGACGCCCTGTCGGGCCTGATCACGCGCGACGCCGAGATGCTGCGCATCGGCCGCCTGGTCGAGCGCGTGGCGGGCTCCGACGCCACCGTGCTGCTGCTCGGCGAGAGCGGCACCGGCAAGGAGGTGCTGTCGCAGGGCCTGCACAAGGCCAGCAAGCGCCAGGGCCGCTTCGTCGCCATCAACTGCGCGGCCATCCCCGAGAACCTGCTGGAGAGCGAGCTCTTCGGCTACGAGAAAGGCGCCTTCACCGGCGCCGCCAAGACGACGCCCGGTAAGATCGAGACGGCGAACAACGGCACGCTGTTCCTCGACGAGATCGGCGACCTGCCGCACAGCCTGCAGGCCAAGCTGCTGCGCTTCCTGCAGCAGCGCACGATCGAGCGGCTGGGCGGGCGCAGCGAGATCCCGGTCGACGTGCGCGTGGTCTGCGCCACCCACCAGGACCTGAAGGGCCAGATCGCCGAAGGCCGCTTCCGCGAGGACCTGTACTACCGGCTCGCCGAGATCGTGGTGAACATCCCGCCGCTGCGCAGCCGCCACGGCGACGCCGTGCTGCTGGCGCACGCCTTCCTGCGCCGCTTCGCGCAGGAGCAGCGCCGCGGCTCGCTGCAGTTCAGCGAAGACGCGCTCGAGGCCATCGACCAGCACGCCTGGCCGGGCAACGTGCGCGAACTGCTCAACGCCGTCAAGCGAGCATCCATCATGGCCGACGGCGAGCGCATTGCCTGCGACGACTTGGGCCTGCCCCGGCCCCGGCGCGACGGCGAGGGCGGGGCTGCGGAACTCGACCTGCGCGCCGTGCGCGAAGCCGCCGAGCGCCAGGCCATCGTGGCGGCCCTGGCGCGCGCCAATGGCAACATCGTGAAGGCGTCCGACTTGCTGGGCGTGAGCCGGCCGACGCTGTACGACCTGATGAAGAAGCTGGCGATCAAGTAGCACCCGCCGGCCTGGAGACCGACATGACCGCGCGACCCCACATCCGCAAATCGGCCCGCGAACGCCGGGGCCCGCTAGCCGGTGTCGTGCTCGCCGTCGCCATCGCTCTGGCGGGCTGCGGCGGGATGAGCGGCGAAGACCTGGCCAACGCCGGCAAGGCCGCGATGAAGCAGCGCGACTATCCGGCCGCCGTCATCCAGTTCAAGAGCGCGCTGCAGAAGAAGCCAGATTCGGCCGACTTCCGGTTGCACCTGGGCCTGGCGCTGCTGGAGGCGGGCGATCCGGTGTCGGCCCTGGTCGAGCTGCAAAAGGCGCAGGAGCTGCAGGCGCCCGATGACCAGGTGATTCCGCCGCTGGCCCGCGCGCTGGTGGCGGTGGGTGACGAGACCCGGCTGCTGGCGCAGTTCAACGAGACCCAGCTCGCCGACCCTCAGGCCCAGGCCGACCTGCTCAGCTCGCTGGCCAGCGCCCACCTGGCGCGCAACAACCCGCAGCGCGGCAGCGAGCTCGCCGCAGCCGCGCTGAGGCTGGCCCCCGGCTTTGCCCCGGCCATCGTGCTGCAGGCCCGCCTGAAGGCCGCCGAAGGCGATTTCGCCGGCGCGCTAGCCCTGCTCGATGGCGTGCTCGTCCAGGAAGCCGGCCACCAGAGCGCCGGCCTCTTCAAGGGGGAGGTTCTGTGGTTCGGCCAGGACGACCGCAACGCCGCCCTCGCCGCTTTCAAGCGGGTGCTCGAGAGCCACCCCCGCTCGGTGGCGGCCCACACGCCTGCGATCAGCTTGCTGAACGAGCAAGGCCAGGGCGAGGCCGCGCGCGCCCAGTTCGCCGAGCTCAAGAAGGTCGCGCCCAGTCACCCCGACACCGCGTTCCTCGAAGCGCAGTTCGCCTTTGCCGACGGGGACTTCCGCAAGAGCCGCGAGATCACCGCTCGGCTGCTCAAGGTCATGCCCGACAACGCCCGGGTGCTGGAGCTGGCGGGTGCCGCCGACTTCCGGCTCGGCCGCCTCGTCGAGGCCGAGGTCTCCCTGGCGCGCGCCCTCAAGAACGCGCCGGGGCGACTGTTGTCGCGCCACCTGCTCGCGCAAACCCTGCTTCGTCTGAACCAGCCGGGCAGAGCGGTGAGCGCGCTCGCGCCCGTGATCGAGAGCCCGTCGCCCGACGGCACCAGCCTCACCCTCGCCGGCGAGGCCTACCTTCAGCTGGGCGACGACCGCCGCGCCGACGCAGCCTACGCCGCCGCGGCCCGCGTGGCCCCTGCCGACCCCCGCGTGCGCACCAGCATCGCGCTGGCCGAGCTGGCGCGCGGCAACACCGGCTCGGCCATCGCCAAGCTCGAGTCCGTGGCCGCCCAAGACAGGGGCGCCAGTGCCGACATCGCCCTGGTCAGCGCGCGGATGCGCGCCAACGACCTGCCCGGCGCGCTCAAGGCCATCGACAACCTGCAGAAGAAGCAGCCCGAACGTGCGCTGGCCTACCAGCTGCGCGGCCGCGTGCAGCTGCTGCAGCGCCAGATCCCGGCGGCGACGCAATCGTTCGAGGCGGCGCTCGCCAAGGAGCCGGGTTTCTTCCCGGCCATCGCCAGCCTGGCGGCGATCGACCTGGATGCCGGCAGGCCCGAGGCCGCCCGCAAACGCTTCGAAGACCACGCCAAGGCCGACCCCAAGAGCCACCTCGCGCACCTGTCGCTGGCTGAGCTGGCGCAGCGCACCCGCGCCGAGCCCGCGGCTGTGCTGCAGCACCTGCGCGCCGCCGTGAAAGCCAACGCGGGCGAGGCGCGGCCACACCTGATGCTGGTGAACCAATTGCTCGACGCCGGCGAGACCGCGGCGGCCCTGACCGCCGCGCGAGACGGAGCCGCGGCCCTGCCGTCCAACCCCGATCTGAACGAGATCCTGGGTCGCGCGCAGATGGCTGCCAAGGACGCCGCCAGCGCCGTCGTCACCTTCAAGCAGCTGACCGCGCAGCACGACACCAACCCCGCTTACCCCGTGCGTCTGGCCGAGGCCCTGTTGGAGACCCAGGACTACGCCGCCGCCCGGCGCGCGCTGGAAGACGCCCTGAAGCTGCGCCCGGGTTTCACGCCGGCGCTCCGCACCCTGATGACGGTGGCGATGCGCGAAAACAAGCCCCAGGAAGCCATTGCGCTGGCGCGCGAGATCCAGAAAGCCGAGCCCAAGGATCCCGGCGGCTTCCTGCTGGAAGGGGATGTCGAGACCGTGCGCCGCAACCACGATCAGGCGGCCGCGGCCTATCGCAAAGCGCTCGATGTGCGCAAGCTCACCGACATCGCCATGCGCCTGCACATGACGCTGCTCGCCGCGGGCCGCCCGGCCGAGGCCGACAAGCTGGCCGCCGACTGGAACCGGGGCAATCCCAACGACGCGGCGTTCCGCTTCTACGAAGGCGACGTCGCGCTGCAGCGTGGCGACTTCGCCGCCGCCGAAGCGCACTACCGCGCCGTGCTGGCCTCGCAGCCGCGCAACGCCCTCGCCCTGAACAACGTGGCCTATCTCCTGGTGAAGCAGGGCAAACCCGGCGCGCTCGACCTGGCCACGAAGGCCAACGAACTGCTGCCCGGCCGCCCCCACATGATGGACACGCTGGCGCTGGCCCTGGCCGCCGACAAGAAGCTGCCGCAGGCCATCGAGGTGCAGAAGTCGGCGATCTCGCGCGCGCCCAACGACCCAAGCCTGAAGCTCACGCTCGCGCGGCTGCTCATCCAGTCGGGTGACAAGGCCTACGCCCGCGCCGAGCTTGAGGACCTGGCCAAGCTCGGCAGCCGCTTCCGCGACCAGGCCGAGGTCGGCAAGCTGCTGGCCACGCTGTGACGCCGCTGCGCCGGCGCTGCCTGGGCGCCACGCTGGCGCTGGCGCTGGCCCCGCTGCACGCGCTGGCGCAGGCCGACCTGCCCGGGCTCATCGCGACGGCGCGGCCTTCGGTGCTGCCGGTGGGCACCTTCAGCCCCACCGACAGCCCGCGCTTCGGTTTCCGCGGCACCGGCTTCGTGGTCGGCGACGGCACGCTGGTGGCGACCAACTTCCACGTGCTGCCGCCCGGCGCCGACACGGCCGACCCCGCCAGCGGACCGCAGCTGATGGTGCTGACCGGGCGCAGCGGCGAGCTGGCCAGCGGCCGCCGCGCCCGCGTGGTGGGCTCCGACCGCGTGCGCGACCTGGCGCTGTTGCGCATCGACGGCCCGGCGCTGCCCGCCCTGGCCCTGGCCGAGAACGGCAGCGCGCGCGAGGGCGCCGAGGTCGCGCTGATGGGCTACCCCATCGGCGGCACGCTGGGCTTCGCGATGGTCACGCACCGCGGCATCGTGGCCAGCATCACCACGGCTGCGCTGCCGGCGGCGACCGCTTCGAACCTCGACCCGCGCGCGCTGCTGCGCCTGCGCGAGGGCAACTTCGAGCTGCTGCAGCTCGACGCCACCGCCTACCCCGGCAACAGCGGCGGGCCGGTGTTCGACACCGCCACGGGCCGCGTGATCGGCTTGGTGAACATGGTGCTCGTGAAGGCCGGGCGCGAAAGCGCGCTCAGCGCGCCCACCGGCATCAGCTACGCCGTGCCGGTGGCCGCGCTGCGGGCCCTGATGACCGACATTCGTTGATGGCCGGCGCGCATCGGCGCCAACCGCGGGGAGCCTGCGGGCCCGTCACACCTTGTAGTAGCCCCGGTACCACTCGACGAAGCGCCCGATGCCCGTGCGGATGTCGGTGCCCGGCGCGAAGCCCACCCACCGGGTGAGCGCGTCGACATCGGCGTAGGTAGCCGGCACGTCGCCGTCCTGCAGGGGCAGCAGGTTCTTCTCGGCCTTGCGGCCGAGGGCGTCCTCGATGGCCGCGATGAAGTCCAGCAGCGGCACCGGCTGGTGGTTGCCGATGTTGAACACGCGGAACGGCGCGTGGCTGGTGCCGGGGTCGGGCGTGTCGGAGCGGTAGGCCGGGTCGGGTGCGGCCACGCGGTCGGTGACGCGGATCACGCCCTCGACGATGTCGTCGACGTAGGTGAAGTCGCGGCGCATGTTCCCGTGGTTGAAGACGTCGATCGGCCGGCCCTCGAGGATGGCCTTGGTGAACAGGAAAAGGGCCATGTCCGGCCGTCCCCAGGGCCCGTACACCGTGAAGAAGCGCAAGCCCGTGGTCGGCAGGCCGAACAGGTGGCTGTAGGTGTGCGCCATCAGCTCGTTGGCCTTCTTGGTGGCGGCGTACATGCTCACCGGATGGTCGACGCTGTCGTGCTCGGAGAACGGCATGCGCGTGTTGCCGCCGTAGACGCTGGAGCTGCTGGCGTACACCAAGTGCTGCACGCGCGCGTGGCGGCAGCCCTCGAGGATGTTCATGAAGCCCACGACGTTGCTGTCGACGTAGGCGTGCGGGTTGACGAGCGAGTAGCGCACACCGGCCTGGGCCGCGAGGTGGATGACGCGGTCGAAGCCGCCGTCGGCAAAGAGCCTCTCGATGCCGGGCCGGTCGGCCACGTCGAGCTGCACGAAGCTGAAGTTGGGGTGCGGGGTCAGGCGCGCGAGGCGGTCGCGCTTGAGCTGCACGCTGTAGTAGTCGTTGAGGTTGTCCAGCCCCACGACGGTGTCGCCGCGGGCCAGCAGCTTCAGCGTCGTCGTCATGCCGATGAATCCGGCGGCGCCGGTGAGCAGGATCTTCATGGGGTGCCTGGAGGCCTGGGTCGAAGCCCCTGATTGTCCCCGGCCGGCGGGCCGCGGCGGGCTGCGGCAGACGCCGAGCAATTCACGCCGCAGGCCGCGAGCGGTAGAAGCGGATCGGCTGCGGCGTGGCCAGCGAGGCCTTCTGGTCGCGGCGCGCCTGCTGCAGCACGTTGCGGCGCATCGACCCCACCACGTGCATCTCGCAGGGTTTGCAGTCGAAGCGCAGCGTCAGCACGTCGTCGCCGTGGCGCAGGGTCAGCGGCTCGGCCCGGATGGTGCCCTGCACGCCCTGCACGCCCTTGGCCTGCTTGGGGCACAGGCTCAGGCTGTAGCGCACGCAGTGGCGCGTGATCATGAGGCTGACCTCGCCGAGCTGCTCGTGGCTCTCGTACGCAGCCTCGACGAGCCGCACGCCGTGGCGCGCGTAGAAGGCCGCGGCCTGCGCGTTGTAGACGTTGGCCAGGTAGCTCAGCGTGTCGTCCGGGTAGGGCACGGGCGGCTCCACCGGCGCGGCCCGCGGCAGCCGCCGGAAGGCGGCGGCGCGCACGGCCTCCAGCGCCGCGACGCCTTCGCGCCGCAGCGCGTTGGCCACGCTGGCGGGCACGAACAGCGGGCCTTCGGCGCCGCGCCAGCGCAGCTGCACCTGCCGCGCCTCGAACGGCGTGCCGCCCAGGCGCGAGAGGTTCTCGCGCAGCGTGGCCTCGGCGCGTGCGGCGTCCTTGGGTGGCTCGTGCGCGTGGGCGACGGCTACGCGAGCCTCGTGGCCGTCGGCGTCGGCCAGCGCCAGCGCGAAGCCGTCGGCGGTGGCCTCGAAGCGCAGGTCCAGCGAAATCGTGCGCTCGGCGCTCTTCTTCTCGAGCAGCCGCTCCCAGGCCATGTCGCGGTTGCGGCTGACCGGCGCGTCGCGCCGCAGGCCCTTGAGCACGGCGGTGGTCTGCCCCGGCGCGATGTTGGGCTCCACGCGCCACAGCCGGCCGGCCACGTGGCGCGCCACGTTCACCGGCACGCCCTGCAGCTCGCCCTGCAGGTCGACCCAGGTCAGCGCGTCGCCGTTGTTCAGCTGCAGCTCCGGCGTCAGCAGCTCGATGTCGAAGGACTGCGGGGCCACCTTCACGACGTGGCCGATGGCGATGCCGGCGTGCTTGGGCGTGTCGAAGGCGCCGATGTCGTCCTTGCGGCCGCCCACGAAGTAGTCGGTGCCGCCGCGGTTGTAGGCGCGCTCGGGGTCGGGCGCGAAGGTGTAGCGGCAGCGGCCGCTGCTGGCGGCCCTGATCGGCGAGGGCCCGCCGGCGCGCTCCTCGAGCACGTGGTCGCACAGCTGCCGGTAGTGCGCGGTGACGTTCTTCACCGTCGCCATGTCCTTGTAGCGGCCCTCGATCTTGAAGCTGCGGATGCCGGCGTCGACCAGGGCGTGCAGGTTGGCGCTCTGGTCGTTGTCCTTCAGGCTCAGCACGTGCTTGTCGTGGGCCACCACGCGGCCCTGCGCGTCGGTCACGGTGTAGGGCAGCCGGCATTCCTGGCTGCAGCTGCCGCGGTTGGCGCTGCGGCCGGTGTGGGCGTGGCTGATGTAGCACTGGCCGCTGTAGGCCACGCACAGCGCGCCGTGCACGAAGAACTCCAGCACCGCGCCCTGGACCTGAGCCTCGATGGCGCGGATCTCGGCCAGCGTGAGCTCGCGCGCCAGCACCATTTGGCTGAAGCCCGCGTCCTGCAGGAAGCGCGCCTTCTCGGGGGTTCGGATGTCGGTCTGCGTGCTGGCGTGCAGCTGGATGGGCGGCAGGTCGAGCATCAGCAGGCCCATGTCCTGCACGATCAGCGCGTCGACGCCGATGTTCCACAGGCTCCAGGCCAGTTGCCGGGCGGCGGGCAGCTCGTCGTCGCGCAGGATGGTGTTCTGGGTGACGAAGATGCGCGCGCCGACGCGGTGCGCGTGGCGCACCAGGCGCTCGATGTCGGCCAAAGAGTTGCCGGCCTTCTCGCGGGCACCGAAGGCCGGCCCGCCGATGTAGACGGCGTCGGCCCCGTGGTTGACGGCCTCGATGCCGATGTCGGCGTCGCGGGCGGGGGCGAGCAGTTCGAGTTCGGCGCGCGGCATGCGGGGCGGATTGTTCCTCAAGCGGCCCGTTCCGGGCAGCCCCGCCGGGCGTCAGGCGTCGCCGGTGTCCGCCTCGGCTTCGGCGGCGCGGCGCTGCGCCCAGACCTTGTGCCAGGTGTGGCGCACCAGCAGCGGCAGCGGCATGCGGCGCCAGTGATGGCGCACGAGCAGCGCAGTCTCGGCCAGGCGCACGCCCAGGCCGGGCTCGGCCTCGGGGTCGCGCGGGGCCAGCACGGTGGCGAAGCGCCGCTGCAGCGTGGCCAGGCGGCGCTGCGCCATCGCCCGCTGCACGGCCTGCTGCAGGGTCGGGTCCAGCGGCGCCTTCAGGCCCTCGGCCACCAGCGCGGCGCCCAGCACCAGCGCGTCGTGCAGGCCCAGTAGCCGGGCGCGCGCCAACAGGCGCTCGCCGAACCCGGGCTCGGCCGCGCCGTGCGCCGCCATCAGCACCTGCAGGTCCACCAGGTCGCGCAGGCGGTCGCGGTGCTCGGAATCGTTGATCAGGTGGGCGGCGCAGTGCAGCACCTGGTCCTCGGGCCCCAGCACCCACCAGGGCGCGGCGTCGGCATCGGCCACCGGCCGCGCGGCCTGCAGCAGAACGGCGGCGTCGACGCGGTCGCGCGCCACCGGCGGCAGGATGTTGTGGTGCACGTCCAGCTCGATGGCGTGCAGGGGGTGCCGCATCGGCGGCAGCTCGTGGCTCCACTCGCGGTAGTAGCGCTGGTCGTGCTCGTCGAGCGCGACCTCCTGCCAGCCCGCGTCCATCAGCCGGCGGCGTGCCTCGGGCAACGCCTCGGCGGGCACGAGGATGTCCAGGTCCGAGGGTAGGCGCCCCGCGGCGTTGGGCAGGCGCTGGGCCATGTACGCGGCGCCCTTGAGCAGCACCAGGGGCGCGTCCAGGCCCTCCAGCGCCTGGCCGGCGCGCTCGCGGCACCACAGCAGCGCCTGGCAGCGGGCCTGGGCCAGGCGGGCCTCGGCCTGCAGGGCATGGACCACAGGCTGCGGCAGCCGGTCGGCCAGCCCGGCGCCCAGCACCGACTCCGCCAGGCGGCCCAGCAAGCGCAGGCGGCGCGCCACGCGCACGCGGTGGTCCCACTCGGCCAGCGTCCAGGCCAGGGCCGACTCCGGCTGCGCCAGCGCCTGCAGCCACGAGAGATCGGGCCAGCGGCCCACGGGCCTGCTCACGTGCGGCCTCCGGGCGCGGCGGCGGCCTGCGCGTGCAGCGTATCGAGCAGGCCGATGGCCTCGGGCAGCCGGCCGTAGGTGAGCTGCCACGCCGGCACCTCGCGCGCCAGCCGCGCGACCACCTCGAAGCCGGCCTGCCCGCAGACGCGGTAGTTGAAGGCGTTGAAGGCCAGCGCCGAGCAAGCCAGGCCCGGCGTCACCGGCTCCAGCCGCGCCTCGGCCCCTTCCTGCCAGTGCGGCAGCACGATGGCGAAGGGCTGCGCCGGGCGGTGGCGGCCGGCCACCGCGTCGGCCGGCGGGGCCACGTGGGCGACGTCGCCCTTGTGCGTGGCCGGGTAGACGCGGCCCAGCACGGCCTGCGGCGCGAACTGCCGCAGCACCTCGATGGACCGGTTCTTCATCACCGGCGGCTTGATGAGCGGCCACAGCGCGCCCGTGGCCATGTCCAGGGCGCCGAACTCGTCGGAGAGCAGCCGCCAGCCGGCGTGGGCCATCGCGGCCGTGAGCGTGCTCTTGCCGGCACCCGGCACGGCCGGCATCACGAGTGCCCGGTCGTCGCGCGCCAGCACGCCGGCGTGCAGCAGCAGCCGGTGGTGCAGGCGCAGGCCGATCAGCCAGTTGGCGCCCCACTCGAGCATGGGCAGCGGCGTGTTCACCGGAAAGGGCTCGAAGGGCTCCGAGCCGTCGCAGAAGAGCCGCACCTGCGGCCGCCAGGGCACCAACCAGCGCCGGTGTCTGCGCACCTGCAGGTGCAGGTCGGCCCAGTCGCCCTCGGTCTGCAGGGGGAAGTGGCGGTACACGTCGTGCACCGCGGCGGCCAGCCGGGGCGAGTCGCTGCGCAGGTGGATCAGCGCGCTGCCGACATCGAGCCACAGGCCGCGGCCGGCCAGCGCCTGGCGGACCGCGGCTTCGCCGGACTCGGCCAGCGTGGCCATCAGCTCAGCGGCCTGCGGGGCAGGTCAGCCCTCAGCCGCAGCGCGTTGGCGGCGCACCAGACCACCGTCGAGCAGCAGCGCCCAAATGTCGCCCAGCGTGCAGCGCACCTCGTCCTCGGGAAGCTCGGCTTCGCTGGCAATCTGTCGCACCACATCCTCGGGATGATGCCAGCCCGGCTCGGCCAGCACGTCAAGCACCCAAATCGCCGCGGCATTGAGCAGCATCGTCTCGCCCGACAGCGGGCCGTAGACCGCATGCAACGCATCGTCCAAGGGTCGCCAGATGACGCCCTCGACGAGCTGATACAGACCTGCTCCCTTCAGGGCGGGCCCATGCGGAACGAGGCCCAGCAAGTCCCAGCGATCATCGAAGTCGTGACGCCGTTGTTGAGTCCGACCGTAACGATGTTGCCCAGCTGATCCATCTGCAAGACAGCCCATTGCGCCGGAGAGGTCGCCACAGGCGCAGGACTTATCAACGTCGGCGAGAGGTTGCCGCCCTCCAACCTTTGCGACACCGGGTTGAACTTTCTGAACTGACCAGAACTGATCCAGCTCACGAGGCGCGAACTGTGCTCCCAGAACTTGATGTCAGTGCCCCTGACAAAGAGGTTTGTACCCGACCGCCACAGCCGCACGCGGATCACGGTCGCTGGTACTGATACACCCGAGGAATAAGTACGCGGCAGGGTCGTCGGGTTTTGGACTTGACTGTTCACGCAACGCCGATTCGAGGTCATCTGCGCGCCCGCCCCGTTGCTGATCGTCAGCACCACCGGCGCGGAGAGGGCGCCGCGCAGCACGCGCCGGCGCCGTTGGGCGTGGGCATCGTCCGCAGGCTTGTTCTCGTTCACTCGATCGCTCCCGACATCTCGAACCGTGGTGGGCACTCCGCAGCGGCGGGCCGCTGGGCGCAAGGCGAACTCTGCCGAATTAACACAAGAATTATCCGCCCTGCCTTCGCCGCTGCGGTCCCCGAAGCCAGGGGTGTCGGCGAACTTGCCATTCGCGCCGCGCAGTTCGTCACGCTCCAGGCCGAAGAGAGCGCCTACTCACCGGCAGCCAGGCGTGTTTTCACGTTCCGGGAACGGCCCTCCCGCCACACCGTGAGCGTGACCGCCTCGCCGGGCTGCCGGCGCTCCAGCGCCGCGAGCATGTCGTCGAGGCTCTCCACCGGTTCGTCGTTGATGGCGGTGATGACATCGCCCATCACGATCTCGCCGCGGTTGCCGCGGGTGAACGGCTGCAGCCCCGCCCGCGCCGCCGGGGTGTTGCGACCCACCTGAACCACCGCCACGCCCTTGGGCAGCCTGAGGGCCCGCTGCAGCTGCGGCGGACCCGCCGTCACGCCCAGGGCCGGGCGCACGAAGCGGCCGTCGCGGATGAGCCGCGGCACGATGCGGTTGAGCTCGTCGACCGGGATCGCGAAGCCGATGCCGGCGCTGGCCCCGCTGGGGCTGGCGATCTGGGTGTTCACGCCGATCAGCCGGCCGGCCGAATCGAGCAGCGGACCGCCGGAGTTGCCCGGGTTGATGGCGGCGTCCGTCTGCACCACGCCGCGGATGGTGCGGTTGTTGAAACTCTCGATCTCGCGGTTGAGGGCGCTGACGATGCCGATGGTCAGCGTCTGGTCCAGGCCGAAGGGGTTGCCGATGGCGTAGACGCGCTGGCCGACCTGCAGGTCGCGGCTGGTGCCCAGGGCCAGCGGAGGCAACCTCTCGCGGGGCGCTTCGATCTTCAGCACCGCCAGGTCGCGGTCGGCGAAGAAGCCCACCAGCGTGGCGTCGTAGGTGGATTGGTCGGCCAGCGTCACCTTGGCGCCGTTGGCGCCCTGGATGACGTGGAAGTTGGTGACGATGTGGCCCGACGCATCCCACACGAAGCCGGTGCCGGTGCCGCGCGGCACCTGCTGCACGTTCATGCTGAACACGTCGCGCTGCGCGCCCAGGCTGGTGATGTGCACCACCGAGGGGCTGGCCTTCCTGAACAGCTCGATGTGCGCCAGCTCGTCGGCCGCCAGCGGCCCGCGCGGCGTGACGGCGCGCGGCTGTGCCTCGGTGCGGCCCTGCACCAAAGCCGGCAGCGCCAGGAAGCCAAGGCCAACCAGCGCTGCAGCCATCAACAGCAGGCGTGTGAAGACGCGGGGCATCGGCTCTTTCGGGCGGAACAAATGATGGAGTTTGGCGGAGATGGGGGC
Source organism: Rubrivivax sp. (assembly GCA_044360025.1). Lineage (GTDB taxonomy): Bacteria > Pseudomonadota > Gammaproteobacteria > Burkholderiales > Burkholderiaceae_C > Rubrivivax. The sequence goes on along the minus strand of JBIKLC010000009.1, from coordinate 18,078 downwards.
GAATTCGGCACCCTCAAGACCCCGCAGAGCCCGCGGAAGACGCGGCAGCTCAGGCCACCACGTAGGCCGCCGCCCCCGTGGCCAGCAGCGTGCCCTCGTCGTTGACCAGCCGCATCTGCGTGCTGCCGATGCGGCCGCCCAGCCGCGTGATCTCGGCGGTGGCGACGAAGTGCTGGCCCAGGCCGGGGCGCAGGTAGTCGATGCGCAGGTCGATGGTGCCCATGCGCGCAAAGCGTTGCATCACCTGCAGCGCGTTGTCGTGCGGGTGGCGCTCGGCGATGCCCACCATGAGGGCCAGGCCGCCCATCGCGTCGAGCGTGGCCGAGATGACCCCGCCGTGCAGCCGACTGTAGGCATAGTGGCCCACGAGCTCGGGCCGCATCGCGATGCGCGCGCGCACGTCGCCGGGCTTCACGCTCAGCACCTTCAGGCCCAGCATCTGGTTGAAGGTGATGCGCTGCTCGAAAAGCTCCACCAGCGCGGCGTCGAGCCGGGCCTGTTCCTCGGCCGATCGCGGGGTCGGCGGCACCAGCGGCGCGGTGCTCATGCCAAGGCCGCCGCGCGAGATGCGACGGGCCGGTGGCAGGCGGCTTCCAGCCCCGCGCGCGGGTGGCCGCCGGGCTCGGCCATCGTCGGGTGCACCGCCCACGCCTTGGCGCGGCCCTCGATGAACAGCTTGCGCATCATCATGCAGCCGCCGCTCAGGCCAGCGCGCGCCCGATCAGGATCTTCTGCACCTCGCTCGTGCCCTCGTAGATCTGGCACACGCGCACGTCGCGGTAGATGCGCTCCACGGGGAAGTCGCTCACGTAGCCGTAGCCGCCGTGCACCTGAATGGCGTCGGAGCACACGCGCTCGGCCATCTCGCTGGCGAAGAGCTTGGCCATGGCAGCCTCCTTCAGGCAGGGGCGGCCGGCGTCCTTCAGCGCCGCGGCGTGGTGGATCATCTGGCGCGCGCATTCGATTTGGGTAGCCATGTCGGCCAGCTTGAATTGCACCGCCTGGTGCTGGAAGATGGGCTGTCCAAAGCTCGTGCGGTCCTTGGCGTAGGCCAGCGCCGCCTCGAAGGCCGCACGCGCCATGCCCACGGCCTGGCTGGCGATGCCGATGCGGCCGCCCTCCAGCCCGCTGAGCGCGATCTTCAGGCCCTGGCCTTCCTCACCCAGCCGGTTGGCCGCCGGGATGCGGCAGTTCTCGAAGCGGATCTGCGCGGTGTCGCTGGCGTGCTGGCCCATCTTGTGCTCGAGCCGGGCCACCCCGTAGCCGGGCGTGGCGGTGGGCACCAGGAAGGCGCTGATGCCCTTCTTGCCGGCAGCCTGGTCGGTGACGGCCATGACGATGGCGAGGTCGCCGTGCTTGCCGCTGGTAATGAACTGCTTGACGCCGTCGAGCACGTAGTCGTCGCCGTCGCGGCGCGCCGTGGTGCGCAGGCCGCCGGCCTCGGAGCCCACGTGCGGCTCGGTCAGGCAGAAGGCACCGAGCATCTCGCCCTTGGCCAATGGCACCAGGAAGCGCTGCTGCTGCTCGGCGTTGCCGAAGGCCATCAGGATGGCGCACACGGGGCAGTTGTTGACGCTGACGATGGTGCTGGTGGCGCCGTCGGCGGCGGCGATCTCCTCCAGGATGACGGCCAGGGCCAGATGGTCCAGGCCCGCGCCGCCCAGCTCGGCCGGCACGGCCACGCCGTAGCAGCCGAGCCCGGCCAGGCCGCGTAGCGCGTCTGTCGGGAAGCTGTGGTCCCGGTCCCAGGCCGCGGCGTGCGGCGCGACCTCAGCCTGCACGAAGGCGCGCACCGCGTCCTGCACGGCAAGGTGGTCTTCGGAGAGCAGCATGGCGGTGTCACCGGGTTAGGGGCCGGCCGCAGAGCCGCCTTGCTCGCGCGGTGCAGCCACAGCCCCGGCGGTTGGTGGACATCACGGCATCGGCATCGGCTGTGCGGCTCGCGTGTCCGAAGGGGCCGGTTCGCTGCCGGCGGCCTCGGCGGGGGCCTCTGGCAGCCAGCGCCGCAGCGTGGCCTGCAACGCGGCCAGCGTGTAGGGCTTGCCGAGGAATCCGTCCATGCCAGACGCCAGGCAGCGCTCGGGATCGCCGGCCGTCACGTTGGCGGTGAGTGCCACGATCGGCAGACTGGCGCGGCGCGGGTCCGGCAGCGCCCGGATCGCGGCGGTGGCCTGGTAGCCGTCCATCTCCGGCATCTGACAGTCCATCAGCACCAGATCGAAGGCCCCCCCGCGCACCTGCTCGACGCCCTCACGGCCGTCGTTGGCGACTTCGGCCTCCAGGCCGAGCCGGCGCAGCATGGCGCCGCCGACCACTTGGTTGATCGGGTTGTCCTCCACCAGCAGCACGCGGCCGACGAGTTGCGGCCCGGGCGTGGCTTCGACCGCCGCGGGCTCGTCGAGACTCTCGTCTTGCATCATCGCGCGCAGCACGCGCAGCAGGTCGGCACGGCGGATCGGCTTGCTCACGCAGGCCAAGATGCCGGCGCGGCGGCGGGCGTCGGGGTCGAGGCCGGCCGAGGCCGAGCTCAGCAGCAGCAGCTTAGTGCCGGCACAGGTTGGCTCGGCACGCAGCAGCCGGGCCAGCTCGACCCCGTCCATGTGCGGCATGTGCATGTCCAGCACGGCCAGCTGGAAGGGCGCGGACTCGGCCACCCCAGAGGCGCCGGCTCGCTGCAGCGCCTCGGCCCCACTGGCGGCGCAGACCACGCGCATGCCCCAGCCGCTGAGCTGCTGCTCGAGGATCTCGCGGTTGGTGGGGTTGTCGTCGACCACCAGCACGCGCACCCCAGCCAGCACGCCCGTGTCGGGCGCCGCCGCCGCCGCCACCGCCGGCAGCTGCAGCTCGACGCGGAAGGTGGCCCCGTGGCCAGGGCTGCTCTCGACACCGATGCGGCCGCCCATGATCTGCAGCACACGGCGGCAGATGGCCAGCCCCAGCCCGGTGCCGCCGAAGCGGCGCGTCGTGCCGCCCTCGGCCTGCGCGAAGTGCTCGAAGATCTTGGCGTGGTGCTCGGGCGCGATGCCCACGCCAGTGTCACGCACGTCGATGCGCACCCGCACCAGGCCCTCGCCCTGCGGCTCGCAGCGCACAGAGACGACGACCTCGCCCTCCTCGGTGAACTTCACGGCGTTGGCCAGCAGGTTGGCCAGCAGCTGGCGCAGCCGGAACGGGTCGCCGCGCAGCGGAAGCGGCACACCGGTCGGCTCGAAGCGGACCGCCAGCTCCAGGCCCTTGGCCTCGGCCGGCTGCGCGAACATGGCCGCAGCTTCCTCGACAACGTCGACGAGGTCAAAAGGCACCGAGTCCAGCTCCATCTGGCCCGACTCGATCTTCGAGAAGTCCAGGATGTCGTTGATCACGCCCAGCAGGTGCCGGCCCGAGGCCAGCGTGCCCTCGGCCCAGAGGCGCTGCTGCGGCGGCAGCGGGTTGGCCAGCATCAGCTCGGTCAGGCCCAGTACGCCGTTCATCGGCGTGCGGATCTCGTGGCTCATGGTGGCCAGGAACTCGCTCTTGGCGCGGCTGGCGGCCTCGGCGGCTTCCTTGGCCTCCAGCAGCTCGGCCGTACGCTCCTGCACCGTCTGCTCGATGCCCGCGCGCAGCAAGCGCTCGCGGTCGACAGCGGCCTCGGTGGCCGCAAGCAGCGCGTTGCCGCCGGCCACCAAGGCGCCAATCTCGTCGTGACGATGGCTTGCTGGCACCGTCAGGCGCTGCGGCGTGCCGGGCTGCACCCCATCGAGCTGCCGCGCGAGCGCCACGATGGGCCGCGACACCACGCGCTCCGCGACGGCGTACAGCAGCAACGCCACCAGCAGCATCTGGCCGATCATCAGCGCCGACAGCACCAGCGTCTCGCGGGCCACGCGGGCCGCAATGCGCTCGCGGTCGGCCTCGATGCGCAGCACACCCACGCGCTCGTCGGCGTCGAAGGGCGACGCCAGCGGCTGCTCGATCGTGGTCTCGTCTTCGGCCGGCGCCGAAGAGGCGCGCCCGGCCCTGGCCACCGGCTGGCCATCGGGAGAGCGCACCTCGGCCAGGGCCACCAGTTCGTTGCGCGCCAGGCCGCGAACGATCTCGCCCAGCAGCACCGGGTCGCGGGCATAGGCGCCGCTGGCGGCCGTCTGCTCAACGGCCGTCACCATGGCCTTCAGCGCCGCCAGGCTGGCGGCCGTGGCGCGGGCTTGTCCGAGCCGGTCGGCCAGCACGACCGCCAGCGCCGCGAACAGCAAGGCCCCGAACACCACGGCCAGCAGCAACCGCCGGCGCAGGCTGCGGTGCGCGAACGAAGGCGCCCGCCCGTCGCCCACGGCTACTCCTTCAACACCAGCACCGTCCGCAGCTGCTTGTCGGGCGGCGGCTCGCGCGTCAGCCACCCGATGGCGCTGGGGTTACGGCGAACGATCTCGATCATCGTCGCCTCGTCGGGCAGCGCCTGCGGCGGCATGCTCTGGCCCGAGAACATCAGACGTGACCAATGGCTGGTCACCTGCGCGGCACTCAGGCCGGTGAGCGACTGGTAGAACGCCGCCCGCTCGGGGCTGTCGCGCGGCAGGTCGAAGGCGATGGCGAACTGGCCATTTGAAAACGCACGGCTGCGGCCCATGTACAGCTCGACCACCTCCTTTTGCGTCATCGTGCGCTGGGGGTTGGCGGCATGCACGACCAAGTAGAAGTCGGCCCATGCAGGCTGCGCGAAGGCCAGCGCTGCCGCCAGCCCCAGCAGGCGCGTCAAGAAGAACCGCAGCATGGGCATGGCGGGCTCAGAACACGAAGTCCAGGACGACGCTGCCCACGTCGGCCCGGCTGGCAGGAACAGGGCCGAGCGGCGCGGTCCAAAGCCGAGCGGCGTCGGCCTTGATGCGAACGTGGTCCCACTGCAGCTTCAGCGCCCATCGTGCGTCGACGTCGTAGCGCAGACCGACCGCCGTCGTGCCCTGCGCCACGCGGAAGGCGTTGACGGCGCCGGCGGCGGCGAACGCCACCCCCTGGGCCTGCATAGCCGCCGCCGGGCCGAGCACGGGCGTCAACGCACTGGCCCAGTCGGGCGCAGTGGCAGCGGGCGTGAGGGCATCGACCCTGCTGGCCAACGCGTACGCCGTCAGCGCGCCGAATCGCCGCCCGACGCTGACGTAGGACGACCGCCAGGCAACGGTCGGCTGCCCAGACACGCGGGTGGCTTCAGCGCTGACCAGCCAGGGGCCGCGCTCCAGACGCGCGCCCAGCGACAGGTAGGTCAGGCTCACGTCCCGGAGAGCCAGGCGTGCGCGCAGCTGCGCAGCCTGCTCGGCCACGTCGGGTACCGGCAGCGCCGCCAGAGGATCGAGTGCGTCCAACAACGGGCGCAGGCGATCGATCTCTTGCTCGAATCGGGTGTGCACGCCACTGGCCCGCAGCAGCAGACCCTCCGATTCGCGCGAGATGGTGACGCCGTATGACGGGCTGAGATCCAGCCGCGCGGTGCCATCGGCAAACGCGTAGGTCCGGCCGGCAAAGACCTTGCCCTGCCAAAGAGCACCGTCTGCCCTCCATTCACGCGAAAGGTCAAACCCGTCCAGCGAGCGCGGTAGCTGTGCGTAGAAGTCGACCGGCGGCCGTGCAAACGGGTACGCAATGCCGACGTTGCGGTGGTCAGACAGCAGGAACGCGTCGAAGTTGACGCGGCCGGCGCGCAGCTTCCAGTCCAGGTCGGGTCGCCAGGCTACGAAGGCCCACTCCAGCGCATCGGCATCCAGGGCGGCCGGGCCGCGACGCGCGGCCACGGCCTGCGCCACCAGCTCCAGCGTGCGCGTGGGCGCGTAGTTCAGCTGCAAGCCCAGCCGGGTGTCGACGTCGGCGCGCGTGGCCGCCAGGTTGTCGGCCTGTGCGGTGTCGCGCTTGTAGGTCCAGCCCAGGGGGGCGTCCACGCGCGCAAGACCCAAACTCCCGAAGCCGCTGACCCGCAGCCCGCCAGGCCAGGCATGGGCGTCTTGAGCCAGGGAGGCCCCGAAGCATAGGCACAGCGAAACGGCGATCGCTGCGCGGCAGGCGCTCTGCGAGAGTCGGATCATCGCGCGCCGCCGCGGATGAACGGAGGGATCGGACCCCCCGGCTGCTGAGCGGGAGGCGGGGTTGACCATACCGCCTGGATCAAGACTGGTTGTCATGCAGCGCATCGTAGGCGCCAAGGTCGGATTGCGGCATGGCGGTGGAAGCCGCAATCGTGACTTCCTCGGCCAACAGGCGGGGTGTGCAGCGGCGGCCGCCCAGCCCGCGCGCACGCCGCCCTGCAGCGTGCGGCTCACCGTGAGCACGAAGTCCACACCAGGGGTTGCGTTGAGCACGGTCACCGCGGTGGCGAACACCGCCAGCTCGGACGGGCCCGGCAGCAGGCCCTGCCCGGGCATCAGAGCATCTCGAGGGCCATGGCCGTGGCCTCGCCGCCGCCGATGCACAGCGCCGCCACGCCACGCCTCAAGCCGCGCTGGCGCAGCGCGCCCAGCAGCGTGACGACGATGCGCGCGCCGGAAGCGCCGATGGGGTGGCCCAGGGCGCACGCGCCGCCGTGCACGTTGACGATCTCGTGCGGCAGCCGGAACTCCGCCATCGCCGCCATCGTCACGGCCGCGAAGGCCTCGTTGACCTCCCAGAGGTCCACGCTCCCGGCGTCCCAGCCGGCCTTCTTCAGCGCCTTGTCGATGGCGCCGGCCGGCGCGGTGCTGAACCACTCCGGCGCCTGCGCGTGCACGGCGTGGCTCACGATGCGCGCCACCGGCTGCAGGCCCATCTGCCGCGCCGTGCTCTCGCGCACCATCAGCAGCGCCGCGGCGCCGTCGCTGATGCTGCTGGCGTTGGCCGCGGTGATCGTGCCGTCCTTCTTGAACGCGGGTTTCAGCGTGGGGATCTTGTCGAGCTTGGCCTTGAAGGGCTGCTCGTCGTGCTTGACGATCGTCTCGCCGCCCTTCGCGGGCAGGGCCACCGGCGCGATTTCCCAGTCGAAGCGGCCGTCCTCGTTGGCCGCCTTGGCGCGCGTCGTGCTGGCGATGGCGTAGGCGTCCTGCGCCTCGCGCGTGAAGCCGTACTTCGCGGCGCAGCTCTCGGCAAACACGCCCATGGCCTTGCCGCGCTCGTAGGCGTCCTCCAGGCCGTCCATGGCCATGTGGTCGAACAGCTGGGCGGCCCCGTACTTCACGCCCTTGCGCGCGAACAGCAGGTGCGGCGCGTTGGTCATGCTCTCCATGCCGCCGGCCACCACCACGCGGGCGCTGCCGGCGGCCAGCATGTCGTGAGCGAACATCATGGCGCGCATGCCGCTGCCGCACATCTTGCTCAGCGTCACCGCGCCGGCGCTCTGCGGCAGGCCGGCCTTCAGCACCGCCTGGCGCGCCGGCGCCTGGCCCTGGCCCGCCATCAGGCAGTTGCCCAGCAGCACCTCGTCGATGGCGTCGCCGGGTACGCCGGCGCGCTCGACCGCGGCCTTCACGGCCACCGCACCCAGTTCCCAGGCCGCGAGGCTGGCGAAGTCACCCAGCAGGCCGCCGATGGGCGTGCGGGCGGCAGAGACGATGACGATGGGGTCGGCGGCCATGGGGAAGACTCCTCGGCGAAGGTGGAACGAGGTGGAACGGTGGGGCTCAGGCGGTGGCGCGGCTGGAGAAGCGCTTGCCCGCCTCGTAGGGAAACACGTCGTGCACGTGCCCGGCCAGGATGCGCTCCTTGCAGCCCTGCCAGAACGCGGCGTCGAGCAGGTCGGCGTGGTGGGCCATGAAGATCTCGCGCACCTGCGGGTTGCCCAGCAGGAAGGGGCCGAAGGTCTCGGGGAAGACATCGCCCTTGTTGACGGCGTACCAGACCTCGCCCGACATCTCGTCTTCCTCGTGGCGCGGCGGCGGCACGCGGCGGAAGCTGCAGTCGGTGAGGTACTCGATCTCGTCGTAGTCGTAGAACACCACCTTGCCGTGGCGCGTGACGCCGAAGTTCTTCCAGAGCATGTCGCCGGGGAAGATGTTCGCGGCCACGAGGTCCTTGATGGCGTTGCCGTACTCCACCACCGCGTGCGCCAGCTGCTCGGGGCCGGCCTCCTGCAGATAGATGTTCAGCGGGATCATGCGGCGCTCGATGTACACGTGCTTCAGGATCAGCTCGGTCTGGCCATCGCCGTCGCGGTCGGAGATCTCCAGCACGCTGGGGCAGAACTTCCTCAGCTCGGCCACCAGCTCGTCCTCGAAGCGCGCCAGCGGGAAGGCCACGTTGCTGAACTCCAGCGTGTCGGCCATGCGGCCGACGCGGTCGTGCTGCTTGACGAGCAGGTACTTGCTCTGGATGAGCTCGCGCGTGGTGTCCTTCTGCGGCGGGTAGTAGTCCTTGATGACCTTGAACACGTACGGGAACGAGGGCAGGTCGAACACCATCATCACCATGCCCTTGATGCCGGGCGCGATGCGGAACTTGTCGGAGCTGTGGCGCTGGTGCGCCATGAAGTCCCGGTAGAACAGGTTCTTGCCGTGCTTCTGCAGGCCCAGCGCGTTGTACAGCTCGTGCCGGGGCTTGCGCGGCATCATCGACCGCAGGAACTGCACCGTGGCGCTGGGCACCTCCATGTCGACCATGAAGTAGGCGCGCGCGTAGCTGAAGATCATCAGCAGGTCGTCCTCGCCGAACAGCGCCGCGTCGATGACGAGACGGCCGCCGGCGCCGTCGGGCGCACCGTCCGCCGCCTTGTGCAGGATCGGCAGCGCCAGCGGCGTCTCGTGGAAGCCGTTGATCACCTTGCCCACCAGGTAGGCGCCCTTGTTCCGGTAGAACAGGCTGGACAGCACCTGGATCTGGAAGTTGGCGCGCGGCCGGAAGCCGCCGAGTTCGCCGAGCATGGCCTGCACGACGTGGTCGACGTCGCGGTCGAGGTCCTCGAACGCGCGCTCGAGCTGGAAGGCCGTGACGATGCGCTTCCAGGTCTCGTGCAGCGTCTCGCGCGTGGGGTAGTAGGCGCGGTAGGTGGGCAGCGAGCCCGGCGCGTCGTCCTCGATGTACTCGGTGCTGACGGCCGGGCGCACGAAAATGAAGTCGTTGTGGAAGTAGCTGCGGTGCAGCAGCTTGGCCGTGACGGAGTTGAAGAAGGTCTCGGCCAGCTCGGGCTGGTGGTGGTCGACCAGCAGGCCGATGTAGTGCAGCTTGGCCTGCTGCCAGGTGTCCATGCCGACCTCGTCGACCGCGAGCTCGCCGCGCAGCCGCTCCACCGCCTCATTGACGCGCTGGTCGTAGAAGGCGATGCGCTCGGCCTGCGCGCGCTGCTGGCCGTGCCAGTCGGCCTTCTCGAAGCGGCCCTTGGCCGCGGCGCTGGTGGCGCGGAACAGGCGGTAGTGGCGGTCGAAGCCGTCGACCAGGGCCTGGGCGATGTCGAAGGCGCGGCGGTCGGTCAGCTGGTGGGGGAACATGGCGGGGCGGTAAAGGTGTCGGCGGCTCTCAGGACGGGCTGGGCTCGCGCGGGTAGCGCTTGATTGCCGCGGTGAAGGTCTCCACCACCGCCTGCGGCCCGTCCATCGTCACTTCCAGGTCCTTGAGCAGGCCGTCCTTCAGGTCGTAGACCCAGCCGTGGACGGCCACCGGCTGGCCCCGCGACCAGGCGTCCTGGATGATGGTGGACAGCGCCACGTTGGCCACCTGCTCGATGACGTTGATCTCGCACAGTACGTCTTCCTGCTGCTCGGGAGGCAGGTGGTCGAGCCGCTTACGGTGGCGCAGCCGTACGTCCTGCACGTGGCGCAGCCAGTTGTCGGCCAGGCCCACGCGCAGGCCGCGCATCGCCGCGCGCACGCCGGCGCAGCCGTGGTGGCCGACGACGAAGATGTGCTCGACCTTGAGGTGCTCGACCGCAAACTGCACCGTGCTCAGCGCGTTCAGGTCGCTGGGCACGACGATGTTGGCGACGTTGCGGTGCACGAAGACCTCGCCGGGGTCCAGACCGGTGATCTCGTTGGCCGGCACGCGGCTGTCGGCGCAGCCGATCCACATGTAGCGCGGGCTCTGCTGGCGCGCCAGCCGCGTGAAGAATCCGGGGTCGGCAGCGCGCTTGGCCTCGGCCCAGGCTCGGTTGTTGGAAAGCAGGCGGTGCGGCATGGCGGCTGGCGACCGGGCGTCAGGCGGTCTCCGCGAACAGCTCGCGCCCGATCAGCATGCGGCGGATCTCGCTGGTACCGGCGCCGATCTCGTAGAGCTTGGCGTCGCGCCACAGCCGGCCCAGCGGGTACTCGTTGATGTAGCCGTTGCCGCCGAAGATCTGGATGCCCTCGCCGGCCATCCAGGTGGCCTTCTCGGCGCACCACAGGATGACGCTGGCGCAGTCCTTGCGCACCTGGCGCACGTGCTCGGCGCCGAGGCTGTCGAGGTTCTTGCCCACCGTGTAGCAGAACGCGCGCGCGGCCTGCAGCACGGTGTACATGTCGGCCACCTTGCCCTGGATGAGCTGGAACTCGCCGATGCTCTGGCCGAACTGCTTGCGGTCGTGGATGTAGGGCACGACGTTGTCCATCACCGCCTGCATGATGCCGATGGGCCCGGCGGCGAGCACCGCGCGCTCGTAGTCCAGGCCGCTCATCAGCACGCGGGCGCCACCGCCCACCTGGCCCAGGATGTTCTCGGCCGGCACCTCGACGTCGGCGAACACCATCTCGCCGGTGTGCGAACCGCGCATGCCCAGCTTGTCGAGCTTCTGCGCGGTGGAAAAGCCCTTCATGCCCTTCTCGACGATGAAGGCCGTGATCGCGCGCGCCCCCCCGCCGGCCGCACGGCCGCCCGAAGGCCGGCGAGCCCCCTCGGGGGGTGGCGAAGCCTGGGGGTCGTCAGGTTCGGGCTCGGTCTTGGCATAGACCACCATCACGTCGGCGTCCGGGCCGTTGGTGATCCACATCTTGGTGCCGTTGAGCACGTAGACGCCGCCGCGCTCCACCGCGCGCAGCTTCATGCTGATGACGTCGGAGCCGGCACCGGGCTCGCTCATCGCCAGCGCGCCCACGTGCTCGCCGCTGATGAGCCCGGGCAGGTAGCGGCGCTTCTGGGCCTCGGTGCCGTTGCGCTTGATCTGGTTGACGCACAGGTTGCTGTGCGCGCCATAGCTCAGGCCGACGCTGGCACTGGCCCGGCTGATCTCCTCCATCGCCACCATGTGCGCGAGGTAGCCCATGTCGGCGCCGCCGTAGGCCTCGGGCACGGTGATGCCCAGCACGCCAAGCTCGCCCATCTTGCGCCATAGGTCCATGGGGAAGCGGTCGCTGGCGTCGATCTCGGCTGCGCGCGGCGCGATCTCGGCCTCGGCGAAGGCGCGCACGGCGTCGCGCAGCGCGTCGATGTCGTCGCCGAGCATGAAGTTCAGGCCGGGAAGGGTGCTCATGAAGGTCTCCTGGGGGCTTTCTTGGCGGCGGCGGCGCCTGGGCGGCCGGCGGCCAGCAGCGCGCGGCAGCGCTGCTCGTGCTGGTCGATCTCGGCCAGCGTGATCTCGATGTCCTCGCGCTGGCGCTCCAGCAGCCGGCGGTGCTCGGCCAGCACCTCGATGAAGGCCTCCAGCTGCTGGCGGCTGCCGCTGTCGGCGTCGTACAGGTCGACGAGCTGCTTGATCTCGGACAGCGCCAGCCCCAGCCGCTTGCCGCGCAGCGTGAGCTTCAGCCGCGTGCGGTCGCCGGCGCTGTAGACGCGGTTGCGGCCGGCGCGCTGCGGCGTGAGCAGGCCGACGTCCTCGTAGAAGCGGATGGCGCGCGCGGTCACGTCGAACTCGGTGGCGAGCTCGGTGATCGTGTAGGTGCGCGTGCCGCCGGCCGACATCTCGCTAGACTGACGTTGACGTAAACGTAAAGCACGGACTATACAAACCATGGCCCACCGCCCGCCGGCCCGCCCGCCCAGTGCCGACGAACTCGCACTCGAGTACCCCCTGGGCACGGCGCTGCCCGCACCCGGCGCGGTGCTGGCCCTGCCCGGCGGGCTGCGCTGGCTGCGCATGGGCCTGCCCTTCGCGCTGGACCACATCAACCTGTGGCTGCTGCCCGACGAGCTGGACGGCCGCCGCGGCTGGACGGTGGTGGACTGCGGCATCGACGATGCGGCCACGCGGGCGAATTGGGACGCGGTGCTCGCCTCGGCGCTGGACGGTCTGCCGGTGCTGCGCGTGATCGTCACCCACATGCACCCCGACCACATCGGGCTGGCGCACTGGCTGTGCGAGCGCTTCTCGACGCCGGAGCACGAGTGCCGGCTGTGGATCAGCGCCACCGACTGGCACGTGGCGCGCCTGGCCAGCCAGGCCAGCCTGGGCCAGGGCGGCAGCGACGCGGCGGACTTCTTCGCCAGCCACGGGCTCGTCGACGCCGCCTCGCTGGAGAAGGTGCGCGCGCGCCGCGGCTACTACGCCAGCCTGGTGCCGGCGGTGCCCCCGCGCTACGCCCGGCTGCACGAGGGGCTGGTGCTGCGCATCGACGGCCGCGCCTGGCGCTGCATCGCCGGCTACGGCCACGCGCCGGAGCACATCGCCCTGTTCCGCGAGGGCGCGGGCGAGGAGGGCGCCGTGCTGATCAGCGGCGACATGGTGTTGCCGCGCATCAGCACCAACGTCAGCGTCTACGAGGCCGAGCCCGAGGCCGACCCGCTGCCGATGTTCCTGGACTCGATCGAGCGGCTGCGCGCGCTGCCCGAGGGCACGCTGGTTCTGCCCTCGCACGGGCGGCCGTTCCGCGGCCTGCACGCGCGCATCGGGCAGCTGCAGCGCCACCACGACGAGCGGCTGGCCGAGGTGCTGGAGGCCTGCGCCGAGGCGCCGCGCTCGGCGGCGGAGCTGCTGCCGCTGCTGTTCAAGCGGCCGCTGGACCTGCACCAGACCACCTTCGCGATGGGCGAGGCCGTGGCCCATCTGCACGCGCTGTCGGGCCGGGGCCTGGTGCGGCGCGGGCGCGGGGCCGACGGCGTCTGGCGCTTCGGCGCGGCCTGAAAAAGGACCGGGCGGCTGGCCCGCGAGGAAGCCAGCCGCCCGGCGCGCCGGGCCTCCCAGCCCCGCAGCAGCCTGATGACAGCGTGCAGCGCCCAGTGTCGGCAGCTGGCGCGGCGCCGGCATCCACACGCGGGCGGATGCAGCGCCCCGGCTCAGCCGTCCAGCAGCGGCAGCACCTCGTGCCTGAGGGCGCCGCGCGCCTGCTCGAAGCCGGGCAGCGCGGTGCGCACCACCTCCCAGAAGGCCGGCGAGTGGTTCATCTCGCGCAGGTGGGCCAGCTCATGCGTGACGACGTAGTCGATGACCGGCATCGCGAAGTGCACCAGCCGCCAGTTCAGGCGGATCCGGCCGTCGGCGCTGGCGCTGCCCCAGCGCGTGGCGGCGGAACTCAGGCTCAGGTGCGTCATGCGCACGGCCAGGCGCTCGGCGAAGACGGCGCAGCGCTCCTCGAAGATGCGCCGCGCCTGGCGCTGCAGCCAGCTCTGCACGACGTCGCGGATCTGCTCCGGCGCCGCGTGCTGCGGCAGGCCCAGGTGCAGCGTCAGGCGCGGCACGCCGGGCAACGCGCCAGCGTCGGTGTGCAGCACGGCGCCGGCCACGCGGGGGTCCAGCACCAGGATCACCGGCTCGCCCAGGAAAGGCACCTGCCCGCCCTCGCGCCACTCCACGCGGTGGGCCTGCACGCGCGCGGCGCGCTCGCGCTGCTCCTGCAGCTTGCGCAGGATCCAGGCTGCCTTCTCGCGCAGCGCCGATTCGATCTCGCCCTGGCCCAGCCAGCGCGGGGCGCTCACGCTCAGCCCCTCGGGCCCGACGACGAAGCCGATGCTGCGGCGGCGCGAACGGCGCAGCTCGTAGGCCACCCGGTGGCCGGCGAGCAGGGCCTCGCGGTGGGCACGGGGGTGGCGGTAGGCGGGCGGGTCGGCCGGCGGGTGGGCTGGCGGCAAGGGCGCTGCCGGCGGGCCCGCGGGACGGGCGGGTGGCCGAAGGGTGGCAGCGGCCGGCGGCGGAGTCTCGTCGAACAGCGACAGCTGCTTGGGCAGGGCGTGCGCAGCGGGGGCGGCCAGGCCATGAGGCATGGCCGCGTATTCTAGGTTGGCGCCGGCCCGGCGTAGGCCTCGGGGTCGAGCCGGCGCATCTCGGCCTCGATCCAGGCCTCGACCTCGCGCATCAGCTCCTCGGGCTCGCGGCCGGTGCTGTCGATGGGCCGGCCGATCGACACGTCGACCACGCCGGGGCGCAGCAGGAAGCTCTTGCGCGGCCAGCAGCGCGCGCTGGTGGCGGCGATGGGCACGATCGGCACGCCGGTGGCGATGGCCAGGCGCGACGCGCCCGTCTTGTACACGCCCTGGCTGCCGCGCTCGCTGCGCGTGCCCTCGGGGAACATGATCACCCAGATGCCCTCGGCGGCCAGTCGCCTGCCCTGCTGGGCCACCTTGTTCCAGGCTTCGGTGCGCTTGCTGCGGTCGATGTGGATCATGTCCAGCCGCCCCATGGCCCAGCCGAAGAAGGGCACGTAGAGCAGCTCGCGCTTAAACACGTAGGCCAGCGGGTGCGGCATCAGCGTGGGGTAGAAGAAGGTCTCCCAGGTGCTCTGGTGCTTCGAGGCCAATACCACCGCGCGGCGGTGCTCGGCGGCAGTGGGCAGGTGCTCCAGGCCCTGCACACGGGCACGGATGCCGCAGATCACACGCGCGCCCCAGATGGCCATGCGCAGCCAGCGCATCGTCGGCCAGTACAGCCGTTCGCCGCGCACGACCATCGACAGCAGCAGCATCAGGATGCCCCAGGGCACCACCGTCGCGGCCATCCAGAGCACAAACAGCAGCGAGCGCAGGGCCCAGAGGAGCTTCATGCAGTCGGGGCTTCGGGCGCGGCGCCCGGCCTCAAGTGCCGAGCGCGCCGACCGACGAATCGGGCTGGTGCTCGCGCTGCAGCAGGTGGTCGACGAAGGCGCCCAGGCTGGCATGCACGCGGGCATCCGGCACCTGCGCCCGCAGAGCCTGCAAGGCCTCCGGCGACAGCCCCGCGGCACGGCCGCTGCGCACCAGGTGGGGCTCGCAACCGGCGTCTGCCGCGGCGATGAGGTCGCGCGCCGTGTCGCCCACCATGGGCACGTGAGCGAGGTCGACGCCGTAGCGGCGGCCGATGTCCAGCGGCATGCCGGGCAGGGGCTTGCGGCAGGTGCAGTGGTCTTCTGGCGTGTGCGGGCACAGGAAGATCGCGTCCAGCCGCCCGCCTACGCGCTGCAGTTCACGGTTCACGTGCGCGTGCACGGCGTTGACGGCGCTCATGTCGATCATGCCGCGGCCGATGCCGCTCTGGTTGGTGGCCACCACCACGTGCCAGCCGGCGTGGTTCAGCCGCGCCACGGCCTCCAGCGCACCCGGCACCGGCACCCACTCCTCGGGTGCGGTGACGTGGCCTTCGCGGAACAGGTTGAGAATGCCGTCGCGGCCGAGGATCACGAGCTTGAGGCTGTGCGTCGCCGCCATCTTGGCCCCCACTCAGACGGCCAGGCGAGACAGGTCGGCCACGCGGTTCATGGCCCGCTGCAGCGCCCTCAGCAGCGCCAGGCGGTTGGCGCGCAGAGCGGGGTCGTCGGCGTTCACCATCACGGCGTCGAAGAACGCATCGACCGGCTCCTTGAGCTGCGCCAGCAGCCGCAGGCTGCGCGTGTGGTCGCCCTGCTCGAAGGCGGCGTCGGCCTCGGGCGCCACACGATGCAGCGCCGCGGCCAGGGCCCGCTCGGCGGCCTCGCCCAGCAAGGCTGCGTCCACCGCCGTCGGCACCGCGCCCTCGGCCTTCTTCAGGATGTTGCCGACACGTTTGTTGGCCGCGGCCAGCGCGGCGGCCTCGGGCAGCGCCGCGAAGGCGCGCACCGCGGCCAGGCGGCGCGGGATCTCGCCCCAGCGGGCGGGCAGCCGCTCCGCCACCGCGTCGACCTCCTGGGCGGTGTAGCCCTGGTCGCGCAGCAGCACCACCAGCCGGTCCTTCAGGAACCGCTCGATGTCTGCGCTCGGATTCAGCCAGCCCGCGACGTGGCCGAACGGCCGGCAGGCGGCATCGATCAGGTGCTGCAGCTCGACCGCGAGGTCGCGCTCGATCAGCATGCGGATCACGCCCAGCGCATGCCGGCGCAGCGCGAACGGGTCCTTGTCGCCGGTGGGGCGCTCGCCGATGCCAAACAGGCCGGCCAGCGTCTCGAGCTTGTCGGCCAGCGCCACCACCACGCCGGCCTGGCCGGCACTCTCGCGCGGCAGCGCGTCGCCGGCAAAGCGCGGCTTGTAGTGGTCTTCCACCGCCAGGGCCACGGCCTCGGGCTCGCCGTCGTGGCGCGCGTAGGTGCCGCCCATGATGCCTTGCAGCTCGGGGAACTCGCCCACCATGTCGGTCAGCAGGTCGGCTTTGGCCAGCAGCGCGGCGCGGTCGGCCTGCGCGGCCAGGGCCTCGCCACCGAGCTGCCGGCCGATTACAGCGGCGATGGCGCGCACGCGCTCCACGCGCTCGCCCTGGCTGCCCAGCTTGCCGTGGTAGACGACCTTGGCCAGCTGCGGCACCCGGCTCTCGAGGGTGCGCTTGCGGTCCTGGTCGAAGAAGAACTTGGCGTCGGCCAGGCGGGGCTTGACGACCCGCTCGTTGCCCTCGACCACGCGGCGCGGGTCAGCCGGGCGGATGTTGCTCACCACCAGGAAGCGGTTGGTCAGGCGGCCGGCGTCGTCGAGCAGCGGGAAGTACTTCTGGTTGGCCTTCATCGTGAGGATGAGGCACTCGGGCGGTACGGCCAGGAACGCCGCCGGGAACTCGCACAGCAGCACGTTGGGGCGCTCCACCAGCGCGGTCACCTCGTCGAGCAGCGCGTCGTCGTCCACGGGCCGGGCGTTCTGCAGCATGGCGGCGTGCTGCAGCTGGCGCAGCAACTCGGCCCGGCGCTCCGCGAAGCCGGCGATCACCGCGCCCTGCTCGGCGAGCTGGCGCTCGTAGTGGACGGCATCCTGCAGCACCACGGGATCGACGGCCGCCTCGATGCGGTGGCCGCGCGTCTGCCGCCCGGCCACGAGGCCCAGCGCCTGCACCGGCACCACATCGGCCCCGTGCAGCGCCACCAGGCCGTGGGCCGGGCGCACGAAGTGCACCGTCTGCCAGCCGTCGGCCAGCTGGTACTGCATCACCTTCGGGATGGGCAGGCGCGCGAGGGCCTCGTCGAGCGCGGCCTGCAGCCCGGCGGCCAGCGTGGCCCCGGGCACGGTGCTGTCGAGGAACAGCGCCTCGGCCTTGCCCTCGGGCGCTCGGCGCAGCGCGGGCACGGCGCCGGCGTCGGCGCCCAGGGCGGCCAGCTTCTTCAGCAGCGCCGGCGTGGGCGAGCCATCAGCCGCCAGGCCCACGGCCACGGGCATGAGCTTGACCGACTGCGCGCGATCGGGCGCCACCGGCAGCACATGGCTGATGCGGGCGCCCAGGCGCCGCGGGCTGGCGAAGACGTTGAGCGCCGAGTGCTCGCCCGCCAGGGCGGCGGCCTTCAGGCCCGCGAGCAGCGCGGCGCCGAGGGCCTCGCCCAGATTCTTCAGCGCCTTGGGCGGCAGCTCCTCGACGAAGAGCTCGACCAGGAGGTTCTTCGCAGTGACGGTCATGCTCAGGCCGCCTTCTTCGCCAGTTGCGCCAGCACTTCGTCGGCCCAGGCGCGCGGCGCCATCGGGAAGCCCAGCCGCGCGCGGCTGTCGAGGTAGCTCTGCGCCACGCTGCGCGCGAGGTGGCGGATGCGGCCGATGTAGGCGGCGCGCTCGGTCACGCTGATGGCGCCGCGCGCGTCGAGCAGGTTGAAGGTGTGCGCGGCCTTGAGCACCTGCTCGTAGGCCGGCAGCGCCAGCTGCTGCTGCATCAGGTACCGGGCCTGCTTCTCATGGGCGCCGAAGGCGCCGAGCAGGAAGTCCACGTCGGAGTGCTCGAAGTTGTAGGTGCTCTGCTCGACCTCGTTCTGGTGGTAGACGTCGCGGTACAGCAGCGGTGTGCCGTCGGGCGACTCGGTCCAGACCAGGTCGTAGACGTTCTCCACGCCCTGCAGGTACATGGCCAGGCGCTCCAGGCCGTAGGTGATCTCGCCCGTGATGGGCTTGCAGTCGATGCCGCCCACC
>JBIKLC010000041.1:0-27182 GCA_044360025.1 Rubrivivax sp. | reverse complement strand
TGACCGACGTGCACTACGTGCTGCACGCGCCGCAGGGCGACACCTACGCCGACCTGCTGTTCACGATGATCGAGCGGCGCGACCGCCGCCCGCCCGTCACCTACACCACCTTCCAGGCGCGCGACCTCGGCGGCGATACCGCCGAGCTGTTCAAGACCGCCACGCGCGAGGCCTTCGAGCGCTTCCGGCCCAAGGCCCTGCTGGTGGGCGCCAGCTGCACGGCCGAGCTGATCCAAGACGACCCCGGCGGCCTGGCCCAGGGCCTGAAGCTGCCCATCCCCGTGGTGCCGCTGGAGCTGCCCGCCTACCAGCGCAAGGAAAACTGGGGCGCCTCCGAGACGCTGTACCAGCTGGTGCGCGCGCTGGCCCCGCGCCGCGAGGCCGTGCCGCGCCGGCCGCAGCGCGAGCGCAAGTGCTGCAACCTGCTCGGCCCCACGGCGCTGGGCTTCCGCCACCGCGACGACGTGGCCGAGGTGACCAAGCTGCTCGGCCAGATCGGCGTCGACGTGCACGTGGTGGCGCCGCTGGACGCCTCCGCCGCCGACATCGCCCGGCTGCACGAGGCCGACTTCAACGTCGTCCTCTACCCCGAGATCGCCGCGCAGGCCGCCAGCTACCTGCAGCGCGCCTTCGGCCAGCCCTTCACCAAGACCGTGCCGATCGGCGTGGGCGCCACGCGGCGCTTCATCGCCGAGGTGGCGCAGATCGCAGGCGTCGATGCCACCGCGCTGCTCGAGCGCAGCAGTTCGCGCGCCAGCTGGTACTCGCGCTCGGTGGACAGCACCTACCTCACCGGCAAGCGCGTGTTCGTGTTCGGCGACGCCACCCACGCCATCGCCGCCGCGCGCGTGGCGGCCGAGGAACTGGGCTTCCAGGTGGTGGGCCTGGGCACCTACAGCCGCGAGTTCGCGCGCGACGTGCGCGAGGCCGCCGCGACCTACGGTGTGGAGCCGCTGATCAGCGACGACTACCTCGAGGTCGAGCAGAAGATCGCCGAGGCGCAGCCCGAGCTGGTGCTGGGCACGCAGATGGAGCGCCACATCGCCAAGCGGCTGAAGCTGCCCTGCGCGGTGATCAGCGCGCCGGTGCACGTGCAGGACTTCCCGGCGCGCTACTCGCCGCAGATGGGCTTCGAGGGCGCCGCGGTGCTGTTCGACACCTGGGTGCACCCGCTGATGATGGGCCTGGAGGAACACCTGCTGACGATGTTCCGCGAGGACTTCGAGTTCCACGAGGGCGCCGCGGCCTCGCACCTGTCGCACGCCGGCGCGCCGCGCGAGGGCGTGCCGGTGGCCAGCCAGGCACCGGTGGTCGAGCCCGCGCCCGCGCCCGCCGCCAACGAGCCCGCTCCGGTGGGGGCCGCCGTGGCCGTGGCTGCGCAGGCCGGCGCGACCTGGGCCCCCGACGCGCAGAAGGAACTCCAGAAGGTGCCCTTCTTCGTGCGCGGCAAGGCGCGCCGCAACACTGAGCGCTTCGCGGTCGAGCGGGGCCTGGCCCTCATCACCGTCGAGACGCTGTACGACGCCAAGGCCCACTTCGGCCGCTGAACACCCCCGAGCCGCATGAAGCCTGCCCCCACCGCCGCGCTGCGCTTCGTCCTGG
Source organism: Rubrivivax sp. (assembly GCA_044360025.1). Lineage (GTDB taxonomy): Bacteria > Pseudomonadota > Gammaproteobacteria > Burkholderiales > Burkholderiaceae_C > Rubrivivax. Next base: position 25,580 of record JBIKLC010000041.1, on the reverse strand, counting down.
TGACGATGGACCCGCACCTGCAAGGCGCGGCCGAGCGCGCACGTGGCACGTTGCAGCGCCAGCTGCCGGGGCTGCGCTTCACGATGCACGCCGCGTCGGAGTGGGCCAGCGACGCGGCGTCGCTGCAGCGCTGCAAGGACGACATCGCCGCCGCCGACATCGTCGTCGTGACCATGCTCTTCATGGAAGAGCACTTCAAGCCCATCCTCGACGACCTGGCGGCGCGCCGCGAGCACTGCGACGCGATGGTCTGCGCGATGAGCGCCGGCGAGGTGTCGCGCCTGACCCGCATGGGCCGCTTCGACATGGCCAAGCCAGCCAGCGGCGTGCTGGCCCTGCTGAAGAAGCTGCGCGGCAAGAGCGGGGCCGAAGCCGCCAAGGACGGCCAGGCCCCCAGCGCCAGCAGCGGCGAGCGGCAGATGAAGATGCTGCGCCGGCTGCCGCAGCTGCTGAAGTTCATCCCCGGCACGGCACAGGACGTGCGCGCCTATTTCCTGACGCTGCAGTACTGGCTCGGCGGCTCGCAGGACAACGTCGTCAACATGGTCCGCTTCCTGGTGGACCGCTACGCCGGCATGGGCGGCAGCGATGGCGCGCGCGCGGCGCTGCGCGGCAAGACGGCTGCCGACGGGCCGGTGGAGTACCCCGAGGTGGGCGTCTACCACCCCCGCCTGCCCGGGCGCCTGTCGGCCGAGATCGGCGCGCTGCCGCAGCTCGTGCCGGCCGAGCGCGCGCGCGGCCGCGTCGGCCTGCTGCTGCTGCGCAGCTACCTGCTGGCCGGCAACGCGCGCCACTACGACGGCGTGATCGCCGCGCTCGAGGTGCAGGGCCTGCAGGTGGTGCCGGCCTTCGCGTCGGGCCTGGACTCCCGCCCCGCGATCGAGCGCTTCTTCATGGCCGACGGCCGCGCCACGGTGGACGCGGTGCTCTCGCTCACCGGCTTCTCGCTGGTGGGTGGGCCGGCCTACAACGACTCGCGCGCCGCCGAGGCCATCCTCGCGAAGCTCGACGTGCCCTACGTGGCCGCGCACTCGGTGGAGTTCCAGAGCCTGCCGGAGTGGGGCGGCTCGGCGCGCGGCCTGCTGCCGGTGGAGACCACCATCATGGTCGCCATCCCCGAGCTCGACGGCGCCACCGGCCCCGGCGTCTACGGCGGCCGCGGCGGCGCGGCCGGCAGCACCTGCAAGGGCTGCGAGAAGGCCTGCCACTTCGAGCAGGCCGACACCGACATGCAGACCTGCAGCGAGCGCACCGCGATGCTGGCCGCACGCGTGGCCCGGCTGGTGGCCTTGCGCCGCAAGGCCCGCGCCGAGCGCCGCGTGGCGATGGTGGTGTTCAACTTCCCGCCGAATGCCGGCAACCTGGGCACGGCGGCGCACCTGTCGGTGTTCGAGAGCGCCTTCGAGACGCTCAAGGGCCTGCAGCGCGAGGGCTACACGGTCGAGCTGCCGGCCAGCGCCGACGACCTGCGCCGCCGCCTGCTGCAGGGCAACCGCGAGCGCTTTGGCGCCGACGCCAACGTGCTGGCGCAAATCCCGGCGGCCGATCACGTCCGGCGCGAGCCCTGGCTCAAGGAGATCGAGGCCGCCTGGGGCCCGGCACCGGGCCGGCAGCTCAGCGACGGCCGCTCGATCTTCGTGCTCGGCGTGGAACTGGGCAACGTGGTGCTCGCCGTGCAGCCCGGCATGGGCTACGAGGGCGACCCGATGCGGCTGCTGTTCGAGCGCGGCTTCGCGCCGACGCACGCCTTCAGCGCCTTCTACCGCTGGCTGCGCGAGGACTTCCGGGCCGACGCGGTGCTGCACTTCGGCACCCACGGCTCGCTGGAGTTCATGCCCGGCAAGCAAAGCGGCATGACCGCCAGCTGCTGGCCCGACCGGCTGATCCGCGACCTGCCCAACTTCTACCTGTACGCCAGCAACAACCCCAGCGAGGGTGCCATCGCCAAGCGCCGCGCCGCGGCCACGCTGGTGAGCTACCTGACGCCGCCGGTCTCCGAGGCCGGGCTGTACCGCGGCCTGCTCGACCTGAAGGGATCGCTGCAGAGCTGGCGCGGCCGTGAGCCCGGCGCCGGGCAGCAGGCGCTGGCCACGCTGATCCAGTCGCAGGCGGCGGCACTCGATCTCGCCGTCGCCGAGCCGGCCTGGACGCCGGCCGAGGCCGAGCAGCACGTGCAGCGCCTCACCGGGCAGGTGCTGGAGCTGGAGTACACGCTGATCCCACACGGCCTGCACGTCGTGGGCAAGCCGCCCAGTGCGGCCGAACGCGCCAGCCTGCTGTGGGCGCGCGTGGAGGCCGACAACACCGCCGGCCTGAGCCGCGAGTGCGTCGAGGCCGTCACGCGCGGGCGCAGCCCCGAGCAGGCCCTGGCCGACGCCGGCCGCCCGGCCAACGCCGATGCCGTCGCCGCGCTGGCAGCGCTGGCGAGGGACGACCGGCTGATGGCCGAGGACCACGAGATTCCCGGCATCGTGCGCGCGCTCGACGGCCGCTTCGTGCCGCCGGCGCCCGGCGGCGACGTGATGCGCAACCCCGAGGTGCTGCCCACCGGCCGCAACCTGCACGGCTTCGACCCCTTCCGCATCCCCAGCACCTGGGCCGTGCGCGACGCCACGCGCCAGGCCGACAAGCTGCTGGAGCGCCACGCCGCCGACGGCCACGGCCTGCCCGAGACGGTGGCCCTGGTGCTGTGGGGCACCGACAACCTCAAGAGCGAGGGCGCGCCGCTGGCCCAGGCGCTGGCCCTAATGGGTGCCGCGCCGCGCTTCGACGGCTACGGCCGCCTGGCCGGCGCCACGCTGATCCCGCTGGAGCAGCTCGGCCGCCCCCGCGTCGACGTGGTGATGACGCTGTCGGGGATCTTCCGCGACCTGCTGCCGCTGCAGATCCGCATGCTGGCCGAGGCCGCCTGGCTTTGCGCCAGCGCCGACGAGCCCGAGGAGCGCAACTACGTGCGCAAGCACGCGCTGGCCTGGCAGCGCGAGCACGGCGGCGACCTCGAGACCGCCGCGCTGCGCGTGTTCGGCAACGCCGACGGCGCCTACGGTGCCAACGTCAACCTCCTGGTCGACAGCAGCACCTGGCAGGACGAGGACGAACTCGCCGAGGCCTACACCAAGCGCAAGGGCTTTGCCTATGGCCGCGCCGGAAGGCCGGTGGCACAGGCCGCGCTGCTGAACCACGTGCTGGCCGACGTGGCGCTGACCTACCAGAACCTCGACTCGGTGGAGCTCGGCGTCACCACCATCGACACCTACTTCGACACGCTCGGCGGCATCAGCCGCGCCGTCAAGCGCGCCAAGGTGGCCGGCGGCGCCACGGGCGCGGCGGCCGAGGTGCCGGTGTACATCTCCGACCAGACACGCAGCGCCGACAGCGGCACCGTGCGCACGCTGTCGGAGCAGGTGGCGCTGGAGACGCGCACCCGCATGCTCAACCCCAAGTGGTACGAGGGCATGCTGGCGCACGGCTACGAGGGCGTGCGCCAGATCGAGGCCGGCATCACCAACACCTTCGCGTGGAGCGCCACCACGGGGCAGGTCGCGCCCTGGGTGTACCAGCACCTCACCGAGACCTTCGTGCTCGACCCGGCCATGCGCGAGCGCCTGGCCAGCCTGAACCCCACCGCCAGCGCCAAGGTCGCGAGCCGGCTTCTCGAAGCCTGCGACCGCCAGTACTGGCAACCCGACGCCGCCACGCTCGACGCGCTCCGGCGCGCCGGCGAGGAACTCGAAGACCGCCTCGAAGGTGTGTTCGAGGGTGCTTACCTGAGCAGTCCACAGAGAGCCGCCGCATGAACGTCACCGAGATTCCCGTCACGAACATCGCCCGCGGTGCCCGCCCGGCACCCAATCCCCGCGAAGACGGCGAGGGCAGCGTGCAGGTGCAGCAGGACACCGGCGTGAAGATCGGCACTGCCAAAGTCTTCGCCATCTACGGCAAGGGCGGCATCGGCAAGAGCACCACCAGCTCCAACCTCAGCGCCGCCTTCAGCAAGATGGGCAAGCGGGTCCTGCAGATCGGCTGCGACCCCAAGCACGACAGTACCTTCACGCTGACGAAGAAGATGCTGCCCACCGTGATCGACGTGCTCGAGACGGTGAATTTCCACGCCGAGGAACTGCGTCCCGAGGACTTCGTCTTCGAGGGCTACAACGGCGTCATGTGCGTCGAGGCCGGCGGCCCGCCCGCGGGCACCGGCTGCGGCGGCTACGTGGTGGGCCAGACGGTGAAGCTGCTCAAGGAGCACCACCTGCTGGAGGACACCGACGTGGTGATCTTCGACGTGCTGGGGGATGTCGTGTGCGGCGGCTTTGCCGCCCCGCTGCAGCACGCCGAGCGGGCGATGATCGTCACGGCCAACGACTTCGACTCGATCTTCGCGATGAACCGCATCGTGCAGGCCATCGGCGCGAAGGCCAAGAACTACCGCGTGCGCCTGGGCGGCGTGATCGCCAACCGCAGCGCCGGCACCGACCAGATCGACAAGTACAACGACCGCACGGGCCTGAGGCTGGCCGCGCACCTGCCCGACCTCGACGCCATCCGCCGCAGCCGGCTGAAGAAGTGCACGATCTTCGAGATGGACGCCACGCCCGAGATCGAGGCGGTGCAGAAGGAGTATCTGCGCCTGGCCGCTTCGATGTGGCTGGGGCCCGATCCCCTGCCGGCGGTGCCGCTGAAGGACCGGGAGATCTTCGACCTCCTGGGCTATGACTGAGCCGGGACGCGAAGGCATGTCGTCCGCAGACACCTACACCCGCCGCCGCAGCGAGATCGAGCACTACTTCGACCGCACCGCGGCCGACACCTGGGCCCGCCTGACCAGCACCGCCCCCGTGAGCCGGGTGCGCGCCACCGTGCGCGCCGGCCGCGACCGCATGCGCGACACGCTGCTGGCCTGGTTGCCCGCCGACCTGCGGGGCCAGCGCGTGCTCGACGCGGGCTGCGGCACCGGCAGCTTCGCCATCGAGCTGGCGCGGCGCGGCGCGCAGGTGCTGGCCATCGACCTGAGCCCGCAGCTGGTCGACGTCGCGCGCGAGCGTTGCCTCGCGCAGCTGAAGGCCGAGGGCGCGCCGGGCTCGATCGACTTCCGCAGCGGCGACATGAGCGACCCCGCCCTCGGCGCCTTCGACCACGTGGTCGCGATGGACTCGCTGATCCACTACCGCACGGCCGATGCCGTGCGCGTGCTCGGCCGCCTGGCCGAACGCACGGAGGGCTCGATGGTGATCACCTTCGCGCCGGCGAGCCCGCTGCTGTGGGCCTTCTACGGCGCGGGCAAGCTGTTCCCGCGCAGCGACCGCTCCCCCAGCATCGTGCCAGTGTCGCAGGCCGCGCTGGCCCGGCAGATGAAGGCTCAGCCCGCCATGGCCGGCTGGCAGCTGGCCGGCACGCAGCGCATTGCCAGCGGCTTCTACACCTCGCAGGCCTACCGGCTTCAGAGGGGCGGCGCCTGAGCATGGACCTCGCCCGCGTCGCCCTCGGCCTGATCCGCCGCCGCGGCCGCGTCGACTGGGGCGGCGTGGCCACGCGCTACCTGCCGTTCGCCGACGTCGCCACGCCCGAGCTGCCGCTGGCGCAGCTGGTGCGGCTGGCGCTGTTCCAGATGAGCGTGGGCATGGTCACCGTCCTCACCGTGGGCACGCTCAACCGCGTGATGATCGTCGAGATGGGCGTCGGCGCCTGGCTGGTGAGCCTGATGGTGGCCCTGCCGCTGCTGTTCGCGCCCTTCCGCGCGCTGGTGGGCTTCAAGTCCGATCAGCACCGCAGCGCCCTGGGCTGGCGCCGCATCCCCTACGTGTGGTTCGGCAGCGGCGCGCTGTTCGCGGGGCTGGCCATCATGCCCTTTGCGCTGGTGCTGCTGACGGGCGAGACCACCGTGCAGCTGGTGGCCGGCCACGTGGCGGCCTCGGTCGCCTTCCTGCTGGCCGGCGCCGGCGCGCAGACGGTGCAGACCGCCGGCCTGGCGCTGGCCACCGATCGCGCCACCGACGCCACGCGCCCGCGCGTCGTGGCTCTGATGTACGTGATGCTGCTGGTGGGCATGGTGGGCAGCGGCGCCGTCTTCGGGCTGCTGCTGGCCGACTACACGCACACGCGCCTGGTGCAGGTGGTGCAGGGCACGGCCGTCGTGTGCCTGGTGCTCAACGCCATTGCCGTGTGGAAGCAGGAGGCCCGCGACCGCGACCGCGCGAAGGCGCCGCCCGACGCCACGCCCTTCTCGGAGCGCTGGGCGCAGTTCGCGCGGCACGGCCGCGTCGCCCGCTTCCTGCTTGCCGTGGGGCTGGGCACTGCGGCGTTCAACATGCAGGACATCATCCTCGAGCCCTACGGCGGCGAGGTGCTGGGTCTGAGCGTGGGCCAGACCACAGGGCTGACGGCCATCATGGCTGGCGGGGCCTTGTGCGCGTTCGGCTGGGCGGCGCGGCGGCTGCTCCGCGGCACCTGCCCGCGAAGGCTGGCGGCGCACGGCCTACTCGTGGGCCTGGTGGCGTTCTCGCTCGTGGTGTTCGCCGAGCCGCTGGAATCGCCTCTGACCTTCCGCGCCGGGGTGGCCCTGATCGGCTTCGGCGGCGGCCTGTTCTCGGTGGGCACGCTCAGCGCGGCCATGTCGATGGACAGTGGCGGCCTGCACGGCATGGTGCTCGGTGCCTGGGGAGGCGTGGTCGCCAGCGCCGCCGGCCTCAGCGTGGCCCTGGGCGGTGCGCTGCGCGACGCCGTGGGCCACCTCGCGATGAGCGGCTCGCTCGGCGAGGTGCTCGCGATGCCGGCCACCGGCTATGCCTTCGTCTACCACCTCGAACTCGCGCTGCTGTTCGCGACGCTGGCCGTGCTCGGCCCGCTCGTGACGCGGCGGCGCACCACCACCCCGCCCTCACCCGAGGCCAGCGGCTCCGAGCCGCGCCGCTTCGGGCTGGCGGACTTTCCGGGTTGAGCAGTCCCCGAGACCCGCCCACACGGCCACTTCGCACGCCAACCCTCCAAGGAGCCAACCCATGGGAACCGGAGCCATCACTGGATACGTCGACGTCGCACAGCTTGTGCTGTACGTCTTCTGGATCTTCTTCGCCGGCCTCATCTACTACCTCGCCCGCGAGAACCGGCGCGAGGGCTACCCGCTGGAAACCCACCGTGGCACCACGCACGACGGCTGGATCGGCGTGCCCTCGCCGAAGACCTACCTGCTGCGCGACGGCAGCGAGATCCAGGTGCCCTCGGGATCGGCCGGCGCGCAGAACGTGCAGGCCGAGCGCACCTACGACAACGAAGGCTCGCCGCTCGATCCCGTGGGCAACCCGCTGCTGGCCGGCCTGGGCAGCGGCGCTTGGGCGGCGCGGGCCGACCACCCCGACCTCGACGCCCACGACCAACCCAAGATCCGGCCGCTGGCGATGTTCCCCGAGATGAGCGTCAGCAAGAACGATCCCGATCCGCGCGGCATGCAGGTGCTCGACCCGTACGGCGAGAGCGCCGGCACGGTCAGGGAGCTCTGGGTCGACGCGCCCGAGATGATGTTCCGCTTCCTGGATGTCGAGCTGGCCGACGGCAGCCGCCGCGCCCTGGTGCCGATGACCTTTTGCCGCATCACGCGCGAGGCCGTCTACGTCCATGCGCTGCTGGCGCACCAGTGGGCCGACGTGCCGGCCACCCGGTCGCCCGACAGCATCACGCTGCTCGAGGAAGAGAAGATCGCTGCCTACTTCGGCGCCGGCCTGCTGTTCGCCGAGCCCAAGCGCACGGAGCCGCTGGTATGAAGCCCGTGGCAGCCGCCTTCGCGAAGGCCCCGCACCGGGGCCAGGAGCATGAGTTCGAGCCGCAGTTCGGGCTTCCTGAACGACTGCCTGCCAGCGAGCGGCTGCTGTGGCAGGGCCAGCCCCTGCCGGGCCTGGTGGCGCGCCGGCTGTTCCACCTGCCGCTGGTCACCGCCTATTTCGGCGTGATGCTGGCGTGGCGCATCGGCGCGCAATTGCAGGACGGCCTGCCGCTGCTGGCTGCACTGCGCGGCTCGCTGGTGCTGGCGCTGCTGGCCGCGGTGGCCATCGGCATCCTGGCCACCCTGGCGCGGCTGACGGCGAGCACCACGGTCTACACGCTGACCGACAAGCGCGTCGTCATGCGCATCGGCATCGTGTTGACCGTCACCTACAACCTGCCGCTCAGGCACCTCGACGCCGCCCACCTGCTGCCCCTGAAGGGCGACCAGGGCGAGATCGCGCTGCAGCTGCGCGGCGACACCCGCATCGCCTACCTGCACCTGTGGCCGCACGCGCGGCCCTGGCTCTTCGCGAAGCCCCAGCCGATGCTGCGCTGCCTGGCCGACGCGCAGGGCGTGTCGCGGCTGCTCTCCGACGCCTGGGCCGCCGCCAACGAGCAGGCCGCGCGCCCCGAGGCCGCGAGCGAACCGGCGTCCCTCGAGCTGCAGCCGCAGGGGCAGGTCGCGTGAACGCCGGCAGCGTCCACGCAAGCCCCGAGCGGATCCCGCGCTGGCTGGTGCGCGGCATCGGCGCGCTGCTGCTGCTGGTGCTGGGCAGCGTCGGGCTGATGCGCCTGAACGGGTTCAGCCCGACGGTGCCGCCGGCCTCGGCGCTCGCCTCGCGCACGCTCGCGTTCGCCGACGCCCCCGACGGCGCCGTGCGCGTGAGCGACGCCGCCAGCGGCGAAGTGCTGGCCGAGCTGCGCGGCGAGCAGGGTTTCCTGCGCGGCGTGCTGCGAGGGCTTGCCCGCGAGCGCCGCGCCCAGGGCGTCGGCGCCACCACGCCCTACACGCTGAGCCTGCACGCCGACGGCCGGCTGCTGATCACCGACCCCCACACCGGGCAGCGCATCGACCTCGCGTCGTTCGGCCCCGACAACGCGGCCGTGTTCGCGCGCTGGCTGCCCGCCGGCGCGCTGCAGGCGCTGAAGACCCCGCCACAGGAGAAGTAGTCCATGAGCACCACCCAAGCCATTGCCAGCACCGACGCGGTGATGCAGCGCGCCAAGACCGAGAACCTGATCTCGCCGCGCTTCTACACCACCGACTACGCGGCCATGGACCGCCTGGACGTCAGCAGCCTGCGCGCCGAGTGGGACGCCATGCTCGCCGAGTACGAAGGCGACAACAACCACGACCACTTCAAGCGCGACGAGGCCTTCGCGTCCGAGGTTAAGGCGCTGCCGCCCGAACTGCACCAGGAGTTCCTGGACTTCCTGATCACCAGCATCACCAGCGAGTTCAGCGGCTGCGTGCTCTACAACGAGATCCGCAAGAAGGTCGACAACCCCGACATCAAGCGGCTGATGACCTACCTGACGCGCGACGAGTCGCGCCACGCGAACTTCATCAACTACTCGCTGCGCGACTACGACCTGGCGGTCGACCTGCAGGCGCTGAAGGCCAGCAAGGCCTACACCTACTTCAAGCCCAAGTACATCTTCTACGCCACCTACCTGAGCGAGAAGATCGGCTACGCGCGCTACATCACCATCTACCGGCAGCTCGAGCGCCACCCCGAGCTGCGCTTCCACCCCATCTTCCGGTGGTTCGAGCGCTGGTGCAACGACGAGTTCCGCCACGGCGAGAGCTTCGCGCTGATCATGCGCGCCAACCCGCAGCTGCTGCGCGGCGGCAACGTGCTGTGGATCCGCTTCTTCCTGCTGGCGGTGTACGCGACGATGTTCGTGCGCGACCACACGCGCCCGGTGCTGCACCGCGCGATGGGGCTGGAGCCCGACGAGTTCGACTACCGCGTCTTCGACATCACCACCGAGATCAGCAAGCAGGTGTTCCCGGTGTCGCTGGACACCGACTCGCCGGCCTTCCGCCGCGGCCTGGCCTCGCTGGTGGAGGCGCGCATGGCCTTCGACGCCGGCGCGGCACGCGGCGGCCTCGGCGGCCGGCTGCAGCAGGCGGGTGCGGCGCTCAAGGGCGCCTGGCACTTCGCGAAGCTGTACCTGCACCCGGTGAAGAAGCACGCGCTGCCGGCCCAGATCCGCGTCGCGCCGGTGTGGTGAGGCCGCCCGGACCCGACCGTGATGATGGAGTACGCCCTGCCCCCGATCGCCGCGGTGCTGCTGTGGTGGCTGGGCACGGGCGTGGTCATCCTGCTCGACCGCCTGCCCGCGAGACGCGGTGGCCGCAAGACGGTGGCGTTCGTGGCCGCCAGCAGCTTCGCCGTCGCGGCGCTGGCCTGCATCGGCCAGACGGCGTACAGCCTGGGCGTCGGGGCGGCCTACGCCGGCTTCGTCTGCGCGGTGGTGCTGTGGGGCTGGCACGAACTGGCCTTCCTGGGCGGCTGGTTGACCGGGCCGCGCCGGGTGGCGGCCACCCTCGGCGCGCGTGGGCTGACCCGCTTCGGCCAGGCGCTGCAGGTGCTGCTGTGGCACGAGCTGGCCCTGCTGGCCTCGGCCCTGGGCCTGTGGCTGTGGCTGGGCAGCAGTGCCAACCCCACGGCGGCCTGGACTTTCACGCTGCTGTACGCCATGCGCGTGTCGGCCAAGCTCAACCTGTACCTTGGCGTGCGCAACCTGGCCCTGGACTTCCTGCCGCCGCGCCTGCTGTACCTGGGCAGCTACTTCCGCCAGCGCCCCTTCAATGCGCTGATGCCGTGGTCGCTGCTGGGCGCCGCGGTGGTGACGGGATGGCTGATCCACGGCGCACAGGCCACCACGGGCGGCGCGCAGGCCGCGCATCTGCTGCTGGCGTCGCTGCTGACGCTGGCCCTTGTCGAACACCTGATGATGGTGCTGCCGCTGGAACCCTCGGCGCTGTGGCGCTGGGCCCTGCGCCGGCCCGTGGAGGCCCGATCGTGAACACAAACGCCAGCGGCAGCGGCACGGCGCTCGTCATCGGCAGCGGCTTCGGGGGCCTCGCAGCCGCCATCCGGCTGAGCGTGCGCGGCTGGCGCGTGCAGGTGCTCGAGCGCCTGCCGCAGCCGGGCGGCCGCGCGCGCGTGCACGAGCAGGACGGCTTCCGCTTCGACGCCGGCCCCACCATCATCACGGTGCCGCAGCTGTTCGAGGAGCTCTGGCAGCTGGCCGGCCGGCGCTTCGGCGACGACGTCACGCTCAAGGCCCTGCACCCCTACTACCGCGTGCGCTTCGACGACGGCCGGTGGTTCGACTACAGCGGCGACAACGCCGCCATGCGCGCCGAGGTGGCGCGCTTCGACCCGGCCGACCTGCCCGGCTTCGACGCCCTGGCCCGCGAGGCCGACGTCTGCTACCGCGAAGGCTTCGAGAAGCTCGGCCCCGTGGCCTTCGACAGCCTGACGCAGCTGATCGTGGCCATCCCGAACATGGTGCGCATGAAGGGCTGGCAGACCATCTGGCAGATGGTGTGCCGGCACCTGCGCAACCCCTACCTGCGCGTGGTGTTCAGCTTCCACCCGCTGCTGATCGGCGGCAACCCGCTGAAGGTCACGAGCAGCTACGCGTTGATCCACACGCTGGAGCGCCGCTTCGGCGTGCACTGGGCCATGGGCGGCACGGGCGCGCTGATCAAGGCCATGGTCGCCCTGCTGGCCGACCGCGGCGTGCCCACGCGGTGCGGCGCCGACGTCAAGCGCATCCTCGTCGAGGACGGCCGTGCCGCAGGCGTTGAACTGGCCGGCGGCGAGCGCATCGCCGCCGACATCGTGGTGAGCAACGCCGACGCCGCCTGGACGTACAAGCACCTGCTGCCCGATGCCCGGCGCCGCACCTGGACGGACCGCAAGCTCGCGCGCGCCAAGTACTCGATGAGCCTGTTCGTCTGGTACTTCGGCACCAACCGGCGCTACGACGACGTGCCCCACCACCAGATGGTGCTGGGCCCGCGCTACGAGGGGCTGCTGACCGACATCTTCCTGAAGCACAAGCTCACCGAGGACTTCAGCCTGTACCTGCACCGGCCCAGCGCCAGCGACGACAGCGTGGCGCCGCCGGGACACGACTGCTTCTACGCGCTGTCGCCGGTGCCGCACCTGGACAGCGGCGTGAACTGGGCCCGCGAGGCCGAGGCCTACCGTGCCCGCGTGCAGCGCCGACTCGAGGAAACCGTGCTGCCGGACCTGGGGCGCCACGTCGTCAGCTCCCGCGTCACGACGCCGCAGCAGTTCCACGACGACCTGCTGTCCTACAAGGGTGCGGCCTTCGGCATGGAGCCGCGGCTGCTGCAGAGCGCCTGGTTCCGCCCCCACAACCGCAGCGAGGAGCTGCCGGGTCTGTTCCTCGTGGGCGCCGGCACCCACCCGGGCGCGGGCGTGCCGGGCGTGCTGATGTCGGCGCAGGCGCTGGAGACCGTGCTGCCCCCGCTGCCCCGCATGCCGGCCGTGCCCACGGTACCGGCGCGGCCCCTGCCCCGGCCGGAGGTGCTGGCCCGATGATCACCGCGACCCCCACCGACAGCGCCCGCCGCCCCGGCGATGCCGAGCTCATGGCCTGCCGCGAGCTGATGCGCGGCGGTTCGAAGTCGTTCTTCACGGCCTCGCTGCTGCTGCCCTCGCGCGTGCGCGGGCTGGCCACCGGGCTGTACGCGTTCTGCCGCGTCGCCGACGACGCCATCGACGGCAGCACCGAGCCCGGGCGTGCCATCGCGCAGTTGCACGAGCGGCTCGACGCCGTCTACGCCGACCGCCCCGGCCCCGAGCTGGCCGACCGCGCGCTGGCCTGCGTGGTGGAGCGCTGCGCGATCCCGCGGCTGCTGCTCGACGCCCTGCTCGAGGGCTTCGAGTGGGACGTGCGCGGCCACCACTACGAGACCATCGAGGACCTGCACGCCTACGGCGCCCGCGTCGCCGGCACGGTGGGCGCGATGATGGCCCTGGTGATGGAGACGCGCAGCGCCCCGGCGCTGGCCCGCGCCTGTGAGCTGGGCGTGGCCATGCAGTTGACCAACATCGCCCGCGACGTGGGCGAGGACGCCGGGCTGGGCCGCGTCTACCTGCCCGCGCAATGGCTGCGCGCGGAAGGAATCGACCCCGAGGCCTGGCTGGCGCGGCCGGTGTTCGACGAGCGGCTGGCGCGCGTAGTGCGGCGCCTCATCGACGAGGCCGAGCGCCTGTACGAACGAGCCGAGTGCGGCGTGCCCGCCCTGCCCCGCGATTGCCGCCCCGGCATCCAGGCTGCGCGCCTGGTGTACAGCGAAATCGGCCAATCGCTGGCGCGAGCCGGGCTGGATTCGGTGAACCACCGCACCGTGGTGCCGCGCAGTCGCAAGCTGGCGCTGGTGGCGCGCTCGCTGCTGGCCAGCCTGGTGCCGCCGGGCCACCCGATGACGGCCGGCGGCGCGCTGCCGCCCTTGCCCGCCGTGCGCTTCCTGGTGGACGCCGCGGCCGACGATCAGCTGCCCGCCCGCACCTTCTACCAGCGCACCGTGCGGGTGCTGGAGCTGCTGCAGCGCCAGGCCCAACGCGAGATGGCCTGAGCAAGATGGCCTGAGCGCCCGGACAAAACCCGCGACTGAGGAGTACCGCGATGCGACTTGCCCTGGACCGTCACGCGCCGACCTGGCTGATCGGCGCCGCCGTGCTCGTCTACCTGGCCAGTGCCGCGGCCGGGTTCTTCCTGGGCTTCGGTTTCGCCCGCAACGCCCAGGGCGGGTCGCTGATGGGGCTGGTGGCCGGTGTCAACGGCGCGCTGTTCTGCACGCTGGTGGCCGACTGGCTGCTCACGCGCCTGGTTCGCCGGCCCGGGCGCAGGCTCTGAGCCACGGCCCCCAACCGACAGCCGGTCCAGGGGCCGCGCAGGCCCTTACTCGCCCGACGTGGGCTTGCGCTGGTGCGAGTCGTACTTGCGGTTGGACCGCTTGAACTGGCCCGCCAGCCAGAAGGCGAAGACGACGAACCAGGCGATGAACAGCAGGTGGTGGACTTCCATCGTGGGTGCTCCGGGGGGCCTTGGGCCTCAAGAGGGGTTTGAAGAAGGGGTGCCCCGCACGAACGCGGCACCGCCGAGAGTCCGAGCGCCGTCGCCGACGAGCGGCTTCATCACCCAGACAGTGGCGATCAACAGCACGATCTCGATCGCATAGACGAAAGCATAGCCGCTGGCGGCGTCCGGCCACGGCATGGGGCCGAACAACCCCGGCCCCCAGGCCTGAACGGCATCGCGCAGCAGGCCGCCGGCGGCCACGGCCACCCCGGCGGCGGTGGCCTGCGCCGCGCCCCAGGCCCCCAAGGCCAGGCCGGCGTGCTCGCGCGGGGCGCGGTTCATGGTGAGCGTCAGCGTACCGTGGCCGAACAGGCCGCCGCCGAAGCCGATCAGCACCACGCCGGCCACGAAAAGCCCCACCGACTGTGTCAGCGCCGCCACGAGCACCGCGCCGAAGGCCGGCACGCCGAGCGTCGCGCCGAGCATGGCCATCCGGGCCGGGTCGAGCACCCGGCCGGTGCCGCCCAGGGCTGGCGGCCAGCCGCGCGTGAGCAGCCGCGACGCCAGCGTGAATCCGGCGAGGCCGCCGCTGGCGAAGGCCGCCGTCAACCAGGTCGTCTGGCCGACGTTCATGCCCAGCACCTGGCCGCCATAGGGCTCCAGCAGCACGTCCTGCATCGCGAAGCCCATGGTGCCCAGGGCGATGGCCACCAGGCGCCGGCTCGTGCCGTCCAGCGACGCGTAGCCGGCCCAGGCCTGGCGGAAGTCGGGCTCGGGCTCGGGGTCGCGCAGCCGGCTGCGGCCAATGGACTCCTGCTTCCACAGCGCGACGGTGTTCAGCACCAGGGTCACCACCGCGCAGGCCTGGATCACCTGCACCAGCCGCCCCGGCGAGAAGTCGGCCAGCACGGCCCCGAACGCGAAGGCGCTGACGATGGTGCCCAGCAGCAGCATCACGTACATCAGGCCGACGACCTTGGGGTGGTCTTCGGGGGGCGCCAGGTCGGTGGCCAGCGCCAGGCCCGCGGTCTGCACGGTATGCACCCCGGCGCCCATCATCAGGAAGGCCACGGCCGCGCCGGCCGGGCCCATCCAGGACGGCCACTGCGTGGACTGGCCCTGCCCGGCCAGCACCAGCAGCGCGAAGGGCATCACCGCCAGGCCGCCGAACTGCAGCATCGAGCCCATCCAGATGAAGGGCACGCGCCGCCAGCCCAGCGCACTGCGGTGGTGGTCCGACTTGAAGCCGATCAGCGCCCGCACGGGTGCGTACAGCACCGGCAGCGCCACCATCAGCGCTACCAGCCCGGCACTCACGCCGAGCTCGACGATAAGCACGCGGTTCAGCGCCCCCACCAGCAGCGCCAGCGCCATGCCGACGCTGACCTGGAACAGCGACAGCCTCAGCAGCCTGGACAGCGGCAGCGTCTCGCTGGCCGCGTCGGCGAAGGGCAGGAAGCGCGGGCCCAGCTCGACCCAGCTGCGCGTCAGGCGGCGGCGGAAGGCGCTCATGGGGCGTTTGCGGGCGAAGCGATGAAGGACGGCATCAACGCGCTTCCGATGCACACGCTCGCCTGGGCATCGGAAGAGCGCCCGGCAGGCAGGCCTGCCGAGGCGTCTCGGTCACCGCCGCTACTGCTTGGCGGTTGGGGGCGACGCTGCCGCCGTGGCGGCCGGCGTGGTCACCATCGCCGTGGTGGCACCCTTGCCGTCGAGGAACTTCTTCACCCAGGTGGTGTTGGTGACCAGCATGTAGTGCACGCTGAACGAACCGATGGCCACTGCGCCGAGGAACAGCGGGATGCCCACCGTCGGCTTGACCACGAGCCAGAGCTTTCCGTAGATCATGTTGGCTCCTTCCGGCTCACTTCAGCCAGGGCGAGTAGATGTACGCAAACAGGTGCGCGAGCGCGGCGATGAAGCCGAAGATCTGCGTGCCCTGGATGAGGTGCTTGTGGATTTCCTCCGACTGCTCTTCGGTCAGGCCTGTCGGCCAGACCTTGTCGGATCCGGTTGCGTCTGCCATGTCTTCTCCTTCGATGGGAGCACTGCGAACTCGTGCAAAACCTGCACGCGGGTGTCGATCAGCCGCGCCTGGGTTGGTGGGCTTGTGTCATTGTGAACTTACAGTCTGGCAAGTCAAGCTGTGATGACATCATAGCTTCGACTGGCGTCGGTTGCGCCCCACGTTGCCGGCCAGTCAAGCCCTGCGCGGCATGCGGAACGGCAGCAGGGCCTGCACCCAGGGCGAGGCGAAGCGGTCGGCCAACAGGGTCTCGTGAACCGCCGAGGCAGGCTGGCCGGCCAGCACCGTGTGCACCAGCGAGCGGGCATAGAAGGGCGTGTCCTCCAGCGTGCGCTGCAGGGCCGCGGGTCCCTCACTGCGCATACGGCGGCCGATGCGCCACTTGGTGGCCGGAAGGCTGTGGCGCGGCGGCAGCGCCATCTCGGTGACCTGCCCGTCAGGATGGAAGCGCTGCGCGATATGGCGCTCGCCGCCGCGGCGCAGACTGACGTCGTACATCACGGCGCAGCTGCCGTCGGACAACGGCACGCGCATCCAGTCCCAGGTGGTGAAGGGCTCGGTGATCGGCTCGTCGCCCTCGTTGCTGTCCAGGTAGGCGCTGCCGCGCCAGCTCAGGCCGGGCGAGTCAAGATCCACCTCGACTCGGGCGCAGGGCGCGATGGGGCCCCAGCGGTGGCGGCCATCGGCGTCCAGCGCCGCGACGTAATCCACCAAGGTGGAAGTGCGCACGACGACACGGCCTCGCACGCGCCGCATCAGCGGCGTGGCGAGCTCGTCGATGTCCACCACCAGCGCGCCATCCTGCCACTGCAGCTGGCTCGGGCCGATCTCGAAGCGTGTGGCGCTGCGCTGGACGTGGCGCGCGCCGCGTTCCGTCATGGTCCAGCGGTTCTGGCCTCCGCCGTAGAGACACACGTTGAGCGCGCAATGCTCATCGGCGTGCGCGTATCCCGCCCTCCAGGCGAGCCGGTAGTAGGGCGAGAACACGCTGCCGACGAAAGCGATCAGCGTCAGGGCGTGGCGGCCGTCGTCGCTGAGGGCATCGACGTACCACCAGCAATATGCACCCGGCTCGACCGCCGTGTCGAATCGAGGTGAGCCATCAGCGTGGCGGCCGCGAGCCGGCCCGACATGGCGGCCATCGGCAACCCCGGCCCCGGGTGCACGCTGCCCCCCGCCAGGTACAGACCCGGCAAGGCGGTCGCCGCCGCCGAGCGGCGGAACAGTGCCATCCAGCCGTGGGTCGACGGGCCGTACAGCGCCCCACCCGTGGCCGGGAACAGACGGTGGAAATCCGCCGGGGTACGGCGCAGCACCTGGCTCGGGTGGTCGATCTGCAACGTTAGGCCGCAGCGGCGGAGCAGATCCAGACTGCGGACGTGGCATGCGTCGGTCTCCGGGTCGTCGAAGGTTCGGCTGTCGCCGTCGGGAGGGGCGTTCACAAGCATCAGCAGGCGCTCGGCTTCGCCACCGTCGGCGTCGTCGCCGTCGCCGTCGAGGCGGTCCTGGGCACACAGATAGACGGTGCCGCGCCGCGGCAGCCGCCGGGCGCGGAAGACGTCGTCGAACTCGCTGGCGTACTCGCTATCGAAGAACACGTTGTGGCGCGCCAGGGGCAGGCCCTGCGTTCGCACGCGCATGGCCCAGGTCACCGCCGACAGCGTGCGGCCGGCCGGAGGCGCCGGCTCGGGCGCCGCGCCGGGTGCGCCGCGCAGCAACCCCCGCAGGGCGCTGGCGTCGCCGTTGAAGACCACGGCCTCGCAGGCCAGCGCCTCGCCGTCGGCCAGCCGCACGCCGGCGACGCGGCCGCCGCGATGCTCGATGCCGGCGACGCGCGCGCCGCAGCGGATGTGGCCGCCCCGGGCCTGCACCAGCCCGGCCAGCGACGCCGCCAGCGCGGCCATGCCGCCCTGCACGGCCCAGACGCCCTCCTGCTCGACATGGGCCACCAGCATCAGCGTGGCCGGGGCGCCCCAGGGCGAGGCCCCGCAGTAGGTGGCGTAGCGGCCGAAGAGCTGCCTCAGCCGCTCGTCGCGGAACTCGCGCCGCAGCGCGCTGGCCAGGTTCGCCATCGGCCCGAGCGCGGCCAGCGTGGCCAGGCCGCGAGGCCCGAGGTCGCGGATCATCTGCCACACGCCCGGGCGGCTGCTGCGGATGTGCGGGCCCTCGAGTTGCGCGTAGACGCGGGCGGCGCGCTCGCAGAAGGTCCTGTAGGCGCGGCCTTCGGCCGGCGTGGCGAACTCGGCAATGGCCTCGGCCGAGCGCTCGCGGTCGGCGAACAGGTCGAGCAGCCCGCGGTCCTGCGCCCAGGCGTGGCGCGCCAGCACGCTCAGCGGCTGCAGCGGGGGCAGCGCCTCGTCCACCGAACTGCCCACCTCCGACAGCAGCTCGTCGAACACCCACCGCATCGTGAACACGGTGGGGCCGGCGTCGAGCCAGGCGCCATCGACGCGCACCGGGCGCATCTTGCCACCGGCACCGTCGGCCGCCTCCAGCAGCGTGACCTGCAGGCCGCGCGCCGCCAGCAGCAGCGCGCTGACCAGCCCGCCGATCCCGGCGCCGACGACGATGACGCGCGGCTCAGCCACGTTCGTCGACCCGGGCCTGTTCCGTCCCGAGGCGGAGCCCGGGCCACCGGCCCTGCAGCAGCAGCGGCACGAATCGCACGAACATCCACTCGGAAAAGTGGCCCTCGCGGGACGAGGCCTCGATGGCCTGCTGGTGCGCGCCCTGTCGCGCGTAGGCGTTCATAGCCGCGGTGTCGTCCCACAGGCTCAGCGTCGCCTGCCGCAGCACCGGGGCTTCTCCCAGACCCACGGCCAGGCGGCATCCGGGCGCTGCGGCCAGCGCGGCCTCGGCCGGCGGGGAGTGGCGCCAGAAGCGCAGCGCCCGGCTGGCGCGGATGGAGGCCCGGGTCAGCGCCACCACGGGCTCGCCAGTGCCGGGCGACGGCACGATCGCGCGCATCCCCTGCCCGCCCCAGCGGCCGCGCGCCGACGAAGCCTGCAGGACGGCCACGAGGCACTGATCGGCCCGCGCCCGGTACTCCGCCATCAGCGGGGACCGGTTCACGAGGTCCAGCGCGTCGGCGACCTCGTCGACCATCAGGAACACGCCCTGGTGATCCAGGCCCGGGCGAATCCCGAAGCCGCCGTCACGCCCGCTGCCCAGCACACGGGCGAAGCGAACGCCGGGCTCGCGCAGCCAGCGCCCCGGGCCGCTGACCAGCTGGCCCACGGCCCACGGCACGTGGCCGGCCGGCAACCGGGCCAGCAGCAGCACCGCCAGTCCCGGATCGGGCCGTGCGCCGCTGCCGGCGACGGAGGCCGATCCGCCGAGGCTGCCCGCCTTGCGCGCGGCCCGCGCGCCCCTTGCGGCGGCCGTGTCGTCGAGCGCGCGCTGCACGCGCCCGCCCAGGCCGGCACCAGGGTGCTGCGGGGACCCGGCCAAGATCGCCGCGGCTATTGCAGCCGCACCTCGACGCGGCGCGCTGCCGGGTCTTCGCCGGCCACGTTGGCCTCGGTCTGCTGCGGCTTGTCGAGCCGCACGCGGGCCGGTGCGATGCCGGCGGCCAGCAACGCGTCGCGCACGGCCTGCGCGCGCTTCTTGGCCAGTTCCTGGTTGGTGGCCATCTCACCCGCGGCCGAGTGGTAGCCCGACACCAGCACCACCGAGCGCGGGTTGCCGCCCAGCGCGGTGAGCAGCGACTCCAGGCCCTTGGTCTGGTCGGCCACAAGGTCGTGGGAGCCGACGCCGAAGAACAGCACCGAGCGTCCGTCCTCGGCCACCGGCGGGGGCAGCGTGACCAGGGCCGCCAGCACCTGAAGGCCCGGGTAGAGCTTGGCCATCTCCTTGCCGCCCAGCGGCTTGTTCTGGCCCTGGTGGCAGGTGGCGCAGTAGGCCTTGCCGATGTCGCCATGGGGGCCCAGGCGATCCTTCGGCAGGGTGTCGGTCAACGGTACGACGTAGGTGTTGTTGATGTCGCGCTCCATGCGGATGCCGTGCCAGGCCGTCACCTTCTTCGGGACCCAGCCCCCGAAGTTCTGCGAGTTGTGACAGAAGGTGCAGTTCTGGCCCAGGCTCTTGCTGAAGTGCATCATCAGCGCGTAGGTCTTCTCCGCCTGCTGGATCGGCGCGCCGTTGCCGATGCCCTGCGGCAGCGGCTGCTTGCCGTAGACCTTGATCTCGTCCTCGCCCAGCAGGTAGCCCGAGTAGGGGTCGTAGGGCAACGAGGTCAGCCCAGGGCCCGTGGCCTTGTTCTGGCCGAAGTCGTTGCCCAGCGCGCCGCCGTACGAGGCGTTGCGCACCGGAGTCAGCGGCTTGAACCACATGTTGGCCGGCACCGGCGCCCCGCGGTGGCAGGTGTAGCAGGTCACGCCGGTGGCGCCGGTATGGACCTTCCACTGGCTGTTCAGCGCCTGCGTCATCTGGATCATGCGTCGCGCCACCACCTTGCTGTACTTGGAGTCGTCGGCGAAGTTCGCGCCGACGTGGCAGTAGTTGCAGCCCTGCTCAGGCGACACCCACTGCGTGATGGCGTTCATGTGGCGGTTGAACTCGGCCACCGAGAGATCGCCCAGCACCTTGACGTTCTGGTAGACCTGCCCGGCCTTGGGGCCGTCGGCGCTGGCCGGCGGGGCGTCCTCGGGGGGGACAGCCCGCGCGGCGTCTTCCTTGGCGGCCAGGCGCGGGTTCACGGTGTGCTGCATCGCCGTGCCGCGAAAGCCCTGCTGGCTGGTGTTCACCGGCGGGCGTTCGCAGCCCGCCAGCAACAGGGTGGCGCCGAGGGCGGCCACGGCGCCCAGGCGAGCGAGCCAGGGAGCGGGAGAGTGGGTGCGCGCGGTCATCACTTGGCTCCCGTCGTCAGCGTGGAGGGATCGATGGCCGTGCCCAGCACCGCCGGATAGCTCGGCGCCACGCCGTGCTTCACGGCCCACAGGTACCAGTTGTCGACCACGGTGCCCGACAGCAGGATGCCGATGCCGCCGGTGATGGGCGTCAGCACCGCGAACCACCAGGCCCAGCGGTGGATGGACTCCATCGTGGCGTTCCAGCCCATGGTCCAGCGCCAGAACAGGGCCGCGCGTTCGCTGGCCGTGCCGCGGTCGACGATCTGGTCGATCTCGCGGTCGCCGCCGTAGCGGGTGACGGCCAGGATGGTGGCGCCGTGCATCGCGAACAGCAGCACGCTGCCGTACAGGAACACGATGCTGAGTGCGTGGAACGGGTTGTAGAACAGGTTGCCGTAGCGCAGCGAGAACGCGGCCGTCCAGTCCAGGTGCGGGAAGATCCCGTAGGGCACCCCCTCGCTCCAGCTGCCCATCAGCAGCGGCCTGAACAGGCCCAGCACCAGGAACAGCCAGATCGCCGCCGCGAAGGCCCACGCGATGTGCGTGCCCATGCCGAGCTGGCGTGCGCGGTTGTAGGTGCGCATCCACCACGTCAGCACGCTCACCAGCAGCAGCGCCGAGGCCAGCAGCCACCAGCCGCCCTCGTTCATCGGCGGGATCGACAGGCCGTACTTGGGGTGCGGCGGCTCCAGCGCCAGCCACGGCAGCTGGCGGATGAACTCGATGGGATTCCAGTTCACCGAGGCGAGCTGGTTGAAACCCATGATGTTGATCGACAGCGTGCCCGTGATCAGTGAGATCAGGCCCAGCGGCCCCAGGTACAGGGGTCCGACCTGGGCGTTGCCCAGGCGGCCGAACAGGTGCACCAGGAAGGGCTTGCCGACGCGCGTGTCGTTCTTGGGGGGCAGCTCGACGCCGTCGTGCGCGGGCCCGACGGGCTGCACGCGGGTGAACAGGTTTTGATAGGGAATCTGGCTCAGCATGATCGGCTCCTCACTTCCAGATCGGCAGCTGCAGCCACCAGTTCCACCACTCGGGCCAGCCGCGCGTCCAGAACGGGCCGCTGATGACGATGCACACCGCGCTGAAGAAGCCCGAGGCCATGGCCAGGAACAGGCCCAGGCGGTGGATGCCCAGCGTGCCCACCGAGTAGCCGATGAGGTCGCGGAAGAACGTGTCCTCGTAATCCGGCGTCTTCACGGTCTCGCCCTTGGGCGGATTGGTGGCGCTCAGCACGAGGGCCCCGTGCATCGCCAGCGCCAGCGTCGTCGTGAAGAAGAACGTGATCGCCAGCATGTGCGCCGGGTTGTAGTGGAAGTGCAGGTACTGGTAGCCGATGTTCGACACCCAGTCGAGGTGGCTCCAGATGCCGTACGGGAACCCGTGGCCCCAGGCTCCCATCAGCACCGGCCGGATCACCACCAGGGTGACGTAGGCCAGGATGGCCATGCCGAAGGCGGCCGGTACGTGATAGCCCATGCCGAGCTTGCGGCAGATCTCCACCTCGCGCAGCGCCCAGCTGCCGAAGGCGCCGATCGCGCACACGGTGACGATCTGCCAGATGCCGCCTTCCTTCAGCGGCGCCAGGCCCAGGCCGTACTTGAGGTCCGGCGGGGCGATGTTGATGGTCCACGGGTTGAAGGTGCCCTGCACCGCCGCGCCGTAGAAGATCAAGGCCGTTCCGAGGAACGTGAAGAAGACGGTGGTGACGCCGAAGAAGCCGACGTAGAACGGGCCGACCCAGAAGTCGAACAGGTCCCCGCCGACCAAGGTGCCGCCCCGCACCCGGTACTTGCGCTCGAAACTCAGCATGGCCATGACGTGCGTCCTTTTGCACCCTCGCGTCGCGCGCCTGCGTCAGCCAGGCGCCGCGGCCCGCGGGCCGATGTCTTCAGGTGACAGGCGGGGTGGTGCCGCGCGAACCGCGGGCCACCCACCTGCCGGGTACTGCTGCCGGGTACTGCCATTCCGGGTACTGCGGGATCACCAGAGCCGGGCCTCGCGGCCCGACACCTCACTTCGGCGCAGGCGCCGAGACCTTCGCCTTGTCGACCACGGCTCGGGCATTCGGACCGTCGAACCAGTTGTAGGTCGCGGTGCTCAGCAGGATGAGATGGATCATCGCCGCCAGGCCAAAGAGGAAGATCCCCTGCACGACCATCGCGCGCAGCGGGTCGTAGAGCTTCCAGATACGCCACATATTGAGTTCTCCTATTGAAGGTGGGACATGAAGGTGTAGACCGCGGACTTGACGCCACCGGTCATCGACTTCACGCCTTCCGCTCCGGGCAACCAGGAACGCCACTGGCAGCCGAACAACTGCCCGACCACCGCGATCACCCCGAAGAGCACGAAGCCCAGCAGGAAGATCGAGAAGGTCGAGGCCGATGCGGCCTGTCCCTCGTGGCGGTGAGAAAGGTGTCGTACGTCAGCCATTGCCGTCTCCTTCAGTCGCGTCGGGGGTCGGTCAGAGCCAGGGCCGCCAGATCCAGACCAGCAGGTGTGCGACCACGGCAACCGCCGTGAATCCCACGAACCCCTGGACCCAGAACCGGTGAAACTCCTGGGCTTCGTCGTCAGTCAGGCCCGAGATCGAGCCCTTGCGTTCAGCCATTGGAATGACTCCTTTGCTTCGGCCTCTCGGCCGCCTTTGCGCCAAGCCCGCGCAATGGGGCAGCCGTGGCCCAGCGCCACGACATCGGGTGAGGAGCGCGCGCCTGCGCGGCTCCGCGATCCAGTTCAACGGTCCCGGCGCGGCGCGTCATGCCGGCACCCCACGGGCTTGAGGGAGATGCGCCGCGGCCACCGACGCGGCACCGGCGCGCCGTGCCGCGGCCTCGGCCGCGTCACGCCACTGCTTGGCTGCCGAGATGCGCACGAGCACGGGCTCGCGCTCGACGCGCTCGGCGAGCAGCTGCTGCGCGTCGTCGTCCCAGGGCAGCGGGGCATCGTCGCCAGCGCCCACCCGGGCCGGCGTGGCCTCGATGCGGTCGAGCTCGGTGCCCAGCGGCAGGATGTGGAACAGGGCGTCGAACAGCGCGTTGCAGAATTCCTGCACCAGGTAGGTGGCGCCGGCGTAACCCATGAACGGCGTGCCCGTGGCACGGCGGATCAGCGCACCCGGGAAGCTCGCCGGGATCCAACACGGCTTCGGTCCCGGGCCGCTGCTGGCCTCGGCCAGGTACATGCGCTCGTTGTACGACCCGTACAGCACCAGCGGCGTCTTTTCGTGCACCAGGCGGCGCACGGTCTCGTTGTCGGTCTTGCTGCCGGCCTTGCGCGGCACCGCGAACTGACAGGGCAGCCCGAGCTCGTCCTCGAGGAAGTGGCGGATGCCGCGGGTGTACGTTTCGTTGGCCACCACCGCGAAGCTGGCGGTGCCGAAGAAGTCCTGCGTGACGCTGCGCCAGAGATCCCAGATCGGCTTGATCGTGGTGTGCTTCTCGCGCTCGATGAAGGGCTCGGGGTCCAGGTGCAGCAGCGCGCCCAGCTCGCGCAGGAAGGCCGTGGTGCTGAACAGGCCGATCGGGGCCTGCAGGTAGGGCCGCTCCAGCGCCTCGCAGAGCATGCGGCCGTACTCGCGGTACAGGCACACGTTGACGTCGGCGTTGGCCAGGTTGGCCACGTCGGCCAGGTGGCTGCCGAGCGGGAACACCATGTTCACCTCGGCACCGATGCCCTCGACCAGGCGGCGGATCTCGGCCACGTCGGACGGCATGTTGAAGGTGCCGTAGCAGGGGCCGATGAGGTTGACGCGCGGCTTCTCGCCCGCGGGGCGCTGGTCGAACGGCGTGCGCTCAGGCACCTTGCGCGGGCCGTACTGCTGCCAGAGCCAGTACATGGCGCGGTTGGCGCACTGCCACTGGTCTTCGTCGATGGTGCGGGGCAGGAAGCGCTGGATCGTCGTGCCCTCGGGCGTGACGCCGCCGCCGATCATCTCGGCGATCGATCCCGTCACCACCACCGCGGGCAGGTCGGGGTCGAGCGCGGCGTGCGCCTTGCGCATGGCGCCCTCGGTGCCCTCGCGGCCCAGCTGCTCCTCGGCCAGGCCCGTCACGACGATGGGCAGCTCGTGCGGGGGCAGCGCGTCGGTGTAGTGCAGCACGCTGGTCACGGGCAGGTTCTCGCAGCCGACCGGGCCGTCGATCACCACCTGCAGGCCCTTGATGGCCGTGAACACGTAGACCGCACCCCAGTAACCGCCGGCGCGGTCGTGGTCGATCACGTAGTTGAGCTTGGGGGCGCCTGAGCGATCCATCACCCTGCCCTCCGGCTTGCCCGGAGGGCATGGAGCCCCCTCGGGGGGTGGCGAACGGAGCGAGCCTGGGGGCTCATATCATCTCCTCGGCCTTGCGCTTCTTCTGGATCTTGATGATCTGGCGGCGCGTCTCGGCGCGGAACTCGGGCCGCAGCACGGGCTTGTCGCTCCACACGCCGGCCTGGTCGCCCTCGCCCACCTCGCCGAAGAACTCGCGCATCTGCTCGAAGCGCGCCTTGTTGGCGATGGCGGCGTTGACCACCTGCGCCAAGCTGCCGGCACCGGCGGGGCCCATGAGCGGGCGGGCGCTGATCAGGTTGGTGAAGTACAGGCCCGGGATCGTGGCCGCCTTGGCCGCCTGCACCACGGGCGTGGTGCCGATGGCGAGGTCAGGCCGGAACTCGCGCACCGCGGCGATGTCCTGTTCCAGGCTGGCGCGGTACTGCACGTGCACGCCGCGCGCCTGCAGCCAGGCGAGGTCGGGCGCGCTCCAGGGCGTCTGCGGGCAGGCCGTGCCCACGTAGGGCACCTCGGCACCGCTCTCGATGAGCAGGCGGGCCACGAGCAGCTCGCTGCCCTCGTAGCCGCTCACGGTGATGCGGCCCTTGATCGG
>JBIKLC010000059.1:0-8241 GCA_044360025.1 Rubrivivax sp. | reverse complement strand
ACTAAAGGAGGCAATGCAGCGACTTGGTATCGGGTGGGACCGGAAGGTCACGCATCAGGGTTCCGACCATTCCGATTCCCAGGCCGAAAGCCCTTGATATGCATGAAGTCCTTGACGCTCATAACACGGACCTTCCCGGAGGCATAGGTCAGAGTGAGGTTGAGCGCTGATGGGTCGTACTCGACCTTCTTGAGAAAGCGACGGATTGAGGCTTGAAGTTGCAGGCGAAGCTTCAGGGCTTCGTCTCCTTCAACCTCTTCCAGTTGCTTGTACCAGCCGGCAATCTCCCGAATGCCCTTCACATCAGGTGGCACCTCGACCACCTCCCGCTTCTTCTTGTGAAGCGCATCAATCTTCTTCTGCACCTCGCCAATCCGGTTTGCTACCGCTGAGACATCCCCAGTGGCTTCAGCCAACTTTATGAGGGTGTCCATTCTCTTTTTCTCAACGTCTAACTCAGCCTCAACGGTGAGGCCAGGATCAACCTTCAGCGATGCAGCCTTGGCGATGAGTTCCCGGTTCTGAGCGTGGAACTTGGACAGGATCGTCTGCTCTGCCGCAAGGTACGGAAAGCGACCCTCGTTGCATCCCGACCCAGAGTAGGCCGACAGGCAGCGCAGGTAGGTGTGTTCTGCGCTTGAACCGACCGAGCGCATCCGGCCACCACACTTAGAGCAATAGGACATACCGGCGAACAGGTTTCGGACGTTCTCAGAGTTCTTGCCGCCCACCCACTTTCGACCCTTCACTCGTGCCCGTACCTCGTCGAAGACGGCCCGCTCAACGATTACTGGGTAGTAGTTTGGTGTTGGGTCGGCCTCAACCTTCTTCGGCACAAGCGTTCCATACACCGCATCGTTCTTGAGAATTGCTGAGATTGGGCCGAACGTCCATTCGGTTGCCCAAGCCATCCGTGGCACCTTGTCCTCATTGAGAATTCTTGCGATGGTTGGAGCACCATTGCCGTCGAGGGCAAGTTGGTAGATGCGTCGAACGACGTTCGCCTTGTCTTCCTTGATCTTCCAACCGTCATCGACCCAATGCAGCCAGGCAGGGCATATCTTGGTGAGGATTTCGCCAGCAGCCCGCTTTTTGGCCCAGGACTGTTTGATGCGAAGGGACTTGGTTGCCGACTCCTCGTGCGACCGTGCCATTTCGGCCAAAGCGATGATCAGCTTTGTCCAGTTCTCACGGATGCTGTCCTTCGAATAGACCTGTCCATCCTTGAGGGTGACGATGGTCACCCCTTTCCTGGTGATGTTCAGGAACAGTTCGAGCGCAACGTCTACGTACTCGCGAGACAACCGATCAAGGCTCTCGACCAGAAGCATTGATCCCTTCGGCACCAAGCCCGTGTCGATGGCCTCGATGAAGGCTGACAGCGCCCCCTCGACGGCGTTCTTGCCCTTGAAGGCAGACAGCCCAAGGTCGCGATAGCTGCTGGTGTCAAGCGTTAGCTTGTGTCTCGCAGCGTAGTCCTCAGCAAGTGAGAGTTGGCGTCGAAGACTGTCGCCCAGCTCCTGCTTGATGCTGCTGAACCTGATGTACGAGAAAGCTTTGGACATCTCGGTGTATCGGCGCTAGCCAGCCAAGGCTGAACCTATGCCATCATTATAATCAAGCTTTGATGGCGTTGAACTCGATGTGCGCCACGGCGTGCAGCAGCGCGGCGCGGCCCTCGCGCGTGAAGGGCGTGCGGCGCGGCACCTGCCCGGGCTCGACGAGCACGGGGCGTGCGGGCCGCCCCGGCAGCGCGGCCCGCTCGGGCAGCACGGCATCGGTGTCCAGCGCGATCGCGTCGCGGGCCTCGAACAGCGCGCGCGTGGCCGCGGCCTTGGCCGCGGGATCGGCGATCGACAAGGCCTCGAGGGCGGCGGCACGGAGCTCCATCCCTACAATCTTGCCGCATGGCCGTGTACCGACTGGGCGACGACGTCCCGCAACTGCATGCCTCGGCCTGGGTGGCCGATGGCGGCACCGTGATCGGCCGCGTGGCCCTGGGCGAGGACTGCAGCGTCTGGACCGGCGCCGTGCTGCGCGGCGACAACGAGTGGATCACCCTGGGTGCGCGCTGCAACGTGCAGGAAGGGGCGGTGCTTCATACCGACATGGGCTTCCCGCTGGTGCTGCACGACGAGGTCACCGTGGGCCACCAGGCCATGCTGCACGGCTGCTCGGTGGGCGAGGGCTCGCTGGTCGGCATCCAGGCCGTGGTGCTCAACGGCGCGCGCATTGGCCGCGAGTGCCTGGTGGGCGCGGGCGCCGTCGTCACCGAGGGCAAGGTCTTCCCCGACCGCAGCCTGATCCTGGGCGCGCCGGCCAAGGTGGTGCGCGAGTTGACCGACGACGACGTGGCGCGCCTGCGCTTGTCGGCGCTGAGCTACGTCGAGAAGGCGCGGCGACACCGCGACACCCTCTCGCGCATCGCCTGAGCGGAGCGCGTGGACACCTGCCTGAAGTTCCTGTTCGAGGGCCTGCCGGTGCGCGGCATGCTGGTGCGCCTGGAGGGCAGCTGGCAGGAGGCGCTGGCGCGCCGCGCCGAGCCGCACCCGCCCGAGCTGCGCGGCCTGCTCGGCGAGATGGCGGCCGCGGCGGTGCTGATGCAGGCCAACATCAAGTTCAACGGCTCGCTGGTGCTGCAGGTCTTCGGCGACGGGCCCGTGAAGCTGGCCGTGGCCGAGGCGCAGCCCGACCTGGGCTTCCGCGCCACGGCCAAGCTGGTGGGCGCGGTGCCTCCGGGCGCGCAGCTCGAGGCCCTGCTCAACGTGCACGGCCAGGGCCGCTGCGCCATCACGCTCGACCCGAAGGACCGCCTGCCCGGCCAGCAGCCCTACCAGGGCATCGTGCCGCTGCACGGCGACCGCCGCGAGCCGCTGCAGCGCCTGGAGCAGGTGCTGGAGCACTACATGCTGCAGAGCGAGCAGCTCGACACGCGCCTGGTGCTGGCCGCCGACGACCGCGTGGCCGCCGGGCTGCTGATCCAGCGGCTGCCGGTGCAGGGCGAGGGCAACCTCGAAGGGCAGCGCGGCTTGCGCAACGAAGACGAGATCGGCATCCACGAGGGCTTCAACCGCATCGCCCTGCTGGCGGCCACGCTCACGCGCGAGGAGCTCGTCGGCCTAGATCCGCAGACCGTGCTGCGCCGGCTGTTCTGGGAAGAGTCGGTGCGGCTGTTCGAGCCGCTGACCCCGCGCTTTGCCTGCACCTGCTCGCGCGGCCGCGTGGCCGGCATGCTGGTCGGCCTGGGCCGCGAAGAGAGCGACAGCCTCATCGCCGAACGCGGCTTGGTCGAGGTGGGTTGCGAGTTCTGCGGCGCGCAGTACCGTTTCGATGCGGTGGACGTGGGCGAGCTGTTCACGCCGGGGCGCGAGCTGCCGCCGGGCAGCGCGCAGGTGCAGTAGCGCCGGGCCGCGGCGGCCTTGCTTCAGGGCGCGAGGCGCGTCGCCAGCAGCGCGCGCTCGGCCTCGGGCACGCAGCACTCGCAGGCCCAGCGCGTGGGCGCCGGGCGGCCCGCCGCCAGCCCCGTGAACAGGCCGCCCGCGGGCGCCGCCTTCAGAAGCGGGCGCACGGCATCGAAGGCCCGCTGCACGCGCTGCTCGCCCTGGCCGGCCACCACGCTGAAGGCCAGGCCGTGGCGGCGCATCAGCGTGCGCAGCAGCGTGTCCACCGGCTCGCGCACCTGAGGGCCGTCGCGCTGGTGGCCGTCGGGCACCCAGGGCAGATCCAGCGCCGTGAGCAGCGTGACCGCCGCACTGCGTGCGTGCAGCGCGGCAGCACGGGCCTGCAGGCCCTCGTCGCCGAAGACCAGCGTGCTGTAGACGGCCGTCATCAGGGCCGTGGTGTCGCACACCACCCAGTCATGGGTGGCTGCGGCCTCGGCGATGCGCTGGTGCTGCGCGCGCAGGATGGCGTCCTGCTCGTGCGCCCGCGGCGTGCGGCCCCGGGCGTCGCACCACTCGCGCAGCACCTCGGGCACCCAGGCCACGCGGCCGTGCCCGCCGCTGCGCAGACGTTCGGCGAGCGCCGCGGCCAGCGTCGTCTTGCCCGTGCTTTCGGCGCCGACGATGGCGATGCAGCGGCCGGCCTCAGCCATGGGCCTGCTCGCGCAGCCGCTGCCGCCACACGCGCCAGCCCGCCACGCTGAGCACCGCGAAGAGCGCGTACAGCACCGCCGTCAGCCACAGGCCCTTGTGGGCGAACAGCGCCACGCTCACCAGGTTGACGCCCAGCCAGGTGGGCCAGTTCTCGAGGCACTTGCGCGCCAGCAGCAGCTGCCCGGTGATGCTGGCCGCCGTGGGCAGTGCGTCGAACCAGGGCACGGGGCTGTCGGTGGCGTGGTCCAGCAGCAGCGCGAGCACCACCCAGCCGGCCAGCGTGGCGCCGATCACGGGCGCCCAGGCGCGGCGCGGCAGCCGGTGCACCACCAGCGGTGCGCCGTCGGCCCCCGTGCCGCGCAGCCACTGCCACCAGCCCCACAAGGCCACGGCCACGAAGACGAACTGCAGCCCGGCCTCACCGTACAGCTTGGCGTCGGCGAACAGCAGCGCGTACATCAGCGAGCTGGCGATGGCCAGCGGCCACGCCACCCAGTGCACGCGCATGTTGGCCACCACCATGGCCAGCGCCACGGCGAAGGCGACGATCTCCAGGCCCGTCACCGGGCTGCCCCACCAGGTGAACGCGGGCGCCAGCCACGGCCGCGCCGCGGCGAGCAGGGCGTCGAGCATCTCAGCGCGGCGCGGCCGGCGGGGTGGCCGTGCGGGGCGGGTTGAGTTGCACGAAGATCTCGTCGGGCCGCACCATGCCCAGCTCGGCCCGCGCCTTCTCTTCGACCATCTCCAGGCCTTCGCGGAGGTCGCCCACCTCGGCAGCCGCGCGTGCGTTGCGCTCGCGCGCCGCCTCGTTGGTGGCCTGCTGTTCGGCCAGTTGCGCGTGCAGGCTCATCACGTAGGGCAGGTTTCCCTTGCCGAACCACAGGTCGGTCTGCACCACCAGCAGCAGCGCCCCCAGCACCAGCGGCGTCCAGCGCATGGCCGCGGCCCCGGCCTCAGCGCAGGTTGTAGAAGGCGCTGCGGCCGGGATAGCTGGCGACGTCGCCCAGGTCTTCCTCGATGCGCAGCAGCTGGTTGTACTTGGCCATGCGGTCGGAGCGGCTCATCGAGCCGGTCTTGATCTGGCCGGCGTTGGTGCCCACCGCGATGTCGGCGATGGTGCTGTCCTCGGTCTCGCCCGAACGGTGGCTGATGACGGCCGTGTAGCCCGCGCGCTTGGCCATCTCGATGGCGGAGAAGGTCTCGCTGAGCGTGCCGATCTGGTTGATCTTGATGAGGATGGAGTTCGCGATGCCGCGCGAGATGCCCTCCTGCAGGATCTTGGTGTTGGTGACGAACAGGTCGTCGCCCACCAACTGCACCTTCTTGCCCAGCTTCTCGGTCAGGTGGGCCCAGCCGTCCCAGTCGCCCTCGTGCATGCCGTCCTCGATGCTGACGATGGGGTACTTGTCGCACCAGGTGGCCAGGATGTCGGTCCACTCGGCGTGCGTGAGCGTCAGGCCCTCGCCCTCGAGGTGGTACTTGCCGTCCTTGTAGAACTCGCTGGCGGCGCAGTCCAGGCCCAGCGCGATCTGCGTCCCGGCGGTGTAGCCGGCCTTGTCGATGGCCTCCAGGATGAGCTGGATCGCCGCCTCGTGGCTGCTGACGCTGGGCGCGAAGCCGCCCTCGTCGCCCACGGCCGTGCTCATGCCCTTGGCGTCGATGATCTTCTTCAGCGCGTGGAACACCTCGGCACCGTAGCGCAGCGCCTCGCGGAAGCTCGGCGCGCCCACGGGGATGATCATCAGCTCCTGCAGGTCGAGATTGTTGTTGGCGTGCGCGCCGCCGTTGATGACGTTCATCATCGGCACCGGCAAGCTCATCCGGCCCATGCCGCCGAAGTAGCGGTACAGGGGCAGGCCCGATTCCTCGGCCGCCGCACGCGCCACGGCCATGCTCACGGCCAGCGTCGCATTGGCGCCCAGGCGGCTCTTGTTCTCGGTGCCGTCGAGGTCGATCAGCGTCTTGTCCAGGAAGGCCTGCTCGGACGCATCGAGGCCCATCACGGCCTCGCTGATCTCGGTGTTGATGTGCTCCACCGCCTTCAGCACGCCTTTGCCCAGGTAGCGGGTCTTGTCGCCGTCGCGCAGCTCGATGGCCTCGCGGCTGCCGGTACTGGCGCCGCTGGGCACGGCGGCGCGGCCCATGGTGCCGCTTTCGAGCAGCACGTCGCACTCGACCGTGGGGTTGCCACGGCTGTCCAGGATCTCGCGGCCGACGATGTCGACGATGGCACTCATGGGTTCTTCTTTCTCAGCGGAATGGGAATGGCTCGGGCCGGGCGGCTACACGCCTTCGACGACGACCATGTTGAACATGGCCGTGGCGCCGTCGCGGGCGGCGCGCGCCTGCACGTAGGCCGGGCTGTCGTACATCGCCTTGGCGGACTCGAAGTCGGGGAAGCGCAGCACCGTCATGCGCGGAGGCTGCCAGTCGCCCTCGAGCACGTGCATCCGGCCGCCGCGCACCAGGTACTCGCCGCCGAAGGCCTTGACGGCCTCGGGCGCCAGCGCCATGTAGGCCTTGAAGCGCTCGGGGTCGGTGACCTGCGATTCGACGATCAGGTAGGCGGCGGGCATGGGGGTTCCTTTTCTCAGCAGCTGAAGTCGTTCTCGAGGAGCGGCTGGCGCTTGACGACGCGGTCCAGCGCCACGAGCTGCTCCAGCAGCGCCTTCATGTGCCGAAGCGGGACGGCGTTGGGGCCGTCGGACAGCGCGCGGGCGGGGTCGGGGTGCGTCTCCATGAACAGCCCCGCCACGCCCACCGCCACCGCGGCGCGCGACAGCACCGGCACGAACTCGCGCTGGCCACCCGAGCTGGTGCCCTGGCCGCCCGGCAGCTGCACGCTGTGCGTGGCGTCGAACACCACCGGGGCACCGGTCTCGCGCATGATGGCCAGGCTGCGCATGTCGGAGACGAGGTTGTTGTAGCCGAAGCTCGCGCCGCGCTCGCAGGCCATGAACACGTCGGGCGACAGGCCCTTGTCGAGTGCAGCAGCCCGCGCCTTGTCGATGACGTTCTTCATGTCGTGTGGCGCCAGGAACTGGCCCTTCTTGATGTTGACCGGCTTGCCGCTCTGCGCCACGGCGCGGATGAAGTCGGTCTGCCGGCACAGGAAGGCCGGCGTCTGCAGCACGTCGACCACGGCGGCCACGGCCTCGATCTGGCTCTCGTCGTGCACGTCGGTCAGCACCGGCACGGCCAGCTCGCGCCGCACCTTGGCCAGGATCTCTAGGCCGCGCTCCATGCCGGGGCCGCGGAAGCTGGTGCCGCTGCTGCGGTTGGCCTTGTCGTAGCTGCTCTTGAAGATGAACGGGATGCCCAGCGAGGCGGTGATCTCCTTAAGCCGCCCGGCCACGTCCATCTGCAGCTGCTCGCTCTCGACGACGCAGGGGCCGCTGATCAGGAAGAAGGGCCTGTCCAGGCCGACCTCGAAGCCGCAGAGCTTCATGCGAGTACCTTGTCCTGGGGCGCGGCGGTGCTGCCGCCCTGGCGCGCGCGTTGCTCGAGCGCGGCCTTCACGAAGCTGGTGAACAGCGGGTGCCCGCCCCAGGGCGTGCTCTTGAACTCGGGGTGGAACTGCACGCCCATGAACCACGGGTGCTGCTCGCGCGGCAGCTCGACGATCTCGGTGAGCTGCTCGGTCTGCGTGAGCGCGCTGATGACCAGGCCCGCCTGCTGCAGCCGCTCGAGGTAGTTCACGTTGGCCTCGTAGCGGTGGCGGTGCCGCTCGGTGACCACGGGGCCGTAGATCTGGTGGGCCAGCGTGCCGGGCTTGACGTCGGAGCTCTGCGCGCCCAGGCGCATGGTGCCGCCGAGGTCGGAGCTGGCGCTGCGCTTCTGGATGCTGCCGTCGCGGTCCTTCCACTCCTCGATGAGCGCGATCACCGGGTGCGGGCACTCGGGCTCGAACTCGGTGCTGTTGGCGCCGGCCAGCCCCGCCACGTGGCGCGCGTACTCGATGGTGGCCACCTGCATGCCCAGGCAGATGCCCAGGTAGGGGATGCGGTGCTCGCGGGCGTATCGCGCGGCCACGATCTTGCCCTCGATGCCGCGCTTGCCGAAGCCGCCGGGCACCAGGATGGCGTCGAAGGCCGCCAGCTGCCCCACGGTATCGGGCGTCAGCGTCTCGGCGTCGACGTACTCGATC
>JBIKLC010000080.1:0-2556 GCA_044360025.1 Rubrivivax sp. | reverse complement strand
AGCCCTGGCCGCGCTCAACGTCAAGAAGCCGACCATCGACGCCCAGATGCCGCTGCTGTAGTGGCAATTTCCAAGGCCTGGCCTATATGGATCAAGCACTTACAGCGGTTAGTGTCGAACTCGGGGGGTCAGGGGCACCGCCTGCCGCGACGCGCGGTGCCGCAAGCGCGCGGCTTCGACAGGCTCAGCCCGAACGGATCACCGCGAACAACCGCCAAGGGCCGGCAGCGGCCCCACGAAGCGCCCGCCTACTGGCCTGCCTGCCCGCTCTGCTGAAGCCGCCACATCTCCGCATCGCGCCCGCCGCGCGCCAGCAGTTCGGCGTGCGGGCCACGCTCCACCACGCGGCCGGCCTCGAGCACCACGATCTCGTGCGCATCCACCACCGTGGAGAGCCTGTGCGCGATCACCAGCGCCGTCTTGCCCTCGGCCGCGGCGCGCAGCTCGGCCTGGATGGCGCGTTCGTTGGCACTGTCGAGCGCCGAGGTGGCCTCGTCGAAGATCAGGACGGGCGGGTTCTTCAGCAGCGTGCGCGCGATGGCCACGCGCTGCTTCTCGCCGCCGCTGAGCTTGAGGCCGCGCTCGCCCACCATGGTCTCGTAGCCCTTGGGCGTGGCGGCGATGAAGTCGTGGATGTGGGCCGCCCGGGCCGCGGCCTCGACCTCCTCGCGCGTGGCGCCGGGCCGTCCGTAGGCGATGTTGTAGTGAACCGTGTCGTTGAACAGCACCGTGTCCTGCGGCACGATGCCGATGGCCGCGCGCAGGCTGGCCTGCGTGACCTCGCGGATGTCCTGCCCGTCGATGGTGATGCGGCCACTGCCGACGTCGTAGAAGCGGAACCGACAGTCTGTCAACAAGCAGCCTGCGCTTTGACTTGTCTTCCTTGCCTGCGGGCTGGAACGGTTCCGTGCAGCAGCAGGCCACGTCGCTGCGACTGTGGATCAACAACCCGTCGGTGCCCGAGCTGGAGCCGGTGGCTGTCGGCAGCACCGCTCGCATCGAGGCCGGCGGCTGGCGCTGGACACGCGACGCCACGATCGAAGGCGCGCTGGAGGTGGCCGGCCGGCTGACCCACCGGCCGCAGGACCGCTTCGACGACAACACCGGCGAGCCGGAGCCGGCCTACCTGAAGCTGGCCGACACCGGCCGGTTGCACGTGATGGCGGGCGGACGCTTCACGAATCGCTCCGATGCGCTGATGCAGGGCATGCTGGTGGTCGACGGCGAGTTGCAGAACCGCGATGGCGCCTCGTTGCGCATCGAGCGCGGCTTGCAGCTGGCAGGCCGGCTGCACAACGAGGGCTCGCTGCAGTTCACCTTCGGCAGCGGCGTCGAGCTTGCCAGCGGCGCGGCGGCCCGGCTTGGGGGCCATGTCGACAACGGCGCGCTCTGGCGCAACCTGGGAAAGGTCGAGGTGACAGGCCGGATCGAAAACCTGGGCGGGTTCGACCTGCGCCCGGGCAGCGTGCTGCACATGGCCGCCGGCGCCCACTTCGACAACGTCGAGTGGGGCGAGGGCTGGGTGTTCGCGTCGGCCGGTAGCACCGTGCGCGTGGACGGCCGGCTGTCGGGGCGCGAGGATGTCGCCGGGCTGACGCTGCAAGGCGGCGCGCTGGTCGGGCAAGGCCGCGTCGAGGGCTTCACGCGCGTCGCGGGTGGCGAGCTGCGGCCCGGTGGTGAGGAACGGGAGGTCGGCACGCTGACACTGGCCGGACGGGTGGACCTGCAGTCCGCCAGGCTGACCTTCGACCTGCGGGACGGCGCGAGCGACTTCATCGACGCTTCAGGCGCCGTTGTCACCATGGACGACGGACGGCTCGATCTGCAACTCCTTTTCGGCGACGGCGCGCCTGCCGCGGGCCGGCAATGGACCTTGCTCACGACAGCCGCCGGCTCCTGGCTCGACACCGCGCGCATCGACGTGCTGCCGCAGGTGCCCGCGTTCGGAGGTGGATGGACGGTCTGGAGGCCGGACACGGCGTTGCTGACGACCACGCTGCGCTTCGAGGCGGGCGTGCTGAGCTACCACGTGACGGCCGTGCCGGAACCCCAGACCTGGCGGATGCTGGCTCTGGGACTGGGCGCGCTTGGTGCCGCGGCTCGCCGGCGCCGCGGCACACAATCGACGGCATGACGCCACGAGCACTCGGCCGCAGCGGCCTGCAGGTGGCGCCGCTGGCGCTGGGGGGCAACGTCTTCGGCTGGACCGCCGACGAGGCGACCTCGTTCGCCGTGCTCGACGCCTTCGTTGACGGCGGCTTCAACCTGACCGACACCGCCGACGTCTACTCGCGCTGGGCGCCGGGCCACCAGGGCGGAGAGAGCGAGGCGGTCATCGGGCGCTGGTTGAAGGCCCCGGGCAATGCCGCCCCGCCTAGACACCGTCTGGCCCGTGCCGGCCTTGATCGACACCGCTTGCGCAGACCTCGGCGTCGCCTGCGGCCTGTCGATGCTGCGCGCCCAGTGGGCGTGGCGCTACCAAACGAGGGGCAACCCTAGGATCGAGATCGCAGATCAAGGCCCGACGAGCCCCAGGGGAAGCGGCGAGACGGTCCG
>JBIKLC010000040.1:0-29037 GCA_044360025.1 Rubrivivax sp. | reverse complement strand
TGTGCCGGCACGGACCCCGCCTGCCGGGTGCGGCGTCTGCAGTGTGACGGTCTGCTGCCCGGGGCGCCCGCGGGGCCAGCTCGCGGTCAAGGTTCGGCCGCCCGGGCCCTGGAGGGTGTAGCCCTGCGGCAGCCGCAGCGCCTGAACCCCCAAGCCAGCCACGCCCAGCACGGCCGAGGCGACGGCCACGCCGGCCAAGTTCCGGTCGTCCCGCCGGGCCTCGTGCCAACCGCGGTTGAACTCGGCCGTGCCGCACGGCGGTGGGCCGCCGGCGGTCGGGATTCGCGCGGCCTCGCGCGCGCGGAACGCGGCCTGGCCGTCACGGAATGTCGTCTTGGCCGTCGGCAGCCAGTACTGCCCGCCATCGCCGCCAAAGACCCGTTCGTGGGCCTGGCGGGCCTGGATCTGGCGGGAACCGACGAGCCCTTGGGCCACCAGTTGAGGGATCACCTGCTGGGCATGGCCGCGGGCGGCTTCGGGCGACCACCCCCGCAGCGGGATGCGGCGACCGCCGGTCTGGGTGAAGTAGCCGCCGAGGTTGAAGTTGTCCTCCTTGTACAGCGGCAGGTTGACCGTCCAGGTCACGCCCACACGGTCGTCGAAGAAGGTGGCGCTCACGCCCCCACGCTGCGGCTGGGCTGGGCGACCGTTGGGGCCCAGGACGGCCGTCGCGCTGCGCTGCTGCGCCACCATCGCCAGCACCTGGCGCTTGAGCGGCGAGCCGCCGGCCAGCTGCGCGGCGCCGAGCTGGCCGCTGAACTTCGTCTCCAAGCTTCCGAGCTCACCGGCCGGACCACTGACGCTTACGCGCCAGGTGGTCTGTCCGCTTTCGGTGCGCAGCGGCTCGGCGCGCACCTGGTGACCAGCCAGCACGCCCTGGAAAGGTTGCGGCGCGGGGCGGGCACTGCAGTTGGCCGGGGCGCGCTTGGCCGCAAGCGGCAACGCCTCGGCCTGTGCCAGCAAAGAATCAGCCGCGGCGCTGCTCGCCCGGCCAACACGGGACGCTGCCCCCATGAGCCTTCTCTTCGGTTGCGAAAACCAGGCCGCAACGCACGGGCTTGGGCTGGCCAAACGCCGTTTGCTCGCACCACCTCAGGCGAGTGGTCGCCGCAGGGCGCGAGCGAGCAGGCCGGTCAATCTTCCATAGCTACTGTCGCCGGAGCAGGTTTGCGGCGCCTTTGGTGCGCATTGCCCGCTGCAGCCACCGGGCGAGTTCAGGGCACGACTTCCACGCGCACCAGAGCAGCGCCGTACTCGTCATCGCAAGCCCCGGATGGCGGACAGACGGCCCGGCCGGCCATCGGCGGCAGCGAACCTGGCCCCTGCGCCGCCAGCAGCGCCGCCTCGGGGCCGGTCGGGAACGAGCGGAACGCCCCTTCGCTGCGCGGTCGCAGCGCCGAGTGGTCGCGCTGGCGCGG
The DNA here is from genome assembly GCA_044360025.1 of Rubrivivax sp. Taxonomy (GTDB): domain Bacteria; phylum Pseudomonadota; class Gammaproteobacteria; order Burkholderiales; family Burkholderiaceae_C; genus Rubrivivax. The sequence goes on along the minus strand of JBIKLC010000040.1, from coordinate 27,619 downwards.
CGACACCAGCACCAGCAGCTCGGTCGGCCCCGGCGGGCCGGCGGTGTTGAGCACGATGGGCGACTGCGGCAGGCGCAGCGCCTGCCCCGGCCGCACCTTGATCGCTCCCGCCTCGGTGTTCGGGTACAGCTGCAGCAGCTCGCCGCTGGCTCCGTGCGCGAAGACATAGACGAAGCCCTCGCGGGCGCTCTGGATGGTGAAGCTCAGTTCATCGCGGTCGATGCGGTAGTTGGCGCGGTTGGTCTGCACCCGCACGTCGAAGCCGGCCGTCTGCGCCTGCACGACATGGGCGAACTCCACGCCCGGGTCGAAGGTCTTCGGCTCCGCCGGCGCGGCCACGGGTGGTGGGGCGGGCTGGGCCGGCGTCGGCGCGGCGGCCGGGGCTTTGGCGACCATCACCGGCGCTGGCGCCGGCATGGGCGCCAACGCCAGGTAGGCGCCCACGGCGACGGCCACCAGCACCGCCATGCCGATGCCGGCACCGATCAGCGTCCGGTTGGCGCCGCGCGCTTGTGCAGCAGCAGCTGACGGGGTCGGCGAACCTGCCCCCGTCGGCGCAGGCCCGGCGCCACCATCCCGCGGCACGCCCACTGGCGGCGGCGTCGCGTAGGGATCGGCGGTCGCTGCACCCAGGCCCAAATCCTGACGCAGTTCGCCGATGCTTTGCGTGCGTTCTTCGGGCCGCACCGCCAGCGCGCGGTCGACCGCGGCCAGGAAGCGCTCGCTGTAGCGCCCGGCCGCCGACTGCACCAGGGGCACGTAGGTGTCTTTCAACATCCGGCCGACCGAAGGCGGCGGCGTGCGGCCCATGATGGCGAAGTAGATCACTGCAGCCAGGGCGTAGACGTCGGTCCACGGGCCCTGCTTCATGCCCGGGATCTCGGCGTACTGCTCGACCGGCGCGTAGCCCGGCTTCAGGATCACGGTCAGGGCCTGCGTCATGTCGCCGATGACGCGGCGCGCGGCGCCGAAGTCCAGCAGCAGCCAGCGGTTGCCCAGCAGCATCACGTTGTCGGGCGCGATGTCGCGGTGGTAGCACTGCTCGGCGTGGATCACCAGCAGCGCCTCGGTCAGCGGGCCCAGCACGCTGCGCAGCCAGGCCTCGTCGGGCGGCGCCGGCATCCGGCGCAGCACGTCGCGCAGCGTGGTGCCGTCGAGGAAGGGCATCACCATGTAGGCGGTGCCGTTGGCTTCCCAGAAGCGGTAGACCTTGACCAGCGAGGGATGGTCGAAGCTGGCCAGCAGGCGCGCCTCGTTGATGAAGCTCTTCAGCCCGGCCTCGAAGGTCTCGCGATGGCGCTCGCTCTTGACCTGCACGCGGCTGCCGCCGCCCCGCGCGGCCAGCGAACTGGGCATGTACTCCTTGACCGCCACGCGGCGCTGCAGCGAGTGGTCGTGCGCCGAGTAGACGAGCCCGAAGCCGCCCTCGCCGACCAGCGCGGTGATCTCGAACTCGCCCAGCCGCGTGCCCACGGGCAGCCCGGTGTTGTCGTCGGCCGGCGCAGGGCCCGCGGGCGCGGCGCCCTGCGGAATTCCCGAGCCGGCGCCGATCCGCGTGCGGTCGTCGTCACCTCGCGGCGGCGTGGCCGGGCCTGCCGCCCCCCCGGCGGGCGGGAGTCCGCTCGCCCCTGCACCGCCGGCAGGGCGGATCACGGTGCGGTCGTCTTCGTCTTCGAGACTCATGGGTGGGCCTCGGTCAGCCATGGCCGGACTGCGGAAGCGTCGGGACGGCCGCGATTGTCGCAGCGCCACCGAACAGCCGCCCCAGCAGCAGCGGCTGGGGCAGGCCCTGGGAGGTGAACAGACGCGGTATCCCCTCGTCCGGGCAGGCGTACCACCAGCCGCGCCCGCGGACCCGCGCCGCCCACAGGGCCTGCGCCTCGTGCCCGATGGCCACCGCGGCATCCAGGCCGTCCGGCATCGCAGCCATGTCGCCGGGCTGCAGCGCCTGCACCTGTAGCACCCCGGCCAAGGCGTCGAGCTCGGGCCGGGCCATGCGCGCCAGCTCGGCCTCCAGCCGGTCCAGGCTCCAGTCGTCGAACAGCGCGTCGCGCGCCAGCTCGTCCAGGCGCCCCAGCCAGTGCCACAGTGCGGTCATCTGCACCGTGCTCGCCGGGCCCTTGCCCAGCGGCAGCGCGATGGTCAGCGGGAAGTAGCGCCCGACGCGGTCCACCGACGGCATCAGCACGCCGGCCCAGCCCTGCTGGGCGGCTTCGTCGGCCGCGGCCCCCGGCAAGGCGCCCGGCATGAGCAGGAAGCGCCAGCTCGGCGACCCGAGGTAGGCGGCGAGCCAGTCCTGTGGCGCGGCCTCGCGCAGCGCCAGCAGCCCGGCAGCCAGCCAGCCGTCCCAGGGCTCGACGAAAGCCTGCGGCAGCCTGCGCGACGCGAAATCGCCCAGCGACGGCAGCTTGCCGTGCCAGCCGGGCGGTGCGGTGGCGCTCACAGTGCCGAGGGGCAGCGGAACTGTCGGATCTCGCGCATCTGGAACGGGTTGAACACGCTGGCGGCGAAGACCTCCAGCCGTGCGCGCCGGCCGTCCAGGTTGAGGATCACGCCGAAGCGCTCGGGCACGTCGCCCGGCTGCACCTGGAAGCTGTCGAACAGGCGGAACAGCGCCCAGGGTCCCTCGGTGCGGACCGACGGGCCGGCATCGCCCAGCCCGGTGCTCAGGCGGATCACCGAGGCCACGCGCTGGCTCGGCCAGGCGACCGCGATCGAGGGCCCGGTCGTGGTCATCTTCTGGACCTGCCCGTCGATGTCCAGGTTCAGTTCGCGCAGCGACGGCTCGAGTTCGACCAGCCGCAGCTCCAGCCGCACCGCCGGCGCCTTGCCCCCGGCGCGGAAGAAGGTCTCGCGGATGCGCTGCGCGCGCTGGAAGTCGGCCAGCGCCGCCGGCGACACGGGGCGCGAGCCGTCGGCCAGCGGGCGGTAGGCCCACACCGGGCGCGTGGTGTCGACCAGGGCCGCCAGGCGGCGCTGGAAGAACTCGTCGAACAGGCCGCCCTGCCCGAAGAGCTGGCCGAAGTCCTCCGGCAGCACGTCGGCACGCGAGCCGCTGGCGAACGGGTAGCGGTTGGTGATGGCGCGGTTGCAGAACTCGGTGATGGGCTGCAGCTCGGCGGCGAGGTTGCCGAGCTCCGCGCCGCGGCTGACCGCCCCCGTCGCATCGGCCATCTGCTCGACCAGGGCACGCACCGCCGCCGGCTGCTGCGCCGCTGCGATCTTGACGCGCTCGGCGCCGGCGCCGCCGCCGGCAGGCGGTGGCGTGCCGGACTTCTTGGCCGCGTCGGCGGCGGCCAGCTGGGTGAAGAGTTCCTCGAACAGCTTGCGCGTCTCGCCGATGGCCGGCGGCTCGCCCTGGAACAGACGCTGCAGGCCTGCGAAGTGGTCGTCGACCATGCGCTCCAGGGGGCCGCCGGCGCCGCCGGCCGCGGGCGCGCCGCCCGCAATGCGCGCGGCGTCGGCACGCGCCTGGTTGGCCGCGCGGTCCAGCACGCCGGGCGTCGTTGCCGGCGGCACCAGCCGGGTCTGCTCGGCGGCGGCGCGCAGGAAAGCGGTCATCGGCGAATCGACCGCGGCGAGCAGGCGCGAGACAGCCAGCGCGCGTTCGGCGTCGGTCAGCGGCACCAGGCGCACGTCGGCCAGGTAGGCGTCCCAGGTCTTGATGTAGTCCTCGAAGTAGAGGCGGCGCACGCGATCGTGGATCGCCCCGCCGGGTGCCGCCGCACGCTGGCGGGCGGGGTCGGCCTGCAGGCCGAGCACCCAGGACTCCTCGCGGGCAAGCTGCGGCGCCGCCCGCTCGATGGCCGGCAGCAGCGCGCTCCGGTAGCCGTCGCGCGTGAACAAGCCGCTGATGCCCTGCGTCAGCGGCTCGCCGCTGGCGCGCCGGAACACCTGCGCGGCGTTCGGGCCGGCGGCGCCGGCGGCCGTGAAGTCGGGCACCGTGCCGGGCTTGTACTGGCGCTTCGCGCGGCTGTAGATGCGGTACTCCAGCGGGAAGCTGACCAGCATCTCGCGCACGCTGGCGACCAGGGCGTCGTCGCGCGGCTGCGCAGCCCGCGGCGCGCCCAGCGCCAGCAGGGCCTGCAGGTGGCGGTCGAGCTCGGCGCGCTGCTCGGGAGCCAGGCGGGCGTAGTTGGCGTCCCAGTCGGCGCCGATCCAGGCCTGCAGCGACGCGGCGTCGAACTGCTCCGGCTGGTGCAGCATCAGGTAGGCCTTCAGCGCCTCGTAGGCCTGCTCGAGGTTGTCGCGGCTGGCGGCGCGCAGCTGTTCCTCGAGCCGGCGCGCCACCCGGGGCGCCAGCGTCTTGGCCAGCACCCGCCGGTAAGCGATCTGCGCGCCGGCATCGAGCTTGTCGCCCTGGTACAGGCCCAGGCCGTTGAGCAGCGGCGGGGCGTCGAGGTCCAGCCCCTCGATGCGCGCGGCGTCGCGCAGCGCCGTCAGCGGCGGCGGCAGCGCCGAGACGTCGGCGGTGGTCGGCGGCGGCAGCGTGGCCACCGCCTGCTTGACCGCCGGCAGCTTCAGCGCCACCTGCGCGGCGTGATCCAGGTTGCGCGCCCGGCTGACCGCCCAGCCGACGACGACCGAGACGGCGAACACCGCCATCGCCGCCATCGCCGCCATGCGCAGCCCGTGGCGGCGCTGCTCGGCCTTCACGTTCACCGTGCCCAGGCCACGCTCGGCGAACACCACGTCCTTCAGCAGCCGGTGCAGGAAGAAGCTCTTGCCGCGCCCGGGGGCGATGGCGGCCGAGCGCTGGTCGATGCCGAACGAGCGCCCGAGTGCGCCCATCACGCGGTCGATCGGCGAGCCTTCCTGCGTACCGCTGGTGAAGTACAGCCCGCGGGCGCGCGGCGCTGCCTCGAGGTTGCCGCCGCCGCCGAGCACCTGCCGCAGGAAGTCGCCCAGCACCGGCGTCAGCGCCGCGAACTCCTGCGGGAAGGCGAACATGGCGCTGCGCCGCAGCACGTCGCGCTCGCCTTCCAGGCGGTCGACGAGCTGGCGCACCAGGCGCTGCTGCAGGGCCTGCATCTGCGCCTGGAACGAGGCCAGCAGGTCGCCGTCGTCCTCGGGCGCGAGCGTGAAGCCCCAGACCTGGTCGCGCTCGTCCTTGCCCAGCGCCTCGAAGCTCTCGTTGAAGCCGCCGATCAGGTCGGCCTTGGTCACCAGCACGTAGACCGGCGGGCGCAGGCCCAGCTTGGCGTGCAGCTCGGCGAGCCGGGCGCGCAGCTTGGCCGCGTGCTCGGCCCGCTCGGTGGCGCCCTGCTGCAGAAGGTCCTGCACGTTGACCGTCAGCAGCACGCCGTTGATCGGCTGGCGCGGCCGCGTGCGCTTGAGCAGCGCGAGGAAGTTGTCCCAGGCGCTGGCGTCGACGTCCTGGTCGGACTCCTGCGTGGCGTAGCGGCCGGCGGTGTCGATCAGCACCGCGTCCTGCGTGAACCACCACTCGCAGTTGCGCGTGCCGCCCACGCCCTGCACCTTGGACTTGGCGCCGTCGCCGAGCAGGAACTGCAGCCCGGCGTTCATCAGCGCCGTCGTCTTGCCCGAGCCCGGCGCGCCGACGAACACGTACCAGGGCAACTCGTACAGGTACTGCCCGCCCCCCCACCACTTGCGCCCGCGGGCCGCCTTCAGCCGCGAGACCGCCTCGTCGAAGCGCTGCATCAGCAGCTGCGCTTCCTTGTCGCTGGCCGAGGGCCCGGCGGCCAGACCCTGCAGGAGCACCGCATTCGTGCGCCGGCGCCTGTGCGCGCGCCAGGCGACGATGCCCAGCCACACGCCCCAGACCAGCACCAGCAGCGAAACGCGCACCCAGACGGGCTCGAAGGGGCGCGACTCCCCGACGGCGATCAGCGGCCCCAGGAACCAGACGAGCACCGACAGCGCCACCAGGCCCAGGACCGCGAACAGCAGCGGGTTCAGCAGGCGCGACAACAGGCCCTTCATGTGCCGGCTCCGGCGGTCAGCAGGTTGATCATCACGACGATGCCGCGGCCAGCAGTACGATCTCGACGCGCCGGTTGCGCGCCCGGCCTTCGGCACTGCCGTTGTCGGCCACCGGCTCGGTGTCGGCCCGGCCCTCGGCCGACAGGCGGGCTGCCGGCACGCTCGCCTGCAGCAGCCCCTTGACGCTGGCCGCACGGTCCTTGGACAGGTGCCAGTTGGATGGGAAGCGCAGGCTGCGGATCGGCGCGTTGTCGGTGTGGCCGGACACCACGACCTGCCCCGGCACCTGGTTCAGCGCCGCGGCGATGCGGCCGAACAGCGCGCGGGACGAATCGGCCACGTCGGCGCTGCCAGCGTCGAACAGGCCGTCGCCGCGCAGAGTGACGATCGAGCGGTCGGCCAGGTCGCGCACCTCGAGCAACCGGGCGTCGATGTCGGTCTTCAGCAGCTGCGCCAGACGCGGCGGTGGCGGTGCCGCAGGCGCCGGCGGCGGTGCTGGCGGGGCCGGCACGTCGATGGCCTGCAGCGCGCCGAAGGTGGCATCGGTCTGCGCGGCGAGCGTGAGCCGCAGCACCAGGAACAGCGCCAGCAGCAGGCCGGCCAGTACCGCGCCCACCGCCCACAGCGGGATGCCGTCGGTCAGCCGCGCCGCCGCCGGGGCCGCGCCCTGCCACTGCGGCGACAGCGCCTTCTCCGCCGGGCCGGCGAGCTCGCGCAGCTTCAGCGCCAGCCGCTCGCGGATGCTGTCGAGCTGCGCGCGCCCGTTGTCGAGCACGCGGTAGCGGCCCTCGAAACCCAGCGACAGCGCCACGTAGACCAGCTCCAGCAGGTTGCGGTGCTGCGCCGAGCTCTCGGCCAGGCGCGATAGCAGCTGGAAGACCTTCTCGCCGCCCCAGGCCTCATTGTGGAAGTGCACGAGCAGGCTCTGCGAAGCCCAGGCGCCGGAGCCGCCCCAGGGCGTGCTCGACGCCGATTCGTCGAGCAGCGTGCACAGCACGTAGCGCGCGGCCACGACCTGCTCGTTGGGCAGGCCCTGCTGCCGCGCCGCGGCCTCGAAGCGCTGCACCGACTGCACCAGCGACGCGCGCAGCGCCGCCGGGTTGGGGTGGCGCACCATGGCCCGCAGCCGAGGCGCTGCCGACAGCAGCGGCGCCGCCGCCTGCACCAGCGGGTTCAGGCTGGCGGCGCCGGGCAGATCGGGCAGCGCGGCCTCGGGCGCGGGGCCCGCCCCGGCTGGGGCACCGGGGATCGCGGCAGGCGCCCCCGCCGCCGGCGCCCCCGCCCGGGCGCCGCGACCGGCGCTCGGCTTGATCACCGTGCGGTCGGCCTCGAAGGCGGCGAACGGATCCGGGGCTTGGTCGGAGTTGCTCATCGCGTGCTGCTCCTGCGCCGCGGCCTCACCCGCGGATGGCCCAGAACTCGAGCGCCAGGCCCGGGAACTCGCCGGCGATCGCCATCGCCAGGCCGCCGCTGGTCTCGAGCTGCTTCCACAGCTCGTTGCCGCGCGTCTCGAGCTCGAAGTACGTGAAGCCGGCGTGGTACGGGATCTGCCGCGGCGCCACCGGCAGCGCGCGCAGCGTGACGCCCGGCAGCTGCAGGTTGACGAGATCGCGGATGCGCTCGGCCGGGCCGATCTTGACCTGCGTCGGGAAGCGCGCGCGCAGCGCCTCGCCGGGCATCTGCGCGTTGACCGCCAGCACGAACATGGCGCTGCGCAGCAGCTCGATGTCGGAGATGATGGCCACGCGGATGCCGTACTTGCGCTCCTGCAGGTCGATCGGGATCGCGGTCTGCTCCATCACTATCGACAGCGACTGCCGCAGGTCGGACATCACGGCGCGGAAGCAGCCGGCGAGGTCGTCGTGCCGGTACTCCGGGTAGGCCGCCGGGCGGCGCGCCTCGCGGAAGGTGGAGAGTTCCCCGGCCAGGCCCAGGCACAGCTCGTACAGGCGCTCGGGGTGGAGCACCGCCAGGCGCTGCAGGTGCGCGAACAGCGGCTGGTGGCGGTTGACCGCCTGAAGCAGCAGGAAGTCGACGATCTCGCCGATGCCGGCGCGGCCCGGCTGGGCCAGCCGCGCGCCCAGCGCCTCGCCACGCTGGTGCAGCATGCCGTGCACCTCGCGCAGGTGGCTGTCCAGCACGACGTGGGCCGGCGCGTGCAGCATCGGCGGCACGTACTGGCTGTCCAGCAGCACGCGCCCGTCGGGGCGGCGCTCGACCACGCGCACCGCGCCCAGCGCGGTGTAGCCTTCGCCAGCATCGCGCGCCAGCATCAGGCGGAGGTTCAGCCGCCCCACCTGCACCGGCGCCTCGCGCAGGCTGGTGGCATGCACGTCGGCGGCCTCGATGTCCGCGACGCGCCAGCGCGGGGGCATCGCCGTCTCGCCGCCCTCGACGTCGCTCTCGGTCACGCCCGGCCGCGCCTGCGGCGCCGCGAGCACGACGAGCTGGTCGCGCGCGTCGGCCGGCACCTCGAAGGCGGGCGGCGCCGGGTCGTCGGCGGGCACCGCGAAGGCCAGCCCGTCGGGCATCACGCCGCGCGCGGCGGTGATCATCACCTTGCCCTGCAGCAGCGCGGCGTCGTCGAATTGCAGCGACGAGAAGCCCCAGGGCCAGCCCAGGCCGGCGGCGAACCGGCTGTCGAGCTGGCGGGCGACGAAGCGATCCTGCTGCTGGAAGTGCTGCGGCTGGAGGAACATGCCCTCCGTCCACATCACCTTGTTGTGCCAAGTCATCGGGGCCGCGGTCCTTCAGGGGAGCTCTCGCCGTGGGCGCTGTTCTTGTCGCAAGGTCGGTCAGCGCGCCTGCCTGCAGGCGCGCCGCCCGCCGGCCGCGCCAGCGCAAGCCGCTGCGCGACGATACACGGCCGCTGGCCGGTCGTCACCGGGGACTGTGCGGTGACACGCCCTGCGTTCGGACGTGATTTGTGCCACTCCCCCTGCCTGCCCGACGCCCTTCCATTTGGGGTTGGTGCGGCACGGTGGCGGCGCGTATGATTTTCCGGACCGGGGTCTGGGGGTCGCCGTAGGGGTGTCTCCACACCGGTCCCGATCAAGGGCAAGCCACGATGACTGGCCGCAGTCACGATGGCCCCGGTCACTTCCGCGAGGTGTGCAATGAGTTCTTCCGTACGGTTCACGCGTTGGTCTCTGGCGCTGGCCGCATCCGTGGCCCTGAGTCAGGGCGCGCTCGCGCAAGGCGCGGTCGACGTCGGTCAGAGCATTCCGTCGGCCGAAGCCGTGGCCGAGGGCCTGTTCCCCGAGGACGCCTGCGAGGAGCTCAAGCGCGCTGGCTTCAAGTGCATGGGCTTCAAGCCCGCGGTGCGCTACTCGCTGCCGGCGACCTCGTTCCGCATCGGCTCGGCCGAACTCCCCGACCAGCTGAAGAAGCAGCTCGAGGTCTTCGCCGAGGTGCTCAAGGCCCGCCGCGGCAGCAACCGGGTCGTGCGCATCGAGGGCCACGCCGATGCCTCGGGCACCGCCGAGGTCAACATGTCGCTGTCGCAGCGGCGTGCCGAGGCGGTTAGGGACTACCTGGTCAGCCTGGGTGCCGATCCGGCCATGCTGGCGCCGGTGGGCGTGGGTGCCAACGCGCCCAAGAACAACCGCGACCCGTTCGCCCCCGAGAACCGGCGCGTCGAGATCGGCCGCGCGTCGCCCCCGTCCTGACACCGCACCCGCGTTTCCCAGGCTCCAGGGCCCGCCGCGTGCGGGCCTTGGCCGTTTCAGGGCACCCTACGGAATCTGGTGCGTCACCTGACCGGCGAAGTTGATGCTGATGGTGCCGGCCCACAGGCAGGTCAGCTTGGAACTGTCGTTGAGGGCGGGCGCGCCGCACAGCAGCACCGTCGGTGCGCCGGGGACCCAGGGCGCCGGGGTCGCCGGGATGCAGGGCATCGGTGTCAGCACGCCCATGGCAGCCGCTGTGGCCGCCGCCACCATCGGGTTGGCCGGGCTGCGGCACATGCCGAAGGGCGGGATGTTGACCATCGGGATGTGGTCCAGGATGTTGGCGGCGACCATGTTGCTGGTCATCACCGTCTTGGGCGTCGGGATGAGCGAACTCGGCGCCACGCCCTGGCTGCACTGCATCATCGCGCCCATGCAGGTCTGGTTGGCCATGGTGTCCTCCTGAGTCGTGGGGAGAGTGGCGCGCGCCGTTCAGTCCGCCTGCGCCTCGCGCGTCCAGACGGTCAGCGCGCTGAAGTTGTCGTGGCTGGCCTTGTGGCTGGCGGCATCGCGCACCCTCGCCGCCAGCTCGCCGATCCAGGCCCCGGGGTTGGGCGCCGCGGCCAGCGTGGATTCGAGCACCGCGTCGTCGAGGTACTCCCACAGCCCGTCGGTGCACAACAGGAACACATCGCCGTGCTGCACCGGGTCGCCGCCGTCATCATCGCTGGACACTTCCAGCTGATCGGCCGCGATGCCCAGCGCCGAGCGCAGTTCGCTGCGCTTGGGGTGGGCGCGCACCTGCTCGGGGCTCAGCACCCCGGTGTCGACCAGCGCCTGGACGAGGCTGTGGTCGCGCGTGCGGTCGTGCAGGCGGCCGCCGCGGAACCAGTACATGCGCGAGTCGCCGGCGTGCGCCCAGTGCGCGCAGTGGCCGACGAAGTCGATGACCAGGCAGACCACCGTGCTGTGCATGTCCTGGCGCGCCGTGCCGGGCACGCGCTGCGCGATCAGCACGTCGTTGGTGACGCGCAGCAGGCGGTCCAGCTCGGAGGCCTTCTCGGAAGGTTGCTCGGAGAAGCGGCCGATCAGCTCCTGCACCGCCAGCCGCGACGCGATGTCGCCGCCGCCATGACCACCGGCGCCGTCGGCCAGCACGCAGACCAGGTGGCGCTTGCTGTGCCAGTGTCCGCAGGCGTCCTCGTTGTACGTGCGGCCGCCGCGGTCCGACAGCAGGGCAACTTCCAGAGCCAGCATGCGTGGGTCCTCCTGGCTGCTTGCCGTGGCTCGTCAGCGCGGGTCGCGTTCGCGGCGAAGCCGGGCCAGCTGCTCCTCGTAGGCCTTCAGGAAGGCCCGGCCGAAGAGGTCGTCGAAGTCGTCCTGCGCCTCGGTCTGCAACTGGCCGAAGAGCTCCTGGAACAGCTCCCACAGCCGCGCCTTGCGCGTGGCCGGGATCAGGCTGGCGAACGACGAGCGGGCGCCCAGCTTGGATTCCAGCTGCTGCGGGTCGAACCGCTGCAGCACGCCGTCCAGCGCCGCGCGCATGCCGGCCATCACGCCGAGCTGGTGCGCGCGCAGGTCGTCGAAGGCGTCGCGCACGGCCGGTGCGGCGGCCATGAAGCCCGGCGACGGCGGGCCCAGCAGGTGCTGCAAGGCCACCTCGACGCTGGGCGAGAACTTCAGCGGGTTGTTCTCGCGCGCGACGATCATCGTCTGCTCGGCGCGCATCTCGCGCTTCAGCGCGGCGCGCGCGACCAGCAGCTCGACCGCGCCGCGCATGGACTCGCGCAGCAACTCGCCGATCAGCCGCATCGTGGCCTCGTCCAGCACCGGCAGGCGCAGGCCCGGCGTGCCCAGGCCCTCGAGCAGCGCGCGGTGCAGCGCGTCGGCATCGGCCGTGGCGGTTGCGGCGGCCGGCAGCGCCGCGCGGGGTGCCGGCGCGGCCGGCCTGCCGGCCAAGGGCGGCGCTGCGGGCGCGGCCGGCAGGCTCGCGGCTTCGAACGGATCCGGCGCCGCCCTTGCCGCCGCACGCCGCGCGCCTGGCAAGGTGACCACCCGGCCCTCGCGCGGGGGGTCGTCCCACGAGAAGATGGCGCCGCTGGGCAACGCGGCCGGCCTGGGCGCCGGTGGCGGCGCCTGCACCGCGGGCAGCGGCATCGGGGTGTTCAGCTCCGACGCATGGTCGTCGCGGCTGGCCGGCGCCAGCGAAGCGGTCCTGCCGAGCGCCAGCAGCGGATCGGCATGCGCCGCCGTGTTGGGCGCCAGCCCGGCCGCCGGCGCGGCGCCCAGCGGGTCGCCGGCAAGCGGTGCCGCACCGAGGCCGAAGAGCTCGTCCAGCGACGATTCGGCGGGCCTGGCCAGACGCGCCAGGTCGTCGAAGCCGCCGCCGCCCGGCGGCAGCGGGGCCGGTCCGGCGGCGACGGGCTCGGGCGCGAACGGATCCCAGTCGTCGGGAATGTGGCCAGGGCCCAGCGCAGCCGACGGCGCCTGCTGAGGAGCCGGCGGCGGCCATGCCGCCATGGCCGGCGGGGCCGCCCGCGCAGGCGGGGCCGGGGCGCTCATGGGGGCCGGAGTCGCCAGGCCCAGGGACGAGTCGCCGAAGAGGTCGGCGAACGGGTCGTCCCGGCGCGGCGATGCACCGGCCTCGCGCACCTCGAGTTCGTAGCCGCCGATCTGCACGCGGTCGCCCGGCTTCAGCGGGTGCTCTCTCCCGGCGCCGGTCGGTGTGCCGTTGACGCTGATCGGGTTGCTGCCGTTGTCGGCGATGGCAAAGCCCCCGCCACGGAAGACCAGCCGGGCATGGACGCGCGAGATCGTGCGCTCGGGGTCGGGCAGCACGAGCTGGTTGTTGTTGGCGCGGCCGATGGTGCCGCCAAGCTCGTCGAACTGGGCGGACAGTCCATCGGCCGGCGCGCCGTTGTAGCTGAGCACGGTCAGCGCGATCATCCGGGGCATGTTCCTGGGGTACCTTGGGCCACTGCAACGGTCAGCATAGCGGTGAGCTCTCAGCGCAGCACGTAGAAGCGACCCTCGATCGTCGCCACGCGCAGCGGCCAGACGGCACGGCCACCGCCGGGCAGCGGGCTGGCGAGCACCGGCTCGCCGTCGGGGGCCAGGCATTCCAGCAGCCGGCCGCCGGCCAACGGCCGCAGCAGCAGCGCGTCGGCACGGGGCATGGCGGGCTTCAGGGGCTGCTCGGCATGCCAGCGCTGGATGCGCAGCCGGAAGCGCCCTACGTCGTCGGCCAGCGCGTGCTGGTAGGCCTGCGCCAGCTCCTCGAAGCGCAGCCGCGCGGCCTGTACCAGCGGCTCCGGGTCGCCGCGCGCCAGCCCCAGCGCCAGGCCCTGCAGAAACTTCGCCACCGGCGCGCGCAGCGCCCCTGGGTCCGCGACGGGCGGCGCGTCCAGCCAGCGCCAGCGCGGGAAGGCGATGGGCAGCTCGACGCGGCCGCGCAGCACGTGCGGCAGCTCGGTCACCGCATCGGCCGGCGGCGCCCAGTCCAGCTCGCCCAGCGTGCGTGCATTGGCCGGGTGCGCCACCTGGCCGATGCGCGGCAGCAGAAGGCGCAGGCTGGCGGCCTGGGTGCCGTCGGACAGCAGTGGCTGCGGCGCGGCCTCGGCGCCGGGAGGCGGCGGCTCGACGTGCAGCTCGACCTCGTTGGCGCCGGCCAGCGTGTACTCGTGCACCGGCACCGTGACGACGCGCCGCGACGGCCCGGTGCGGGCCACCGGCACGCCGTTGATCAGCGCCTCGGCCGCGACGCCCACGCTCTCCAGCCGCAGGACCAGCAGTCGTTCCATCAGGCGAGCTTCCAGTCCAGCAGGGTGGCGGCCGGCAGCAGCGCCAGCACGCGGCGCTGCAAGCCCAGCAACGGGTCCTGCAGCTCCACCGGCAGCGTCACGGGCTCCAGCCGCAGCTGCGCGAACCACTCCCAGCCGCTGCCGCCGCTGGTGCGCGGCCGCAGCCCGGCCTCGCCCGCCAGCGCACCGGTGCAGGGGCCGGCCGCCTGCAGCAGCGCGCCCGAGTCGGTAGCCAGCGGCAGCAGCTCGGCCTCGAACGGGAAGCGAAAGCTCGTTCGCAGCGGCATCAACGTGGCCAGCAGCGGTGGCTCCGCCGCCTCTCGTCGCAGCGCGTGCTGCAGCGCGGCCCGCCCGGTGCAGCGCAGCGCGATCCGGCTGCGCGCGTCGCCCTCGGCCAGATCGCCTTCGAAGGCCAGTTCGGCCTGCGCGGCCTGCATGTCGAGTTCGCCGATGACGCGCAGCAGGGCCCGCCCGTCCATCCCGGCTGCGCCCAGGTGCCAGCCCCAGGTGAAGGCGGCGCGGCCCAGCAGCAGCGCCAGCAGGCCCTCGAGCCGCGGCGACGCGATGCCGTCGACGGCCTGCCAGGCGTCGCGCAAGCGCTTCATCGCTTCGGCGGCAGCGGCGTCCAGCCCCTGTTCGAAGGCCGTGCGCATCGCCCCCGCATCCTGCGCGACGCCATCGCGCTCGATGCGGCAGCGCGTGGCCGCTCGGGGCGGCGCACCGGCACCGGGCGCCTGCGCGGCCGGCGCGCCGCGCTGGAGTTCGAGCCACCACTGCTCGGCGGGCCAGACCCAGACCTGGCCGGCCAGGCTGCCGATGGGATCGCCGTCGTCGCGCAGCCCACACACCGCGAGGTCGAGCTTGGAGATGCTGGGCGAGGTCTCCTCGGCGATCACCGTGCCGGGCGGCGGTGCCGGCTGGTCCAGCGCCCACACCGGCCAGCTGACCGCGCGCGCCTCGTGCCCCTGCCAGCGCCACAGGCCATGGCTGCCGGCGAACGACAGCGCCGGGTGCAGGTCGACGTCGCAGACGGCGTGCGTGCGCGTGCGCCATTGCAGCCGCGCCGGCTGCGGGTGCTCGGGCGGCTGCGACAGCACGCCGATGAGCCGCGGCATCGGATCGGCCGCCGTCACGCGCAGCGCGGCCGGCGCCGGCAACGGCACGCGCTGCCATTGGCCGGCCTCGAGAACGTAGTGCCGGTCGAGCGCCGGCTGCAGCAGCCGCAACTCGGCCGCCTCGACGTCGCAGGCGCGGCGCGGGGCCGGCGGCGGCTCGGCGGGGTGCAGCGCCCCGCGCCGGCCCAGCGCGCCGAAGCGGTCGAGCAGCCGTTCGTCGGCCGCCGCCAGCATGTCGGGCGCGATACGGGTCTCGGGCAGCCGCTGCAGCTCGGCCAGCGAGCGGCGCACCAGCCGGTGCAGGGTGGACCACTCCTGCTCGCGCGGCGCGGCCAGCAGGCCGGCGGCCCACTCGAAGCCGGGCCGGTCGTGGAACGAAGGCCCCCAGACGAAGTTCAGGTTGACGTAGCGCGCGATGCTCGCGGCGCGCGCCAGGCCGCGCTTCTCGGCCTGCGCGACGGCGGTCTCGACGAAGGCCGGGTAGCGCTCGCCCAGGCGCTCGGGCATGGCCGGCCACTGCCCGGACAAGTGGTCGGCCAGGTCGGCCACGAAACGGGCCCACAGGGCCTCCTGCTCGGTGGCGGGGTCGGTGGGCTGCAGACTCATCGTGAGGCGCGGGTGCCGCCTAGCGGTGCTTTCCCTTCAGCGGGTCGGCCTTGCGGTCCTTCTTCTTCAGCTCCTTGGGCTTGGTGGCCTTCTCGGGCTTGGCGCCCTGCCCGCTGCCCGCGCTGCCGCCGGAATTGACCTTGACCAGGGGGCCGGTGATCGAGACGCCGTCCGGCCCCAGCACCACCGAAGAAGGGCCGGCCTTGATCGTCAGTTGCACGCCGGCCTCGATGACGACGTTGATGCCCCCCTTGAGGTGCACGTTGGTGCCGGCCTCGACGCCGACGTCGGTGCCGGCCTTGGCGAAGACCGAGGTCCCCGACTGCAGAGACACCGTCATGCCGGCGTCGGCAATGAAATGCTGGGCCGCCTTCGCGGACCAGCTGGCTTCCACCTTCTGGACGACGTCCTTGCCGGCCTCGAGCTGCCAGATCTCGGCCACCTTGGCCGTGTGGTTCTTGCCGACCGTCAGCTCGTACTCGCCGTCGACCTGCTGCGCCTGGTCCTTGCCGACGTGGAAGGTGGCATTGGCCATCACGTTGCTGTGCAGGTCGTTCTCGACGACGTCCAGGCGGTCCTTCTGCGCGCGCAGCATCAGGTACTCGCTGCCCTTGGTGTCGTCGAAGCGCAGCTCGTTGTAGTCGGCCGCCTTGCCGCCCTTGGTGGAGCGGGACTTCAGCGCCGTCACGTTCTTGTGGTCGGGCAGCGCGTAGGGCGGCTTGTTGTCGCCGTTGTAGACGCTGCCGACGACCAGCGGCTGGTCCGGGTCGCCCTCAAGGAAGGCGACGACGACCTCGTGCCCGATGCGGGGCAGCGCGAGCAACCCGAAGCCGTTGCCCGCCCAGCCCTGCGCGACGCGCAGCCAGCACGAACTGCCGGCGTCCTTCTTGCCCAGGCGGTCCCAGTGGAACTGCACCTTCACGCGGCCGTGCTCGTCGGTGTGGATCTCCTCGCCCGAGGGGCCGACGACCAGCGCCGTCTGCGGCCCGGCGACCACGGGCTTGCGCGTGATGCGTGCCGGGCGGAAGGGGTCGGCGTGGCTCTGCGCCACGAAGCGGCACAGGAAGCGCGTGTCCTCGCCGACGCCGGCCTCGTAGCCGGCCTGGACGGCGTCGATGCGCGTCTGCAGCACGATGTACTTGGCGTTCTGGTCCTCGCGCGGGTGATCGACGAGCGAGAAGCTGCTCCCGGCGGCCAGCCCGGGCGTGTTGCCCTGACCGGTGAAGCGGGTGAAGCGGCTGCTCGCCTCGTCCAGCCGGAGGCGCGCGCGGGCGTCGCCGCCGGCCTTGGCAGCGTGGCCGCCCGGGTAGTCGTAGACCTCGAGGCCGCTCTCGGCGTGCTTGCGCGACGAGGCCACGGTGTCGGACCGCAGCGAGGTGGCCGGCTTCTGGAAGTCGTAGTCCGACAGCGTCCACTTGCCGGTCTGGATCTCGTGGCGCATGTGCCAGGCGCTGATGCCCTGGCGCTCGCCGAGGGCCTGCTCGTCCTCGAGGTGGCTGATCTTGTCGAAGCCCGGCAGCGGCGCATGGGTGCCGGAGGCGTCGGCCAGAACCAGTTCGTGCTTGTCCTTGCTGTGGCGGAAGTAATAGAAGATGCCCTCCTCTTCCATCAGCCGGCTGACGAAGTCGAAGTCGGTCTCGCGGTACTGCACGCAATAGCCGCGTGGCGAGTAGCTGCCCTTGAGTTCGGAGACGAAGTTGCTGGCGTAGTCGCCGAACACCTGCTTGATGATGTCGGGGACGCTCTTGTCCTGGAAGATGCGCAGGTCGGCCGAGCGCGTGAGCAGCCACAGCCAGGGCCGAAGCACGAGGCGGTAGCTGAAGCGCCGGCCATCGACGCCGTCGATGCCGAAGGCGGCCACGATGCCGTGGAACCAGCGCTGCTGGCCGTCGGCGACCTCGATGGACACCGCTGCCGGCTTGCCCAGCACGGCATCGGCGGCGATCTTCGGGTCGTCGCTGACCGCCACGACGCGCAGCTCGAACAGGCGCGAAACCTCCTCCAGCCCTGACATGGACCTGAAGAGCAGCGACGGTGCGGCCGCGCACACCAGCTTCATCTGTGTCGGATTGGCGCCCATGTCGTCCCTGCTGTTCTCAATGCGCCGCCGCAGCGACCACCCAGCCGTGCACCGGTTCGCCACCCTCGGTGCGCAGCACCGCGCCCGAGGCCTCCAGCACGTCCAGCCCGGCCGCCTGCAGCACGCCCTGCACGTAGCCGCGGCGGTGACTGTAGCGCCCATGCTCGAGCAGGCGGTGATCGGCACCGGCGTCGCCCCCTGCGGCGTCCAGCGCCTCGACCGTGAAGACCAGCCGGCCCTGCGGCCGCAGCGAGGCAGCTGCGGCGGCGGCGAAGGCCTCCAGCGCACCGAAGTAGCACAGCGTGTCGGCCGAGACGATCAGGTCCCAGCAGCGGCCGCGCTCGCGCAGGAAGGCCACCAGCTCGCCCTGCACCAGCTCGTCGTAGCCGCCGCGCGCACGCGCCTTCTCGAGCATGCCGGCGGACAGGTCCACGCCGGCCAGATGCCGCGCCCAGGGCGCCAGCAAAGGCGCGCAAAGGCCGGTGCCGCAGCCGGCATCGAGCACGTCGCGGTCGCGCTGCGGCGCGCCACCGTGGCGCGCCACGGCCTGCGTCACCAGCTGCGGCGCGCGGTAGGACAGCGAGGCCAGCTTGGCGTCGAAGCTGGCCGCAAAGCCGTCGAAGACGCGCTGCACGTAGGCGTCGGCGGCGCGGGCGGGCACGTCCTCGCCGGTGCAGGCGCGCAGGTGGTGCTCGGCCAGCACGTTGCCCGGCTCGGCCTGCAGCCAGGCGCGCCAGACCGCGGTGGCCTCTTCCTTCATGCCGAGCATCGAGTAGGACACCCCCAGCAGCCGCCGCAGCACGGCGCTTCGCGGCGCGACCACCAGGCCGTCCATGCACTGCTGCACAGCCTCTGGCAGGCGCCCGCAGCGGAACAGGTGGTTGGCCAGGTTCTGGCGCGCGTCGGCAAAGCCCGGCGCCAGCTCGATGACCCGGCGCAGCACCTGCTCGGCACCGTCGGCGTTGCCGCGCGCGCCGAGCAGCACGCCCAGGTTGTTGAGCGCATCGACGCGCGAGCCGTCGAGCTGCAACGCGCGCAGGTAGCTGGCCTCGGCTTCGTCCAGGCGACCGCGCTCGGTGCAGACGTTGCCGAGGTTGTTGTGGAACATCGGCTCGTGCGGGTTCGCGGCGATCGCCGCGGCGATCAGCACGGCCGCCTCGTCGTGGCGGCCGCGCTGCGCCTGCAGCACGCCCAGCAGGTGCAGCGCGTCGGGATTTGCGGGCTCGGCGGCCAGCACGGCCCGGTAGGCGGCCTCGGCCTCGTCGAGACGGCCGCCGCCGTGGCACTGCATGGCCTGCTGAAGGCGCTGCGCGGCGCTGGGCTCGGCGTGGTCGGCGAGGCTGGCGTTGTCGTTCGGCATGAAGATTTCGGTTGCCCGGTGCCCGACTCTGAAGCAAAGTATCGAGGGCGGCAAGCCGCGACGCCCCTTGGCCTGACAGGTAGCCTCCACCGCCCGCCGGAGTTCCGGGGGCACCGCACCAGCCCAGCACCCACTCCATGCCCGGACGCCTGCAGTTCACGCTGGAAACCGGCCGCCCGGCCGGAGCCGCACATCACGGCCGCGGGCCGATGCGACTGCTGGTCGTGGGCGACTTCAGCGCGCGCCCGGCGGCCGAGCGCCGGCCCCTGGCGGAGCGGCCCACGCACCGCGTCGACGTCGACACCCTGGACGAGGTCATCGCGCGACTGGCGCCGCGCCTGCTGACGACGGCAGGCTCCGTGGACTTCACGCAGCTCGACGACTTCCACCCCGACGCGCTGTACCAGCGGCTGCCGCTGTTCGACGCGCTTCGCCATTCGCGCACACGGCCGCCGGAGCAAGCGGCGGACCTGCTGGGCGCGCTGCTGGGACAAGGCGCGCCCTCGGCCGCCGGTGCACCCAGGTCGGCCGCGCCGGCCACGGGCATCGAGGCCTTGCTGCAGCGCGTGGTGGCGCCGCACATCGTGCCGGACACGCGCGCCCAGACGCAGGCCTACCTGAGTGCCGTCGACAGCGCGATCGCCGAGCAGATGCGCGCGCTGCTGCACGACCCGGCCTTCCAGGCGCTGGAGGCAGCCTGGCGCGGCGTGCAGTGGCTGATCGGCAGCCTGGAGCTGGGCGACGACCTGCAGCTGCACCTGTTCGACGCCTCGCGTGACGAACTGCTGGCCGACGTCGTCGCCAGCCAGGGCCGGCTGGCCGAGACCGAGCTGCACCGTGCGCTGGCCGACCGCTGGCGCGGCGTGCCGGGCGGCGAGCCGTGGCACCTGCTGGCAGGTCTGTATCGGTTCGGACCGTCGGACGCCGACAACGGCCTGCTTGCCGCGTTGGGCCTCGTCGCCAGCCAGGCCGGCGGGCCGTTCATCGCCGAGGGCGACCGTACGCTGGCCGGCCCGCCGGACGACCCCGGGCTGGCGGCCTGGCGGTCGCTGCGCGGCAGCGAGGCCGCGCCTTGGATCGGCCTGGCCGCGCCGCGCGTGCTGCTGCGTGTGCCCTACGGCAAGGCCCATGACCCGGTGGTCTCGTTCGCCTTCGAGGAGTTCGACGGCGCCCCCGCGCACGAGCACTTCCTGTGGGGCAACCCGGCGCTGGCCGTGGCGCTGCTGACCGGCCGCGCGTTCACGCTCAACGGCTGGGACTTCGAGCCCGGCGACGAGCGCGAGATCGGCGACCTGCCGGCCTATGCCTTCACGCAGGACGGCGAACGCGAGCTACAGGCCTCCGCCGAGCAGTACCTGGGCGAGGAAGGCGGCAACGCCCTGCTGCAGGCCGGGCTGATGCCGGTGCTGAGCCACCAGCATCGCAATGCGGTGACGGTGATGCGGATGCAGTCCATCGCAACGCCGGCCGCGCGGCTGGCCGGCACCTGGGCCGCGGACGCTAGGTAAACGCACGCACCCATGCCAAACAATCCTCGGGCCAACAACCGCGCAGTCGACAGCGCGGTGCAACCATGCCCTCTGTTGCACTACTTTGGCATCACGCTCGAGCCGGTGGATGCCGCCAACACGAAGCCGGTCTGGTGGCCGGCTGAAGCCCGCCAGCCATATGGCGGCATCGCGATGACTCTCAACCTGGGCGGCGTGGCGCCGGCGCAAACGCTGAACACCGGCGGCCGCTTCCGCATCGAGGGCATTGCCGGGGGCAGCGCCAGCGTGGCCTTTGGGGCCAGGTTCTACGACGACGTGCAGGCCCAACTGGATAGCGATCGCAGCTTCAGTCCCTGACGCCCTCACGCACGATGTCCCTGCCTTGGAGCAAAGTCGACCAGATCCAATCGGGTCTGGTCACAAACGAAGACCATGTGCTGAAGGTGCAGCGCGAAGCGATTCCCATCGTCTTCGTGCCCGGGATCATGGGCAGCCGGCTGCGCTTGGCCGGTACGGACGGCAAGGGCAGGACCGGCAAGCTGCCGAACCTGCGGTGGGACACAGATACCGGCTGGCTATTGAAGAACCTTCTGTTCAAGGATGCCGCGGCGCGCAAGGCGCTGGTCATCGGTGAGGCCTTCGACCCCGAGTACCTTGAGCCTGACTTCGAGCAGCCGGTGGGTAACGGCTTCAGTACCGTGATCCGCAAGTACGACCAGTTGCTGAACGCACTGATGGCGCATGACTGGAGGGCGCTCAACAAGCTATTCGTCTTCTCGGTGCACGCCCATGGCTACAACTGGACCGGCGACGCCAGCGCGGCCGGTGCCAAGCTCGCAGCGCGTATCGCAGAGATCAAGCAGGAAGCCACAGACGCCGTTGGGCGTTGCGAAGGCGTCATCTTGGTCACTCACTCGATGGGTGGGCTCGTCGCGCGCGCCGCCTGCTCGCTGCACGGCGCCGAAGGCAGTGTGCTGGGCGTGGTCCACGGTGTGCAGCCCGCGTGGGGATCGCCAGCGGCGTACTGGCGGATCAAGGCTGGCTTCGAAGGCGGTAGCTTTGAAGCGTGGCTGACGTCGGTCATTCTTGGCGGCGACGGACGGCGGACGACCGTGATCCTGGGCAATAGCATCGGCGGGCTCGAATTGCTGCCCAACAAGCATTACGTCCTGAACGATGGAAGGACGAAGCAATGGCTTACGGCCAAGGGCCCCGATGGCAGCGACCTGTTCGTGCCGAAGCCGCAAAGCGGCAACCCGTATGAGGACATCTACCGGATTCCTGCCGAAACCGAGAAGCCGGAAACTGGCAATCCCAGCACCAACACTTGGTGGGGATTGGTCGACCCCGACCTGCTGCGCCCGGGCGAGCTGAAGCCGAAAGACGACGACAACGCTATCGACGCCGTGATAGGGGAAGCTGTGCCGCCGGCCTGGTTCTCGTATCTCGCGCTGCTGGCGCAGGCAGAGGCCTTCCACGACACGCTGGGGACGTACACACACCCGAACACGCGCTACCTCTGGGGCACTGGGCGCAAGACCGCCGAGAGCGTCCACTTCAAGGCCGAGAGCAACTGGGTGCGCTCCGATCCCTATCCATCGCGTGGCTTCCGCGGCTTCTACCGCAACACCGCCGGCGAGCACATGCAGGCAGGGCTGCAAGACCCCGCCGGTGACGGCGATGCCACGGTGCCGGTGTCCTCGGCCACCTTCGCGGGAGCCGATGTCGACCTGGCAACCAGCACGCCTGACCCCGCCGGCCTGAACGTCGAACACCAGCCAGCCTACGACAGCCCGCAGGCGCAGAAGTTCGTCTTCGCCGCGATCACGGCCATGCTGGCCGATCGTTTCGACGCCGAACGCGGGTGACGACGGTGCAACGCCGTGCCATCCTCGCCACCGCCGCCTTGTTGCTCGCGCCCCGGGCGCAGGCCGGCGCGCCCCCCACCGCCCGGAGTGATGCCATGGACCCGACTCCGAACGCGATCTGCATCGGCCGATTCAGCCTGAGCCCGCCACCCGGCTGGGTGCTGCAGGCGCGCAGCCAGAAGATGTACCTCACCGACTTGGACGACGCGCCGCCGCCGCCCGCCCCTGGCAGCAGCGATCCGGTGCTGGACCGGCTTCGCCAGGGTCTGCCGCCGAAGACGCCGCTGATCCGCCGCTTCGAACTGGACGGCGTGGGCCCGGCCGCCTGGTTCGGCCTGGGCAGTGCCGACAGCTTCGACCGCCGCCTCGTCGTCCTATCCGGGCCGCTGCGCATGCAGTTGCTCAGCGGCAAGGGGCGCGAGGCGCCTGCCGAACGGGCCATGCGCATGATCGCCCCCGGTTACCGTGCCGGCGCACGCGCGGGCTTCTGCTTGGCACACGGCGCGATGCACCTGGAGCCGAGCCGCAACGAGAGCACCTCGCTCAGCCTGGCGGGCCAGGCGTGGCCCGACACGCTGTTTTCGCTGCAGACACGCACAGTCGACAAGCCAGACGAGACCCATCCGCTAGCCCAACCGGAGGCCGAGTTGTCCGGAATGGCCGGCAGCGGCGTCTCCGTGAACCTGTCGTCGCAGACGGTGCGCACCGTGGCCGGGCTGGCCGGCCGCGAGTTGCGCGGCCAGATGCGTGCCTCGGCAACGGCAGCACCCTTCCGCCTGTACCGCTTTTTCCATCCCGGCGTCGGCCGCCAGTCCGGCGCACCGCTGATGACGCTGGAGCTCGATGGGCCGGCCACCGCAGGGGCCGCCCTCGACCAGGCCTGGAACGCGCTGCTCGACTCGCTGCGGCCTTTGCCACTGCGCTGACGGAGAGCTTCGCGACCATGCTGACGATCCGCCGCATCCAGCTGGCGATGCTGGGCGCCGCAATGCAGCAGCGATTCATCGATGATGAGACTCAGCGTGTCGCCACGGCATTGGGGCTGCCGGTCGACTCAGCGCTGCGCGAACGTGTCGGCGGCGCCGTTTCCGCGGCCCGTGCCGACGGGCTGGACCGCGTCGACGAGGTGCGTGGCCGCGTGAACGAACTTCTCGGGCTGGACGCTCAGTCCGCAGACTGAAGCGGCAACGTCGCCAACTGCAGCCGACCCTGCTGCAGCGCGAAGCTGCTGCAGGCGCGGCCCTGCTCCGCCTCGCAGACGTAGGCCTGCACACCGTCCAACAACTGGTGCAGCTGTTCGGTGTCGCAGATGGGCAAGAACATCGCGAATACCCGCGGGTCGTAAAAGCGAAACAGCAGACGCCGCCCGTCCTCGTCCTGCACCCTGAGCAACTTGCGCAGATTGCTCCGCAACGCGGTCGGGTCGGCGATCCTGACGAAGATGCCCCATGCCCTGCCCCATCCTTCGTCTAGCAGGCGCTGAGTGAAGTGATGCCCCGGCAACAGCTCAACGATATGCGGCGCCACCAACTCCAGCTCGCGCGGCAGCTTGCCGCTGTACAGGCAGAGGAACTCCAGCCGCGACTCCAGCAGCAGGCGGTAGATCGCCGGGTCGCGCGCGCAGTCCAGCACCGCCCAGACGCTGGCGTGCCGCGCCTGCCCCGGCGGCCAGAGCACGTCCAGGATCTGTTGGCGAAGTTCGGGGGTCATGCGGTGGCGGGCTGTCCACCCTTCGGCGCGGCGCGGGTGCACTCTTCGCAGAACGGCACGCCGTCCCGCGCTGCCTGCACCAGCACGGCGGCCATGGCGGCGGCGTCGAGCGCCAGCGCGAAGGTGGTCGCTGGCGCGGCAACGGGCGCGGCGGCGGGTGCCGGACTGCGCCGCGGCGATGCGGGCGGTGGTGATGCCGCCGGTGGACCCGCGAGCCGCACCAGCGGCAGCAGCCGTAGCGGGCCCTGCGCCGGCCTGTCCAGCTCCGCGCCGGGATCGCGCAAGCGCAGAGCCACGATCTCGTGCCCGTCCAGCCGCCAGGCCTCGGCATTGAGGGCCAGCGCCGCCGCCTCGCCGCGGCGCGCATGGCACCAGGCCGGGTCTGCCCGCTGGGCAGCGTCCAGACCGGGGGCCGCGCCGTCGACATGGGCTGAAGGGAAGTCGGCAGGCTGCATCGCGAAGGGCTCAGTTCAGCAGCGGTGCCGCGCACAGGGCCGCAGTGGCAGACAACATCCGGCGTGCAAGACGATCACGCCAACCCAACCTTGTTCGTGGCCTTGCTCTCGATGCCGCCGAGGAAGCCCTTCTTCGAGCCTCGAACACGCTCAGATCCAGCGAATCGGTTGGCAAAGGCCGCTTGTTGCGGGTGCGCGGATTCTTGATGTCGACGCCCAGCGCGACCCGTTCCATACTCAGCCGATTCCCCGGTGCCGGGCTCAGGGGAAACGGAGGACCTAACCGCAATTCCGGACCCCGGATTCGATCAACTGCGCGCCGAAACCCTACATCGCATGGGCAATGGCCGTCGGATGCTGTGCGCACGCGATGGTTCAGCCCTTCTACGTCGCCGCGCGAGGTAACGTGGCACTCGACATCAGTGAACTCGATACGCAGCGGGCGGCTCACGGGCGGAGGCGACGACGATGTTGGGGGAAATGGAAGGCCTGACCCCGGCTTCTGGAAGTGGAAAACCTGACCCCGGCTTCCCTGTCACGCGCCGTAGTGGGTCAGCAGCGCGCAGGCAAACTGGCCGTAGTTGTCGGCGTTGACAACCGCATAGTCGGGCTGGTGCTTCGCCAGCAGCTTGTCCATCGGGATGGTGCTCGCCTGAACCGAATTGTCCGTCGAGTCCCCGAAGTCGTTGTGAGCCGGATCGTCGCTCTTGCGCGTGTGCGTCCATGCGCCCGTCGTACTGACCGGTGGCACGTCAACCGCGTTGATCGCTCCATGCGCGAACTCGTGAATCAGCGTGCCCACGGTGCTGTCCGTCGAAGCGCCGTAGTTCATGACACCGGTGGCGAAAAAAGAGCGTCCGAGGAAGACCTTCAGGGCTGACCCGACCGAAACCTGGCCCGACGAATTGGAGATACCCAGGTTGCCGCGGAAGCATGCGGCATAACAGCTCAAGCCATAGGTCGTGTCGCGCAGATCAATGATCGTCGGGCCGCGATCCAGCGCCAACTTGAGGATCGTGAAGTTCCGCTTCACCTTGGCGAGCCGATCGGCGTCGAAGGCGCCAAAGTAATCGATGTAGATGGATTCGAAAAGCGTCGCCGGCGACGAAAACCCCTTCAGCTTGGCCAGATCGACGACCGCGGTGTGCGCATAGTTCACCGCCGCCTTGGCCCGCCGGATCGACTCGGTGATCCGGCTCTCCTGCGACATCGTCAGGGCGCCCTGCTTGTTGCTCGTCACTGCCGTCGTCCAGGTCCAAACCGTGGGATCGAAGGCCTCGTACGCCCAACCGTCCCGCCGTGTGTTCTTGCCAATGCGCGTGGCCTGCCCCGAGGAGTAGCTGGAGACTGGCCCCTGGGTCACCTGCCGCAGATTGCCACGGCCCACGGAAAGGCCAACCAGCGCGATGCCTTTCGGTTTCAGTTCCGCATCCACCTGACTCGACAATTCGGTGATGCCACCTTGAGACTCCCGCTTGCTGTTCGTGTAGTCGCCCCCTGTCCCGCCGAACTTCTGATTCTTCTCGTCCTTGAAGTCATCGACGGCCTTTTTCAGCGCGGCCAACGTTCCCGAGCCCGGTGCCTTGTGATACGCCTTCAGCGCTGTATCGATGGCGCCAATGGCTCCGTTTCGCAGGCTGAACCACTTGCTGGTCTTCGTCTTGAAAGTGTCGAATGACATGATGGGCATGGTCGTACTCCACGTTGACGGGCTGGACTACCGATTCGGTGTTCTGGAGTCAATTTGCGAGGTCAAAGGCAGACCCCTTCGCCTCAAGCGAACGAGTACGCGAACTGACCGGACTCGGTAGTGACGGTAACACCCGCCACCGGCGTGCCTTCCATCATCCGCGTCAGAAACTCCCGGCTGATGTCCGGCAGCATCGTGTTGGTCAGAATGGCGTCGATCATCCGGCCGCCGCTCTCGCTCTCGGTGCAGCGGCTCACCACCAGCTTGACCACGTCGTCGCCGTACTCGAACGGGATCTTGTATCGCGCCTCCACCCGCTTCTTGATGCGGTTGAGCTGCAGCCTGACGATCTTGCCCAGCATGTCGTCCGACAAGGGGTAGTACGGGATCGTCACCAGCCGCCCCAGCAGCGCCGGCGGGAAGATCTTCAGCAGCGGTTCGCGCAGCGCCTTGGCCATGCCTTCGGGGTCGGGCATCAGCTCCGGGTCCTTGCACAGGCTGGCGATCAGGTCGGTGCCGGCGTTGGTGGTGAGCAGGATCAGCGTGTTCTTGAAGTCGATGAAGCGGCCTTCGCCGTCTTCCATGAAGCCCTTGTCGAAGACCTGGAAGAACATCTCGTGCACGTCGGGGTGGGCCTTCTCCACCTCGTCGAGCAGCACCACGCTGTAGGGCTTGCGACGCACCGCCTCGGTCAGCACGCCGCCTTCGCCGTAGCCCACGTAGCCCGGCGGCGCGCCCTTCAGCGTGCTGACGGTGTGCGCCTCCTGGTACTCGCTCATGTTGATGGTGATGACGTTCTGCTCGCCGCCGTACAGGGCCTCGGCCAGCGCCAGCGCGGTCTCGGTCTTGCCCACGCCGCTGGTGCCGGCGAGCATGAACACGCCGATCGGCTTGCTCGGGTTGTCCAGCCCGGCGCGGCTGGTCTGGATGCGCTTGGCGATCATCTCCATAGCGTGGTCCTGGCCGATCACGCGCTGCGCCAGGTGATCGGCCACCTTCAGGATGGTCTCGATCTCGTTGCGCGCCATGCGGCCCACCGGGATGCCCGTCCAGTCGCCCACCACGGCGGCCACGGCCTGGTAGTCCACCGTCGGCAGGATCAGCGGGCTCTCGCCCTGCAGCGCGTGCAGCTTGTCCTGAACGGCGCGCAGCTGGGCCTGCAGGTCGGCGCGCTCGTCGTCGCCCATCGGCGGCGTGACCACGGCATTGGCCTCGGCTTCCAGGTTGCTGCCGGTGCCTTCCACCGGCTGGATGCCGGCGCGCAGCTTGGCGCGCAGGCCCAGCAGCTCGTCGACCAGCGCCTTCTCCTCGGCCCAGCGCGCGTCCAGCTCCGCCAGGCGCGCCTTCTCGGCCACCAGCAGCGCGGTGGTGTCGGCCTCGCGCTTGGCCGTGTCCACGCCGATGGCCTTCTCGCGGCCGATGATGCCCAGCTCGGTCTCCAGGGCCTCGATGCGCTTTCGGCTGTCGTCCACCTCGGCCGGGGTGGCATGCAGGCTCACCGCCACCCGCGCGCAGGCGGTGTCGAGCAGGCTCACGCTCTTGTCGGGCAGCTGGCGCGCCGGGATGTAGCGGTGGCTGAGCTTGACCGCGGCCTCCAGCGCCTCGTCGAGGATCTGCACCTGGTGGTGCTTCTCCATCGTGCTGGCCACGCCGCGCATCATCAGGATGGCCTTGGGCTCGTCGGGCTCGTCGACCTGCACGGTCTGGAAGCGCCGCGTCAGCGCGGGGTCCTTCTCGATGTGCTTCTTGTACTCGGCGAAGGTGGTGGCGCCGATGGTGCGCAGCGTGCCACGCGCCAGCGCGGGCTTGAGCAGGTTGGCGGCATCGCCGG
>JBIKLC010000001.1:0-240267 GCA_044360025.1 Rubrivivax sp. | reverse complement strand
AAGGCACTTGAGGCCCGGCGTCCTGATGCCGACAACAGCACGATCCAAAAGGCCGCGTAGCATCACCCCATTGGAGCCGTAACCCGTCGCGGTTCAACAGAGAGCGGGACAACGCCTATTTTTCGATCGCCTTCGATAGTCCCCGAAAGACGCCGAATCATTCCCACTCGATCGTCGCCGGTGGCTTGCTGCTGACGTCGTAGACCACCCGGTTGATGCCGCGCACCTCGTTGATGATGCGGCTGGACACCTTCTTCAGCAGCGCGTAGGGCAGCTCGGCCCAGTCGGCGGTCATGAAGTCGCTGGTCTGCACCGCGCGCAGTGCCACCACGTGCTCGTAGGTGCGGCCGTCACCCATCACGCCCACGCTCTTTACCGGCAGGAACACGCCGAAGGCCTGGCTGGTGAGGTCGTACCAGCTCTTGCCGGTGGCGGGGTCGATGGTGGCGCGCAGCTCGTCGATGAAGATGGCGTCGGCGCGCTGCAGCAGCGCCGCGTACTCGGGCTTGACCTCGCCCAGGACGCGCACGCCCAGGCCCGGCCCCGGGAACGGGTGGCGGTAGACCATCTCGGGCGGCAGGCCCAGCGCCACGCCGAGCTCGCGCACCTCGTCCTTGAACAGGTCGCGCAGCGGCTCCAGCAGCTTCAGGCCCAGCGTCTCGGGCAGGCCGCCCACGTTCTGGTGGCTCTTGATGGTGGTGGCCTTCTTGGTCTTGGCGCCGCCGCTCTCGATGACGTCCGGGTAGATCGTGCCCTGGGCCAGCCACTTCGCATTGGCGAGCTTACTGGCCTCGGCCTGGAAGACCTCCACGAACTCGCGGCCGATGATCTTGCGCTTGGCCTCGGGGTCGGCCACGCCTTTCAGGTGGCCGAGGAACTGCGCGCTGGCGTCGACGTGCACCACCTTCGCATGCAGGCGACCCACGAACATGTCCATCACCAGCCGCGCCTCGTTCAGGCGCAGCAGGCCGTGGTCGACGAACACGCAGGTCAGCTGCTCGCCGATGGCGCGGTGGATCAGCGCCGCGGCCACGCTGCTGTCGACGCCGCCGCTCAGGCCCAGGATCACCTCCTCCGAGCCCACCTGCCCGCGGATGGCCTGCACGGCCTCCTCGACGTGGTCGCGCATCACCCAGTCAGGCCGGGCGCCGCAGATGCCGAACACGAAGCGCTCCAGCATCGCACGGCCCTGCGCGGTGTGCGTCACCTCGGGGTGGAACTGCACGCCGTAGTAGCCGCGCGATTCGTCGGCCATGCCGGCGATGGGGCAGCTCGGCGTGCTGGCCATCACGCCGAAGCCCGGCGGCAGCGTCGTGACCTTGTCGCCGTGGCTCATCCACACCCGCAGCATGCCGTGGCCCTCGGCGGTGGCGAAGTCCTGCAGGCCGTCGAGCAGCCGGGTGTGGCCGCGCGCGCGCACCTCGGCGTAGCCGAACTCGCGGTGGTCGCTCCACGCCACCGTGCCGCCGAGCTGCGCCGCCATCGTCTGCATGCCGTAGCAGATGCCCAGCACCGGCACGCCGCTGTCCCACACCGCCTGCGGGGCGCGCAGGTCGTGCGCCTCGTAGGTGCTGGCATGGCTGCCGGACAGGATGATGCCCCTGGGCGCGAACTCGCGGATGAACGCGTCGCTCACGTCGTTGGGGTGGATCTCGCAGTAGACGTGCGCCTCGCGAATGCGCCTCGCGATGAGCTGCGTGACCTGCGAGCCGAAGTCGAGGATGAGGATCTTGTCGTGGTTCATGGGGACTTCACCGCGTGCGGTGGATTTGCGGCCGGCAGCGCGTGGCGGCCGCGGAAGTGCCACCACGCCAGGCCCAGCGCCAGGGCCTGCAGCGCAGCGCACACGAACAGCGGCGCGCCGATGCGCCAGTCGCCCTGCGGCAGGTGCGACACCACGGCCAGCAGAGGCGGCCCGATCAGCGGCGCCACCACGGCCATCAGGCTGGACAGCGAGCTCACGGCCCCCATCGTGCGGCCCTGCTCGCTGGCGTCGGCGGCGCTGGAGATCACGCTCTGCAGCGAGGCCGCGACCACGCCGCCCAGCACGTTGGCGAAGATCACGACGTAGACCATCCAGCCCTCGGTGGCCAGGCCCCACAGCGTGAAGGCCAGCGTCGACGAGGCCATGCCCATCAGCGCCAGCCGCTGCGGCGTGAAGCGCTTGAGCAGCCGCGACAGCAGCACGCCCTGCACGAAGGCCGAGACGATGCCCACCGCGAACAGCGACCAGCCGTTCTGCGCCGGCCCCCAGCCGAACTTGAAGGTGTTGTAGAGCACCCAGGTGGTGTACAGGATGAACTGCGCCAGGAAGCCCGCGCACAGCACCGCCACCAGCAGCCCCACGCCCTTGAGCTGCGCCAGCGCCCTGAGCGAGGTGATGGGGTTGGCGCGCTTCCAGTCCAGCGGCGCACGGCGCTCGGCGGGCAGCGACTCGGGGAGCACGAAGTAGCCGTACACCAGGTTCGCCAGCGCCAGCACGCCGGCCACCACGAAGGGCAGCCGCAGGTCGATGGCGCCCAGCACGCCGCCCAGCGCCGGGCCCAGGATGAAGCCCAGCCCGAACATCGCGCCCAGCAGCCCGAAGCGGCGTGCGCGCTCCTCGGGCGGGGTGATGTCGGCCACGTAGGCGTTGGCCACCGCGGCGTTGGCCTGCATGCCGCCACCGACGACGCGCGAGGCCACCAGCATCCACAGCGTGGTGGCCGCGGCCGTCCAGAAGAAGTTGACGGCCAGGCCGCAGAAGCCCAGCAGCAGCACGGGCCGTCGGCCGAAGCGGTCGGACAGCGCGCCCAGCAGCGGCGCGCCGATGAAGCTGGCCAGCGCGAACGAGAAGGTCACCAGGCTGTAGGCGGCGGCCTGCTCGTCGGGGCTGCTCGTGAACTGGCCCACCCAGGCCGGCAGCACCGGCACGATGAGGCCCACGGCCATCATGTCCAGCAGCACCACCAGCATGATGAAGCGCATCGCGGCCGGCCGCGACGCCGCTGCCACGACAGGCGCGGCGGCGCCGGGGTCACTCGGCACGGTAATTCGGCGCTTCCTTGGTGATCTGCACGTCGTGCACGTGGCTCTCGCGGATGCCGGCGGTGGTGATCTCCACGAACTCGGCCTTGGCGTGCAGCTCGGGGATGCTGGCACAGCCGCAGTAGCCCATGGCGGCCCGCACGCCCCCGGCCAGCTGGTGCACGATCGCCACCAGGCTGCCCTTGTAGGGCACGCGGCCCTCGATGCCCTCGGGAACGAGCTTGTCGGCGTTGGGGTTGACGGTCTCGTCGCTCTCCTGGAAGTAGCGGTCGGCCGAGCCGGCCTTCATTGCGCCGATGGAGCCCATGCCGCGGTAGCTCTTGTAGCTGCGGCCCTGGTAGAGGATGACCTCACCCGGCGCCTCCTCGGTGCCGGCGAACATGCCGCCCATCATCACCGTGCCGGCCCCGGCGGCCAGCGCCTTGGCGATGTCGCCGCTGTAGCGGATGCCGCCGTCGGCGATCAGCGGGATGCCGCTGCCGCGCAGCGCCGTGGCCACGTTGTCGATGGCCATGATCTGCGGCACGCCCACGCCGGCCACGATGCGCGTGGTGCAGATGCTGCCCGGGCCGATGCCCACCTTCACGGCGTCGGCACCAGCCTCCACCAGGGCTAGCGCGGCGGCGCCGGTGGCGATGTTGCCGCCGATGACGTCGACCTGCGGGAAGTGGCGCTTGACCCAGCGCACGCGCTCGATCACGCCCTGGCTGTGGCCGTGCGCGGTGTCGACCACCAGCGCATCGACGCCGGCCTTGACGAGCAGCTCCACGCGCTCCTCGGTGCCCTCGCCCACGCCCACGGCGGCACCGACGCGCAGCTTGCCCATGGCGTCGCGCGCGGCGTTGGGGAAGTCGGTCTGCTTGGTGATGTCCTTCACCGTCATCAGGCCGCGCAGTTCGAAGTCGTCGGACAGCACCAGCACGCGCTCGAGGCGGTGCTTGTGCATCAGCGCCTTGCCCTCCTCGAGGCTGGCGCCTTCGCGCACCCACACCAGCCGCTCGCCGGGGGTCATCACCTCGCGCACCGGGGCGTCCAGGCGGGTCTCGAAGCGCAGGTCGCGGTTGGTGACGATGCCCACCACGCGCTTGCCCTCCAGCACCGGAAAGCCCGAGAAGCCGTGCTGCCGCGACAGCGCTATCACCTCGCGCACCGGGGTGCCGGGGGTCACCGTGATGGGGTCGCGCAGCAGGCCGCTCTCATAACGCTTGACGCGCGCCACCTCGGCCGCCTGCTGCCGCGGCGTGAGGTTTTTGTGCACGATGCCAATGCCGCCTTCCTGCGCGATGGCGATCGCCAGGCGGCTCTCGGTCACCGTGTCCATCGCCGCGGAGACCAGCGGCAAATTCAGGGCTATGTTGCGGGAGAGCTGAGTCGCGAGCCGGGTGTCGCGCGGCAGCACCTGGGAGTAGGCGGGCACCAACAACACGTCGTCGAAGGTGAGTGCTTTGCCGAGTAGGCGCATGGGGGGTCGGGCTCCAGACGCAAAAAGGAATTATAGGAACGCCCCAGTCCCGGCCGACGCGGAGCTCGCCTTACACTCGCCCCGTCGCTCAAGGGTTGCCTCCATGCGCCTAAACCCCACTCTCTCCCATCCACCTTCGCCAGTACGCGTCCGAGCGCTGTGCGCGCTAGCCCTGGCGTGCGGTACTCTGCTCACGGCCCTTCCGGCCGATGCGCAGTGGAAGTGGCGCGACAAGGATGGCCGCATCACCATAAGCGACCTTCCGCCCCCGCGCGATGTGCCGGAGAAGGACATCCTGGGTCGGCCAAGCACTGCCGCGCAGCGGGCGCAGGCGGCCGCGGCGCCGTCGCCCGCCTCCGCCACGGCAGCCGCCGTTCCGGCCTCGGCGCCGTCGACGGCGCTCGAGCGTGAGGTGAAGGCCCGCCAACGCGCCGCTGAGGAGGAAAAGGCCGCCAAGGCCAAGGCCGAGGAGGAGCGTAACGCCGCTCGCCGCGCCGAAAACTGCCGCCAGGCCCGCAACCACCTGGCTGCCCTCGATTCGGGCCAGCGCATGGCGCGCACCAACGACAAGGGCGAGCGCGAGGTGCTCGATGACGCCGCCCGCGCCCAGGAAGCCCAGCGCGCGCGCGACGTGATCGCCTCGGACTGCCGCTGAGCGACGCAGGGTCAGCGTCGTCGGTCCGCAAACCGATCGGACTGGCCGCGGTAGCGCAGACGGCGCGCTTCTTTTGGGTCCACCGCAAGCGGGCGCAACAGCTCCACGCGGTCGCGGTCGCGCAGCGTCGAGTCGGCGCTCACCGCGCGACCCCACACCGCCATGGCCAAGCCCTCGAGCCCGCTCAGGCCGTGGCGCGGCAGTAGACCGCTGGCCCGCACGGCGTCGGCCACTGTGCTGCCCTGCGGCAGCTCAAGGGCCACGCAGTCCACCCGGCGCGGCGCCGCCGCCAGGGCCACCTCCACGCGCACAGGGGCCGGTGGCTCAGCGCGCGCCATAGGCGTCTTCGGCGCGACGGACGAAGGAATCCACGAAGGTGTCGGCAATGCGGTCAAAGACCGGGCTGACCACGGCTTCCAGGGCCAGGTTCGCGAAGGCGTAGCTCAGATCGAACTCGACCTTGCAAGCCGGCTGCTCCTGGCCGGATCGGCCCAGGGGCCGGAACAGCCACTCGCCCTGCAGCCGCGAGAAGGGCCCGTCCACCAGCTGCACGGCCACGCGCTCGGGGGCCTGCTGCACGTTGCGGGTGGTGAAGGCGTGGCGCACGCCCATGTAGTGCAAGCCCAGCCGCGCGGTCACGCCGTCGTCGTGCGACTGCAGCAGCTCGGCGCGGTCGCACCAAGGCAGGAACTCGGGGTAGCGCTGCACGTCGGTCACCAGCGCGTACATCTCGGCCGGGGAGTACCACAGCAGCACCGACTTGCGGACATGCTTCATGGAGAATGCCTGGATTGTAGAGAGGCATCCCGTCCCCACCTGAGCCCGCATGAGTGCCATCGCCGAGAACCGCCGTGCCCGCCACGAGTACGCCATCGAAGAGCAGTTCGAGGCGGGGATGGTGCTGTCCGGCTGGGAGATCAAGGCCATCCGCGCCGGGCAGGTGCAGCTCACCGACGGCTACGTGCACATCCGCGACGGCGAGCTGTTCCTCATCGGCTGCCGCATCAATGCCCTGCGCAGCGCCAGCACGCACGTGCTGCCCGAGCCCGACCGCACCAAGAAGCTGCTGATGCACAAGCAGGAGATCCGGCGCCTCATCGGCAAAGTCGAGCAGAAGGGCTTCACGCTGGTACCGCTGAACCTGCACTACAAGGGTGGCCGCGTGAAGGCGCAGATCGCGCTGGCCAAGGGCAAGGCGCAGCACGACAAACGCGAGGACGAGAAGAAGCGCGACTGGGAACGCGAGAAGGGCCGGCTGATGCGGCACAAGGTCTCGTCGCCGGGTCGCGCGGCCTAGGCGGCAGAGCCCGCGCTGCGGTCGGCACGGCCGGACGCGGCGTGCAGAACGGGCCCTGCCGTTCAGTCACCCAGCAGCGCCAGGGCCTGCGCAAGATCGGCCTGCAGGTCGTCGGCCGACTCCAGCCCCACCGAGAAGCGCACCAGCTCGCTGCCCGCCGCCCCGGCCGCGTGCCGTGCGGGGCGCATCAGCGTCAGGTCGTAGGGCACGACCAGGCTCACCGGCCCGGCCCAGCTGTAGCCGAGCTTGAACAGGCGCAGCGCGTCGCAGAAGGCGTGCACGCGGGCGACCTGGATATCGCGGCGGAAGCGCACCGAGAACAGCCCGGCCGCGGCGCTGCAGTGGCGGGCCCAGTGCTCGTGGCCCGGCGAGCCCGGCAGCGCCGGGTGCAGCACCTGGGCCACCGCCGGCTGCGTGGCCAGCCAGGCGGCCAGGCGCCGCGCCACCGCGTCCTGCGCGGCGTAGCGCAGCGGCATCGAAGGCAGCCCGCGCAGCACGGCCTCGGCGTCGTTCGCGCCCACCCCCAGGCCCAGCCGCATGTGCGTGAGCTTGATGCGCTCGTGAAGCGCGGCGTCCTGCGTCACCACCGAGCCCATCAGCACGTCGCCGCCGCCACTGGGGTACTTGGTCAGCGCCTGCATGACGATGTCGATGCCCAGCCCGAAGCCGCGCAGGGCCACGCCCGCGCCCCAGGTGTTGTCCAGCGCCGTGACGACGCCGCGCGACCGCGCCGCCGCCACCAGCCCGGCGAGGTCGGGGAACTCCAGGGTCACCGAGCCCGGCGCCTCCAGCCACACCAGCCGCGTGGCCGGGCCGATCAGGGCCGCGAAGCCCGCCGCGTCGAGCGGGTCGTACAGCCGGTGCGTCACGCCCCAGCGCGCCAGCTCGTGGCGCGCGAACTCGCGGCTCGGGCCGTAGACGTTGTCGGGCAGCAGCACCTCGTCGCCCGGCGACAGCACCGCCTGCCCCACCAGCGCGATGGCCGCCAGGCCGCTGGGCACCAGCACGGCGTGGCGCCCGCCCTCCAGCCGGGCGATGCGCTCCTCGAGCAGGAAGGTCGTTGGCGTGCCGTGAAGGCCGTAGGTGTAGCCGTCGCGGCGCCGCCAGTCGCGCGAGCGCAGCGCCGCCACGTTCGGGAAGATGACGGTGCTGGCCTTGAAGATGCCCGGCTGCGGCGCGCGGAAGCCGGCTGGCGGCTCGTAGTCGTCGTGCACCAGCGCGGTG
The DNA here is from genome assembly GCA_044360025.1 of Rubrivivax sp. Taxonomy (GTDB): domain Bacteria; phylum Pseudomonadota; class Gammaproteobacteria; order Burkholderiales; family Burkholderiaceae_C; genus Rubrivivax. Next base: position 232,602 of record JBIKLC010000001.1, on the reverse strand, counting down.
GACAGATCGGTCACTGGACTACCCTCCGCGCTGCGCGCTCCGGGATGAGCGCTTGGGAGCGGCCCGGCGCACTCATGCCGGCACCCCGACCAGGTCGTGCCCTTCGGTGGCCACGATGCGGGCGCGCGTGAACTCGCCCACCTTCAGCGTGCGGCTGGCCTTCTCGGGCGGCAGCAGGCGCACGGTGCCGTCGATCCCGGGCGCGTCGGCGTAGCTGCGGCCCACGCCGCCGCGGCGGCCCAGCGCCGGGGCGTGGTCGACCAGCACCTGCATGGTGGCGCCCACGCGCTGCCGCAGCCGCGCGGCCGAGACGGCCTCGGCCACCGCCATGAAGCGCGCGCGCCGCTCCTCGCGCAGCTCAGCCGGCGGCAGACCCGGCAGCTCGTTGGCCGCGGCGCCCTTCACGGGCGAATACGCGAAGCAGCCCGCACGGTCGATCTGCGCCTCGCGCACGAAGCCGAGCAGGTGCTCGAACTCCGCGTCCGTCTCGCCCGGGAAACCAGCGATGAAAGTGGAGCGCACCACGATCTGCGGGCAGGCGGCGCGCCAGCGGGCGATGCGCTCGAGGTTCTTCTCGCCGCTGGCCGGGCGCTTCATGCGGCGCAGCACGTCGGGGTGGGCGTGCTGCAGCGGCACGTCAAGGTAGGGCAGGATGCGGCCGTCGGCCATCAGCGGCAGCAGCTCGTCGACGTGCGGGTAGGGGTACACGTAGTGCAGCCGGATCCACGCGCCGTGGGGCTCGGCCAGCCGGGCCAGCTGCTCGCACAGCTCGGTCAGGCGCGTCTTCACGGGACGGCCGTCGAAGAAGCCGGTGCGGTACTGCAGGTCCACGCCGTAGGCGCTGGTGTCCTGGCTGACGACCAGCAGTTCCTTCACGCCGCTGTCGAACAGCGCCCGCGCCTCGTTGAGCACCTCGCCCACCGGGCGCGAGACGAGGTCGCCGCGCAGGCTGGGGATGATGCAGAAGGTGCAGCGGTGGTTGCAGCCCTCGCTGATCTTCAGGTAGGCATAGTGACGCGGCGTGAGCTTGATGCCGGCCCCGGTGGCGGGGTCGCCGCGGAACTGCGCGCGCACCTCGGGCACCAGGTCCACGAAGGGATCGTGCGGCCGCGGCACGTGGCGGTGCACGGCGTCCATCACCTCCTGCGTGGCGTGCGGGCCCGTGACGGCCAGCACCTTGGGGTGCACCTGCCGCACCAGGTTGCCGCCGTCGTCGGCCTGCTTCGCGCCCAGGCAGCCTGTCACGATGACGCGGCCGTTGGCCGCCAGCGCCTCGCCGATGGTGTCCAGGCTCTCCTTGACGGCGTCGTCGATGAAGCCGCAGGTGTTGACGATCACCAGGTCGGCGCCCTCGTAGCGCTTGCTGGTGGCGTAGCCCTCGGCGCTGAGCTGCGTGAGGATGAGCTCGGAATCGGTGAGCGCCTTGGGGCAGCCCAGCGAGACGAAGCCGATGGTGGGCGCGCGCACGGCGCCGGGCGGCTCGGCGGCCGCGGTGGTGTCGGTCATGCCGGGATTGTGGAGCAGCCCGCGCGGCCGGCCCGCGCCGCTGCTTCAGCGCGAGGGCGGGAACATGCCGGGGAACAGGCCGCCGCCGCGCTGCATCTGCTCCATCAGCTTGCGGCCTTGCTCGGCGTAGCTCTCCATCAGCGTCTGCACGACGCCAGGCTGGCCGGCCAGCCACTGCTTCTGGATCTCGGCGAACTGGCTGAGGTTCTGCTCGAGCATCTGGCCCATCACGCCCTGCATCGAGTGGCCGTAGAAGCGGATGATCTGCTCCAGCGTGGCCGCGGAGAACATCGGCACGCCGCCGCTCTCTTCCTCGAGGATGATCTGCAGCAGGATGCTGCGCGTGAGGTCCTCGCCGGACTTGGCGTCGCGCACCTCGAAGGCCTCTTGCGCGAGCACCATCTTCTTCACGTCGACCAGCGTGATGTAGCTGCTGGTGCGGGTGTCGTAGAGCCGCCGGTTGGGGTACTTCTTCAGCACCCGCACGCCCACGGGGCCGGCATCGGCCGAGCCGGCGGCGGGGTCGGGCGGCTCGCGGCGGGTCGGCATGCGGGGCATCCTAGCAGCCCCCCGGCGCTACCCCGCGCGGGTTTGCCCCGTGGGGCCCGGGCTCAGGCGGCGCCGCGGGCGACGAAGTGCGGGTTCTCGAAGCCGGGCTTGCCGTAGCGCAGCGGCGCGCCGCCGAGCGTGCACACCTCGCCGCCGGCAGCGCGCAGCACGGCGTGGCCGGCGGCGGTGTCCCATTCCATGGTGCGGCCCAGCCGCGGGTACAGATCGGCCTCGCCGCAGGCCAGCAGCCCGAACTTCAGCGACGACCCGGCGGCCCGGTGCCGCAGCGGCCGTCCAGCCAGGCCCTGCGCCGCCAGCCAGCCTTGCAGCGCCGCCTCGTCGCCGTGCGAACGGCTGCTGGCCACGACCAGTTCGCCCGCGGGCGGGACGGCGCGGCAGGTGATGGCGCGGCGGCCTTCGGCGTCTTCGCACCAGGCGCCCTGCCCCACGAGGCCGGCGTAACGCCGCCGCTGCACGGGCACCTGCACGACGCCCAGCACCGGCGAGCCGTCCTCCACCAGCGCGATGTTCACCGTGAACTCGCCGTTGCGCGAGACGAACTCGCGCGTGCCGTCCAGCGGGTCCACCAGCCAGAAGCGCGCACCCACGGCGGGCACCTCGCCGCGCGCGGCAGCCTCCTCGGCCACCACCGGCACCCCGGGCGCCAGGCGCTGCAGCGCAGCGACGATGTGCGCCTCGGCGCGCTCGTCGGCCACCGTCACCGGCGAGGCGTCGGCCTTGCCCAGCACGGCAAAGTCGGTGGCGTAGACCTCGAGGATCAGCGCCGCGGCCTCCTCGGCCACGGCCTCGACCTCGGTCAGCAGCCCCGGCGACGCCTCCATCAGTCGGCCGCGCTCCCGTAGCCCGCCGTCGGCGCCACGGGCGGCTTGCCGCGGCCGAGCAGCCGGCGCAGCAGCGCGGCGAGCCCGCGCCACAGCAGGCGCAGGAACACCAGCGTCAGCACCGCCTCGACGAAGGTCTGCACGAAGGCCAGGAAGGGATTGAAGCGCTCGGCGCGGCGCTGGAACTTGGCCACCATGCGCTCGCGCGCGATCTCGATGGAGTCGTAGAAGCTCGGGATCACCAGCAGCGTGAGGAAGGTGCTCGTGATGACCCCGCCGATGATGGCCACCGCCATCGGCCGGTAGAACTCGCCGCCCTCGCCGATGCCCACCGCCACCGGCACCATGCCGGCCACCAGCGCGAAGGTGGTCATCAGGATGGGTCGCAGCCGCTTGCGGCCGGCGGCCATCAGTGCGGACTCGCGGTCCATGCCCTCGGCCTCGAGCACGCGCGCCGCGTCCAGCAGCAGGATGGCGTTCTTGGCCACCAGGCCCATCAGCATGATCACGCCGATGAAGCTCATCAGGTTCAGGCCGCTGCCCACCATCAGCAGCGCCACGACGACGCCAATCAGCGACAGCGGCAGCGACAGCATCACCGCCAGCGGCGCCGTGAAGCTGCCGAACTGCACCACCAGGATCAGGTACATCAGGGCCACGCCCATGATCAGCGCGGTGCCCATGGCCGAGAACACCTCCTGCTGGTCGCGCGAGGCACCGGCCAGCTGCAGCCCGTAGCCGGGGGGGAAGTTCATCTCGGCGGCGATGCGGCGCGCGTCGGCCGTCACCTCGCCCGGGCTGCGGCCCTGCACGTTGGCCGCCACCGTGATGGTGCGCTGCCCGTCCTCGCGCTGGATCTGGCTGGGCGCCTTGCCCATGGTGACGGTGGCGATCTGCTCCAGCGGCACCATCATGTTGCTGCCGGTCACGGTGATGGGCAGCCGCTCGATGTTGGCGGCGTCGACGCGGTCTTCCGGAGCCAGCCGAACGGCGACGTCGCGCGCCTCGCCGGTGGGATCGACCCAGTCGCCTACCTCCACCCCCGCGAAGGCCACGCGCAGCGCCTGCGCCGCGTCGTTGACGCTGATGCCCAGGGTGTTGGCCAGGCTGCGGTCGAGCTCGATCTGCAGCTCGTTCTGCGGGTCCTGCTCCGACAGGCCGACGTCCACCGCGCCCGGCACCTGGCGCAACCGCGCCATGAACTCGGTGGTCAGTTCCAGCAGCTTGCGCGAGTCCTCGCCCGTGAAGCGGATCTGCACCGGCTTCTGCGCACCCATGTTCAGGTCTTCGAGCACCACGTACTCGGCGCCCACCAGGCGCGCCATCAGCGTGCGCAGCTCGGCCGCGATGGCCGGTGCGCCGCGCTTGCGCTCGGTGCTCTTGCCGATGTCCACGTAGATGCGGCCGCCGCCCACGCGCACCTGGCTGTTGGTGGCCACCGTCTCCTTCACGGTGCGCGCCAGCGTGGCCGCGGCCTCGACCTTCAGCCGCGCGTATTCCAGGCCGGTGCTGGCCGGCGTGCGCACGTCGATGGCCAGGGTACCCCCGTCGGCCATGGGCAGGAAGCTGCTGCCGCCCCACTTGGCCTGCAGGCCGACAGCGGCCACCATGCTGAGGACGGCGAAGGCCGCCATCCAGCGACGGTGGTGCAGCGCCCAGGCAATCACGTGGCCGTAGCGGTCGGCCTGGTTGTCGAACCACTCGTTGAAGCGCTTCAGCCACAGGCTGATGCCCTTCTTGGGCGCGTCGTGGTGGCCCGGCGGGTCGCCCCAGTAGGCCGAGAGCATGGGGTCGAGCGTGAAGCTGATGAACAGGCTCACCATCACCGAGGCCACCACGGTGAGCGCGAACGGCGCGAACCACTGCCCCGAGACGCCCGGCATGAACGCCACCGGGATGAACACCGCGACGATCGAGAAGGTGGTGGCGGCCACCGCCAGCCCGATCTCCTTGGTGCCGACGAGCGCGGCGGTGATGCGGTCGGCGCCCATCTCCATGTGGCGCACGATGTTCTCGCGCACCACGATCGCGTCGTCGATCAACACGCCGATGGCCAGGCTCAGGCCCAGCAGGCTCATGAAGTTCAGCGAGAAGCCGCACAGCCACACGGCGATGAAGCTGGCCAGCACGCTGGTGGGCAGGCTCAGCGCCGTGATCAGCGTGCTGCGCCAGGAGTTCAGGAACATGTAGACCACGAACACCGTGAGCCCGGCGCCGAAGACCAGCGCGTGCGTCACGTTGTACAGGCTGTTCTCGGCGTTGCGGCCGCCGTCCTGCACGATCTCCAGCGTCGTGCCGGCGGGCAGGCCCTGGGCGATCTTCGCGGTCTCGGCGCGCACGGCGTCGGCCATGCTCACGGTGCTGGCCTCGCGCGTGCGCGACACCGAGATGTTGACGTTGGGGTTGCCGTTGCGCATCGAGCGCGACGTGACCTCGGCGTAGCCGTCCTGCACGGTGGCCACGTCGGCCAGCCGCACCAGTTCGTCACCCCGGCGCTTGACGACGATGCGCCCGAACTCGCTGGGGCTCTCCAGGCGGCCGACGAGGCGGATGCTCTGGTCCTCGAGCGTGCCGCGCACCTTGCCCACCGGCGCGGTGGCGTTCTGCGCGCGCAGCGCCGCCACCACCTCGGTGACCGACACCGAGTACTGGCGCAGCTTGTCGGCGTGCAGCAGCACGCTGAGCTCGCGGCGCAGCGCGCCATTGACGGTGACCACCGCCACGCCGGGCAGCGCGCGGAAGCGGTCGGCGAGCTGGTCCTCGGCCAGGCGCGAGATCTCGGCGTGGTCGAGCACGCTGGAGCTCAGCGCCACCTGCATCACCGGCTGCGCCGTGGGGTCCACGCGCTGCAGGATGGGCTCGCGCATCTCGGTGGGCAGCTTGTAGCGCACCGCGGCGATGGCGTTTCGCACCTCGTCGGCGGCCTCGATGAGGTTCTTGTCGAAATCGAACACCAGCACGAACTGCGCGCTGCCCTCGCGCGCCGTGCTCGACAGGCGGTCGACGCCTGAGATGCTCTGCATCGACTTCTCGATGCGCGAGACGACCTCGCGCTCCACCGTCTCGGGGCTGGCGCCGGGGTAGGTGATGTTGACGACCAGCACCGGCGGCTCGACGTCGGGCAGGTTGTTCACGCGCAGCTTGGACAGGGCGAGCAGGCCCAGGCCCATCAACGCGATGATCAGCACGATCATCGCGATGGGTCGCTTGACGCTGAAGTCGGACAGGAACATGGCGGTCTCCGTGGGGGGGCGAGGCCCGGCTCAGCGCGAGGCCGCCGGGGCGGCCGCCGGCTTGGCGAACTCGAACTTCTGGCCGTCCACCAGCGAGCTGGCCGGGCTGCGCAGCACGCGGTCGCCGCTGGCCAGGCCCGACAGCACCGGGAACTCGCCGCTGCGCGGGTCGCGCTCGCCGAGCTTGAGCGCCGCCTTGTTCAGCATGCCCTCGCCCAGCTTCCAGGCATGGGCGCTGTCGCCGCTGCGGATCACCGTGCCCTCGGGCAACATCAGCTGCTGGGCGCCGCCGGTCTCGATGCGGCCCTCGGCGAACAGGCCTGCCACGCGCGGCGCGTCGGCGGCCTTGTCGAAGCTCACGTGCACCGCGACCTGCCGGGTGGTGGCGTTGGCCGCGCTGTCGATGCGCCGCACCTTGCCGGTGAAGAGCCGGTCGCCGAAGCCGTTGACGCGAAAGCTCACGGATTGGCCGACCTTCAGCTCCTGCAGGCGGTCGGCCGAGACCAGGCCCTCGAAGCGCAGGCTGCCGGGGTCGATGACCTTCACGAGCTCGCGGCCCACCTGCGCCGTGTCGCCGGCCGAGACCTGTCGGCCGCTGACGACGCCTGCGAACGGCGCGCGCACCTCGGTGCGGCGCAGCTGCTGGCGCGCGGTGGCCACGCGGGCGCGGGCCGCCACCAGTTCGCTGTTGGCGCCGTTGCGGCGCACCTCGGCGTCTTCCAGTGCCTGCATCGAGCTCATGCCCTGGCCCTGCAGCGTGCGCAGGCGCGCCACCTGGCGCTCGGCCTGCTCGAGGGCCTGCGTGGCGGCCCGCACGGTCTCCTCGGCCGAGACCAGGCTCTCGCGGATGGCGGTGTCGTCCAGGCGCACCAGCAAGTCGCCGGCTCGCACCGTCTCGCCGTTGTCCTTGAGCACCTGCTGCACCGTGGCCGCGACCTCGGCGCGCAGGTCGGCGCGGCGCTCGGGCTGCAGCGATCCGTTGATCACGGGGCCCGTGGCGCGCAGGGTGACGTCGACGATACGAACGTCCTCGGGGGCCAGCAGCAGCACCGGAACGTCCTTCGGGGCGGCGCCGCGCGCGGGGGCGGAGCCGGCCGGCGCCGCGCCGCCATCGGCCGGCTTGTCGGGTTTGCCGCAGCCGGACAGGGCCAGCACCAGGAAGGCAGCGCCCAGCGCCACCAGCCGGCTGCGGGCAACCGTGGCGGCCGGGCTCGGGATCGTCGAAGCAGGCATGATTCAGCGGAAACGGCAGCCCGGGCGTCGCGGTCTGCACGGCAGGAGTTCTGTCGAAGCGCGAAGCCTAACCGCCCGCGGCTTCTGCGCCAGGGGCACCCGCGAGTCCGTCCCCGGACCGCGCCGCCAGGCGCTTGGACGCCGCAGAGTGCGGCGGCGTGTGAGCACCGCGGCGGCCGATCCCAAGGCTCTTGCGCGGGAGCGGCCCAAAGTGGCCCCTGAAAAACAAAAAACGGGTGCCGCCGCAAGGCGACACCCGGCCGGGCATTCTGGTAGGCGCTAGTGGACTCGAACCACCGACCCCCACCATGTCAAGGTGGTGCTCTAACCAGCTGAGCTAAGCGCCTGAATAAGCCTCACAGTGTACAACGCCGGACGCCGCCCTAGCGGCGCCGTGCGTGACGAACGCCCGGCACCTGCCGCACCTGCGCCAGCACGGCGGCCAGCCGGGCGGTGTCGGGCGCTTCGACGGTGAAGGTCATCCAGGCGCTGGAGCGGTCGCGGGCGCTTTGCGTGTGCACCTGCGTCACGTTCACCTTGTCCTTGGCGAAGACCTCGCTGATGTCGCGCAGCAGGCCCGGGCGGTCGGCGGCCTCGACCACCACGTCCAGCGGGTAGACCGCCGGCCGGTCGCCGGCGGGCCGGCCCCACTCGACCTCGATCACGCGCTCGGGCGAGGTGGCGGCCATCTGGCGCAGGTTGCTGCAGTCGCGTCGGTGCACGGCCACGCCCTTGCCCCGCGTCACGAAGCCGGCGATGGGGTCGGGCGGCGCCGGGCGGCAGCAGCGGGCCAGCGTCGTGAGCAGCGAATCCATGCCCAGGACGAGCACGCCGCCCCTGCCGCCGCTGCTGCGCGAGGGCTTGAGCGCGATGGCCGCGTCGGCCGGCGCAGGCCCGAGCGGGCGCAGCAGGTTCTCGATGGTGCGCAGCGAGAACTCGTCCTTGCCCACCACCTCGAACAGCGCCTCGGCGTCGCGGAAGCCCAGCTGCGCGGCGAGCTGGTCGCGCTCCAGCGCGGTGCGGCCCTCGCGCTGCAGCAGCTTCTCCACGGCCTCGCGGCCGCGCGCTACCGTCTGCGCCAGCGCCTGCGCGTTGAACCACGCGCGCACCTTGGCCTTGGCCCGGGGGCTGGCGAGGTAGCCCAGCTCCGGGTTGAGCCAGTCGAGCGAGGGCCCGCCCTCCCGGGCGGAGACGACCTCGACCGTCTGGCCCGAGCGCAGCGGCGTGTTCAGCGGCACCATGCTGCCGTCGACGCGCGCGCCGCGGCAACGATGGCCCAGATCGGTGTGCAGCGCGTAGGCGAAGTCCACCGGCGTACCGCCGGCCGGCAAGTCGATGATGGTCGCCTGGGGCGTGAACACGTAGACGCGGTCGGCGAAGGCGCCGCCTGCCCCGGCCGCGCCCTCGGGCGAGGCTGGGGCACCTCGGTCGGGCGCCGAGAAGTCGCGCTCCCAGGCCAGCAGTTCGCGCAGCACAGCCTTGCGCGCCTCGGCCACGCGGTCCTCGAAGTCGCCGCTGGCGGCCACGCCGGCGTAGCCGCGAGCGCCGGCTTCCTTGTACATCCAGTGCGCGGCCACGCCGTGCTCGGCGTGCTCGTGCATGGCGCGCGTGCGGATCTGCACCTCCAGCGGCCGGCTGTCGACGTCGGAGACCACCGTGTGCAGGCTCTGGTAGCCGTTGGGCTTGGGGCGTGCGATGTAGTCGTCGAACTCGCCGTCCACGGGCGTCCAGGCTTCGTGCACGCGCGCCAGGACCGCATAGCAGGCGGCCACGTCGTCGACGATGACGCGCAGGGCCCGCGCGTCGAACACGCGCTCAAAGGCCAAGCCCTTGCCCTGCATCTTCTTCCAGATGCTGTAAAGGTGCTTCGGCCGGCCCTGCACGTCGGCGGCGATGCCCTGGGCGGCTAGCAGCGCCTGAAGCCGCTCGCGCGCCGCGCGCACGCTGGCCTCTCGCTCGCGGCGCGTCTGGTCGACTTGGCGCGCCACGGCCTGGTAGTCCGCGGGCTGCAGGAAGCGGAACGAGAGGTCCTCGAGCTCCCACTTCACCTGCCAGATGCCCAGGCGGTTGGCCAGCGGCGCGAAGACCTGCTGCGTCTCGGTGGTCAGCATCGGCGGGCACGGCGTGCGCGAGGCCGCGAACCAGCGCATCGTCTGCAGCCGCGAGGCCAGCCGCAGCAGCACCACGCGCAGGTCGCGCGAAAAAGCCAGCAGCATCTTGCGCACGCGCTCGGTCTGCTCGGCGCGGGCGCCGCCGGGCAGCGCCGCGCGGGCCGCCCGCTGCACCTGCACCAGCTGCCGCGTCAGCATCACCAGGCTGGCGTGGCTGGCGCCGAAGGCCTTGCGCACGACTTCCTCGGGCCGCTGCAGGTAGTCGCCGGCGTACACCAGGTAGGCCGCCGCCACCAGGGCCGGCGCGGCGCCGATCTGGCGCAGCACCGCCGCCACGCCGTCGGCATGGCCCAGCGCGTCCTCGCCGGTGTCCAGCGGCTGCCCGGCCAGCAGCGGCTCGGCGAAGGCGCGGGCCCGCTGCACGGGATCGGCCCCGGCGGCCTCGGGCGCTGCGGAGCTGGCGAGGTGGACGATGGCCGCGGCGCCCGCCTCGGGCGCGCCGCTGTCGTCGCCCGGCTTCACGGTCCCAGCAGGAAACGGCGCACCCGCTCGCGCTGATCGGCGGCCACCAGGGTGGGCGCGTGGCCGACGCCGGGGAGCTCGTGCACCTGGCAGCGCGGCCCGCGTGCGGCCATGGCGGCCGCGGTGGCGGGGCTGAGCAGGTCGCTGTCGGCGCCGCGCAGCAGCAGCGTGGGGCACTGGATCTGGTCGTACAGGTGCCACAGCATGGCCTGGCCGGCCGCGGCAACCTCGGGGGTGGCGGCGCGCACGGGCACGGCGATGGCCGGGTCGTAGTGCGGCTTGAAGCCGGCGACGCGGTGGCCGTGGCTGTCTTCCTGCTCGGCCGGCACGAGCTGGTGGCGGGTGAGCGCTAGCCATTGCTCGCGCGTGTGCGGGCCGAAGTCGCGCGAGATGGCCCAGGTCGCGTCGGCGGCCTCTTCCAGCGTGCGCCAGAACGCCGGCACGCCCAGGTAGCCCAAGATGCGCGGGATGAAGCCGGGCTCGATGACGGGACCGACGTCGTTGAGCACCAGCCGCGTGATCGGCGTGCCTTTCAGCGCCGCCAGTGCCAGGCCGATGAGGCCGCCCATGGACGTGCCCACCCAATGCACCTCAGGCACGTTTAGCCGCGCCACCAGCGTGACCATGTCGGCTACATAGGTGGGCACGGCGTACAGGTGCGGGTCGAGCAGCCAGCCCGAGCGCCCGCGGCCCACGACGTCGGGGCACACCACGCGGTAGTGTGACGCCAGGTCGCGCGCCAGCGTGTCGAAGTCGCGGCCCTGGCGCGACAGACCGTGCACGCACACCAGCACGCGGGGGTTGGCCGGGTCACCCCACTCCCAGTAGGCCATGCGGTGCAAGCCGGCGGCGCTGGAACAAGTGACGTGGTGCAGGCGCGGCTCGGAAGGCGGCATCGGGGTGCTCATGTCGGGATGCTAGCGGGGCGACAGCACGATGCTGCCCGAGACCGTAGCCGACACCGTGGCCTTGCCGGCTTCGACCGGCAGCGCCTCATCGGGCGCCGGCGCCATCGCCGAGGCCACACGCATACGCGCCAGCGGCGCCGCCATGGGCGAATCGGTCTGCACGTTCACCTCGCGCAGCGCCCAGCTCGCGAAGCCGAAGGCCCGGCCGACCTCGTCGGCGCGGGCGCGGAAGCGCGCGATCGCCTCGGCGGCCACTTGCGACTCGACCTTCTCGCGGCCGTCGCGCGACAGCGAAAAGCCGGTGCTGGCCACGCTCAGCGTCTGGATGCGACCGGCCAGCTGCGCGATGGCGGCGGTGTCGCGGCCCTGCAGCAGCAGTTCGGCGCGGCCCGACCAGCCGCTCATGCGGCCGTCGCGCCCATAACGCGGGCTCAGCGAAAAGCCGCCAGTCTGCACCTCCAGCGCCTGCGGCTCGCGGCCGGTGGCGGCGCGCCGGGCTTCCGCCAACGCGGCATCGAGCGCCTGCTTCAGCTGCGCCTGCAGCGCCGCCGGCTCGGCGCCTTCGCGCGTGGTCGCCAACACGACGGTCAACCAGTCTTGGGGCACCTGCGCGGTGGCGGTGGCCGACAGCGACACCACGTTCTGCGGTGGGGATGGCCACGACGGCGCCTGCGCGCGGGCGACCATGGTGGCCGCCAACACGACCAGGGCCGTCCCGGTGGCGAGACGGGGGACGAGTTGTCGAGACATCGGGGCACTCCTGTCGCTTGTGGGGCCGCCAGTGTGCGTGATGGTCGCAGCCTGACGCGCAGCGAGGGGCCCCTGCAAGACTTGTAACAGCGGGTCAGATGCCCGATTTCTTTACAGCGGTCAGGTCGACCCGGCTGCAACAATGTCCCTGTTACAAATCGGAAGTTTTCATGAGCGCCACGGCCAACGCCCGCCCGGACCGCGTCGTCGTCGTCGACGACGACGCCCGCATTCGCGACCTGCTCCGCCGCTACCTCAGCCAGGAGGGATTCGACGTGCTGCTGGCCGAGGACGGCAAGGTGCTCAACCGCATGCTCTCGCGAGAGACGGTCGATCTCATCGTGCTGGACCTGATGCTGCCCGGCGAGGACGGCCTAAGCATCTGCCGCCGTCTGCGCGCGGGCAACGACGTGACGCCCATCATCATGCTCACGGCCAAGGTCGAGGACGTCGACCGCATCGTCGGCCTGGAGGTGGGCGCGGACGATTACCTGCCCAAGCCCTTCAACCCGCGCGAGTTGCTGGCGCGCATCCACGCGGTGCTGCGGCGTCGCCCGGCCCCCGAGGCCCCGGGCGCGCCGAGCAAGGAGCAGGAGGTTGTCCAGTTCGGACCCTTCGAGTTCGACCTGTCGCTGCGAAGGCTCAGCAAGAACGGCGAACAGATCGCGCTGACCACCGGTGAGTTCAGCATGCTGAAGGCTTTGGTGCGCCACCCGCGGCAGCCTCTGTCGCGCGACAAGCTGGCGCAACTGGCGCGCGGCCGCGAGTTCGAACCTTTCGACCGCAGCCTGGATGTGCAGATCAGCCGGCTGCGCAAGATGATCGAACCCGACCCGACGCAACCGCGCTACATCCAGACGGTGTGGGGCGTGGGCTACGTGTTCGTGCCCGATGGCGGCGCCTAGGGGTTCAACTTGATGCCGCGCGATCTGTTGCATTTCATCGGCGGGTCTCGCTGACGGCACCCGAGTGCCTGGCAAACCCAGTCTCAGCCTCTTTTGGCGCACCCTGCTGCTGCTGGCGATGCTGCTGGCAGGTGGGGTGTTCGCCTGGGTACAGACCCTGCGTGCGCTGGAGTTCGAGCCGCGCGCCGTGCAGGAAGCGCAGCAGATCGCACGCCTCGTGACCCTGTCTCGTGCGGCCCTGCCGCAACGCGGGGGCGACGAACGCGAGGCCCTGGTCAAGGCGATGGATCGGTCGCCGGTGCGGCTGTTGCCGCGCGGGCCCAGCGATCGCCAGGAACCTTACGAGGTGGACCGCCACTCGCGCCGCGTGGCCGCGGAGCTCCGCGCTGTCCTGGCCTCCGACGCCGAATTGGCGAGCCAGGTCAACGGACAGCCCGGCCCTTGGGTGGGTTTTGCCATCGGCCAGGATCGCTACTGGCTGCTGGTCGCCACGAGCCACAGCCCGCCGCCGGCCGTCGGGAACATGGCCTTGTGGTTCGGGATGGCGCTGCTGGCCACGCTGCTGGGCTCGGTGGCCACCGCGCGGCTCATCAACCGGCCGCTGAGGCAGCTCAGTTTTGCTGCCAGCCGCATCCGCGACGGCGATCTCGAGTCGCAGCTCGACGAGAACACCCCCACCCTCGAGATCCGCGAGGTCAACCGCGGCTTCAACCGCATGGCGCGCGAGCTGGCGCGGGTTGAGGAAGACCGCGCCGTCATGCTGGCCGGGATCAGCCACGACCTGCGCACGCCACTGGCCCGCCTTCGCCTGGAGACCGAGATGAGCGTGGTCGACGAGGAGGCACGCCGGAACATGGCGCTGGACATCGACCAGCTCGACGCCATCATCGACAAGTTCATGGACTACGCGCGCCCTGGCGAGACCGAGCTGCAGCTGGTGCACGTCGCCACGCTGGTCGAGCGCGCGATGGCGGGCTTTCGCGACCCCTCGCAGATCCGCATCGCCTCGCGCGTGCCGCGCGACCTGTTCGTGCTCGCCGACGAGACCGAGCTGGGCCGGGTATTCCTGAACCTCTTCGAGAACGCCCGCCGCTACGGCCGCGGCACCGACACCGGCATCGCCGAGGTGCAGGTGAGCGCGCAGCGCGCCGGCCCCTGGGCCATCCTCAGCGTGCGCGACCAGGGCCCTGGGGTGGCACCCGAGAAGCTGTCGCAGCTGACGACCCCCTTCTTCCGGGGCGACGCCGCCCGCACCGCGGCCACTGGCGCGGGCCTGGGCCTGGCCATTGTCGAGAAGGCCATGCAGCGCATGGGCGGCTCGCTTGAATTGGCCAATGCACCCGAGGTTGGTCTGGTCGCTCACCTGCGGCTGCAGCGCGCCGACCCGCCCGGCGCAGGCCTCGCGTCGCCGCGGCTCGCTTGACGACCGCCGCCCCGATCACACCGAGCCCTGCCCGGCCGAGCCCTCAGGACTAGGCCCGTCTGGCCAGCAGGCAGGCCGCCCGCGTCTCGATCGCCTGCCCCTCGCCCACCGGCCCCAGCCGCTCGGCCGTCTTGGCCTTGACGTTCACTCGGTCCATCGGCAGGCCCAGCAGCGCGGCGATGCGCGCACGCATGGCGCCGATGTGCGGGGCCATCTTCGGGGCCTGCGCGACGATGGTGCTGTCCACGTTCACCGGCTCCCAGCCGACCTCGCGCACGCGCTGCACCGCCACCTGCAGCAGGCGGCCGGAGTCGGCGCCCTGGAACGCCGGGTCGGTGTCGGGGAAGTGGCGGCCGATGTCGCCCAGGCCGGCAGCGCCCAGCAGCGCGTCGGTGATGGCGTGCAGCAGCGCGTCGGCATCCGAATGGCCGAGCAGGCCCTTGTCGAACGGGATGGTGACGCCGCCCAGCACCAGCGGCCGGCCCTCGACCAGGCGGTGCGTGTCCCAGCCCTCGCCGATGCGCAGGTCGAACGGGTTCATCGTGTCTCCAGCAGCCGGGCCGCGAGCGCGAAGTCGCCGGGCCAGGTGACCTTGAGGTTCTCGAGCTCGCCGGGCACCAGGCGCGGCCTCAGGCCCAGCGCCTCGACGGCGCTGGCCTCGTCAGTGACGCCGGGGCCGGCCTCGCGCAGCGCGCGCTGCAGCAGCCCCAGGCGGAACATCTGGGGCGTCTGCGCGAGCCACTTGCCGTCGCGCGGCAGCGTGGCCTCGACGCGGCCCTCGGCGTCGGCGGCCTTGAGCGTGTCGGCCAGCGGCAGCGCCAGCAGGCCGCCAACGGCGTCGTCCCGGCAGGCGTCGACGAGCCGCTGCACCCAGGCCGGCTGCAGCAGGCAGCGCGCGGCGTCGTGCACCAGCACCCAGTCGTCGTCGCGGGCGCCGCGTTCGCGCAGCGCGTCCAGACCGGCGGCCACGCTGGCTGCGCGCGTGGCGCCGCCGCAACGCGCCACCCAGGCGCGCTCGCCGCGGAAGGCCGGGGCGTGCTGCTCGAAGGCAGCGTCGTCGGGCGCCAGCACCACCAGCGTGGCGTGCAGGCCGGGGCAGTCGGCCAGCGCCGCCAGCGTGTGCGCCACGACGCTGCGGCCGCCAAGGTGGCTGTACTGCTTGGGCCCGCCCTGCCCTGCCCTCGTTCCGACGCCGGCGCAGGGCACCAGGGCAAGGCAGCGGGGCGCGTCGGGCATGGGGCGGATTCTAGAATCGCCCACCTTTCACGCCCCTCGGCCCGCGCCGCGGGGCGATCTGCTTTTTCGACGCCGCCATGCAACTGCCATCTATCGCGCCGGGCAAGCGCTTCACGCTGCCGTGCCCCACGGGCTCGGGCGACGCCCTGCTGCTGGCCCGCCTGGCCCGCGAGCACGCCGGCGCTGGCCGCTGCCTGGCGGTGTTCACCGCCGAGCCCGCCGACGCGCAGCGTCTGGCCGACGAGGTGCCCTTCTTCGACCCCGGGCTGCGCGTGGCGCAGTTCCCCGACTGGGAGACGCTGCCCTACGACAGCTTCAGCCCGCACCAGGACCTGGTCAGCGAGCGGCTGGCCACGCTGTGGCGCATCCACGAGGGCACGGTGGACCTGCTGCTGCTGCCGGCCACCACGGCGCTGACGCGGCTGGCGCCGCCCGCGTTCCTGGCCGGCACCACCTTCCACTTCAAGCAGAAGAGCCGGCTCGACGAGTCGCGGCTGAAGAGCCAGCTCACGCTGGCCGGCTACCAGCACGTGAGCCAGGTCGTCAGCCCGGGCGAGTACGCGGTGCGCGGCGGCCTGATCGACCTGTTCCCGATGGGCTCGCCCGTGCCCTACCGCGTGGACCTGTTCGGCGACGAGGTCGACTCCATCCGCACCTTCGACCCCGACACGCAGCGCAGCCTGTACCCCGTGCCCGAGGTGCGCCTGCTGCCCGGCCGCGAGTTCCCGATGGACGAGGCCGCGCGCACCGCCTTCCGCGCCCGCTGGCGCGAGAAGATCGAGGGCGACCCGACGCGCGCGCGGCTGTACAAGGACATGGGTGCCGGCCTGGCCGGGGGCGGCATCGAGTACTTCCTGCCGCTCTTCTTCGACGCGGTCGGCACGGTCTTCGACTACCTAGGCAGCCAGGCCGCCCTGGTGCTGCACGGCAAGGTCGACGAGGCGCTGGACCGCTTCTGGGCCGACACGCGCGAGCGCCACCGCTTCCTGCAGCACGACCCCGAGCGGCCCATCCTGGCGCCGGCCGAGGTGTTCATGCCGGCCGAGGAGTTCTTTGCGCGCACGCAGCCGCACGCCACGCTGTCGCTGCGCGGCAGCGACGCCGTGAAGGACTCGCAAGAGCCCGCTTCCGCGGTCTCGTGGGCGCGCCCGCTGCCCGACCTGGCCATCGACCGCGGCGGCACCGACCCGCTGGGCAAGCTCGAGCGCCACGTGCGCGCCACGCCGCACCGCGTGCTGCTGCTCGGCGAGAGCGAGGGCCGGCGCGAGAGCCTGATCGAGCTGCTGCGCGACCACCACCTGAGCGTGCCGGCGGTCGACTCGCTGGCCGAGTTCCTGGCCGGCGACGAGAAGCTGGCCATCGCCGCGGCGCCGCTGGCCGAGGGCTTCCACTGGCACGAGCCCGACGCCGGCTTCTCGGTGCAGCTGGTCACCGAGACCGAGCTGTTCGCCACCCCGCGCGAGACGCGGCGCCGGCGCAAGCAGGAGCAGGTGTCGAACGTCGACGCGCTGATCAAGGACCTGTCGGAGCTGAAGGTCGGCGACCCGGTCGTGCACCTGAACCACGGCATCGGCCGCTACCAGGGGCTGGTCAACATCGACCTGGGCGAGGGCTCCAGCGAATTCCTGCACCTGGAGTACGCCGACAAGGCGACGCTGTACGTGCCGGTGAGCCAGCTGCACCTGATCGGCCGCTACACCGGCGTCGGCGCCGACGAGGCGCCGCTGCACCGCCTGGGCAGCGGCCAGTGGGACAAGGCACGACGAAAGGCCGCCGAGCAGGTGCGCGACACGGCCGCCGAGCTGCTGAACCTGTACGCCCGCCGCGCCGCGCGCGAGGGCTTCGCGCACCGCTTCAGCCCGCACGACTACGAAGCCTTCGCCACCAGCTTCGGCTTCGAGGAGACGGCCGACCAGCGCGCCGCCATCCACGCCGTCATCCAGGACATGATCTCGCCCAGGCCCATGGACCGCCTGGTGTGCGGCGACGTCGGCTTCGGCAAGACCGAGGTGGCGCTGCGCGCCGCCTTCGTGGCCGTGCACGGCGGCAAGCAGGTGGCGCTGCTGGCGCCCACAACGCTGCTGGCCGAGCAGCACTACCAGACGCTGGTGGACCGCTTCGGCAAGTGGCCGGTGAAGATCGCGGAACTCTCACGCTTCCGCAGCGCCAAGGAGGTCAAGGCCGCCATCGACGGCATCGCCGACGGCAGCGTCGACATCGTCGTGGGCACGCACAAGCTGCTGTCCAGCGACGTGAAGTTCCAGCGCCTGGGCCTGCTCGTCATCGACGAGGAGCACCGCTTCGGCGTGCGCCACAAGGAGGCCATGAAGGCCCTGCGCGCCGAGGTGGACGTGCTCACGCTCACCGCCACGCCGATCCCGCGCACGCTGGGCATGGCACTGGAGGGCCTGCGCGACCTGAGCGTGATCGCCACGGCGCCGCAGCGCCGGCTGGCCATCAAGACCTTCGTGCGCGCCGAGGGCAGCTCCATCGTGCGCGAGGCCGTGCTGCGAGAGCTCAAGCGGGGCGGGCAGGTCTACTTCCTGCACAACGAGGTCGAGACCATCGAGAACCGCCGCCAGAAGCTGGCCGAGCTGTTGCCCGAGGCGCGCATCGCGGTTGCGCACGGCCAGATGCCCGAGCGCGAGCTCGAGCGCGTGATGCGCGATTTCGTGGCACAGCGGCACAACCTGCTGCTGTGCAGCACCATCATCGAGACTGGCATCGACGTGCCCAGCGCCAACACCATCGTCATCAGCCGCGCCGACAAGTTCGGCCTGGCGCAGCTGCACCAGCTGCGCGGTCGCGTGGGCCGCAGCCACCACCAGGCCTACGCCTACCTGCTGGTGCCCGACGTAGAAGGCCTGACCAAGCAGGCGGCGCAGCGGCTGCAGGCCATCCAGGACATGGAGGAGCTCGGCAGCGGCTTCTACCTGGCCATGCACGACCTGGAGATCCGCGGCGCCGGCGAGGTGCTGGGCGAGAACCAGAGCGGCAACATGATGGAGGTGGGCTTCCAGCTCTACAACGACATGCTGTCCGCCGCCGTGCGCGCGCTGAAGGCCGGCCGCGAGCCCGACCTGCTGAACCCGCTGAACGCCACCACCGAGATCAACCTGCACGCGCCAGCTCTGCTGCCTGACGCCTACTGCGGCGACGTGCACACGCGGCTGAACCTGTACAAGCGGCTGGCCACGGCCGAGCGGCCCGAGCAGATCGACGCGCTGCTCGAGGAGATCACCGACCGCTTCGGCAAGCTGCCGCCGCAGGGCCAGACGCTGTTCGACACGCACCGGCTGCGCGTGCTGGCCCGACCCTACGGCGTGCAGAAGATCGACGCCGGCCCGAAGTTGATGAGCATCACCTTCCGGCCGCAGGCGCCGGTGGACTCGCGGCGCATCATCGAGCTGGTGCAGAAGAACCGCGCCATCCGGCTGGCCGGCAACGACAAGCTGCGCATCGAGCGCGAGATCAGCCAGCCGGCCGACCGCGCGCACTACCTGCGCGACCTGCTGCGCCACCTGGGGCAGCCGCTGGCGGAATCGGCCTGAAGCGCACTGGCATCATCGGCCTATGAACCCGGTTTCCTCCCCCACGGCGGCGGCCGACGCGGCGCCGCGCGAAGTCGCGCCCGGCGTTGTCGTGCGCGGCCCCGCGCCACCGCCGCTGCAGCACTTCGGCCTCGTGGCCTTCGACATGGACTCCACGCTGATCAGCATCGAGTGCATCGACGAGATCGCCGACGCCGCCGGCCGCAAGGCCGAGGTGGCGGCCATCACCGAGGCGGCGATGCGCGGCGAGATCGCCAACTACGCTGAGAGCCTGGCGCGCCGGCTGGCGCTGCTGCGCGGCGTGCCGGCCGAGGCACTGGAGGCCGTCTATGAGCAGCGGCTGGCGTTGAACCCCGGGGTCGAGGCCTTCGTGGCGGCCTGCCGCGAGGCCGGCCTGCGGACCCTGCTCGTCAGCGGCGGCTTCACCTTCTTTGCCGACCGCGTGAAGGCGCGGCTGCGGCTGGACTTCGCACGCGCCAACGTGCTCGAGGTCGAGGGCGGCCGCCTCAGCGGCCGGCTGGTGCCGCGCCCCTGGGGTACGGTGGTCGACGGCGCCGAGAAGCGCCGTGTGCTGCTGGAACTGGCCGAGTTGCTGGGCCTGCCGGCCGAGCGCTGCATCGCCGTGGGCGACGGCGCCAACGACCTGCCGATGATGAGCGCGGCGGGCTGCTCCATCGCCTTCCACGCCAAGCCGGCCGTGCGCGAGCGCGCGCGGGTGTCGGTGCAGCAAGGCGGCCTGGACCAGGCGCTGCTGGCCTTCGGACACTGAAGCCGGGAAACCCGGCGTCACTCGGCGCGATAGACCACTTGCACCCGCCACACGCGCGGGCTGGGCAAAGGCTCGAAGCGCCACCGCTGGAGCGCCGGCAAGACGTAACGCGCAAGCGCCTGCCCGATGGGCGAGACGATCGCGACGTCGGAGACGGTGCCGTCGGCGCGGATCGTCAGGTCGGCCAGCACCACGGTACCGGGCTCGATTTCGACGAGCACGCGCGGCGGGAATTCCAGATCGATGCGACTGATCAACGTGGGGCGGGAAAGATCGCCCTGCAACGGAGCAAGCGGCGGCAGAACCACCTCCGTCGGCTGCAGCGCGCTCGGAAGGGCCTGCGCCTCAGGTGGCGTCAGGGCGCCGGTCTCAGCGCGGGTCTGGGTGAGCACCGAATTCATCACCGCCACGGGCTGTGCGGATGGCAACCGGTCAGGCCTGGGGGCCGCACTCCGCGTGACCGGTTCGGGCAAAGCCCCGGCGGCCACCAGCGCGGTGACTACGGATTCCGCTTCCCCGCGGCGGCGCACCCTGCTGGCCTCTTGGATGAGACGCAGTGGGTTGGCCGCGTACCGGCGCGCCCGATCCATCGCCTCCTCGGCCTGGCGCGGATCCGCGCCCTCCGCGGATTTCTTGCCTTCGTTGCTGTCCGCGCCGGGCGCAGCGGACGTCGGCTGCGCAGAGACGACCAGAGACGACGCGGCCATGAGGCTCGCCAGACACCACGCGGGGCAAGAGAACGATTTCAACGGGATTCCTTCGGGCAACGGGCCCAAAGGATTGCGGAGGCGAGCTCCGCTCGCCACCCCTCGTTTCTGGGATGCCGCTCCGGCCGAGATCACTTGAAGCCGGCGCGGTCCAGCATCTGCTGCACCTGGGCGGTGGCGGCACCGACCCGGGCGATGGGCACCGTCTCGACCTTGAACGGGCCCAGCGCCTGCAGCGCCGGGTTGTCGGGGCGGACACCGGCCACCACCGGGTATTCGTTGTTGCCGTCGGCCAGCATGCGCTGGGCCGAGTCGGACACCAGGTACTCGATGAAGGCGACGGCGGCCTCGCGGTTGCGGGCGTGGCGGGCCACCGCGGCGCCGCTGATGTTGACGTGCGTGCCGCGGTCGGCCTGGTTGGGGAACACCACCTGCGTGCGCTCGACCACCGCCGTGTCCTCGGGGCGGTTGGACTTCATCAGCCGCGCGTAGTAGTAGGTGTTGGTGATGGCCACGGCGCACTCGCCGGCGGCCACGGCCCGGATCTGGTCGGTGTCGCCGCCCTTGGGGTCGCGCGCGAGGTTGGCGGCCAGGCCCCTAATCCAGTTCTCGGCGGCAGCGGGACCGGCGGCTTCGAGCACCGAGCCGAACAGGCTCAGGTTGTAGGGGTGCGAGCCGCTTCGGCTGCAGACCTGGCCCTTCAGCGCCGGGCCGGCGAGCTTCTCGTAGCGGTCGACATCGGCCGGCTTCAGCCGCGTCTTGTCGATGACCAGCACGCGGGCCCGGGTGGACACGCCGAACCACTGCGCGCCCTGGGGGCCTTCGCCACCGCGCAACTGCGCCGGCACGCGGCGCTCCAGCACGGCCGATTTCACCGGCTGGAACAGGCCGTCCTGCTCGGCCCGCCACAGGCGCGCGGCGTCGACCAGCAGCACCACGTCAGCCGGGCTGGCGGCCCCCTCGGCCTTCAGGCGCGACAGGATGCCGGCATCGTCAGCCTCGACGCGGTTGATGCGGATGCCGGTGGCCTTGGTGAAGTTGTCGTAGAGCGCCTCGTCGGTCTGGTAGTGGCGGGCGGAATAGAGGTTCAGCACCTTGTCCTGCGCCGCGGCAGGCAGGGCCACGAGCAGCGCGGTGCCGGCGATGGCGGCGAGGCGGGACAGGGATGGGATCGGCTTCATGACGTTCAGCATTCGTTGAGAGATGCCCATATGATAATGCGAATGATTCGCAAATGCGATATTCGGACCGCCTCTCCCGCGTCAGGCGGCTCAGGCATCGATCTGCGCCCAGGCCTTATCCAACCGCTTCGCGCTCACCGGCTGCGGTGTTCGCAGCTCCTGGGCGAACAGGCTCACGCGAAGTTCCTCCACCAGCCAGCGGTACTCGTCCAGCCGCGCGTGCGGAGCGCCGCGCAGATCGGCCAAGCGTTTGAGCCAGCGCGCCTCCAGCGGCCGAAGCTCGGCTAGGCGGGCGGCATCGCGGGCGGGGTCGGCGCGCAGCTTCTCCAGCCGCAGTACCACCGCCTTCAGGTAGCGGGGCAGGTGCTGCAGCACCGCCCAGGGAGTGAGCTGCAGGAAGCGCTTCGCCACCAGCCGCTGCAGCTGCGCGGCGATGTCGTCGGCCACGTCCCGGGCCGGGCGCGCGTCCTTCAGCTTGCGCGCCGCCGCGGCGTGTTCCACGAGCACCGCCGTGCCCAGCCGCGCTACCTCGGCGGCGATCAGGTTCAGCCGCGTGCGGCCTTCCTCGATCCGGGCCTGGAAGCCAGCGGCGTCGGTGGGCAGCGGCTCGCCGCCGAAGGCGCGGTCCAGCGCCACGGCCACGATCTGTTCGCGCAACTCCTCGAGTGTGCCCAGCGGCACGAACAGGGCCGCCATGCGCGTGAGATCGGGGATGTTCCTCTCGAGGTACTTCAGCGGCTCGCGGATTTGCAGCGCCACCAGCCGCCGGAAGCCGGCCCGGTGCCTCTGCGCCGCCAGCTCGGGCTCGTCGAAGACCTCGATCTCGACGTGCGAGCCCTTGTCTACCAGCGCCGGAAAGCCCACCAGCACCTGCCCGCCCTTCCTCAACTCCAGCAGTTCCGGCAGTTCGCCGAATCTCCAGGCCGTGTAGGCCGTGGCGGCGGCCAGCGCAGGCGCCGACGGTGGCGGCGCGGCGAACACCGCCTGCACGCCACGGCCGGCCGGCGCCGGGGGGCTGGCCGGCGCCTTGGTGGGTGCGGCGACCTTAAGCGCGGCCAGCGCCTGGAAGGCACTGCGCGCCTGCCCGCCCAGCTCGGCCTTCAGCCCCGCGATGTCGCGCCCCGCACCGAGCTGCCGCCCGTGCTCGTCGACCACCCGCAGGTGCATGAAGTGGTGCGGCGGCAGCTGCTCCAGCTTGAAGTCGTTGCGCTGCACCGCCAGCTGCGTGCGCTCGCGCACGGCCTTGAGCAGCGCCTCCAGCAGGCTGCCCTGCGCGAAGGGCGCGGTCTCGCAGAACTCGGCAACGAAGTCCGGCAGCGGCACCAGGCGCGAGCGCGGGCGCTGGTGCAGCGTCTTGGCCAGCGCCAGCACCTTGGCGTGCAGCATGCCCGGCACCAGCCACTCGCAACGCTCCTCGCTCACCGGGTTCAGCGCGTAGATCGGCACCGTCACGGTCAGGCCGTCCTTGGGGTCGCCCGGCTCGTGCAGGTAGCTGGCGGCGCAGTCCACGCCACCCAGCCGCAGCGTCTTCGGGAACGCGTCGGTGGTGATGCCCGCGGCCTCGTGGCGCATCAGCTCGTCGCGCGTGAGCTGCAGCAGCCGCGGCTGGCGCTTCACCTCCTCGCGGTACCACTTCTCCAGGCTGCTGCCGCCCACCACGTCGGCGGGCAGCTGCTGCTCGTAGAAGGCGGCGATCAGCTCGTCGTCCACCAGCACGTCCTGCCGGCGCGCCTTGTGCTCCAGCTCCTGCACCTGGCGCACGACCCGGCGGTTGTGCGCCAGGAAGGGCAGCTTCCTCTCCCACACGGCATCGAAGGTGTCCTCGCGCAGGCCCTCCACCAGCGCCTCGCGGATGAAGATCGCGCGCGCGCCCTGGGCGTCCAGCGTGGCGTAGGCCACGCGCCGGTTGTTGTAGACGACGATGCCGTAGAGCGTGGCGCGCTCCAGCGCCACCACCTCGGCGGCCTTCTTCTCCCAGTGCGGCTCCAGCAGCTGCTTCTTCAACAGGTGGCCGGCCAGCGGCGGGATCCAGGTCGGCTCGATGGCCGCCAGCCCGCGCCCATACAGCCGGGCGGTCTCCACCAGCTCCGCGGCCATCAGCCAGCGGCCGGGCTTCTTGCTGAGGTTGGCCCCCGGGTGCCGCCAGAACTTGATGCCCCGCGCACCCAGGTAGCTCTCCTCGTCGTCGACCTTGCAGCCCACGTTGCCCAGCAGGCCCGCCAGCAGCGACAGGTGGATGTGTTCGTAGCTGGCCGGCAGCGTGTTCAGGCGCCAGCCCTGCTCGGCCACCACGGTGTGCAGCTGGCTGTGGATGTCGCGCCACTCGCGCACGCGGCGCGGGCTGATGAAGTGCTCGCGCAGCCGCTGCTCCTGCTGGCGGTTGGTGAGCTTGTGGACGGCCTGCGCTCCACCCCCACGGCCCGGCTGGTGGGCCGGGCCGGAGCCGCGGGTCCGGCCGTCCGCAGGGACGGCCGGCTCCTCCCCGCTCCGCCCGCGCCCCTCCTCAACCCAACTCCAGAGCTTGAGCGTGCCCATGAACTCCGAGCGCTCGTCGTCGAAGGGCTGGTGCTTCTGGTCGGCGGCCTGCTGCTGCTCCTGCGGGCGGTCGCGCACGTCCTGGCCCGACAGCGCCGCGGCGATCACCAGCACCTCCGTCAGCGCCTGGCGGTCGCGGGCCTCCAGGATCATGCGGCCCACCCGCGGGTCCAGCGGCAGCCGGGCCAGCTCGCGGCCCGTGGCCGTCAGCTCGCTGGCCTCGTCCACGGCGCCCAGCTCGGCCAGCAGCGCGTAGCCGTCGGCGATGGCCTTTCGCGGCGGCGGCTCGACGAAGGGGAAGTCCTCCACCACCCCCAGGTGCAGCGACTTCATGCGCAGGATCACGCCCGCCAGGCTGGAACGCAGGATCTCGGGGTCGGTGAAGCGCGGCCGCCCGGCGAAGCCGGCCTCGTCGTACAGCCGGATGCAGACGCCGTCGGCCACGCGCCCGCAGCGGCCGGCACGCTGCGCGGCCGCGGCCTGGCTGATGGGCTCGACCTGCAGCTGCTCAACCTTGTTGCGGAAGCTGTAGCGTTTGACGCGCGCCAGCCCGCTGTCGATGACGAAGCGGATGCCGGGCACCGTCAGCGAGGTCTCGGCCACGTTGGTGGCCAGCACGATGCGGCGGCCGTTGCCGGCCATGAAGACGCGGTCCTGCTCGGCCTGGCTCAGGCGCGCGAACAGGGGCAGGATCTCCGCCGGCGGCCCGCCCTTCTGCGCCTGCGCCAGGTGCCGGCGCAGGTGGTCGGCGGCCTCGCGGATCTCGCGCTCGCCGGGCAGGAAGACGAGGATGTCGCCGCGCTGGCCGCCGGCCCAGAGCTCGTCCACCGCGTCGGCGATGGCGTCGTTGAGGTCGTGGTCGCGGCTTTCCTCGAACGGGCGCCAGCGCTGCTCCACCGGGAACAGGCGCCCCGAGACCTGGATCACCGGCGCCGGCCCGTGCCGGCTGGCGAAGTGGTTGGCAAAGCGCTCGGCGTCGATGGTGGCCGACGTGACGATCAGCTTCAGGTCGGGCCGCCGCGCGAGCACCTCCTTGAGATAGCCGAGCAGGAAGTCGATGTTCAGGCTGCGTTCGTGGGCCTCGTCGATGATCAGCGTGTCGTAGGCCTTCAGCAGCGGGTCGCCCTCGGTCTCGGCGAGCAGGATGCCGTCGGTCATCAGCTTGACGCTGGCGCCGGGCTGCAGCCGGTCCTGGAAACGCACCTTGTAGCCCACCACCTCGCCCAGCGGCGAGTCCAGTTCCTGCGCGATGCGCTTGGCCACGCTGCTGGCCGCGATGCGCCGCGGCTGCGTGTGGCCGATCAGCCCGCGGCCGCCGGCGCCCAGGCCGCGGCCGAGCTGCAGGCAGATCTTGGGCAGCTGCGTGGTCTTCCCCGAGCCGGTCTCGCCGCAGACGATCACCACAGGGTGCTCACGGATGGCGCGCGCGATCTCGTCGCGCCGGCCGGAGACCGGCAGCGACTCGGGGTAGGTGATGGGCGGGACCGGGCGGGCCGCCGCGGCCGGCACGGCGGCGGGGCCCCGGCGACCGAGAGGAGGCTTCACGGGGCGCGGATTATCGCCACGCGCTGCGCCGTCACTGCCGAAGGCGGCCCGCGGACGACCTCTGCGGCACAATCCGAATGAGTGGTCGCCACCCCCATGAGCCTCGTCTTTCCCCACACCTTCGTGCCCTGGTTCAGGGCGGTGGCGCCGTACATCCACGCCTACCGCGGCAAGACTTTCGTCGTGGGCCTGGCGGGCGAGGCCATTGCCGCCGGCAAGCTCACGGTGTTCGCGCAGGATCTTGCCATCCTGCACGCCATGGGCCTGAAGCTCGTGCTGGTGCACGGCTTCCGCCCCCAGGTGACGGAGCAACTGGCGCTGAAGGGCCACGTCAGCCGCTTCCACCAGGGCGTGCGCATCACCGACCCCGTGGCGCTCGACGCCGCCCAGGAGGCCGCCGGCCAGTTGCGCTTCGAGATCGAGGCCGCGTTCAGCCAGGGCCTGCCCAACACGCCGATGGCCAACAGCACGGTGCGCGTGGTCTCCGGCAACTTCCTCACCGCGCGGCCCGTGGGCATCGTCGATGGCATCGACTTCATGCACAGCGGCCTCGTGCGCCGTGTCGACTCGGTGGCCATCCGCCGCGCCATCGACGGCGGCGCCATCGTGCTGCTCAGCCCCTTCGGCTTCTCGCCCACCGGCGAGGCTTTCAACCTCACCATGGAAGACGTGGCCACCAGCACGGCTATCGCGCTGCAGGCCGACAAGCTGGTGTTCATGACCGAGGTGCCGGGCCTGCACGAGAGCGTTGTCCAGGGCCGGCCGGTCGAGGACGGCGAGGACGCCATCGACACTGAGCTCGCGCTGGCCGACGCGAGCCGCGTGCTCGCCGCGCTGCCGCCACCGGCCCAGCCCGCCGACCCGGCGTTCTACCTACGGCATTGCGTCAAGGCCTGCGAGGGCGGCGTCGAGCGCAGCCACATCTTGCCCTTCGCCACCGACGGCGCGCTGCTGCTGGAGGTGTTCACGCACGACGGCGTCGGCACCATGGTGGTCGACGAGAAGCTCGAGAGCCTGCGGGAGGCCACGGCCGACGACGTAGCCGGCATCATCCAGCTGATCGAGCCCTTCGAGAAAGACGGCACCCTGGTGCGCCGCGACCGCCACGAGATCGAGCGCGACGTCGCCTACTACAGCGTGGTCGAGCACGACGGCATCATCTTCGGCTGCGCGGCCCTGTACCCCTATCCCGAGGCCCGCACCGGCGAGATGGCCGCACTCACCGTGAGTCCGCTCAGCCAGGGCCAGGGCGACGGCGAGCGGCTGCTCAAGCGCATCGAGCAGCGCGCGCGAGCCGCCGGGCTGCAGAGCATCTTCGTGCTGACCACGCGCACGATGCACTGGTTCATCAAGCGCGGCTTCGTGTCCGTCGACCCCGACTGGCTGCCCGAGGCGCGCAAGCGCAAGTACAACTGGGACCGGCGCTCGCAGGTGCTGGTCAAGAAACTCAACTGAGGACGCAACACGATGTCACGGATGGTTCAGTGCGTGTACCTGAAGAAGGAGGCGCCGGGCGTGGCCTTCCCGCCCTACCCGGGTGAGCTCGGCAAGCGCATCTACGACAACGTCAGCCAGGAAGCGTTCGAACTCTGGAAGAAGCACCAGACCATGCTCGTCAACGAGAACCGCCTCAACCTGGCCGACTCGCGAGCGCGGCAATACCTGGCGCGGCAGATGGAACAGTTTTTCTTCGGCAACGGGGCGGACAAGCCAGTGGGCTACGTCCCGCCGTCGGCCTAAACCCCTTCGAGGAGCACCCCATGCCCACACTTTCCGAACTGCTGGCCCAAAAGGCCGAACTCGAGCGCCAGATCGCCGAGCAGGCCCGCGCCGAACGCGAGCAAGTCATCGCCCAGGTGCGACAGCTGATGGCGCAGCACGGCCTGACGCTGGCCGATGTCGGAGCCGCCGCCGGCGCGCAGCGGCTGCGCCGCGCGCGTGCGCCAGCGGCACCAGCGGCACCAGCGGCCCCTGCAGCCAAGCTGCCGCCCAAGTACCGCCACCCCCAGACTGGCCAGACCTGGTCAGGCCGCGGGCTGCATCCGAGGTGGCTGAAGGCCGAGCTGGCCAGTGGGCGCAGCCTGTCGGAGTTCGCGCTCTAGAGCCTTGCCCAGCCCGGTATGGACGGCCCGACATCCTCGCCCCACCCGCCGCCACAGCGGCGCGGCCCGAGGTCGCTGTCGCGAATCCGCCCTTCACTGGCTGCCGGATTGTCGGCACTGAGCATCGGTCTGGCCGCCCTGCTTCTGTCGTACGCGGGCTCGCTGAGCCTCGCGCTCAAGCCCTGGGGCGGCCTCGCGCTGCCGGCGGGCCTGGCCCTGGCGGCGCTCACGCGCTGGGGCCCGACGGTGCTGGTGGGCGCCATGGTGGGCACCTGCGCCGCCCTGCTGGCCAGCGGCCTGGGGTTGGCCGATGCCGTCGTGGGTGCTCTGGCCATGGGCCTGGCCGCCCTGATGGCGCACTCGTTGATGGAGCGACTCCATTTCGACGCGCGACTCGATCGTGGAATCGATATCGCCGTGCTGGTGCTGGGCTCGGTCGTGGGGTCAGCGCTGGCGGCGATGCTCGGTCTGGCAGCCTGGCTCCCTCGCGCCGGCCAGGGGGGCGCCCTCAGCGCACTCGCCGTGGGCTGGGTGGTGCTGGGGCTGGGCATGCTAGCCACCGCCACGGCGGTGCTGAGCTTCGACCGCGGCGTCAAGCATGTCCTGCAGCCCGCCCACGACCGCACCGCTAGCCGGCTGGGGCCCGCGCTGTCGGGCGCCGCGGCTTTGACGGTGCTGCTTCTGCTGTGGTCTTCCTCGGGCTTGCGGACGGGGTGGGGCGCACTGGCGTTGTTCCTGCCGCACGTGCTGGTGGCCGCGTTGGCCATGCAGGGACGGCTGGCCATTGGCTCGAGTTTCCTGCTGCTGGCCTCCTTGCTGATGGCTGGCTCGGCGGCCAATAGCCTGCTGACTTGGGACGACGCGGTGGGCCTGCAGGCCGGGGTCGCGGCCTGGGTGGGTTCGACACTAGCCTTGCTGCTCATGGGCCATGCCGCGCACGTGGAGTGGCGCGGCCGCTCGCTACGCTGGGAGTGGGCGCTGGACGGCTCGCGTCTGGGCGTCGCCGACTGGTTGCTCGACCGCCCCAACGGCTTCGCGTCGGTGGCCTGGCGCACGCTCACGGGACACTCCAACCGCCGCTGGAATGTCGACGCCTGGCTGAAGCAGGTGCTGCCCGAAGACCGGTCGCAGCTGCTCGAAGCGATCAACGCCGTCGGCACTGGGCGCGCCGGCAGGCGCCAGCTCGAGTTGCGCCAGCTTTCGCGCAGCGGGTGGCGCTGGCTCGAGGCCACGCTGCTGGTGGTGGAACGCGACGCCACCGGACGCCCGCTGCGACTGATGGCCACGCTGGCCGATGTACACGACAAGCGCCAGGCGCAGGAACGCCAGCTGATGAGCGTGAGCCTGTTCCAGCACCTGCACGAGGGCCTGCTGATCACCGACGCCGAACTGCACGCCCTCGATGTCAACCCAGCCTACGGACAGATCCTGGGCGTCAGCCGCGAGGAGGTGCTGGGCACCGTGCCCTCGCTGCTGCGCCCGGCGCCGGCCGACCCGGTGGCCCGGCAGCAGCGCGCCGCCATGTGGGCCGGCCTACGCGACCACGGGCGCTGGCGCGGCGAGCTGCTGGAGAGACGGCGCGACGGCACCGAGTGCACGCTGCAGGCCACCGTGTCCACCGTGCTGGGGCCGGCGGGCGAGCTGCGCTACCACGTGCTCGTCATCAGCGACACCACCGAGCAGAGCGCGCAGCGCGAGCAGCTGCAGCGCCAGGCCCACTCGGACGAACTCACGCGGCTGCCGAACCGCGCGCGGCTCTCGGAATTGCTCGACGAGGCCATGCGCGCCGCCGACCGCGACGGCTGCCTGCTGCTGGTGTGCTACCTCGACCTGGACCGCTTCAAGCCCGTCAACGACCGCTTCGGCCACGAGGCCGGCGACCGCCTGCTCGTCGAGCTGGCCGGGCGCCTGCGCAGCGCGCTGCGAAGCCGCGAGCAGTGGAGCGACAGCGCCGCGCGCCTGGGCGGCGACGAGTTCGTGCTGCTGCTGCGCGCCGGCACGCTGGAGGAGGCCCGGCTGGCGGTGGAGCGCGTGCTGCGCGTCGTGTCGCAGCCCTACGTCGTGGACCCCGCACAGGACCCGGTGCAGGTCACGGCCAGCATGGGCCTGACCATCTACCCCATCGACCGCAGCGACGCCGACACCCTGCTGCGCCACGCCGACCACGCGATGTACGGCGCCAAGCAGCGCGGCCGCAACGGCTACGAGTTCTTCGACCCCGAGCAGCGCCGCCGCACCGAGGAGCGGGCGCTGGCCATCGGCCGCATCCAGGAGGCGCTGGACCAGCAGGAGCTGGTGCTGCACTACCAGCCCAAGGTGGACATGCGCAGCGGCCGCGTGCACGGCTTCGAGGCGCTGCTGCGCTGGGACCACCCGAGCCAGGGCCTGATCGCGCCCTCGCACTTCCTGCCGCTGATCGAGCACACGGGCCTGTCCAGCCGCATTGGCGACTGGGTCATCGCGCAGGCACTGGATCACCTCAGTTCGTGGCGGCGTAAGGGGCTGGAGTTCTCGGTCAGCGTCAACGTCTCGGCGCGCCACCTGCAGGAACCCGACTTCTCGCAGCGCCTGGCCGAGCTGCTGGCGCGCCACGCCCAGCCGCTGGCGTCTTGGCTGGAGATCGAGATCACCGAGAGCGCGGCCCATGCCGACATCGAGGCCACGTCGGCGCTGCTGGCGCGCTGCCGCACCCTGGGCGTGTCCTTCGCGCTCGACGACTTCGGCACTGGCTACTCCACGCTCACCTACCTGAAGCGGCTGCCGGTGGACGTCCTCAAGATCGACCGCAGCTTCGTCCACCAGATGCTCGACGACCCGCAGGACCGCGCCATCGTCGAGGGCGTCATCGGCCTGGCCGGCACCTTCGGCTGCACGGTGGTGGCCGAGGGCGTCGAGAGCCCGGCACAGGCCCGCGCGCTGCTCGACATGGGCTGCGCCCTGGGCCAGGGCAACGGCATCGCCGCCCCGATGCAGGCGGCGCAGGTCGGCGACTGGATCCAGCAGTACCGCGGCGTGTTCGCGATCGCGCCGGCGCCGGGCAAGCCGGTCGCCGACCCGGGCGTGGGCAGGCTGGGGCGGTGATCCCGCCGGGCTTCCTGCAGGAGCTGCTGTCGCGCGTCGACATCGTCGACGTGGTCAGTCCGCACGTCGAGCTCAAGCGCAGCGGCAGCAGCTGGATGGGCCTGTGCCCCTTCCACGGGGAGAAGTCGCCGAGCTTCTCGGTGGTGCCGGCCAAGCAGTTCTACTACTGCTTCGGCTGCGGCGCGGGCGGCGACGCCATCCGCTTCCTGACCGAGCACCTGGGGATGAGCTTCGTCGAGGCCGTGCGCGACCTGGCCGGCCGCGTCGGCCTGAGCGTGCCGGAGGAGCAGGTGAGCCCCGAGGAGCGCGAGCGCCGCGACACGCTGCGCCAGCGCCGCCTGTCCATCACCGAGGTGCTGGAGCGCGCCGCGGCCTTCTACCGGGCGCAGCTCAAGGGCAGCCCGCAGGCCATCGATTACCTCAAGCGACGCGGCCTGACCGGGGCCATCGCGGCCCGCTTCGGCCTAGGCTACGCCCCCCCGGGCTGGAAGACGCTGGCCGGGGTGTTCCCGAGCTACGACGACCCGCTGCTCGAGGAGGCGGGCCTGGTGCGGCAGCGCGAGGCCTCGGGCGAGGGCGAGGGCGAGCCGTCGCCCGACGCGCCCGACCGCGGTCGCTACGACTGGTTCCGCCACCGCGTGATGTTCCCCATCCGCGGCACCGACGGGCAGGTCATCGGCTTCGGCGGCCGCGTGCTCGACGACAGCCGCCCGAAGTACATGAACTCGCCGGAGACGCCGGTGTTCAGCAAGGGCCGCGAGCTCTACGGCCTGTTCGAGGCGCGGCAGGCCCTGCGCGACAAGGGCTGCGTGCTCGTCGTCGAGGGCTACATGGACGTGGTGGCGCTGGCGCAGTCGGGCTTCGGCAACGCGGTCGCCACGCTGGGCACGGCCTGCACCGCCGACCACGTGCAGAAGCTGTTCCGCTTCACCGACCACGTGGTCTTCGCCTTCGACGGCGATGCCGCCGGCCGCCGTGCCGCCGCGCGCGCCCTGGAAGCCGCGCTGCCGCACGCGACCGACCTGCGCAGCGTGCGCTTCCTGTTCCTGCCCCCCGAACACGACCCCGACAGCTACGTGCGCGAGCTCGGGGCCGAGGCCTTCGAGCGCGCGCTGGCCGAGGCCGTGCCGCTGTCGCGCCAGCTGCTGGCCCAGGCCGCCGAGGGCTGCGACCTCGCCAGCGCCGAGGGGCGCTCGCGCATGCTGGCGCAGGCCCGGCCGCTGTGGCAGGCGCTGCCCGATGGCGCGCTGAAGCGCCAGCTGCTGCCCGAGCTGGCGACGCAGGCGCGCCTGGAGGCAGCCGACCTGGCCCAGCTGTGGGGCACCGGGCGCCCGGCCGCGGCGCGCCCGGCGGGCGAGCGCAGCGGCCCCGTGCGACTGCTGCGCCCCGGCGCGCTGCGCGTGGCGCCGGCGGGGCCGGCCGACGTGGCCCTGCGCCTGCTGCTGCAGCACAGCGACTGGTGGGAGCGCCTGCCGCCCGACGACCAGCAGCTGCTGCACGAGCTCGACCCGCCCTACGGCGACGTCGTCCGCTGGCTGGAAACGCAGGGGGTGGAGCACGGGCCGCAGACCTGGGCGCACCTGAGCGAAGCCCTGGCGGCCGAGCCCTGGGCCGAGCGCGCGCGCGCCTGGGTGCGCGCCGGCCTCGGCGACGAGCAGCACAGCTTCGAGGCGCTGCGGCATTGCCTGGGCCTGCTGTGGCAGACGCTGCTGCGCGAGGAGGCCGAGGCCATCGTGGCGGGATCGCCCGGCCCCGAGGAACTGGCGCGCTACCGCGAGATCCTCGCGCGCATCGCGGAGCTGAAGGCGGCCCGGAGCTCATCGACCGCGGCCTGAGCCGGCCCCGCCAGCCTGCGGGATTGGCGCGCGCGCCGGTATAATCCGCCGTTTGTCGCGACGGCAAGAGTGACGGCAGCACCTCCGGGCCCCGACCACCCTCCAAAAGGGTTCCAACGGTCACCCTTCCCCGCAAGGGCTGCAAGCCCCCACGTCCACGCCAGCTTGCCTGCGCCAACGCCCGACCCGGTGCCCGTACGCACCCGGTCCGGACCCTTTAGGGCCCGGTTCCGGTTGCGGGCGCTGGTCGGCGCGCACCCTGCAGCACCCACGCCCTGCCCGGCGGCCCGGCCTCCAGCCCGCTCCGCCACGTCGTACGTTCCCAAGCCTCGCCAAGGACCCGCATGACCGCCAAGAAAACCGCGCCCGCCGCCAAGCCCGCCGCCAAGGCAGCCCCTGCCAAGGCCGACCCGAAGGCGGAGAAGAAACCCGCGCCGGGCAAGACCGAGGCCAAGGCCAAGACGGAGCCCCGGTTTGACACCCGGGCGGCAATGGCCACGATCGCCAACGGTAAGGACGCCAAGGCCGACGGGCGCGCCGACGCCAAGGCTGCCAAGCCGGCTGCCAAGACGCCCGCCAAGCCCGAGCCCGCCAAGGGCAAGGCCGGCAAGAAGGGGCCCGAGGCCCCGAAGCCCGCCGCTGCGGAAGACGACGACCTCGTCGACCTCGAGGAAGAAGACGAGGTCGAGGGCGAGGCCGAGCCCGCCGAAGAGAAGGTCGACGACAAGGCCGACGACAAGGCCGAGAAGGCCAAGCCGCTGCGCATGAAGGTGTCGCGCGCCAAGGAGCGCGCGCTGATGCGCGAGTTCGGCCTCGAGGAGACCACCCTCAGCGAGGAGGAGGCCACCAAGCGCCGCCAGGAGCTGAAGACGCTCATCAAGATGGGCAAGACGCGGGGCTTCCTCACGCACCAGGAGATCAACGACCACCTGCCCGAGAAGCTGATCAACGAGGAGATCCTCGAGGCCATCATCAGCATGCTCAACGACATGGGCATCGCGGTGTACGAGCAGGCGCCCGACGCCGCCACGCTGCTGGTGGCCGGTGGCGGCACGACAACGGCCACCGAGGAAGAGGCCGAAGAGGCCGCCGAGGCCGCGCTGTCCACCGTCGACAGCGAGTTCGGCCGCACCACCGACCCGGTGCGCATGTACATGCGCGAGATGGGCACGGTGGAGCTGCTCACGCGCGAGGGCGAGATCGAGATCGCCAAGCGCATCGAGGGCGGCCTGCAGGCCATGATGCTGGCGATCAGCGCCAGCCCCACCACCATCGCCGAGATCCTGGCCTACGCCGACAAGATCGCCGCCGGCACGATGCAGATCTCCGAGGTGGTGGACGGCTTCATCAGCGACGACGAGGCGGACGACTACGTCGCCGAAGAGGACTACGACGAGTTCGACGAGGAGGACGACGACGACGGCCAGGGCGGCAGCAAGGCCCTCACCAAGAAGCTCGAAGAGCTGAAGAAGGCCGCCCTCGTGAAGTTCGAGGTGCTGCGCGAGCACTTCGACCGCATGCGCAAGGCCTACGAGAAGGACGGCTACCGCAGCGCTGCCTACGACAAGGCCCAGCACAGCATCAGCGACGACCTGATGACGATCCGCTTCACGGTCAAGACCATCGAGCGCCTGTGCCAGATCCTGCGCAGCCAGGTCGACGACGTGCGCCGCTACGAGCGCGAGATCCGCCGCATCGTGATCGACAAGTGCGGCATGCCGCAGGACCACTTCATCAAGACCTTCCCGCCCAACATCCTGAACCTCAAGTGGGCCGAAAAAGAGGCTGCCGCCGGCCGCGCCTACAGCCCCGTGCTGGCGCGCAACCTGCCCGCGGTGCAGGAACTTCAGCAAAAGCTCGTCGACCTGCAGGCCCGCGCCGTGGTGCCGCTGGAGGACCTGAAGGAAATCAACAAGAAGATGAACGAGGGCGAGAAGGCGTCCCGCGACGCCAAGAAGGAGATGATCGAGGCCAACCTGCGCCTGGTGATTTCCATCGCCAAAAAGTACACCAACCGCGGCCTGCAGTTCCTGGACCTCATCCAGGAGGGCAACATCGGCCTGATGAAGGCGGTGGACAAGTTCGAGTACCGCCGCGGCTACAAGTTCAGCACCTACGCCACGTGGTGGATCCGCCAGGCCATCACGCGCTCGATCGCCGACCAGGCGCGCACCATCCGCATCCCGGTGCACATGATCGAGACGATCAACAAGATGAACCGCATCTCGCGCCAGCACCTGCAGGAGTTCGGCTACGAGCCCGACGCGCCGACGCTGGCGGAGAAGATGGAGATCCCCGAGGACAAGATCCGCAAGATCATGAAGATCGCCAAGGAGCCGATCTCCATGGAAACGCCGATCGGCGACGACGACGACAGCCACCTCGGCGACTTCATCGAGGACACCAACAACGTCGCCCCGGTCGACGCCGCCATGCAGGCCGGCCTGCGCGACGTGGTCAAGGACATCCTGGATTCGCTCACCCCGCGCGAGGCGAAGGTCCTGCGCATGCGCTTCGGCATCGAGATGAGCACCGACCACACGCTTGAGGAAGTGGGCAAGCAGTTCGACGTCACGCGCGAGCGCATCCGCCAGATCGAGGCCAAGGCCATCCGCAAGCTCAAGCACCCCAGCCGTTCCGACAAGCTGCGCACCTACCTCGACAACCTGTGATCCGTGACGCTTATCACGGACGGCTGAGTACACTGGCGGCATGACTCGCATCGCCGACCGCACCGTGCTGTTCGCCGACCTGCGCGGCAGCACGTCGCTGTTCGAGACACTGGGCAACGCCGAGGCCACCTCGGTGGTCACGCACGTGATCAACGCGCTGGCCGGCCCCGTGAGCAGCTACGAAGGCCAGCTCGTCAAGACGCTGGGCGACGGCCTGATGGCCGTGTTCGATGAGGCGATGCCCGCCGTGCAGGCCGCCATGCTGATGCACGAGGTGCTCGACGAGATGGTGAACCGGGGCAACGAGCGCGGCGCCTCGCCGGGCCTGCGCGCGCTGCGGTTGCAGGTGGGCCTGGCGCGGGGCGAGGTCGTCGAGATGCGCGGCGACTGCTTCGGCGATGCGGTGAACGTGGCCGCGAGGCTCCTGGACCACGCCGGCGATAACGAGACCCTGATCACGGTCGAGGTGCTCCAGGGCTTACCCCTGGAGTTGCGCGGGCGCTTTCGCAGCCTGGACCGGCTGGTGCTGCGTGGCCGCGCCGAATCGGTGCAGGTGCACGTGCTCGGCGGCCGCCGCGGACCCTTTGGCGACGTTCCCGTCACGCAGTTCAGCGGCGAGCTCGGCGACAGCATCGACGAGCCCGATGGCCTGCGTCTCATGTGGGCGGCCACGAACAAGGTGTTCGCCAGCCAGCAGGCGCCGCTGGTGCTGGGCCGCAGCCCGCAGGCCAGCTTCTGCGTCGACGACGGTCGCGTTTCGCGCTCACACGCGCGTGTGGACTGGCACAGCGGCAGCTTCCAGATCACCGACCTGTCCTACAACGGCACCTTCGTGCGCTTCGCCGATGGCGAGATCGTCAGCCTGCGCCGCGGCAGCTGCACGCTGCACGGCAGCGGCACCATCGGCCTGGGCGGTTCGCCCACCGACCCGGGCTCGGCCTGCATCGCTTTCGACGTGCTGCGCTTCGCCGACACCCAGCCCCAGGTGCCGCTCGAGCTGCGCTGAATCCATAAGCTCCTGTCATGCGCGTGCTCTACGTCGACGACGACCGCATCAACGCCCTGCTCTTCGAGGAGACGGTGCGCTTCGCCCCGGGCGTGGAGATCGACATCGCCACCAATGGGGCCGAGGCCATCGAGCTGGCCCGGCGCTGGCAGCCCGATCTGCTCGTGGTGGACCTGCACCTGCCGGACACCAACGGCCTGGTGCTGCTGTCGCAGCTGCGCAAGGCCGCCGGCCGTGCCGACCTGCCGGCTTACCTGTGCACCGCCGACGACGCCCCCGAGCGCGCGCGCGAGGCCCGGGCCGCCGGCTATGCCGGCTTGTGGCCGAAGCCGGTGGACCTGGGCACGGTGATCGACGAACTCAAGCGCCGCAGCAACGGGGCTGCGGACGCATGAGCTTCCGCGCCGAACCCGCCTTCCGCCACGGCCAGCGCGCGCGCACGGCGGTCTTGCTGGTCAACCTGGGCACGCCCGACGAGCCCACCGCGCCGGCCCTGCGCCGCTACCTGGCCGAGTTCCTGAGCGACCCACGCGTCGTCGAGATCCCGCGCCTGGTGTGGTGGCCCATCCTGCACGGCGTGATCCTGCGCACGCGGCCCCGGCAGTCGGCGGCCAAGTACGCCAGCGTCTGGATGCCCGAGGGCTCGCCGCTGGCGGTGTGGACGCAGCGCCAGAGCGCCGCCCTGTCGCAGGCCCTGGCCGCACGCGGCCACGACGTGCTGGTGCGCCACGCCATGCGCTACGGCAACCCCGCCATCGCCAGCGTGATGGACGCCCTGCGCACCGAGGGGGCCACGCGCGTCCTCGTGCTGCCCGCCTACCCGCAGTACGCCGCCGCGACCACCGCCAGCGTGGCCGACAAGCTGCTGGCCTGGAGCACGCAGGCACGCCGCATGCCCGAGCTGCGCTTCGTCAACGAGTACCACGACGACGCCGGCTACATCGCCGCGCTGGCTGCGCGGCTGCGCGCGCACTGGGCCGAGCACGGCCGCGGCGACAAGCTCGTGCTGAGCTTCCACGGCGTGCCCGAGCGCAGCCTGCTGCTGGGCGACCCGTACCACTGCCAGTGCCACAAGACGGCCCGCCTGCTGGCCGAGGCGCTGGGCCTGCCGCGCGAGCAGGTGGTGGTCACCTTCCAGAGCCGCTTCGGCAAGGCCAAGTGGCTGGAGCCCTACACCGAGCCCACGCTCGAGAAGCTGGCCGCCGAAGGCACGAGGCGCGTCGACGTCATGTGCCCGGGCTTCACGGCCGACTGCCTGGAGACGCTGGAGGAGATCGCACAGGAAGCGCGCGAGGCCTTCCTGGCCGCCGGCGGCGAGCACTTCGACTACGTGCCCTGCCTCAACGCCGAGCCGGCGTGGATCGAGGCCCTGGCCGCGCTGGCCGAGCGCCACCTCGGCGGCTGGGACACGCGCGGCGCGCCCGACGACGTGGCGCTGCAGGCGCAGCGCCAGCGCGCGCTGGCGCTCGGCGCGAAGGATTGATCGTCAAGCCGGGCGCCGCCGCAGCTGCCGCCACAGGCGCCACACCCGCGGCAGCACCAGCACCGCCAGCACCAGCCCCAGCAGCGTGGCTGACATCGGCCGGTCGATGAACACGCGGAAGCTGCCCTCGCCGATGGCCACGGCATTGCGCATCTGCGCCTCGGCCAGCGGGCCCAGGATCATGCCCACGATCACCGGCGCGGTCGGGAAGTCGTAGCGCCGCATCAGCACGCCCAGCAGGCCCACGCCCGCCATCAGCCAGAGGTCGAAGCTGCTCTGGCGCATGCCGTACACGCCAATCGTGGCGAAGATCAGGATGCCGGCGCACAGCGGCGCGCGCGGAATCTTCAGCAGCTTCACCCACAGCCCCACCAGCGGCAGGTTCAGCACCAGCAGCATCACGTTGCCGATGTAGAGGCTGGCGATCAGCGCCCACACCAGGGTACCGCTGGTCTGGAACAGCTGCGGGCCGGCGTTGATGCCGTAGCCCTGCAGCGCGCTCAGCAGGATGGCGGCGGTCACGCTGGTGGGGATGCCCAGCGTCAGCAGCGGCACCAGCGTCGCAGTGACGGCCGAGTTGTTGGCCGCCTCGGGACCGGCCACGCCCTCGATGGCGCCGGTGGTGCCGAACTCCTCGGGGTGCCGGCTGAGCTTGCGCTCCATGCCGTAGCTCAGGAACGTGGGGATCTCGCTGCCGCCGGCCGGGATGGTGCCGAACGGGAAGCCCACCGCCGTGCCGCGCAGCCAGGCCGGCCACGAGCGCCGCCACTCGCTGCGGTTCATGTGCACGTTGCCCATGGCGTTCATCGTGGCCTGCGTGCGGCCTTCGTACAGCGCGGTGTAGAGGCACTCGCCCACCGCGAACAGGCCCACCGCCACCAGCACCACCTCGATGCCGTCCATGAACTCCGGCACGCCGCCGGTGTAGCGCACCTGCGCCGTGACCTGGTCGATGCCCACGCAGCCCACGGCCAGGCCCACGAACAGCGCCGTCAGCCCGCGCAGCGTGCTCTTGCCTAGCACCGCGCTCACGGTGGTGAAGGCCAGCAGCATCAGCATGAAGTACTCGGGCGGGCCGAGCTTGACCGCGTGCTCGGCGATGAACGGGGCGAACACCGTCACCAGCACGGTGGCGATGGTGCCGGCCACGAAACTGCCGATGGCCGCCGTGGCCAGCGCGGCACCGGCGCGGCCGTTCTTGGCCATCTTGAAGCCCTCGAGCGCCGTCACCATGGTGCCGGTCTCGCCGGGGGTGTTGAGCAGGATCGAGGTCGTCGAGCCGCCGTACATCGCGCCGTAGTAGATGCCGGCGAAGAAGATCATGCTCGCCGTGGGCTCCACCTGCGTGGTGATGGGCAGCAGCATGGCCACCGTCACCGCCGGCCCCAGGCCCGGCAGCACCCCGATGGCGGTGCCCAGCGCGCAGCCCACGAAGGCCCACAGCAGGTTGACCGGCGACGCCGCGGTGACGAAGCCGCCGAGCAGCTGGCTCCAGATGTCCATCTACAGCCACCCCGTGCCGGTCAGGCCGGGCAGCGAGATGCCCAGCAGCTGCGTGAACAGCCAGTAGGCCGGTGCCGCGATCAGCATGCCGGTCACGGCGTCGATCACGAGCCCGCGGGCGCCGCCGTGCGGCTTGCCCTCGCTGGCGCGCAGGCCGCGCACCGCCAGCACGAAGCAGGCGGTGCAGGCGATGATGAAGCCCAGGCGCTCCAGCAGCAGCGCGTTGGCCGCGAGGCCGCCCATCACCCAGGCCAGCGCGCGCCAGTCGCCGCGCGCAGCACCCGAGGGCTCCTCGAGCTCGCGCCAGCCGCCGCTGAAGGCCTCCCACAGCAGGCCGGCACCGCAGGCCAGCAGGGCCAGCGACACCACCCAGGGCACGAAGTTGGGCCCCACCCCGCCATAGCCGGCCACCGACGAGATGCCGGTGGCGCCCCAGGCCATCAGGCCGCCGAGCACGAGCGCGCCGGCGCCGATCAGCGCCTGCCGGCGCTGCGCCGCGGAGTCCAGGCCCATGCCGGCCTCAGATCATCCCGGCCTTGACCATGGTGACGCGCAGGCTGGCGAACTCGCGCTCGACGAAGTCCTCGAAGGCCTTGCCGGTGAGCAGCGCGGGCGTCCACTGGTTCTTCTCCAGCGCCTCGGCCCAGGCCTTGCTGCGCGTGGCCTTGACCACGCGGTCGACCAGCGCATCGCGCTGCGCCGGCGTGATGCCGGGCGCGCCGTAGACGCCGCGCCAGTTGCCGATCTCGACGTCGTAGCCCTGCTCCTTCATGGTGGGCACGTTGATGCCCTTCAGGCGCTGCGGCGAGGTCACGGCGATGGGCCGCATCTTGCCGCTCTCGATGTACTGCTGGAACTCGCTGTAGCCGCTGCCGCCGACGCTGACGTTGTTGCCCAGGATGGCCGCCACCGCCTCGCCGCCGCCGCGGAAGGGCACGTAGTTGATCTTGCTGGCATCGACGCCGACGTCGCGCGCCAGCATGGCCGCCGCGATGTGCTCGGTGGAGCCGCGCGAGCCGCCACCCCACTTGATGCTGGCCGGGTCCTTCTTGAGGGCCTCGACGACGTCCTTCATGCTCTGGAAGGGGCTGGCCGCGGGCACGACGAACACGTTGTACTCGCTGGTCAGCCGGGCGATCGCGGTGGCCTGCGTCACGCTGACCGGCGGCTTGCCGGTGATGATGCCGCCGAGCATGACGGCTCCCATCACCATCAGCGCGTTCGGGTCGCCCTTGCTGGCGTTGACGAACTGCGCCAGGCCGATGGCGCCGGCGGCGCCCCCCTTGTTCTCGAAGCTCACCGCCGAGGCCACGCCGGCATCCTGCAGCGCCTTGCCAAGGGCCCGGCCCGTGCTGTCCCAGCCGCCACCGGGGTTGGCGGGGATCACCATCTTCAGGTTGACGGTGGCCCAGGCCGACAGCGGCACCGCACCCAGGGCGGCGGTGGCGAGGGCGGACTTCAGAAAGGTGTCGCGGCGCATCGGGAGTCTCCTGTGGGTTGGATTGGGCCGCATGATGGTCGCCAGCGCTGTCAATCGGCTGTCGCGCCCATCCGGGTTAGCCCGGGTGGGCCTGGCGCCGCCGACGCGCTGCCGATAATACGCGCGGCCATGAAGCTGCTGCTGATCGAGGACAACGTCGCCCTGCAGACCACGCTGTCGCGCAGCTTCGGACGCCGCGGCATGCAGGTGGCGGTTTGCGGCGACAGCAGCCGCGCACTGGACCGCTGGCGCGCCGCGGTGCCGGACGTGGTGCTGCTTGACCTGTCGCTCCCCGGCACCGACGGCCTGCAGGTGCTGGCCGCGGCGCGCGCCGAAGGGCTGGACACGCCGGTGCTCATCGTCACCGCGCGCGGCACCGTGGGAGACCGCGTCCTGGGCCTGAATACCGGAGCCGACGACTATCTGGCCAAGCCCTTCGACCTTGACGAGCTCGAGGCCCGCGTCCGCGCGCTGGCCCGTCGCCGCGGCAGCGGGCGTGCCGCCGAGGCACCGGCCTGGGGTGGCTTGCGCGTCGATGCCGACAGCGGTGCCGTCCTGCACGAGGGCCAGCCGCTGGAGCTGACGGTGAGCGAGACCGCCCTGCTGCGCGCCCTGCTGGCGCGGCCGGGCCAGGCCATGGCCCGCGAGCGACTCAGCGAACTGGTCTTCGCCGGAGAGAGCGCGGTGCAGCCGGACGCCATCGAGGTCGTCGTGTACCGCCTGCGCAAGAAGCTCACCGGCACGGCGGTGGAGCTCGTGACGCTGCGCGGGCTGGGCTACCTGCTGCGCCTGCCCGGGCGCCCACCGGGGCCGGCGGGGCCGATGTGAGCACCCGGCGGCCACCACCCTCGCTGCGCCGGCAGCTGCTGCTGGGCAGCCTGCTGCCCGTCACGGCGGCGGTGGCGCTGGGCGCCGTGGCGCTGTACCGGCAGGCGCTGACCAGCGCGGACACGGCCTATGACCGCACGCTGCTGGCTAGTGCCAAAGCGATCGGCGAGCTGCTGCGCGTGGAAGACGGCGGCGGCACCACGCGCGTGGTGGCCGAGCTGCCCTACTCCGCGCTGGAGGCCTACGAAGCCGACAACCGCAGCCGCATCGCCTACCGCGTCGGCGGCTTCGAGGGCGAGCTGGTCTCGGGCTTCGACGACCTGCCGCCACCACAGCCGCTAGACGCGGACCGCGACGCGCCACCAGTTTACGCCGCGCTGGTGCGCTTCTACGACGAGCGCTACCGTGGCGAGCCCGTGCGCATGGCCGTGCTGCTGCAGCCCGTGGCGGGCCGTGCTGGCCAAGGCGTGGCCACCATCCAGGTGGCCGAGACCCTTGAGTTGCGTCATACGCTGACGCGCGAGCTGCTGCTGCAGACGCTGTGGCTGCACGGCCTGCTGCTCGTGCTGATCACCGCGGTGGTGCTGTGGGCGGTGCAACGCGCCACGCGGCCCGTCCGCCGGCTGTCGCAGGCGCTGGTGGAACGGGACGAGGCCGA
This sequence comes from Rubrivivax sp., assembly GCA_044360025.1. GTDB lineage: Bacteria > Pseudomonadota > Gammaproteobacteria > Burkholderiales > Burkholderiaceae_C > Rubrivivax. Next base: position 190,448 of record JBIKLC010000001.1, on the reverse strand, counting down.
CCTGTCGCCCTTACCGGCCGGCGACGCGCCGCACGAACTCCGTCCGGTGGTCGACGCCACGAACGCGGTGATGGCGCGCCTGGCCCACCTGCTGGCGCACCAGAAGCGCTTTGTGCGCGATGCCTCGCACCAGCTGCGCACCCCGCTGGCGGTGCTGCAGACCCAGGTTCAGTCGGCGCGCCGCGGTGACGTCGAGCCCGCGCAGGCCCTGGCCGAGATCGGCAGCACCGTCCGCGGCGCCACCGAACTGGCCAACCAGCTGCTGGCGCTGGCCAAGGTGGAGCAGCTGCGCCAGCAGGGTCTGCAGGGCGAGCAACCGAGCGAAGACTGGGAACCCATCGTGCGGGGGGGTGGCGCTCGACCTGGCCCCGCTCATCGCCGCCGGCAGCATCGACTTCGAACTGCAGGCTGCGCCGGTGACCGTGCCCACGCACGCCTGGGCTCTGCGCGAGCTGACGCGAAACCTGCTGCACAACGCCGTCAAGCACACCCCGGTCGGCGGCAGCCTGGTGATGCGTCTGGTGGTCGAGCGGGGGCAGGCGCTCCTCGAGGTGCTCGACGGCGGCCCCGGCCTGGCGCCTGCGCAGCGGGAGCGCCTGTACCAGCCCTTTGCGGCCGCGGGGCCCCAGGCGGGATCGGGCCTGGGCCTGGCCATCTGCCACGAGATCGTGGTCACCGCCGGCGGCCGCCTGACGCTGGACGATCGCCAGCCCGGGCCGGGGCTGGCCGCTCGAGCCTGGCTGCCGGCCGCCCCGCCGGGACCACGCTGAGCCCCGGCCACACGCCCCGCACGCCTGAGCGCGGCATCGCCGGCCGCCGCGGCAGGCGTCCGGCCTCACCCTGGCTTGCCGGCCAGACGGGCGCGAGCCTGGCGCGCGCGGGCCTTCCACTGGGCGACCTCGGCCTTGCGCTCCCGTGCCGTGGCCTGATCGCGCCGCGCCTCGCGCTGCAGCTTGTGGAAGTTCTTCAGGCGCGCCGGTATCACGGCCTCGCGCACGGCACAGCCGGGCTCTGCCTCGTGCCGGCAGCCGCGGAACCGGCACTGAGCCGCCAGCGCGGCGACGTCGTCGAACACGGCCTGCAGCGCCTCGGCGTCGCCGTCCAGCCGCAGCGTTCGAAGCCCCGGCGTGTCGATGACGCAGGCGCCCTGCGGGGTGCCGTGCAGCGTCCGCACCGTGGTGGTGTGGCGGCCACGGCCGTCGCCCCGACGCTGGCCGCCGGTGTCGGCCACGGCCTGGCCGGCGAGGGTGTTGGTCAGCGTGCTCTTGCCCGCGCCGCTGCTGCCGGCCAGCACCAGCGTGTCCCCCTCCAGCAACCAGGGCGCCAGCGCCGCGGCCGCCTCGGGGGCGCGCGCGTCGCGCGCCAGCACGGGCACGGCCGGCCCGAGCAGCGCTGCCATGGCCTGCCGGTGCGCCAGGGCGTCGCCACACTGGTCGGCCTTGGTCAGCACCACCACGGGCTCGACGCCGGCCAAGCGCGTCAGCGCAACGAAGCGCTCCAGCCGCCGCGGGCTGAATTCGCCATCCAGGCCCATCACCAGCAAAGCCGTGTCGACGTTGCTGACGATGACGACGCGCTCGACCTTGTCGCGCCCGTCATACAGGCGACGGGCGAGCTGCGTGGTCGGTGGCAGCCGCCCGTGCGCCCACAGCGTGCGGTGGCCGTCGTGCGCGACCAGGCCCTCCCGGTGCACCTGCGTCACGCGCAGCAGCACGGCTTGGGGATCGGCGGCCATCGCGGCCGCGGCGGCCTGCAGCTGCACGGGCTTCAGGCCCCAGCGGCGCAGGCGGACAAAGGGTTCCTGAGGATCGAAATCGGTCATGGTGGGTCAGACATCCACTGGGCGGCCCGGCGGCGACCCCGCGGCGTGCGTGGGCGTGGAGCCGGGCCTGCGGCCCGTGCAGCGGGCGCGGGCCGACAGGGCAGGAGGCGGCCTCGTCGCGCGGCGGGCAAGGCCCGGCCGCGGCAGGGGCCGCAGGCAACAGGGACGGGGCTGTCGGCCGAAACCCGCGACGGGGCTCAGGCCACCCAGGCGATCAGCGGCGGAACGGGCGTCCGGCGGTCGCGGCCGACAGGCGGCGGGCATCCAGCGTGGCGGTGGTGGTCATGCGGGCCTCCTGTGGGTGGTTGCGCGGTGCACGGGCTGCGCGGTAGCGCGGGCAGGCCGGGACTGTGCGCCTCGCGGCAGGGCGACGTCAAGCCCGCCGGGGCCGCGCGCCCCACGGGGCGGCCATGAGCGAGACTGTACGGCCGATGAACCACAGCCCCGAGCCGACCGCCCCACCCCGCCTGCCCGACGGCGTCGGCTTGGTGTTCGTCGACGACACGCTGCTCGTGGTGGACAAGCCGCCGGGCATGCTGTCGGTGCCGGGCCGCGGCCCTGGCGTCACCGACAACCTCGTCACGCGCGTGGCGGCGGTGTTCTCCGACGCCCTCGTGGTGCACCGGCTCGACCAGGCCACTTCCGGCCTGATGCTGTTCGCGCGCGGCCGGGCCATGCAGCGCGCGCTGTCGCTGCGCTTCGAGCAGCGGCACGTGCACAAGCGCTACGAGGCCGTGGTGGCCGGCACCCCCGAGGGCGTGGCCGGCGAGGTGGACATGCCGATGCGGCTGGATTGGCCGCAGCGCCCCCGCCAGGTCACCGACGTGTTCGCCGGCAAGCCCGCGCTCACCCGCTGGCGCGTGCTGGGGCGGGAGCCGCGCGACGACGGCGCGGCCACGCGCATGGCCCTGTTCCCCGTCACCGGCCGCTCGCACCAGCTGCGCGTGCACATGGCCTTCATCGGGCACCCGATCCTGGGCGATGACCTGTACGCGCCGCAGCCACCGCGCGCACCGCGCCTGCTGCTGCATGCGGCCGGGCTTTGCTTCGAGCACCCCGAGGACGGCCGCGCGTGCGCCTTCGAGAGTGCCGTGCCTTTCTAGCGCGGCGCCGGCCTTGAACGCGGCGTGCCGCGGCGCGCCGCCACCACGGCGCGCGGACGGCGGGCGCTCGGGCGCAGAGCCCCGGTGCATCGTTGCCACGATGCAACGCAAGCCCTGGCCGGCACGGGGCGACTCGCCGGCTGGAACCTAGACTCCGCGTTTGCCCGCAGCCCGATCGAAGGATTGACCCGTGAAGAAAACCTGGATCCCTGTCTCGCTCGCACTGGCTTGCGCCGGCGCCGCCCACGCCCAGGTCAGCCTCTACGGCCTGATCGACGCCAGCTACGGCAAGAGCCTGTACAGCGACGTCTTCGTCGCCCAGTCGAAGGCCGACTTCCACAGCGGCGGCGACAACGGCTCGAGCGAGGGCAACTCGACCACCCGGGTCGGCATCAAGGGCGCGTTCGAGCTCGCCACGGACGTCAAGGCCCACTTCCGCTTCGAGACCGGCGGCATCGACAGCGACGGCCAGGTCAACGCCGACGGCGCCTTCTTCAACCGGCAGTCGTGGGTCGGCCTCTCCGGCGGCTTTGGCGAGGTGCGTCTCGGCCGACAGGACTCGGTGCCGTTCCAGACGATGATCGACTTCGACTTCAACGGGGCGTCCAACGGCGTCTCGGCAGGCGCCTACTCGGGCGTCGGCGTGTGGAACCGCGGCCGCCAGTCGCGATCGCTGCAGTACATCCTGCCCGCGCAGGGCGGGCTGTCGGCCCAGCTGGGCTTCCAGCCCAAGGGCGACTTCATCGCGCGCCTCCAGTCCGCGACGACCCGGGACGTCTACTCGGTGGGCCTGAAGTACGCCACGGGCGACCTGCTGATCGGCGCGTCGTTCCAGAGCAAGGACAACCTGAACGCTGATGGCTTCACGTCGGTGGCGGGCAGTTATGACTTCAAGTCGTTCAAGCTCATGCTCGGCTACACCGATGGTGGCCCGGTGTCCAATGGCGGCGTCGGCAAGGGGCCGTCCTTCGGCCTCGTCGCACCGGTGGCCGGCTGGAACATCGGCCTGCACTACGCGCAGAACGACGACAGCAGCCAGAAGATCCGCTCGTCCGAGGTCTTCGCGAACAAGGAGGTGTTCAAGAACACCTTCGTGTATGTCGAGGCCGGCAGCTGGAAGACGTCCAGCAACATGGCCGTGGCCAAGAAGTCGGGCACGGGCTACGCCGCCGGCCTGATCTTCGTGTTCTGACGCGGGCAGGCCGGGGCCGTGGCGCGCCCGCCCAGGGCGGCCGCAGACCCCGGCCGAATGGGCAGCGCCCTCAGGCAGCGCGGCTTCCGAAGAGGATGGTGTCGAACCCGGCCAGGCCCGCGCCCAGGCTGTATCGGGCCACCGCCCGGATGTTGTCCTCGACCGGGGCTTGGCGCTGGCTGAAGTCCTCCAGCGTGGCCAGCACGGCGTCGCGCAGCGCGCCCACGTCGGAGAAGCCGACCAGACGAGCGCCCCGACCCTCGCGCAGGACCTCCAGCACCGGGGGCGTGCCGCTCGCGACGAGAGGCGCTCCGCAGGCCATGGCCTCCAGCAGCGACCAGCTCAGGACGAACGGGTAGGTCAGGTACACGTGCGCGGCCGACACCTGCAGCACCTTCAGGTAGTCGCCGTAAGGCAGCCGTCCGAGAAAGTGCGTCCGGGTGGGATCCAGGGTCACCTCGGTGAGCAGCTGCTCGCGCCAGCTCCTGCCCCGCGTCGGGCCGCGGCCGTAGCTCACCCCATCGCCGCCCACGATGAGCGCGTGGCAGCGGGGGTGCGCCTTCTGGATCGCTCCCACAGCCCTCATGAAGATGTGGAACCCGCGATAGGGCTCCAGGTTGCGCGACACGAAGGTGATGACGGGATCGCCCGCGCGCAGGACCTGACCGCCAGGCGACTGGACCCATGCTCCAGGGTCCGGGCCCAGGCGGGCCAGGTCCAGTCCCTCATGCTGGACCGCGATCTTCGGCAGGAAGATCTCGGGGTGCTGCTGGCGCTGCCACTCGGTGGGGCTCACCGCCGCGTCGCATTGGGTCAGGTTCAGGGTATGCAGCGCGTTCCAGTTGCAGACCCGCGCCCGGTCGTCGAAGCTTGACGGAAACTCCGGGTCGAAGCCTAGATCACCGCCCGTGGGCCGGTAGTACCACTCACAGAAGTGCACCAGCCGCGCCTGGGGAAACACCTCCTTCGCGTAGAGCGTCTCCCCCCAACCCGGGTGAGCGAGGATGACATCGGGCGAGAAGCCGCTGGCCCGCAGGGCCAGCAGGGCGCGCGCGGCGGCCTGGCCGTGCAAGGTGGCCCGCTCAATCTGCTTCAGGTAGGGGTGCTGCGCCGGGTGGCCCTGACGCGCCAGGGTGTAGCGGGTCAGCCGCTCGAAACCCGGCAACCCGGGCGCGGTGTCTCGTCCCAGGGCCCGAACATCCCACCCCGGCCGGGTGGACCAGGCCTGGACCAGATGGCCGAATTGCCCCGGGAAGTTCTGGTGAATGACCAACAGCCTCATCGCAGCACCCTGCGGGTCGGAACGCGGCAGCCCATCGGCGCCGCGGGCATTCTGGCAGGGACCCTCGCCGCCCGCGCCCGGCGGAGCCGCCCCGGGCGCACCCGCACCGGCACCCGCACCGGCACCCGCTCCGGCGCGGCCCGCGGACGCTCAGTCCCCCTTGGGGCTGGCCCCGGCACGGTCGCTAGGCATCGCGGCTCACGAGGCCCCTTGGAGCTCGTACGCCCCCCGCGCCGCCGCGCCCGGCTCAGCGTGCACGGCCCGCAACGCCGGGCCACTGGCCTGGTCGACCCCCAGCTCCCACAGGCAGCGCAGGTCGCGCGGGTCTTCGACGCCCCGCGCGGCGACGCTGAGCCCCTGCGCATGGGCCACTTCGACCACGATGCTCGCCAGCTGCCGCTGGCCAGCCGCCGCGGGGGCGGCGATGCCCGTGCTCAGCGGGCCGTCCAGCACCACGGCCGTCAGGCCCACGCAGTCCCGTTCGTTCAGGTCGCCCAGCGGCCCGTCGACGCCGTCCAGCGCGGCGCGCACGCCGTGGCGGCGCAGCACCTCGAACAGCGGCGCCAGGGACGCCAGGCCACCGTCACGCCCGGCGCGCACGTCCACCGCCAGTAGCAGCCTCGCCGCCACCGGGCCCGCCCGCTCCAGCACCGTGGCCAGCCGCAGCAGGAAGTTGGGCCGCAGCGCTGACTCCCAGCCCACCTCGACCTGGATCGAGCCCTCCTCGCGGCTGAGCGCCTCGAGGGCCAGCTCCACGACGCGCAGGTCGACGTCGGGCCTGCGCATGCAGCGCGCCGCCGGCGCGACGAAGTCGTCGCCCTCCAGGCGCCTGCCGTCGGGCAGCTCGATCACCGGCACCGCGTGCATCAGCACGCGATGGCCCGAACGGTCCTCCACCGCGTGCTGCGCCAGCGAGATCCGGCCGGTTCCCAGGGCGTCCTCCAGGGCGACACGCCAGCGCGCGATGCTCATCACGCCTTCCTGCTCGGGCTCGGCGCAGCGCCAGTCCACGTCGGCCGTTTCGCAGGCCTGCAGCATCGCATCGGCGCGGGCCATCAGGGCAGCCATCGACTCCCCGGGCCGCCAGCGGCTCGCTCCGATCCAGCCGGCGCGGCCCTGCCCGGCGCCAGCCAGCACCGGCAGGCCGCGCAGCGCACGCACCAGGTCGGCCAGCCAGGCCTCCGCGGCGCCGGGCGCAGCGGGCGGGAGCAGCAGACCGAAGTCGGCGCCGTTCAGCCTCGCCACCGCGATGGGCTCGCCCACGCCCGAGGCGCCCGCGGTGCGTTCGAAGCGCACCGCCCGCAAGCGCAGCAGTGCCGCCACGCTGAGCAGCAGCTCGGTGCCCCGGTCGCGGCCGAAGCGCCGGTTCAGGCCCGCCAGGTCGTGCAGCCGCAGGATGGCCAGCGTGCCCGACGATGCGCCCTCGTCGGCCACGCGCTCGGCCACGCGCGCCATGAACGGGGCGCGGCTCGCCAGGCCGGTGAGCGGGTCGCGCTCGGCCTCGTGGCGCAGCGCACCCACCTGGGCGTCGCGCTCCGCGAACAGCTGGGCGAGTTGCGCCGCCATGACGTTGATCGCCCGCGCCAGCGGCTGCAAGGTCGCCTGCGGCGGCTGCACGCGCTGCTCGAAGCGACCCTCGCTGACGGCGCGGACCTGCGCGGCCAGGCCCTCGAGTTCGGCGCGCTCGCGCCGACGGCTCCTCAGCCAGACACCCGCTGCCACGGCCAGGGGGGCCAGCGCGGCGGGCGCCAGCGCCCAGATCGGCAGCTCGGCGCTCATGACAAGGCTCCGGCCACGGCCCGGGCACCCCGCCGCGCCGAGAAGGCCGGCTCGAGCGCGGCCCAGTCGGACAGGGGTTTCACGATCCGCTCGCCCAAGGGCGCCCTCCCTCGCTTGCGCTGGCGGTCGAAGAGCGCCAGCGCCCGCGCGTCGAGCTGGGCGATCGCCTCGTCCACCGCCACGCCAGCGTCCAGCGCGGCCACCATCGACAGCGCCAGGCGCAGCAGGGCAGCCAGCCCCGGTTGATCCAGCGAGGCCGGCTGCAACTGCGACGAGACGGCCTGCACGATGGGCTCCGGCAGGCCCAGCCCGTCGAGCCAGGCCGCACCCACTTCAGGATGGCCCAGGCCCGTGTGGGCCCGCTCCAGGGCCACGAGTTCCGCGCCGCGCACGCGGCGGATGGACGACAGCGCCGGTTGCAGCTTCTCCCCATGCAAGAGGCACAGGATCAGGTGCCCGGTGCCATGCAGCAACCCCGCCAGGAAGGCCGCCTCGCGGTCGGCATCGACCAGGCGCGCCAGGGTTCGGGCCGCGTGGCCCGTGGCCACCGCCTCGAGCCAGAACGCGCGCAGATCGACGCTGGGGAGGCGGCCGAAGGCCCCGGTGATCCCGCTGGCCAGCACCAGGGTCTGCAGCGCCGAGGTGCCGATCAGGCCGACCGCCTCGTAGAGGGAGCCCACCTGCCGGCGGCCGGCGTAGAAGGGCGAGTTGGCCAGCCGCAGCACCTGGGCCGCGAAGACCGGGTCGCGCTCGATCTCCTGCACGAGGCTGGCGGTCGACACGCCAGGATGGCACAGCTGGTCGATCACGTTGAGCACCACCCGCGGCACCCTGGGCAGGGCGTTGTCCAGGCGCACGGCCTCGCGGGCTTGCGCCAGGCGCTGGGGCAGCGAGGCAGGATCGGGATCAAAGCCGATCTCGCCCGGGTTCGTTGGCAGGTTCAGCTCCACCTCAGCTCCCCTTGGACGGCTTGGCCAGGGCCTGGCGCAGCCGCTCCTGCTCGAGGTTCCACAGCGTGCCGTCCATGCGCTTGAGCGCGGCGGACTGGCCACGGACCTCCTCGCGCAGCTCGTCGGACGAGGCGACGACCTGCTCCAGCCGATGGCCCAGCGCGTCGACCCGGCCCAGCGCATCGTCCAGGCGTCCCATCAGCTCTTCCTGGCGCGGCAGGTGTTCGAGCATCCGGTCCAGCCGCTCCTGCGAGGCCCGGCTGTGCTCCAGCACGCCGCCGGTCGAGTCGGCCAGGCGCGCCATGGCCGGCACCGCCGTGCCCAGCGCACCCACCGCCGCGGCCGTGCGCTCCAGCACGGCCTCCTGGCTGGCCACGCGGTCGGCCAGCTGGGTGGACGCCTTGGTCGCACCCTGCACCTCGGGCACCAGCGCCTCGATGCGGCCGGCCACGCGCTGCAGGCCGGCGTCGGCCGCGCGGTGCTGCTCCAGCATGTCGGCCAGCAGCGAGGCGAGGAAGCGCTCGGTGATCTCGACCTCCTTGTTGACCTTGCTGGCCTCGGCCATCGACAGCACCTCGCGGCGCACGACCTCCACGAAGTCGGTGGCGCACTTGCGAACCACCACCAGCTGGAAGCCCAGTACGATGGATCCGACGAGGCCGAACATCGACGCCGAGAAGGCGATGCCCATGGCGCTCAGGGGCTTCTGCAGGCCGCCGACGATCTTGGCGAACTCCTCCTCCATCTTGCCGCCACCGCTGCCGGCGCTGGAGGCGATGGTGCCGATCAGCTCGGACGTGGCGACCAGGGTCTGCAGCAGGCCGATGAAGGTGCCCAGCAGGCCCAGGCCCACCATCAGGCCGACCAGGAACTGCGACAGCTCCTGGCGCCGCTCGAGGTACTGTCCCAGGGCCTCGAACTCCGGCTCGGTGGCCGCGCTGTGCACGTACACCTGATGGCCCAGGCCCAGCTTGCCCAGCCGCTCGATCATGCCGGTCACGTAGGCGGACGGGCCCAGGCGGGGGTCCTGCACGCCGCTGCGCGGGCCGCCCTTCAGCCACAGCAGCCCCTCGCGGAACACGCGGTCCTCGCGGTAGATGGCGCGCACGTGGCCCGACATGGTCCACACACCCCAGGCCAGGCACAGCAGGATCTTGCCGTTCAGCACGGCCGCCGACAGCAAGGCGTTGCTGACGAAATCCCACATCACCAGCGCGCCGGCCAGCAGCAGGATCACGGGCAGCCAGACGACGAAGGCGTAACGGCGGCTCAGGCGTTCGCCGTGGAGCGTGGGCGGCGCCTTCGCGGGCTGGGCCGCCGGCTCCTGGGCGTTCCAGGTGGGCTGGATGGTTTCGGTGGTCATGGGGTTCCTCGGCCTGGGAAGCGGGGCTGGGCAAGGGGGTTCTTCAGCGGTCTCGGAAGGCGGTGCTGGCCAATCCGCGCACCGGGCTCAGCAGGTACTGCAGCACGGTGCGGCGCCCGGTGACGACGTCGGCCAGCACCGTCATCCCCGGGGTGACCGCCTGGCCGAAGGCGGCCAGGCTGGACGGATCCACTTCCAGCGCCACGCGGAAGAAGCGCTCGCCGCGCTCGTCCTGCAGGCTGTCGGCGCTGATTTCGGTGATGCGCGCTTCGAGGGTGCCGTACAGCGTGTAGTCGAAGGCCGCCACGCGCACCCGGGCGGGCTGCCCGGTCTGCAGCGCGCCGCGATCGGCCGGCGAGGCCCGCGCCTCCACGAGCAGCGCGCCGCCGCTGGGCGTGATCTCCACCAGCGTCTCGCCGGGCTTGACGACGCCGCCCACGGTGTTGGCCAGCACCTTGTTCACCGTGCCGCCGACCGGCGCGGTCACCACCGTGCGGCGGACGCGGTCGTCCTCGGTCTTGATGTCCTGCTGCAGCCGGCGCAGTTCCACGCGCGTCTCGGAGAGTTGGGAGCGGGCCTCGCTGCGCGACTGGGCCACTGACTCGGCCTGCCGTGCCCGCAGCTCGGCGGCGGCCGAAACCAGCCTTGGCAGCGTCGCCTCGGCCTCGCGGATCTGGGTCGTCAGCCGCTCGACGCGGCCGCGCGCCTCGAGCATCTCGAGCTGCGAGCCGGCCTGTCGCACCACCATGCTCTGCACCAGCACCAGCTGCTGGCGCGCCACCTCGAGTTCGGCGGCCAGTCCGCGCTTGCGCGCCTCGAGCTCGGCCGCCTCCTGCCGCTTCTGGGTCGCCTGCTCTTCCAGCACGCGCAGGCTCTGGGCCAGGCGCGACTGGCGCGCGGCGAACGCCGCCGCCTCGTTGGTGACCTCCGGGGTCAACAGGGCCGGCGGCACGAATTGGCCGGCCCCGGTGGCCTCGGCCTCCAGGCGCGAGGTGCGGGCCAGCAGGCCGTTCAGCCGGGCCTGTTTCTCACCGAGCATCGAACTGGCTGCGAGATCGGACACCGCCACTAGGTTGTCGCCGGGTCGGACCACATCGCCCTCACGCGCGTAGACAACGGAGACGATGCCGCCTTCAAGATGCTGCACCAGTTGCGGCTTCCCCGACGGGACGATGCGGCCGGTCGCGCGCACGACGCGGTCAACGGTGGCCACCGCGGCCCATGCGAACAGCCCTACCGACAAGGCGGCCACGGAGTAGATCAGCCAGCGCGGCCGGCGCAGCCGGCGGCCCCCGTAGCGGGCGCCGTCGAAACGCAGGTACCAGGGGTCGGCCGGTGCACCTCGTACGCCGGGCGCGGACGCAGCGGGAGTCACTTTGCCTCCTCCAACGTCACGACCACCCGCGGCATGTCCCCCGGCCCTTGCGGATCGAGCCGCGTCGCGATGCGCGCCGCCGGCACGCCCTGCTCCAGCAGCTGGTTGCGCACCGCCATCAGGCGCAGGAACGCGGCGCGCTGGTTGTCGCTCAGTTCCATGGCAGGCCCGGTGGCCACCAACGCGACGCGAGTGCCCGCGGGCGCCGCCTCGAGCGCCTCCTTGACCGGGCCGAGAGCCTGCACCAGGTTCTTCTGGGCCACATCGTCCAGCGTCAGCGCGCCCTGCTCGTACTCGAGCACCAGCGAGCGCATGGCCGGATTGACCGTCGCTGGACGTGCTTGCGTGTTGCGCTCATTGCCCGCCACGCCGATGCGCACACGCGCATCGGCCGGAGCCGGTAGCGGCGTGTCGGTGGACGGCGCCCGGACGGGTCTCGGCTCCACCTGTGGGTTCTTTTGCGACGCCTGCAGTTGGACGTTGGCCGCCTGCAGCTCGGCGAGCTTGCCCGCCATCCGGCTGGCCACTATCTGCATCGCGAAGCTGAGCGCGATGGCCAGCACCACGATAACGAACACCATCGCGATCACCACATTGGTGAGCGCGTCCACGAATCCCGGCCAGTACTCGCTTGTGCCGCCACCGCCACCTGACATCTGTTTCTCCCGTCGTTGCGTTGCCGCTCAGCGCGCTGCCGGCTGGCCGAGCTGCATGCTCAATGAGCCCATCAGATGCGCCAGCCGCCATTGGCTCTGCGCCGTTGCCACAAGAACCTGCGTCAGGTCGATCTGGCTCTGGTAGTGGCGCTGGTAGGCATCCAGCACGTCCAGCAGCGGCCGACCGTTGCCCACCAGCTGGGCCTGGAACGCCTGGACCACCCGCTGGTTGCCGTCGAGCTCCTCGCGCACCGAGACGAAGCGCTGGCTGGACGCCTCCAGGTTGGCGTAGGCGCTCTGGATCTCGAACTGCAGCCGCCGCTCGGTCGCGGTGGCGCGTGCCTCGAGTTCCCGGCGCCGCGCGTCGGCGGCACCTGCCTGCGCCGCCGAGGTGCCGCCGTCGTAGGCGTTCATGCTCAGCACCAGCATCCCCTTCGTGTCGTTGGTCTGCCCCGGGGTGCCGCTCGCGTTGCGGGCGCGGGTGTGGGTGAGCTCGAACTCCAGCTTGGGCGCCGAGCGCGCGCGCGCGATGCCCCGCTCCAACCCCGCCGCAGAGATCTCCAGCCGCGCCGCCGCCAGCTCGGCGTTGCCGCGGAAGGCTGCCGCCACCGCCTCGTCGTCCGCGCCGGGCACGTCGATGGCCTGCACGCCGACCATCGACAGCGCGGGGGGCACCGTCCCGACCAGGCGCTCCAGGTTGCGCAGCGCGCTCATCAGCTGCGCGCGCGTGTCGGCCAGCGTCGAGCGCACGTTGGCCACGCGCGCCCGGAGGCGGTCGGCCTCGGCCTGGCTCGTGCCCCCGGCCGCCGCGCGTTCACCGATGTAGCGCGCCAGTTCGGCCAGGCGCGTCTCGTACTGCTCGCCCAGCGACAGCCCGACACGCGCCTGCAGCACGCCCAGGAAGGCGAGGCCGCCATCCAGCAGGGCCTTGCTGTCGGCGTCGCGCAGCTGTTCGGTGGCCGAACCGGTCAGCAGGTCCTGCCGCTGCACCTCCAGGCCGGCCGGCCGGTCGATCAGCGCCTGGCGCATCGACGCCATGGCATCGAGCCGGTACAGGACCGAGGTCGGGTCGACCGAGCGGGTGATCCCGCGCCCGCCGGCCGTCCGCACGGTGACCTGGGGCCGCAAGGCGCCCGCGGCCGCGCGCCGCGTCTGCCCGAACGACTCCAGCCGAAGCTCGGCGGCCGTGACCTCGGGGCTCTGGCGCGCGGTGCCCACCGCGGCATCGTGCAGCGTCAGGGCCGCCAGGTCGCTCACCGACTCTACCGGTCGGCCGGGCGCAGCGGGATGCATGGGCAGCACGGAGGGCAGTCCCAGCAGCGTCGGCAGCATGTCCAGCCGGGGCTGCGGCGCCAGGCTGCCCGCGGCAGACCCTGCCGGCGGCGAGGCAGGGCTCGGCCCGCCGGGGGCCGGCGCTGCGGGCGCACCGGGCGCCGCCGACGCAACGCCCGCCTTACCCTGCGCGGGCGCCGCCGACGCGACGCCCGCCTCAGCCTGCGCTGGCGGCGCGGATGCGACGCCTGCCGGTGCCGATGCCGCGCCTGGCGGCTCGGCGCGGGCAGCCGCCCCCGCCGTGGCCTCGGCCGGCTGCGTGACGGGCTGACCCTGCCCGGCGGCGGCCGGGGGCGCCTCGGCAGGCGCCAGGGCCAGCGTCACCGCGGCCGGGGCCGAGCGCAGCGCGGAGGCCCTCGCGGGGTCGGGCTCGGCGTTGGAGGCCAGCCGGTCAACGCGGGCCGGCCCCTGGGCCGACGCCCCGGGTGCCGGGGCAGCGACGATGGCCGGCGTCGTGTCGGCCGGCCCGGCGTGACCCTGCCAGGCCAGCGACTTGACGGCCGCCAGCCCTCGCGGCCGGTTGGCCGCGGGTGAGCCGGCTGCGGCAGCGGCCGGCGCGGCGGCGTCGGACGCGGGCCCCTTGCGGGCGGTCGCAGGCTCCACGTCAAGGGCCGCGGGCCCCTGGGCGGCCGTCAGGGCGCCATCGCCCACCCCGGCCGGTTCGGACGACGACGACCGCTCGGCCGTCGCGGTGGCGGCCGACGGCGAACCCGCGTCCGATTCCACCCAGCGCGGCCACAGGCGGGCCAGCAGCGAGCGCAGCAGGCTGGTACCCGCCTCGCCCTGGCGCTCGGCGCCCGGCCCGACCGGGGCGAGCTCGGCCACCAGGGGGACCGCGTTCGGCGGGTCCGCCCACCCGGCCCCCGCGGCGTGGCGATCTCGGACCGCGCGGGCGGGGGGATCGCCCCAGACCGCCGGCAAGGCGGGTGCCGCGTCCGAGAGAGCCTGCACCGAGGTGCTGGGTGGGGGGAACGCCACGCAACCGCTCAGCTGAGCAGCCAGGCAGGCCACGGCAACGGCCAGGGCCGACCGCCGCAACGGACCGGCCCACCGGTCGAGCCGGCGCGGGAAGTGGGTAGGCATGGTGTGCACGGGCATGAACTCAGGTGTTACTGGCAGCGGCGAGCGCCGCGGACCGGTCTTGCGTCACGGATGCCGCCAAGGCGGCATCCGGAACCGGGGCGTTGGTAGAGGCCGCTGCGGGCGCGGCGGCGGAAACACCGGCTGCGCCCCCAGTTGGCCGCGCCGCAGCGGGCGGCCGTGCGCCGGCGGCGGAGCCCTCGAGCAGGCGTGCCGGGGGTGCGTCCATCACCAGCCGTCCGGCGTCGAGCACCAGCACGCGGTCGCAGACGCGGATCAGCTCGGTGGTGTGCGTGGCCACCACCACGCAGCGCCCGTCGCCGCGCAGGGCCGCCAGGCTGGCGATCAGGGTCTCCTGCGAGGCACGGTCCAGGCCCAGGGTCGGCTCGTCCAGCAACAGCAGCCCGGCGTCGCTGTGCAGCGCGCGCGCCAGTGCGAGCATCTGGCGCTGGCCGCCCGACAGGCCCTGCCCGGCCAGCCCCACCGACAAGTTCAGGCCGACGTCACCGTTGTCGAGCGCGCGGCCGAAGCCTGCCGCGCGCAGGCTGCGCAGCACCGCTTCGTCGCCCTCCCAGGCCCGGTCGGCCGCCGCCGGGGCCAGCGGGCAGACCACCTGGCGCACCGTGCCCGGCAGGAACGTCGGGTCCTGGGGCTTGCTGGCCACCGCGGCGGCCAGCGCGCGGCGCTGATCGTCGTCGGCGATGCGGCGCCCGGCCACGGCCAGGCTGCCCGACTCGGGCGCGATCTGCCCGGCGAGCGCCCGCAGCAGCGTGCTCTTGCCGGCGGCCGACGAGCCCACCACGGCCACCAGCTCGCCGGCTCGCAGCCGAAAGCCCACGCCGTCGAGCACCGCCCGGCCAGCGCCCGGGTACCGCACGCGCAGCCCGTGGACCTGCACGCCCTCGGCGCGCAGGGCCGGGTCGCCCGACCGGGCAAAGCCCGCTGGGGTGTCCGGGGACGGCGCGGCCGCCTCCAGGTCGACCGCGGCGCGCAGGTCGGCCAGCGCACGCCGGAACTCGGTCCAGCGGGTGCTGGTCGGCGCCAGGGCGCACAGCCCGCCGACGATGCGTCCCCCCAGCATGGTCAGCGAGATCAGCCCGCCGACCGACAAGCGCTGGTCTTCGATCCGGAACACGCCGGCCACCAGCAGCAGCACCGCCGACGCCCCGAGCCCGACGGGCATCACCTGCTGCACCAGCTGCGACCACACGCGCGAGCGCGTGCTGCTGCGCGCACAGGCGGCGGCGGGCTGGCGGAAGCCTTCGAGCGCCAGCCTCGCGGCGACAGGCTGGCCGAGACTCTCGCGGGCGGTCAGCGTCTCCACCAGCAGGTTGATCTTGCGGCCGTGCGCCTGGTCGGCCGCCCGCTGGTGGTGGCGCGATACGTGCAGCAGCACGGCCGTCGCCCCCCACAGCAGCGCGCCCGTCGCCAGGGGGATGAAGACCAGCGGCCCGCCAATGAACCAGCCGGCCAGGGCGAACAGCAGCAGAAACGGCAGGTCGGCCAGCGGCAGCAGGTAGCTGGCCGACAGGAACTCGCGCGCCACGCCCAGGTCGCGATAGCGGTGCAGCACCGGGCCCACGGCCAGCGACTGCGCCTGCGGCGCGGCCAGCACCCCCCGCATCAGCCGCTCGTCGAGCGTGGTGTCCCAGCGGCTGGCGGCTTGCTCGACCAGCGTCATGCGGGCGATGCGGCAGATAAGCTCGAAGCCCAGCAGCAGCGCCATACCGATGGCCAGCGCCCACAGCGTGTCGTGGATCTGGTTGCCGACGGCCCGGTCGTACACCAGCATCGAGAACAGCGGAAGCGACAGCGCGAGCGTGTTCACCACCAGCCCGGCCAGCATCAGGTCGGCCAGGTGGCGGCGGTTCGCGCGCAGGAAGAGAAGCAGGGCTTGGTTCATCGCTTCACAGCCTTTGGGGTCCAGGCGCCGCGTGCGGGCGCCCGCCTTCGGCTGTACGAATTGGGCCCCAGGCGGGCTGGGGCCATGCCCGGAAAAGGCCCCTGGCTGGATCGCTATTCCTTCCCGAGGGCCGCCCTCGCCCCGAGGCCTCAGCGCGCCGCCCGGAGCCCGGACGGGGACGTCTGGGCTCAGGCGGTGGCTCTCAAGGACCCCAGACCACCTGCAGGTTGCCCACCTGTTGCTGCGTCAGGTCGGCGCTGCTGTACACCGAGTAGGTGATGCTGTTGTCATTGGCCGCCGTCTGCACCAGGGTGCCACCGCCCTGGATGGCGATGGTGTCGCCCTGGTCCAGTCTGAGCACCAGGCTGCCAGAGTCGGTGATGCTGGTCAGCCCGAGATCCGAGAAATCCACCGACCCGGCTGCGCCGTTGCGGAGGTCCAGCGCCTCTATGCCGCTGGCGCGGCCGATCAGCCCGTCAAGGTCCAGGGTTGAGCCCGGAGCGGAGAGTTGCAGGGTGTCGAAGCCGGCGCCGCCCAGCGCGAAGCCCACCGACGACAGGTCGCCCGCAATCATGAGGTCGTCGCCGTCGCCGCCGCGCAGCACGTCGGCTCCGCCGCCGCCCACCAGGGTGTCGTTGCCGGCCCCGCCGGTCAGGATGTTGGCGGCCGAATTGCCGGTGATGAGGTTGTTCAGCTCGTTGCCGGTGCCGTTGATCCCCGCTTCGCCGGCCAGCACGAGGTTCTCGACCCCGGCCGCCAGCGTGCGCGTCACGGTGGAGATCTCGGTGTCGGTCCCGCCGCCAGGGGCCTCGACGACCACGTCGCCGGCGTTGTCCACGAGGTACGTGTCGTCGCCCGCGCCGCCATCCATCCAGTCGGCCCCGGTGCCGCCCTCGAGGCGGTCGTTGCCATCGCCGCCCAGCAGCGTGTCGGCGCCGGCACCGCCAGTCAGCGTGTCGGCGCCGGCACCGCCGGTCAGCACGTTGGCCGCCCCGTTGCCCGTGATCCAGTTGTCCAGGCCGTTGCCGGTACCGTTGGCGGCGCTGCCGGTCAGGGTCAGGTGCTCGACGTTCGAGGCCAGGGTGTGGCTCACGCTGGAACGCACCAGGTCCACGCCGCCGTCGGCGGCCTCGATCACGACGTCGCCGACGTTGTCGACGACGTAGGTGTCGTTTCCTGCGCCGCCGTCCAGCGTGTCCGCGCCAGTGCCGCCGTCCAGCGTGTCGTTGCCGGCGCCGGCAACGAGCAGGTTGCTGCCCGCGTTGCCGGTGAGCGTGTTGTCGAGTTCGTTGCCGGTGCCGGCCAGGTTGCCGTTGCCCAGCAGCACCAGCCGTTCCTGGAACGCGCCCAGCGTCCGGCTCACACTCGCCCGCACCGTGTCGATGCCGCCTCCCTCGACCTCCACCACCACGTCGGCGTCGTCGTCGACCACGTAGGTGTCGTCGCCCGCGCCGCCTTCCATCGAGTCGGCGCCCGCGCCGCCGTCGAGCGAGTCGGCGCCGTCGCCGCCGAACAGCGTGTCGTTGCCGGCGCCGCCAGCCAGCGCGTTCGCCGCCTCGTTGCCGGTGATGCGGTTGGCCAGCGCGTTGCCGGTGCCGTCGATCGCCGCGGTGCCGGCCAGCACCAGATGTTCGACCTCGGCCGACAGGCTGCGGGTCACGAACGAAATCTCGGTGTCGATGCCGCCATCGGCCGCTTCAAGCACCACGTCGCCCGCGTCGTCGATCACGTAGGTGTCGTCGCCGGCGCCGCCTTCCAGGGTGTCGGCCCCGGCGCCGCCATCGAGGCGGTTGGCCGCGGCGTTGCCGGTGATCTGGTTGGCCAGCGCGTTGCCCGTGCCGTCGATGGCCGCGCTGCCGCTGAGCACCAGGTTCTCGACGCCAGCCGCCAGCGCGTGGGTCACCGACGCCAGCACGGTGTCGGTGCCGCCGTCGGCATCCTCAACGACGACGTCGCCGGCGTCGTCGACGAGATAGGTGTCGTCACCCGCACCGCCGGTCATCGTGTCGGCCCCGGCGCCGCCGTCGAGGCGGTTGGCTGCCGAGTTGCCGGTGATCTCGTTGGCCAGCGTGTTGCCAGTGCCATCGATGGCCGTGTTTCCAGTGAGCACCAGCCGCTCGACGTGGGCCGTCAGCGCGTGGCTCACGCTGGCGCGCACCGTGTCGGTGCCAGCGCCTTCGGCCTCGACCACGGCGTCGGAGGCGTTGTCGACCTCGTAGGTGTCGTCGCCCGTGCCGCCTTCCATCGTGTCGATGCCCTGGCCGCCGTCCAGCGTGTCGTCGCCGGCACCGCCCAGCAGCGTGTCGCGCCCCGCCCCGCCGGCCAGCCGGTTGGCCCCGGCGTTGCCGGTCAGGGCGTTGTCCAGCCCGTTGCCGGTGCCGTCGATGGCGGCTTCGCCCGTGAGCACGAGGTTTTCCACCGCGTCCGATAGCGTGAGGCTGACGGAGGCCACGACGGTGTCGATGCCGCCGTCGGCCGCCTCCGCGACCACGTCGCCCACGTCGTCGACGACGTAGGTGTCATCGCCCGTGCCGCCGGTCATCGAGTCGGCACCGGTGCCGCCGTCCAGCGTGTCGGCACCGCCGCCGCCTTCCAGCGTGTCGGCGCCCGCGCCGCCCTCCAGCCGGTTGGCGACGGCGTTGCCCGTCATGACGTTGTTCAGGTCGTTGCCGAAGCCGTCGACCGCCAGGCTGCCGGTCAGCACCAGGTTCTCGACGTGGGCCCCAAGCGTGTAGCTGCCGCTCGACTGCACGGTGTCGATGCCGCCGTCGGCCGCTTCCACGACCGCATCGCCCGGCTGGTCGACGATGTAGGTGTCGTTGCCCGCGCCGCCCTCCAGACGGTCGGATCCGACGCCACCATCCAGGACGTCGTCGCCGTCGCCGCCCAGCAGGGTGTCGACCCCGGCGCCGCCCTGCAGCGTGTCGGCGCCGGCTGCGCCGACCAGCTGGTTGGCCGAGTCGTTGCCGACGATGAGGTTGTTGAGTTCGTTGCCGATGCCGTTGGCGGCGGTGCCGGTGAGCGTCAGGTTCTCGATGTGGGCCGCGAGGGCGTGGCTGACACTCGCGAGCACGAGGTCGGTGCCGGCATCCGCGGCCTCGACCACTGTGTCGCCGCCGTCGTCGACGACGTACGTGTCGTTGCCCGTGCCGCCTTCCAGCGAGTCGGCGCCGAGACCGCCGTCGAGCGTGTCGTTGCCCGCGCCGCCGGACAGGCGGTTGGCCCCGGCGTTGCCGATCAAGGCGTTGTCCAGCGCATTGCCGTCGCCCGTGAGGTCGGCGCTGCCCTGCAGCTCAAGCCGCTCCAGGAACGCGCCGAGCGTCAGGCTGAGGTTGGAGCGCACCGTGTCGATGCCGCCGCCCTCGAGCTCCACCACCACGTCGGCCGCGTTGTCCACCACGTAGACGTCGTCGCCGGCACCGCCCGTCATCGAATCGGCGCCCTCGCCACCGTCCAGCGTGTCGGCGTTGAGACCGCCCGTCAGCGTGTCGGCGCCCGCGCCCCCGTTCAGCTGGCCGCCCGCGCCCGTGCCAGCGAAGCTGGGCGACGCGGTGCGGTACGGGTGGTCGGCCGCCAGCAGCTCCTGCCCGCCCCACTTCCAGGCCAGGTAGCCCTCGAGCAACTGGCGGTCAGCGGCCGACAGCGTGCTGCTCGTCACCACGATCTCCGGGATGTCGCCGGCGAAAGTCCAGCTGCCGCCGTAGCCGCTGGTCTGCAGCGAGCCGTTCCAGTTGAACGGCTGGTTGACGACACCCACCACCGAGGTGTTGCCGTTCAGCGTGTTCCAGGCCGTGCCGGCGTTGGTCCAGCCCGGCTGCACGCCGTTGGCCCAGTAGGACGCCGCCGAATGGGCGTTGCCGGAGCCCGTCAGGTCGGTGCGGCCGTCGCCGGGGTTGGCCATCAGGAGCCAGCCGCCGTTGTTGGCATTGGCGGTCGAGTTGGCCATGATCGGCATGTAGTTGCTGTCCGTGGTGCGCTGCACCCAGAACAGGCTGTTCGTGTTGCCGGTCATCGTGGGGATGTTGGCCACGCGCAGGGCGTCGTTGGCGCCGTCATAGCGGATCGTCGGCAGGCCGTTCAGGCCGCCCTGCACGTAAGTGGGCTGCCAGCCGACGGTGTTCTGCACCGCGTGGCGGCCGAGGCCGCTCTTGTCGGCCCAGGTGGCCACCGCGCTGCCGTTCAGGCCGCTCTCGGCCGCGCCTTCCTGCACACCATCGCCGTCCAGGTCGGCCGCGTCGAGCCACAGCGCCAGGCCGGGCAGCTGCGCGGGTGTCCACGGGTCCAGTATCGTCAACACGTCGTCGCCGTCGCCGCCGTTCAGCGTGCTGCCGCCGGCGGCCTGCAGGAGGTCGTTGCCAGCGCCGCCTTCCAGTCGGTCGGCACCGCCCATGCCCAGCAGCGTGTCGTTGCCGGCGCCACCTTCCAGCACGTTGGCGGCGCTGTTGCCGGTCAGCTGGTTGGCGGCGTCGTTGCCGGTGGCGTTGATCGCCAAGTTTCCTGTCAGCCGCACGTTCTCGAGCTCGGTGCCGGCGATCGAGTAGCTCAGCTCGCTCTCCACCGTGTCAATGCCGCCGCCGGCCACCTCGACGATCACGTGGTTGGCGTTGCGCACGACGTAGGTGTCGTTTCCCGCACCGCCGACCATCGTGTCCACACCGATGTCGGCAGCCACCACGGCGCTGCCATGGCTCAGCAACGAGCCCGGGATGTCGCTGAAGCCACTGGCGCTGGGCGGCTGCCACTGCACGCGCATCGATGCGTCGCCGCCCTCCTCGCGGAAGTCCACGCGCAGCGGCACCGAGCCGGCCTCGAGCCAGATCGGGTCGGTGGTGCTGCTCCAACGGCTGCGCGCCACGAGCACGCCGTCCAGCCACAGGTGGGCGTCGTCGTTGTTGTCGAGCTTGAAGCGGTACCAGCCCGACGCGGCGATCTCGATCTGGCCGGTGAGGCGCATCGTCCAGTTGTCCGCCGGCACGCCGGTGCCTGGGCTGCCGGTGCCCCAGTTGCGGTTCAGGGTGGTCTCGATGCTTTCCAGCAGCGGCAAGCTCGCGTGCGTGAAGAACTGTGCGCGCAGACCGGCCGTGATGCCGGTGGCGGTGGAGACGGCCTCCGACATCAGCACGTCGTTGCCGTCACCGCCGACCAGGGAGTCGGCCCCGCCGCCGCCCACCAGCGTGTCGGCGCCAGCGCCACCCGACAAGGTGTCGTTGCCCACGTTGCCTTCGAGGCGGTTGTTGAGGTCGTTGCCGACGCCGTTGTTGGGGCCGGTTCCGGTGAAGGTGAGGCCCTCCACGTTGGCCCGCGTCGCCAGGCTGAAGTCAGCGAGGGCGGTGCGGATGGTGTCGAAGCCGGCGTTGGCTGCCTCGGTGACCACGTCGCCCACACTGTCGACCACATAGGTGTCGTTGCCGGCGCCGCCAGCCATCGTGTCGTTGCCGGCGCGGCCATCGAGCCAGTTGTTCCAGGCATTGCCTGTAAGCACGTTGGCCACCGCGTTGCCCACACCCTTCTGGTTGCCCCCCGAGACGATCGTCAGGTTCTCCAGGTGCGCCGGCAGCACGTAGCCGTCCATGTTGACGTTGATCTCGACCGTGTCGGTGCCGCCGCCATCGGCCTCCACGATGCGTGTGTTGGGGCTGTTGAGCTGGTAGGTGTCGTTGCCCGCCCCACCCGTCAGCGTGGTCCAGTTGCTGTTGTAGGCCCACCAGCGGCTCGTGCCGACCAGGCGGTTGGCGCCCGTGTCGGTGGTGCTGCCGCTGAGGTTCCAGGTCTCGTAGAGGTTCAGGTTCTCGAAGTTCGCCGGCAGCGCGTAGGTGCGCGCGGTGCCGGTGTCGCCCCACAGCACGATGGTGTCGTTGCCGCCGCCGGCCTGCTCGACGAGCACGTGGTCGATGTTGGTGCGGCCGCTGATCGAGTCGGTCTGCAGGGTGTAGGTGTCGTTGCCGGCGCCGCCCACCAGGGTATGGTTGACGCCGGTGGCGAACCGCGCGACCGTGATCGCGTTGTTGCCGGCGCTGCCGGTGGCGGTGACCGCGGTGGTCGAGGTGATGACGATGTTCTCGATCTCGGCGTTCAGCCCGAGGTCGAAGCTGCTGTTCACGCGCACCGTGTCGGTGCCACCGCCAGACACCTCAACGACGACATCGCCCGCGTTGTCGATCACGTAGGTGTCGTCGCCGGCGCCGCCGGTCATCGAATCGGCGCCCACGCCGCCGTCGAGCCAGTCGTTACCGGCGTTGCCGGTGAGCGTGTCGTTTCCGCGGCCGCCCATCAGCGTGTTGTTGCCGGCGTTGCCGGTGATCACGTTGTCCAGGTCGTTGCCTGTGCCGTTGATCGAGGCCGTGCCCGTCAGCACCAGCCGTTCGATGTTAGGCATCAGCACGAAGCTGACCGACGACTCCACGATGTCGGTGCCGGCGCCGGCGGCCTCGAAGACGTAGTCGGTGTCGCTGGACACGACGTAGGTGTCGTCGCCCGTGCCGCCAGCCAGGTAGTTGCGGCCGGCGCCGCCGATCAGGCGGTCGTTTCCGGCGCCGCCAAACAGGGCGTCGTTGCGGCTGCCGCCGGTGAGGGTGTCGTTGCCCTGGCCGCCCAGCAGCACGGTGTCGATGCGACCGGCCCCGCGCTCCGGCGCGGTGCCGTAGTCGGCCGCCAGCGCATCGGCCGCCGGGCCAGACTGGTCGCCGAAGCGCACCGGCGCTTGGGCCCAGGTGGGGTCGAACGCCAGGATGCCCAGCCCGGTATCGGGGGCCACGGGAGCACCCAGCCACTTCGTGCGCAGGTACTGCTCCACCTGCTGGCGCTCGACTTCGGACAGCGCCCGGTTGTAGACGATCACCTCCGACACGTCGCCGCGGCTCAGCTCGCCGCCGCTGCCCCCGCCCCCCAGCGCCAGGTTGCCCAGGCTGCCCGAGCTCCAGGTGGCCGAGGCCACCAGCGAGCCGTCGCTGTACAGCGCCGAGCCGGTGCCCGCGCCCGTGGCGGTGTACAGCTTGAGCTGGTTGGCTACCACCGCCGGCGCGGCGGGCGTCACCCACCCTTCCGGATGGAAGCGGTCCTGCGCGCCGTTGTGCCAACCCATGATCCAGGTCCGCGTGCTCGACGACACCAGGCGGCCGTTCTGGGTGCCCGCCATCTGCCCCACGGCGAACACGGTGTAGGTGTTGCCGAAGCTGAGGGACGAGCCCATGTAGTCGTTGCCGTCGAAGCGCACGGTGGGCAGGCCGCCGGCTCCGGTGGCCACCCAGGTGGGCTGGCCGCTCGCGCCGAAGTTGACGTTGGCGCTGGACATCGTGTTCAGGCCGGTGCGGTCCACCCACTGGGTCACCGTGCCGCCGGCGCCAAGAACGGCTTCGCCCGCGCCTTCGGAGACGCCGTCGCCGTCCATGTCGCTGGCGTCGAGCCAGGTGAAGAGGCCGTTGCCGGGCAGCATGCCGGGGGTGGTGAAGTTGACGCCCCAGTTCATTGCCAGGTCCACCGTGTCCGGGAGCACGATGGTGGTGTTGTCCACCACGATGCCGGCGCCGCCCGGCGTGCTGGACGCGAACAGCCGGCCGTCTGTGCCGTCGCTGAGCTTCACGCCGGTGGCGCTGCCGGGGTTGAGCACGCCGGTAAAGTCGCCGCTGCGCAAGAACAGCACGTCGCGCAAGTCGCCCTCGGCCTGGTCGCCGCGCACCTCGAGCCGGTTGTTCGCGTCGCTGCCGAGCAGCCCCGTTGTGGCAAGCTGCGCGCCGGTGACCGTGAACGAGTTGATCGATCCACCGCGCAGGTCCACGCCCTCGATGCCGGTGACCTTGCCCACCAGCGTCTGCAGCGTGTTGATACTCGAGCCGTCGATGGCCAGCGTGTCGTAGCCGGTGCCACCGGCCAGGCTGACGAAGTCGGCGTCGCGCAGCACGAAGGTGTCATTGCCCTGTCCGCCGTCCAGGGTGTCGGCGCCGCCGCCGCCGTCGATCACGTTGTTGGCGCCGTTGCCCACGATCAGGTTGGCACCGGCATTGCCGGTGGCGTTGACGCTGTCGGTGCCGATCAGCACCAGGTTCTCGAGCTGCTCCCCCAGCACGTAGCTGATGGTCGAGCGCACGGTGTCGTTGCCCTCGCCCGGCAGCTCGTTGATCACGTCGCCGCTGTCGTCGACCCCGTAGGTGTCGTCGCCGGCGCCGCCTTCCATCGTGTCGGCTCCGCCTCGGCCGTCGAGCAGGTTGTTCTCGTCGTTGCCGGTGAGCATGTTGGCGCCGCCGTTGCCGGTGCCGGCGATCGCGTCTGGGCCGATCAGCCGCAGATTCTCGACATGGTTTGACAGCGTGAAGCTGACGACCGCGTTCACGGTATCGATGCCGGCGCCCGAGGCCTCGACGACGACGTCGTTGGTGTTGTCGACCAGGTAGGTGTCGTTGCCGCCGCCGCCAGCCATCGTGTCTGCGCCCTCGGCGCCGTCGAGCACGTTGTCGCCGGCGTTGCCACGCAGATGGTTGTTCAGGGCCGAGCCGGTGCCGTTGATCGAGGCGTCGCCCGTGAGTTCAAGGTTCTCCAGGCTGCCCTTGCCCTCCAGCGTGTAGGTGAACGAGGCGCGCACGGTGTCGCGGCCGCGTCCCTCCAGCTCTTCGATCACGTCGTCTTCGCTGTCGATGACGTAGACGTCGTCGCCGTCGCCGCCCCTCAGGGTGTCGGCGCCAGCGCCGCCGTCCAGCACGTTGGCGCCGTTGTTGCCCGTGATCTGGTTGTCGAGTTCGTTGCCGGTGCCGTCGATGTTGTCGGAGCCGGTGAGCGTCAGCTGCTCGATCTCGGCGCTGAGCGTGTAGCTCACCGAAGACTGCACACGGTCGTTGCCGCCACCGGAGAACTCCACGATCTCGGCCAGCGTGTCGGACACGATGTAGGTGTCGTCGCCCGAACCGCCGATCAGCGTGTCGGCGCCGGAGCCGCCATCGAGGGTGTTGTTGCCCGAGTTGCCCTCGATGCGGTTGGCCCCAGCGTTGCCGGTGCCGCTGAGGTTGCCGCTGCCCAGCAGCACGAGGTTCTCGACGTTGGCCGCCAAGGTCATGCTGAAGGCGGCCCGCACGGTGTCGATGCCCTGCCCGGACTGCTCGACCACCTCGTCCCCCGCGTTGTCGACGAGGTAGGTGTCGTCGCCCGCGCCGCCGGCCATGGTGTCGGCCCCGGCGCCGCCGTCCAGCACGTTGTTGCCGTTGTTGCCGGTGATCAGGTTGTTGAACGCGTTGCCGGTGCCGGATATGTTGGCGTTGCCGGTCAGGACGAGGTGCTCCAAGGTGGCGCCCAGCGTCCAGCTCACCGACGAACGCACCGTGTCGATGCCCTCGCCCGCTGCTTCCACGATCACGTCGCTCGCGCGGTCCACCACGTAGGTGTCGTCGCCCAGGCCGCCGGTCAGCGTGTCGGTGCCGCCACCGCCGTCCAGGATGTTGTTGCCTTCGTTGCCGGCGATCTCGTTGTCCAGCGAGTTGCCGGTGCCCGACAGGCTGCCTGTGCCCAGCAGCACGAGGTCTTCGACGTTGTCGGCCAGCACGTGGCTCGCCCTGGATTGAACGGAGTCGCGGCCCTCGCCCGCGGCCTCGACGATCACGTCGCCGGCGTTGTCAACGAGGTAAGTGTCGTTGCCAAGGCCGCCGGCCATCGTGTCGGCGCCGACGCCGCCGTCGAGCCGGTTGGCGCCATCGTTGCCGGTGAGCCTGTTGTCCAGCCCGTTGCCGGTGCCCTGTAGGTCGGCCTCGCCGACGAGCTGCAGGTTCTCGATCTCGGCGCCCAGCTGGTACGAGATCGACGCGCGCACCAGATCAGCGCCCTCGCCCGGGTTCTCCACGACCACGTCGTCCGCGTCGTCGACGACGTAGGTGTCGTCGCCGCCGCCGCCGAGCATCGTGTCGGCACCGGCGGCGCCGTCGAGCACGTTGGCGCCGCTGTTGCCGGTGAGGGTGTTGGCCAGCGAGTTGCCGGTGCCATTGACGTTGGCCGTGCCCGTGAGCTCCAGCCGCTCGACGTTGGCCGAGAGTGTGGTGCCCGCGCGGGAGCGCACGAGGTCGTTGCCGTTGCCCTGCAGTTCAACAACGACGTCGCCCGCGTCGTCGAGCAGGTAGATGTCGTCGCCGGCGCCGCCGGCCATCGTGTCGGCGCCTGCGCTGCCGTCGAGCACGTTGTTGGCGTCGTTGCCGGTGATGCGGTTGTCGAGGTCGTTGCCGGTGCCGGTGAGCGCCGTGCCGGTGAGCACCAGGTTCTCGACCTGGTCCGTGAGCCGGTACGAGATGGCCGCGAGCACCGTGTCGTCGCCGGCGCCTGGCTCCTCCGCCACAAGGTCCCCGGCCTGGTCGACGAGGTAGGTGTCGTCGCCGCTGCCGCCGCTCATGGTGTCAGCCCCCAGGCCACCGTCGATGCGGTTGGAGCCGGCGTTGCCCGTGATCTCGTTGTCGAGGTTGTTGCCGGTGCCGTCGGTGTCCGACACCCCCGTGAGAACCAGGTTCTCCAGGTTTGCGCCGAGCGCATGCGACACCGACGCGCGCACCGTGTCGAAGCCCTCGCCCGCCGCCTCGATCACCACGTCCGAGGCGCTGTCGACGACGTAGCGGTCGTCGCCGGCGCCGCCGATCAGCGTATCGGCCCCCGCGCCGCCGTCGATCTGGTCGTTGCCGTCGCCCCCTTCGATACGGTTGGCTGCGGCGCTGCCCGTGAGCAGGTCGTCATGGGCCGAGCCGATGAGGTTCTCGATGCCCGACAGCGCGTCGCCCTGGGCGTCGCCGCCCGTGCCGCGGCCGGTGGTCAGGCTCACCGACACCGCCGCCGCCGAGGTGGCATAGGTTGCGGTGTCGATGCCCTCGCCGCCCACCAGTGTGTCGGCGCCAGCGCCGCCGCTGAGCGTGTCGGCGCCGATGCCACCTTCCAGGCGGTTGGCACCTGAGTGGCCCGTCAGCACGTCGGCGAAAGCCGAGCCCGTCAGGTTTTCGATGCTTTCGTAGATGTCTCCCGCGGCCTCGCCGCCGTTGGTGTCGTGCTGCGCGAGGCTGGCGGCCACCCCCGTTACCGCGCCCGCGTACGACGCCGTGTCGATGCCGCTGCCGCCTACCAGCGTGTCCGCGCCCTCGCCCCCCGTCAGCGTGTCGTTGCCGTCGCCGCCCTCCAGCCGGTTGCCGTTGGCGTCGCCGGTGAGCGCGTCGTCGAACCCCGTCCCGATCAGGTTCTCGATGCTGTCGTAGCTGTCGCCTGCAGCGTCGCCGGCGTTGAGGCCGGGCTGCGCCAGGCTGGCGACCACGCCGCCGTCAGCGCCGGCATAGCTGGCGGTGTCGATGCCGGCGCCACCGATCAGCTCGTCGGCGCCGCGGCCGCCCCGCAGCAGGTCGTTGCCCGCGCCGCCGTCGAGGCGGTTGTCACCATCGCTGCCCTCCAGCGTGTCGCCCTGGCCCGAGCCCACGAGGTTCTCGATGCTGTCCAGCAGATCGCCCTCGGCATCGCCGCCCAGGCCCTGGCCGCTGCGCAGGCTCACCTGCACGCCGGCGTCGGAGGCCGCGTAGTCGGCGGTGTCGCCGCCGGCGCCGCCCAGCAGCCGGTCGGCGCCGCCGCCACCCACCAGCGTGTCGTCGCCGGCCCCGCCAGCCAGCTCGTTGGCGTTGAGGTCGCCCGTCAGCTGGTCGTCCCAGGCCGAGCCGGTGAGGTTCTCGATGCCGTCGAGCTGGTCGCCGGCGGCTTCGCCCATCGTGCCGGTTCCCGCCGCCAGGCTGAGTGCCACGCCGGCGACGGCGCTGGCGTAGCTGGCGGTGTCGATGCCCGCGCCGCCGACGAGGACGTCTGCCCCGCCCCGACCCTCGAGCACGTCGTCGCCGTCGAAGCCCGACAGCCGGTTGTCCTGCGCGTCGCCGAGCAAGCGGTCGCCAAGCTCGCTGCCCTCGACGTGCTCCAGGCCAGCCAGGCGGTCGCCCTCGGCGTCGCCGCCGAGGCCGATGCCGGTCTGCAGGTCCACCGTGACGCCCGCCGAAGAGCGGCGGTAGTCGGCGGTGTCGGCACCCGCACCGCCAATCAGCACGTCGGCGCCGCTGCCGCCCTCGAGCCGGTCGTCGCCATCGCCACCGTCCAGGGTGTCGCTGCCAGCGCCGCCTATCAGCAGGTCGTTGCCGCCGTTGCCGCTCAGCCGGTTGTTGCTGGCGTCGCCGCTCAGGCGGTCGTCGGCGCTGCCACCGCTCACGTTCTCAATGGACTCGAACTTGTCGCCGGTGGCGTCACCACCGCTGGCGGTGTTGGCAGCCAGGTCGATCTGCACGCCCACCGTGCTGCTGCTGTAGTCGGCCGTGTCCGAGCCGTCGCCGCCAATCAGCGTGTCGGCGCCAGCGCCGCCGGCCAGCGTGTCGGCACCCTTGCCGCCGTCCAGCACGTTGTCGGCCGCGTCGCCACCCAGCCTGTCCGCGAAGCGGGTGCCCTGAAGCGCCTCGACGCGCACGAAGCGGTCGCCCGTGGCGTCACCGCCCTGGGAAGCCACCGTGTTAGACAGGTCGACCCGCACCGCCTGCGAGGCGGCGGCATAGGAGACGATGTCGAAGCCGTCGCCGCCGTCCAGCACGTCGGCGCCGGCGCCGCCGTCCAGCGTGTCGTCGCCGGCGCCGCCTTGCAGCACGTCGTCGCCCGGGTTGCCGACGATCAGGTTATCGCCCGCGTTGCCCTCGAGCACGTCGTCGAACTCCGAGCCCTCCAGGTTCTCGATGCTGTCGTAGGTGTCGCCGGCCGCGTCGCCGGTGTTCCCGTCGGCCTGGACCAGACTCGCGCGCACGCCGGTCTCGGCGCCCACGTAGCTGGCCGTGTCGCGGCCGTCACCGCCGCGCAGCTCGTCGGCGCCGCCGGCGCCTTCGAGCGTGTCGTCGCCGCTGCCGCCTTCGAGGCGGTTGACGCCGCCGTTGCCGGTGAGCTCATCGTCATGGTCGGAGCCACGCAGGTTCTCCACGTCCTGCAGCCGGTCGCCCTGGGCGTCGCCAAACAGGCCCTGGCCGGTGCCCAGGCTCACCTGCACCCCTTGCCGGGAGGCCGTGTAGTCGACGGTGTCGACCCCCGCCCCACCGATCAGCTGGTCGGCGCCTGCGCCGCCGTCCAGGGTGTCGTCGCCGGCACCACCGTCCAGCGTGTTGTTGCCGACGCTGCCCACCAGCAGGTCGGCATGTGCCGAGCCGATGAGGTTCTCGATCGATTCCAGCCGGTCGCCCTCGGCCTCGCCGCCCTGGCCCACGCCGTCGGCCAGGTTCACGCGCACGGCCGCGCCCGAGTTGGCGTAGGTGGCCGTGTCGCGGCCGCTGCCGCCGAGCAGATCGTCGGCGCCGCCGCGGCCTTCCAGCAGGTCGTCGCCGGCCCCGCCGTCGATCCGGTTGGAGCTGGCCGTGCCCCGCAGAACGTCGGCGTGGTCGCTGCCGGTCAGGTTCTCGATGCTGTCGAAGGTGTCGCCGGCTGCGTCGCCACCCGACGCGCTGCCGTCGACCAGGTCCACCGTGACGCCGGCCCCCGAGCCCTCGTAGCTGGCGGTGTCGCGCCCGGTGCCGCCGATCAAGCGGTCGGCCCCGGCGCCGCCGATCAGGGTGTCGTCGCCCTGGCCGCCGTCGAGCAGGTCGTTGCCGGCGCCGCCGTCGATGCGGTCGTGGCCGACCAGGCCCTCGATGGTGTCGTTGCCGGCCCCGGCGCGGATGTCGTCGCCCAGGCCGAACGCAGGCAGGACCAGGCCGGCCCGCCCCTGGGCGTCCGTGTACTCCAGGTCGGCGGCCGAACGCACGTCGCGCACCATCACCGGCACCTGCAGCTGCGTCTCGAGCGGCTCGCCGTTGAGCACACCCTTCACCTTGACGCCGAGCATGAACTCCCGCGGCGCGTTGCTGCCGTCGGCGGCCACCGCGTAGCGCACCATCGCCCGCACCGAGGTCGCGGCGGCGGGGTCGTCGGGCAGGTCGAGCTGCCAGCCCGTGCCCACGCGCTTGGCGCCGACGATCTCGTAGTTGCCGGGCAGGCCCGACAGCGTGACGCCCATCACCAGGACCTCGCCTCGGCCGCTGATGTCGATCTCGATCCAGCGCGCCCAGCCATTGCCCATGCCGCCCGCGCCATCGCCGCGGATCTGGTCGTCACCGGTCGTGCCCTCGATCAGCTCGGAGCGCACCTGCATGATCGACGAGCGGTCGTTGGCCGACTGCGCCGTCCCGCCGCCGCCGACGATGTTCTGGCCGCCGGCCGGGTTGTCGCTCTTCTGCTGGTCGACCACGTTGACCATGGACGCCCGCACGCTCAGGCGCTCCGGCTCGGGCGGCGGCGGCGGCGCGATCGGGGGCGACGGCGTACCGGCCGAGGGCGAGGGCGGCTGCCTAAACTCGCCCTGGCCCACTGTGACGATGGTCACCGGACGCTCGGGCGCCGCCATCGACGCCTCGCCCGTGAGCTCGGCACCGAGGCTGGTCGCCACCATGCCCGAAGCCGCGGGCGGACGGCTGGGCGCCTCGTCGGCAGCGACCTCGGGCGGCCGCTCCCGGCGATCGACGTCGGGCGGCGCGTCCTTCTGCACGCTGCGCGAGACGGCCTCGGAGATATCGACCTTGCCGGCCTCGGCCAGCAGGGCCTGGCCGTCCAGGGCGCCGTCGGCGAGCTGGATGCGGAATCCGGGCTCGGCAGCCACCCGCAGCGCCGCCCCCTGCAACACCCAGGCCTGGCCGTCGGCCGTGGTGATCACCAGGTCGATGCCGGCGACCGCCACCTTGGTGATGGCGGCCCGGGGCACGGGCAGGCTCACGGCACCGGTGAAGGCGGGGAGGATCTGGGACGAGGCGCTTGACATGCGGAGGTCCTGGGGAGTGAGGGACGGACGGAGGGCTTGCGCCGCGCAAAGGGGCGCGGGCGCAACCCGATTCGTCCCTTTCGGCCTGGGCGCCGGGGCCTTGAGGCCGGCCTGCGCCCCACCCGTCCGGGGCCCGTGACGGACTGCACCGGCTGCAGGCGGGGGCCCACGGACGACAATGGCGCCGATGACCGACCACCGCGCCCCCGTGCTGCTCGAGCACGCCTACCGCTTGCTCAACCACGGGCCCACGGTTCTGGTCAGCGCCGCCGACGGCGGCCAGCGCAACCTGATGGCGGCGGCCTGGGCCATGCCGCTGGACTTCGAGCCGCCCAAGGTGGCCGTGGTCATCGACAAGAGCACCTTCACACGCAGCCTGGTAGAGGCCAGCGGGCGGTTCGCGCTGAACCTGCCTTGCGCCGCGCAGGCCGACCTGGCCTTCACCGCGGGCAACACCCACGGCGGCCCCGGGGGCGTGGGCGACAAGTTCGCCCAGTACGGCATCGGGGCCTTCGAGGGCACGACCCCCGGCCTGCCGCTCGTGGCCGGCTGCGTGGCCTGGCTGGAGTGCCGGCTGCTGCCCGAGCTGCACCTGCAGCAGGCCTATGACCTGTTCCTCGGCGAGGTGGTCTCGGCCCAGGCCGACGAGCGCGTGTTTTCGCAGGGCCGCTGGCAGTTTGTCGGCCACCCCGGGTTGCGCACGCTGCACCACGTGGCCGGCGGGCACTTCGTGCTGCCGCAGGATGCGGTGCAGGGGCGCCTGATCGACCGACAGCCCTTGCCCGACACGGGAGGTACCTCATGCACCTGAGCATCGTCACCGGCTCGTCACGCGGCCTGGGCCTGGCGCTCACCGGGCAGTTGCTGCAACGCGGCCACCGCGTGCTGGCCATCGCGCGCGGCGAGACGGCCTGGCCGGTGCCGGCCGCTGGCGAGCTCATCGTCTGGCGCTCCGATCTGGCCGACCCCGTGCCGGTCGCGGCGCGGCTGCAGGCGTGGCTGGCGGGCCAGGCGGCGCCGGCGTCGGCCACGCTCATCAACAACGCGGGCGTGGTCAGCGCGCCCGGGCCACTGGCCGATGCCGACCTGGCCGAGCTGTCCGCCGCGCTGCGCGTGGGGCTCGAGGCGGCGCTGCTGCTGACCGCGGCCTTCCTGCGGGGCACCGCCGCCTGGCCCGTGCCGCGCAAGGTGGTGCTGGTGTCTTCGGGACTGGGCCGCCGCGCCATGGCCGGCAGCGCCAGCTACTGCGCCGCCAAGGCCGGCATGGACCACCTAGCCCGCGCCCTGGCGCTGGAGGAGGCCGCGCGGCC
The DNA here is from genome assembly GCA_044360025.1 of Rubrivivax sp. Classification (GTDB taxonomy): domain Bacteria; phylum Pseudomonadota; class Gammaproteobacteria; order Burkholderiales; family Burkholderiaceae_C; genus Rubrivivax. The sequence continues at coordinate 158,501 of JBIKLC010000001.1, read as the reverse complement.
GAACGGCGCGCGCATCGTCTCGCTGGCGCCCGGCATCATCGACACCGACATGCAGGTCACGCTGCGCAGCGCCGACCCGGCGCGCTTCCCCGAGCGCGACCGCTTCCTCGGCTTCAAGACGGCGGGCCAGCTCGACAGCCCGGCCATCGCCGCGGACAAGCTGCTGCGCTACCTGGACCGCGCCGACTTCGGCAGCAACCCGGTGGGGGATGTCCGTGACGCCTGATCTGCCGCGCGCGCAGGCCCTGCTCCGCGAGCTGCGCCTGCAGCCACACCCCGAGGGCGGCTGGTATGCCGAGGTGTTTCGCTCGGTGCAGCCGGTCGAGACCGGCGACGGGCGCGCAGGCCGGGTGGCGCTGACCACCATCGACTTCCTGCTCGAGCGCGGCCAGGCCAGCGCGTGGCACCGCGTGCGCTCCGACGAGATCTGGCACCTGCTCGAGGGCGAGGGCCTGGTGCTGTGGCTGCTGCCGCCGGATCTGTCGCGCGTCGAGCGGGTGGCGCTGGGCGCGGTGGCGGACGGCCGACGACCGCGCCACGTGGTGCCGGCCGACTGGTGGCAGGCTGCCGAGCCGCAGGGACATTTCGCCTACGTGGGCGCCACCGTGGGCCCGGGATTCGACTTTGCCGACTTCGCCTTCGGCCGCGACGACGCAGCCCTGTGCGCGGCGCTGCCGCGGCTGGCGCCCGACCTGGCCCGGCTGCTGTAGCCACAAGCCAGGCTGCGCGGCTTCTGCCGCGCGGACGCCTAGCCCAGGCACAGGCCCAGCGCGTGCGCTGCGTGCAACAGCGCATGACCCTCGGGCACGGGGCGTCGCTGGCCGGCTACATCGGCCAGCGCCACGTCGCCACAGGCGTCGCCCTGCAGCGCCACCATGCGGCCGAGGCGCCGCTGCCGCACCAGCCCGGCCGCCGCCACGCCAAAGCGCGTGGCCAGCACGCGGTCGTAGGCGGTGGGCGTGCCGCCACGCTGCGTGTGGCCGAGCACGGCGCTGCGCACCTCGCTGGCCAGCCGCGGCTGCAGAGCCTGCTGCAGCCGCTCAGCCGCGCCGCCCAGGCGCAGCGGATCGGGGCTGCCGGGCAGCCGCGCCCGCACGGCCAGGCCTTCGCCGGCGGCATGCGCACCCTCGGCGATGCAGATCAGCGTCGACTGGCCGCGGGCCTCGCGCTCGGCGCAGAAGGTCGCCACCGCGGCCACGTCGTACGGCCGCTCAGGCAGCAGGATGGCGTCGGCGGCGCCGGCCAGCCCACCTTCGAGCGCGATCCAGCCGGCGTAGCGGCCCATCGTCTCGCACAGCATCACGCGGCCGTGGCTGCGCGCCGTGGTGGCCAGCCGGTCCAGCGCCTCGGCCACCACGGCCACGGCGCTGTCGAAACCGAAGCTGCGGTCGGTGAGCGCGAGGTCGTTGTCGATGGTCTTGGGCACGCCCACCACCGGCAGCCCGGCCTCGTGGAAGCGGTGGGCAATGGCCATGCTGCCGTCGCCGCCGATGGCCACCAGCGCGGCCAGCCCCCACTCGCGGGCCTGGTCCAGCGCCCGGGCCGAGCGGTCCACCGGCTCGCCGCCGGCCTCGGGCCGCACGGCGAACGGGTCGCAGCGGTTGTCGGTGCCCAGGATGGTGCCGCCCTGGGCCAGGATGCCGGCCACGTCGGCCGGGTGCAGCTCGTACCCGCGGCCCTCGAGCAGGCCGCGGAAGCCCTGCTCGATGCCCCACACGGTGGCGCCGTGCTGCTGCAGCGCGAGCGTCACGGCACGGATCACCGCGTTCAGGCCCGGGCAGTCGCCGCCGCCGGTGAGCACGCCGATCTTCATGGCGCGAGCCCGTCGCTCAGGCCGCCAGCCAGGCCGCGAGGTCGGCCTGCAGCTGCAGCAGGTCGGCCTGGCGCGTGTACATCATGTGGCCGGCGTCGTAGTAGCGGTGCGTCACGCGCTTCAGCACCTCGGGCGGCGCGTCGAGCTGCGCCAGGCTCCAGTCGCTGGCGCTGTAGGGCGTGCCCAGGTCGTAGCGGCCGCTGGCGGCCAACACCTTGAAGTGCGGGTTGCGGCGCAGCGCCTGGGACAGGTCGGTGCTGGTGCAGGTGTAGCCCATGCGGCGGGCCTCGCTCTCGCCACCCCGGATCCAGTTCCAGCCGCGACCGACCTCGGGGTTGATGACCCTGTAGCGCTGCTCGAAGGCCAGCCCCAGCACCTGGCCGAAGTAGGCCATGGCGGCCGTCGTGTACGGAGCGGCGATGGCCTCGATGCCGGGGTCGAATTCCCAGTCGCGCGTGCGGCTGGCGGCCATCGGGCCGGTGCCCCGTGCCTCCAGCCGGCCGACGATCAGGCCGCGGTGGCGCAGCGCCTCGAAGAAGTAGGTCTGGTCGGAGATGCGCAGGTTCTTTTCCTCCACCAGCGCGCGCGGCAGCCCGGTCAGCTCGGCCACGCGGCGCGCGATGCGCGAGCGGCCGCGCTCCGACAGCCGCGCGCCGGCCAGCAGCGCGGCGGCGTAGTCGTCGTGCACGAAGGCCTCGGCGGCCGCCCGCGCCGCCGCCGGCGACGCGGCCTGCGGCCCCTTCAGCAGCCCGTGGTACTGCGAGACGTTGGCGAAGGCCGGCAGGAACAGCGCGTGCGGCAGGTCGTTGCCGGGCGCGAAGACGATGCTCTGCAGGTCCATCGCCAGCGACACGAGGATGGCGCCGCTGACCGCCACGCCCAGCTCGTGCAGGTGGTTGGCGATGCCGGCGCCGCGCGTGGTGCCGTAGCTCTCGCCGCACAGGTAGACCGGCGTGCCCCAGCGCCCGTGCCGCGTCAGCCACAGGCGGATGACCTCGGCGAAGCACTCGATGTCGCCGTCGGTGGACAGCAGCTTCTTGCGCGCGTCGTCGTCGGCGCTGATCGACCAGCCGGTGTGCGGCGGGTCGATGAAGACGAGGTCGAAGTGCTCGAGCCAGGTGTGCGGGTTGTCCGACACGGCATAGGGCGCGGCCGGCATGCTGGCGTCGTCGGGCACGACCACGCGTTTCGGGCCGAGCGCGCCCAGGTGCAGCCAGATCGAGGCCGATCCGGGCCCGCCGTTGAAGGCGAAGCACACGGGTCGCGGCGTGGCGCCGGCCACGGTGTAGGCGGTGGTCAGCACCGCGGCCTTCGGGTCCTGCGCGCCGGGCTCCTTGCCCCCCAGCACGACGGGCAGGAACTCGGCCGTCACGGCGTAGTCCAGTGCCGTGCCGCCGGCCAGCATTACGCGCCCGGTGCTGCGGGCGGCGGGGGTCTTCAGCAGGTCGTCGAAGCGCGCCCTCTGGCGCTGCGCGGCGTCGGCGGGCGGGGTCGCCGCAGGGGCGGCGGGAGCGGTGTTCTCGGGCATGGGGTGATCGGGTCGTGGCTCGAAGGGCCGGACCATAACGCAGCCGTACGCCCTCCCCAATCCCGCCGTCGCCACGGTACGGCCGCGGCACGGCCCCGGGCGGGCCTCAGGCCGCCGCCGTGCCGTCCAGGCAGCGGGCGTAGCGCGCGAGATCGACGTTGCCGCCGCTGACAATCACCCCCACGCGCCGGCCGCGCGCGGCCACCACGCCCTCCAGCAGCGCCGCGGCCGCCAGGCAGCCCGTGGGCTCCACCACCAGCTTCATGCGCTCGGCGAAGAAGCGCATCGTGCGCACCAGCTGCTCGTCGCTGACGGTGACGATGCCCTTCACCAGCCGCTGGATCACCGGGAAGGTCAGCGTGCCGCTGTGCTGCGTCTGCGCGCCGTCGGCGATGGTCTTCGGGGTGTCGATGTGCACGATGCGGCCCAGCGCCAGGCTCTGCTGCGTGTCGTTGCCGGCCTCGGGCTCGACGCCGATGACCTCGATGCCCGGGCTCAGGGCGTGAGCCGCCACCGCGCAGCCCGAGACCAGGCCGCCGCCGCCCACGCACACCAGCAGCAGGTCCAGCGGGCCGGTGTCCTGCAGCAGCTCCAGCGCCGCCGTACCCTGCCCGGCCATCACGTGCGGGTGGTCGTAGGGCGGGATCAGCGTCATCCCGCGCTCGGCGGCCAGGCGGCGGCCGATGGCTTCGCGGTCCTCGGTGTAGCGGTCGTACAGCACGACCTCGCTGCCGGCCTGGCCCTGCTGGTAGCCGCGCGTGGCGGCCAGTTTGGCCGCTGGCGAATCGTGCGGCATCACGATGACCGAGGGCATGCCCAGCATCCGCGCCGACAGCGCGATGGCCTGGGCGTGGTTGCCCGAGGAGAACGCGATCACGCCGCGCCGGCGCTGCTCGGGCGTGAACTGCGCCAGCGCGTTGTAGGCACCGCGGAACTTGAACGCGCCCATGCGCTGGAAGCTCTCGCACTTGAAGAACACCTGCGCGCCGCTGCGCTCGTCGGCGGTGCGGCTGGTGAGCACGGGCGTGCGCACGGCGTGGCCCTGCAGGCGGGCCGCAGCGGCCTCGACGTCGGCGGCGGTGATGGCGAGTTCGTTCATGGCGTGGTGTCGGGGCCCTGGAAGCCCCCGCGGCGGTAGGTCAGCACCAGGGTGTCGCGAAAGCTGGGCGTGCCCGGCCGTAGCGGCTGGATCGGCGTGGACTCGTGGATGACGCGCTCGTCGTCGAGCAGCAGCACGCTCCAGGGCTCGGCCAGCTGGAAGCGCACGCCCTGCGGGCCGCGGGCGTCGAACACGCGGGTCTCGCCGCCGCGCACGTTGGCACGGGCCACCAGCAGCACGGCCACGAGGTCGACGCCGTCGCGGTGCGCGCCCTCGGGCGTGGGGCGGCCGATGCCGTCGTCGGCGTCGATGCGGAAGGGGTGGGCCTCCACGAACCAGGGGCGCGCGCCCCGCAACTCGCTGGCCACGCCGCCGAGCGCCGCGAGCAGGCGCTGCCAGTCGGCGTCGGCGGCCCAGGCAGCGGGCAGGGGCTCGAAATGGCGCTCGATGCCGCCGTGCAGCGCGTTGTAGTCCAGCGGCTGCCAGTGCGGGCGGTGAGGCGCGGCATCGACGCGCGTGCCGTCGACGACGAAGCAGCCGTGGCGTCGGCGGCGGTAGCGGCCGCCGTCGCGCAGGTAGCGGTCGGGCGGCAAGCCATCCCAGGCCGGTTGCCAGCGGGCCAGGGCTGTCTCGTCAAGGCCGGCCAGCCGCTGCAGCGAGGCACGATCGAGCACGGCCCAGCCGGCGCTGGCGAGTTGGGCGCCCAGGTCGGGCAAGGCAGTCAGCGGCGGCGGGGGATGCATGGCGGCTTGGCGGTGCGAAGACAGGCCGGGATTCTGGGGGAGGCTCCCCAGGGCCCCGTAAGCCAGCCGCGGGTTGGGAACGCTAGCGTCTCGGCCATGGCTCCGTTTCCCACCCCGCCCGCCCCGGCCACCGCCGACGCCCCCGGCGCCGAACTGCTGCCCCTGGTGGCCGTGATCGATTTCAAGTGGCTGGCCGCCGGCATGGGCCGGCACCTTCATGTGGAGCGGATGCAGCACGACCCGATCTACGCCCGCCAGGTGATCGCCGCCGCCGAGACCGCAGCGCACCCGGCGCTGCGCCGGGCCGCGCGACGCCTCCGCGACCTGCTCGACGACCAGGCCGGCCCGGCCGCGGCCGGGCCACCCCGGGGCTGACCGACGGGATCGACGCCGCGCCACAATCCGGGCAACCGCCCCTGCCCCGCTCCACCGTGTCGAAAGCCCCCGCCACCAAGCCCAACCCGCTGCTCGAGATCGGCATCACCATCCTGCTGCCGGCCATCGTGCTGATGCAGCTGAGCAGCGCCGAGCGCCTGGGTCCGCTGCGCGCGCTGCTGCTGGCGCTGGCCTTCCCGCTGGCCTGGGGCCTGTGGGACGCGCTGAAGCGCCGCAAGCTCAACTGGTTGGCCGTGCTGGGTGTCGTCAGCACGCTGCTCACGGGCGGCATCGGGCTGCTCGCGCTCGACGCCGGCTGGCTGGCCATCAAGGAGGCCGCCGTGCCGGGGCTGATCGGCCTGGTCGTCCTGGGCTCGGTGTGGGCGAAGCGCCCACTGATTCACCTGCTGGTGTTCAACGCCTCGCTGTTCGACGTCGAGCGCGTGACGGCCGCGCTGCAGACCCGCGGCAACGAACGGGCCTTCTCGACCTGCCTGCGCCAGGGCACGGTGATGCTGGCCGGCACCTTCTTCTTCTCGGCGGTGGCCAACTACCTGCTGGCGCGCTGGGTCGTCACCAGCCCGGCGGGCACCGAGGCCTTCAACCAGGAACTCGGCCGCCTCACGCTGCTGAGCTACCCCGTGATCGCCATCCCGTCGACGCTGATGATGATGGCGCTGCTGTGGTGGCTGGCCCGCCAGGCCCGGGCGCTCACCGGGCTGGACATCGGCGACATGCTGCACCAGGGCTGATGGCGCCAGGCCCGCCCAGCGCCGCTAAACGATGACGGGCTCGGGCTCCAGGCGGATGCCGAAGCGGCCGTAGACGCTCTCCTGGATGGCGCGGGCCAGCGTCACCACCTCGGCGCCGCTGGCGCCACCGCGGTTGACCAGCACCAGCGCCTGCTTCTCGTAGACCCCGGCGCGGCCCACGGTCTTGCCCTTCCAGCCGCAGGCGTCGATCAGCCAGCCGGCGGCCAGCTTGCAGCTGCCGTCGGGCATGGGGTAGTGCACGATCTCGGGGTCGCGGCCGATGATGTCGCGGCACTGCTCGGCGCTGACCACGGGGTTCTTGAAGAAGCTGCCGGCGTTGCCGATGACCGCAGGGTCGGGCAGCTTGGCGCGGCGGATGGCGCAGACCCAGTCGAAGATGGTCTGCGCGTCGGGCTCGGCGATGCCGGTCTCGGCGCGCCTGCGATCGAGGTCCAGGTAGCCCAGCACCGGCTGCCAGGGGCGCGGCAGGCGGAAGCGCACGCGCGTGATCACCGACTTGCCGGCCAGGCCGCCAAAGCCCTCGTGCTTGAACACGCTGTCGCGGTAGCCGAAGCGGCAGGCGGCGGCGTCGAGCGTGACGCTGCGGCCCGTGACGAGGTCGACCGCGTCCAGCGAGTGGAAGCGGTCCTTCAGCTCCACCCCGTAGGCCCCGATGTTCTGCACCGGCGCCGCGCCCACGCTGCCAGGGATCAGCGCCAGGTTCTCCAGGCCCGGCCAGCCGTGCTCCAGGGACCAGGCCACGGTGTCGTGCCAGCGCTCGCCGGCGCCGGCCTCCACAATCCAGGCGTCGGGCTGCTCGGCCACCAGGCGCAGGCCGCGGACCTCGACCTTCAGCACCACGGCCTCGATGTCCTTCGTGAGCACCAGGTTGCTGCCGCCGCCGAGCACAAAGTGCGGCGCGCGGCCCCACTCGGGGTGGTCGACGACGCGGCGCACGTCAGCGTCCGAGGTGATGCGCACCAGCGTGCGGGCCAGGGCGGGCAGACCGAAGCTGTTGTGGTCGCGCAGGCTTGCGCGGAGCTGCACCTGCAAGGCGCCGGAGGGGTCGGTCATGCGAGAATTCTGGCGCATCCTGCCGTCCACCCCGCCTTGCCGCCATGCCCAGTTTCGACACCGTCATCGAGCCCGATCTGGTCGAGCTGAAGAACGCCGTCGACCAGGCGAACAAGGAGATCGGCACCCGCTTCGACTTCAAGGGCTCCAGCGCCAAGGTCGAGTTCGCCGAAAAGAGCGCCAAGGATCGCGAGATCACGCTCTTCGGCGACAGCGAATTCCAGCTCGAGCAGGTGCGCGATGTGCTGCTGGCGCGCCTGGCCAAGCGGGGCGTCGACATCCGCTTCCTCGACCTGGCGGGCAAGCCGGTCAAGCTGGGGGGCGACAAGCTCAAGCTGCCCGTGCCCGTGAAGAGCGGCATCGACGCCGAGGCGGCCAAGAAGGTGCAGCAGGCGCTGAAGGCCAGCAAGCTCAAGGTGCAGGGCGCCATCCAGGGCGACACCGTGCGCGTCAGCGGCACCAAGAAGGACGACCTGCAGGCCGCCATCGCGCTGCTGCGCAAGGAGCTGGCCGACTTGCCCCTGTCCTTCGACAACTTCAGAAGTTGAGCGCCCGGGCCCGCACGCTGCTCGTGGCGATGCTGCTGGCCGGCCCGGCCGCCGCGCAGAGCCCGGGCGTGGCACTGTCGGGCCGCATGGGCGAGCGGGCGCTGTTCGTCGTCGACGGGCAGGCGCTGACGCTGCGGCCCGGCGAGCGCCGTGCCGGCCTGGTCCTGCTGGGCTGGGACGGGGACGACGCCGAGATCGACTTCGGCGGCCAGCGCTTGCGGCTGCGGGTGGGCGGCGCCCCCGTGCGGCTGGGCGCGGCGCCAGCCCCGGCGACCTCGCGCGAGATCGTGCTCAGCGCCGGCCCCGGCGGGCACTTCACGCCCGGCGGCGCCATCAACGGCCGGCCGGTGCGCTTCATGGTGGACACCGGCGCCACGCTCGTGGCCCTGGGCCGCGACGAAGCCACCCGCCTCGGACTCGACCTCGCCGGCGCCCAGGCAGGCATCAGCCAGACGGCCAACGGCCCGGTGCCGGTGCAGGTGGTCGTGCTCGACCGCGTGCGCGTCGGCGAGGTCGAGGTCACGCAGGTCGGCGCGGTGGTCATGCCGCAGGCCATGCCCTACGTGCTGCTGGGCAACAGCTTCCTGGCGCGCTTTCAGATGCGGCGCGACAACGACGTCATGCGGCTGCAGCTGCGCTGAGAGCTCCATCGAACGAGCCTGCCGAAACGCGACGCTTGGCTGGAGACCCCATGGACCTGAACTTCACGCCCGAGGAACTGGCGTTCCGCCACGAGGTGCGCGACTGGGTGCACCAGAACCTGCCCGAGGACATCGCGCACAAGGTGCGCCACGCCCTGCGGCTTGCGAAGGAAGACCACCAGCGCTGGGCCCGCATCCTGGGCGCCCGGGGCTGGCTGGCCTGGGGCTGGCCGAAGCCCTTCGGCGGCCCGGGCTGGAACGGCGTGCAGAAGCACCTGTTCGAGGAGGAACTGGCCCTGGCCTGCGCGCCCCGGGTCATCCCCTTCGGCCCGGTGATGGTGGCGCCGGTGATCATGGCCTTCGGCACGCCCGAGCAGCAGCAGCGCTTCCTGCCCGGCATCGCCAGCGGCGAGGTCTGGTGGAGCCAGGGCTACAGCGAGCCCGGCTCGGGCTCCGACCTGGCCAGCCTGAAGTGCCGCGCCGAACGCCGCGGCAACACTTACGTCGTCAACGGCCAGAAGACCTGGACGACGCTGGGCCAGTACGGCGACTGGATCTTCTGCCTGGTGCGCACCAGCACCGAGGGCAAGCCGCAGACCGGCATCAGCTTCCTGCTCATCGACATGAAGTCGCCCGGCATCACCGTGCGCCCGATCATCCTGATGGACGGCGAGCACGAGGTCAACGAGGTCTGGTTCGACGACGTCGTGGTGCCCGCCGACAACCTGATTGGCGAGGAGAACAAGGGCTGGACCTACGCCAAGCATCTGCTGGCGCACGAGCGCACCAACATCGCCGACGTCAACCGCGCCAAACGCGAGCTCGAGCGCCTCAAGCGCATCGCCCGCGCCGAGGGCGTGTACGAAGACGCCCGCTTCCGCGACCAGGTCGCGCTGCTCGAGGTGGACATCGTGGCGCTGGAGATGCTGGTGCTGCGCGTGCTGTCCGCCGAAAGCAAGGCCGAGAAGTCGGGCAAGCAGAGCCTGGACATCGCGGGCCTGCTGAAGATCCGCGGCAGCGAGATCCAGCAGCGCTACAGCGAGCTGATGATGCAGGCCGCCGGACCGCTGGCCCGCGCCCATGTCTTCGAGGCCATGGAGGCCGGCTGGCAGGGGGACCTGGCCTTCCCGGGTTCGCTGCTGCCGCTGGCCGGCACGTACTTCAATCTGCGCAAGACCACCATCTACGGCGGCAGCAACGAGGTGCAGCGCAACATCGTGGCGCAGACCGTGCTGGGGAGCTGAGGACATGGACTTCGACTTCACCGACGACCAGGAATCCCTGCGCGACGCCGTGCGCCGCTGGGTCGACAGGGGCTTCGGCTTCGAGCGCCGGCACGCGCTGGCCCGGGCCGGGGGCCACACGCGGGCCGTGTGGGGCGAGCTGGCCGAGCTGGGCCTGGCGGGCCTGGTGGTGCCCGAGGCGCACGGCGGCATGGGCTTCGGCCCCGTCGAGGCCATGGTCGTGACCGAGGAACTGGGCCGGGGCATCGTCAACGCCCCCTACGCGGCGGCGGCGCTGATGACGCCCGCGTTGCTGGCCGAGGCACCCGAGGCCGTGCAGGCCGAGTGGCTGCCCGCCATCGCCAGCGGCGAGGCCCTGGTGGTGCCCGCCCTGCACGAGCGCGCCAGCCGCCACCGCTGGCAGCGCGTGGGCGTGCGCGCCACGCCGTCGGCGCAGGCCAGCGGTGGCTGGGTGCTCGACGGCGCCAAGTGCGTGGTGCCGGCCGGCGACGAGGCCGATGCCTTCATCGTCTCGGCGCGACATGCCGGGGCCGACGACGCCGAGGCCGGCCTGGGCCTGTTCCTGGTGCGGCGCGCCGACGCCCGCGTCGTGGGCTATCCCACGCAGGACGGCGCCCGCGCCGCCGACGTGCACCTGGCGGCCACCCCGGCGGTGCTGCTGCAGGCCGAAGCCCGTGCCACGCTGGCGCGCGCCGTCGACGTCGGCAGCGCCGCGGTCTGCGCCGAGGGCGTGGGCCTGATGGACCGGCTGGTGGCCATCACGGTGGACTACATGAACACGCGCCGGCAGTTCGGCACCACGCTGGCCAGCTTCCAGGCGCTGCGCCACCGCATCGCCGACGTGAAGATGCAGCTGGAGCTCGGCCGCTCGATGAGCTACTACGCCATGCTCAAGCTCGGTGAGGCGCCCGCGCAGCGCCAGCGCGCCGTGGCGCAGGCCCGCGTGCAGCTCGGCCAGAGCCTGCGCTGCGTGGGCCAGCAGTGCATCCAGCTGCATGGGGGCATCGGCTGCACCGACGAGTACGTCGCCAGCCACTGCTTCAAGCGCCTGACCATGCTCGAGATGACGCTGGGCGACACGCTGCACCACCTGGGCGAGGTGTCGGCGCGCATGCAGGACACGGCCGGCGTCTTCGCCTGAGGCGGCCCCGCATCCGCGGGGGTGGGCGCGACAAAGACCCCCTCGAATGGCGGGCTCTTCAGGGGTTACCCTGATCCGACGTCACGACCTGCCCGCGAGCATCGCCCTGGAATTTGGGCGCCATGCCGGCGGCCATCCGGCCCTGAATGATCACCGCATCCCCGTCCGACTGGTCCACCCCCGCCCGATCCGACTGGATCATCCGCGAGCGCATCGCCTATGAATGCGTGGCGGGAATGTTCAGGGCAACCCCCCCGCCGATCCTGCTCGGCCTGCTCTTCGCCGCGGCCTGCGCTGCCGTGCTGCTTCACAGCGCGCCACCGCTGCTGGTGGCCGGCTGGTACGGCTCGCTGGTCCTGATGACAGCCTTGCGCCTGTGGCAGACCCAGCGTTTCCTGGCCGATCCGCAGCGCCGGGCGCGCGCCGCCCACTGGGAACGCGCCTACGGGCTGCTGATGCTGCCCTACGGCCTGGCCTGGGGCGGGCTGCTGCTGCTGGCGGGGCCCGGGACGGATGGCTTCACCTCCAGCGTCGTCATCGTCGGCCTGTTGGGGGTGGCCAGCGTCGGGGTGTACGCCCTTCACGGCGTCTTCCATGTTGCGGCCCTGTGGATGGGCTCCATCGCCGTGCCGGTGGCCGCGTGGTGCCTGTGGCGGGCCGACCTGGACGGCACCATCCTGGCCTTCGGAACGGCGCTGTTCGGCACCGTGATGCTGAACGAGGCGCGCCGAAGCAGCCGCCTGCAGACCGAGCTGCTGCGCCTGCGACTGCACAACACCGCCCTCACCGACGATCACGCGCGCGCGCTGGCGCTGGCCGAGCGGAGCCAGGGCGCCAAGACGCGTTTCCTGGCCACCGTGAGCCACGAGATGCGCACCCCGCTCAACGGCATCGTCGGCATCAGCGAGCTGCTGCGCGACGGCAGCGTCGACCCCCAGGTGCGCCGCCAGGCCGACTGCCTGCTGCGCTCCGCCGAACAGTTGCACCGCTTCATCGGCGACATGCTCGACCTCTCGGAGCTGGAGTCCGGACCTCTGGACCTGCAGCCGGCGCCCTTCGATCCGGCTCAGGCGCTGCACGACACCGCCACGCTGGCCGCACCCGAGGCTGCCGGGCGCGGGCTGGTGCTCGCGCTTGCCATCGACCCGGCCGTTCCGCGCCGGGTGTCGGGCGACGTCGCGCGCGTGAAGCAGGTGCTGCACAACCTGGTGTCCAACGCGCTGCGCGTGACCGTGGCCGGCCGCATCGAGCTGAGGTTGGCGCCCTCGCCGCAGGGGCTGCGTTACAGCATCAGCGACACGGGCCCGGGCGTCGCGCCCGAGCGCCTGGGCACCCTGTTCGATCCCTTCGACGACGCCGGCCCCGAAGCGGATAGCCGGCAGCGGGGCGTGGGGCTGGAGCTCGCCATTGCTCGCCGGCTAGCGCGCGCGATGAACGGCGACCTGGTCTGCGAGCCCTCGCCCGGCCGCGGCTGCCGCTTCAGCTTCACGGTGCAGGCCCCGGTGGTGGTGACCAGGCCCCTGGCACCGTCCGTCGACGACAGCGACCCGCCGCGCTTCAGCGGCCGGGTGTTGGTGGTCGACGACAACGAGGTGAACGCGCTGGTCGCCCAGGCCATGCTGCTGCGCCTGGGCCTGGCCAGCGACATCGCCAAGGACGGCGAGCAGGCGCTGGCGCAGATGGCGCGGCGGCAGTATGTCCTCGTGCTGATGGACTGTCGAATGCCGGTCCTCGATGGCTGGGAAGCCACGCGCCGCTGGCGCCGGCGGGAGGGCCTGAACGGCACCAGGCGGCCGCTGCCCATTCTGGGGGCGACGGCCAACGTGAGCGACGCCGACCGGCGCCATTGCCTGGAGTGCGGCATGACCGGCTACCTGCCCAAGCCCTTCCGGGTGCGCGAGCTCGCCGAGGCGCTGCGCCCCCACTTGTCCCTGGAGGCGGCCCAGGCCGGCCGACAATCGGCTGGATGAGCCTGGCCGACACCCTGCCCTACCCCGGCCACGTCACCGACGTCGGAGGCCTGGTGGTGGGGCATGCCAAGATGGATGGGCGACCCACCGGCTGCACCGTGGTGTTGTGCACCGAGGGCGCCAGCGCTGGCGTGGCGCAGCGCGGTGGCGCCCCCGGCACGCGCGAGACCGATCTGCTGCGCCCCGAAAACGCCGTGCTCGTCGTGCACGGCGTGCTGCTGACGGGCGGCAGCGCTTTCGGGCTCGACGCCGCCAGCGGCGTGGTGCGCTGGCTGGCGAGACAGGGCCACGGGCTGGCCGTCGGGCCGACGCGGGTGCCCATCGTGCCGGCAGCCGTGCTGTTCGACCTCTGGCTGGGCGACCCCGCCATCCACCCCGACGCGGCCTGCGGCGAGGCCGCCTGCGCGGCGGCGTCGGCGGCCGCACCGGCGCAGGGGAACCACGGCGCCGGGCGTGGGGCCAGCGTGGGCAAACTGTTCGGCATCGCCCGCGCCATGAAGGGCGGCATCGGCTGTGCCTCGCTGCGCGTGGGCGGCTGCACGGTGGCGGCGCTGATGGTGGTCAACGCGGTCGGCGACGTGCTGTGCGGCGGCGGCCAGGTGCTGGCCGGCGCTCGCACCCCCAACGGGCAGGCCCTGCAGGGCACGGCCGCCGCGCTGCGGCGCGGCGAGGGTGTCGGCTCGCCCGTGCTGCCGCCGGCGGCCAGCGCCACCACCATCGGCGTCGTTGCCACCGACGCGCCACTGAGCAAGCTGCAAGCGCACCAGCTGGCGGGGCTGGCCAGCCACGGCCTGGCCCGCGCCATCGACCCGCTGACGCTGCATGACGGCGACACGCTGTTCGCGCTGGCCACGGGCCGCGCGCCGGGGCCGGTGCCCGACATCTCCACCCTGGGCGCGCTCGGGGCCGAGGTCGTGGCACGCGCCATCCGCAACGCAGTCTGGCACGCCGAGCCGCTGCCGGCTCACGGGCTACCCTCGGCCCGAAGCCTGGTCGCGTGAGCCGCCACCCGCCCCGCCAGCGCTGGGGCGACGTCCTGTTCCACCAGGGCTTCGGAAGCCGGCACGAGTGCCTGGGCTTGCTGGCGGCGGGCCGCGTGCGCTGCGGCGGCGAGCCGGTGGCCGACGCTGCGGCCGAGGTCGCGACCGACGGCCTGGTGTTCGAGGTGGACGGCACCGTATGGCCCTGGCACGAGCGCGTGCTGCTGCTGCTGCACAAGCCGGCCGGCGTGGAGTGCTCGCGGGCCCCGCGCGACCACCCCGGCGTGCTCTCGCTGCTGCCGGCGCCGCTGCGCCGCCGCGGCGTGCAGCCGGTGGGCCGGCTCGACGTCGACACCACCGGGCTGCTGCTGCTCACGGACGACGGCGCGCTGATCCACCGCCTCACGCACCCGCGGCGGCACGTGGCCAAGGTCTACCTCGCCACGACTCGCCACCCGGTGGACGCGGCCACGGCCGCCGCGCTGTGCGCGGGCGTGGTGTTGCACGACGACCCAGAGCCCGTGCGCGCCGCCGCCTGCGAGGCGCTGGACGCGCACACGCTGCGGATCACACTCACCGACGGCCGCTACCACCAGGTCAAGCGCATGGTGGCGGCGGTGGCCAACCGCTGCGAGGCGCTGCACCGGGTGTCGTTCGGGCCCTGGGCGCTGCCGGCCGACCTGCCGCGCGGCCACTGGCGCTGGGCCGAGGCGGCGGCCTGAACCGCGCGGACCATACACTGACCGGTTTCCGTCAGGCCCGCCTTGACCCCCGCCCCATGCCCACGCGACACCTCGACCTCGGCTGCGGCGCCAAGCCGCGCAATCCTTACCGGCGCGACGAGCTGCACGGAGTGGACATCGATCCACCCGTCGACCGCCCTGAGATCCGCCGCTGCAACCTGGCCCTGGACCCGATTCCCTTCCCCGACAGCCACTTCGACTCGGTATCGGCCTACGACTTCCTCGAGCACGTGCCGCGCCTGCTGTCCCGGGCGGACGGCCGCAGCGTCCGCTTGCCGTTCATCGAGCTCATGAACGAGGTGTGGCGCGTACTCAGGCCCGACGGCCTGTTCTATGCAAGCACGCCGATGTACCCGCACCCGGCGGCCTTCCAGGATCCTACGCACGTCAACGTGCTCACCCGCGAGTCGCACCGCTACTTCACGCAGCCCGAGCACCTGGCGCGGATGTACGGATGGACCGGTGACTTCAGCCTTGTGCGGCTGCTGCCCGTGCGCGGCGGCGAGCACGAGTACGAGCCCACCGCCGCGCCCGGCTGGCGCCAACGGCTGCGCCTGGCGCGGCGCGAGCGGCGCGGCGAGAACAGCCACGTGGTCTGGGAGTTGCGGGCGCACAAATAGCGGCAACCCCGTACGGCGCGCTCAGGCGCCGGCCGGCAGGAAGGGCAACTGCTCGCGCCAGAAGGCCGGGTCGCAGCGCTCCCAGGCGTGGCAGCCGAAGGGCAGTTGCCGGCCATTGAGCCCATACAGGTGCCGCGGCGCCACCTCGAAGGCGAAGGCGACCGCCTCCTCGGGCGCCGGCACGCGGAAGAACGGGCACGCCGCGGGCACCAGCACGCCCCAGAAGGCGTCCTCATTGGAAGTCGGGAACAGCGGCTCCACGGTGTAGGCCAGGATCCACTCGTGCTTGATCCAGCGCACCAGCCGCCGCAGCCCGGTGGGACTGCCGGCACGCGACTTGATGAAGTTCGGCACGCGCCGCAGTCCGTCCAGCACGCGGAGGCAGTCCTCGACCCGGCGCAGCGAGAAGCCGCCGTTGCCCACGCCGGCGAAGCGCAGCGGCTCCAGGGCCTCGCTGCCGCCCTCGAACCAGGGCGCGCCGATGTAGGCCCAGGGGCTGGCGCACCAGCGGTCGAGCTGGTCCGACAGCACCAGCGCGTCGGTCTGGCAAATGAGCACGTGGCTGAACCCGGTGAACGCCTCGTAGAAGTCGCGCGAGCGCATCAGCCGGTTGTAGCCGCCGATGCTGGCGAAGTAGCGGTCGTCGAAGGTCAGCGGACGCAGCCGCTGCCCGTACTCGGCGGCCAGCGCGTACAGGTGGCCGTGCAGCCGCTCGGGGCCCACGAGGAACAGCGCGCGGCCCGCCAGCACCTCGGCCGTGCGGTAGATCGACACGCGCTCGGCAGGCGTCAGCGTGGTCTTGTAGATAGGGATGACGACGGCGGGCGACGTGGCAAGCATGGGGGCGGGATCGTAGCGGCCCGGCCGGGCCCGGCTGGCACAATCCTAGGCCTATGGCGCACCCCATGCCGGACGCCCCGGCCCCCTCGGCGAAGGTCCCGCCGCCGGCAGCGATCCGGGTGCTCGCCCTGGCCGCCGACCCGGCCTCGACGATCACCGAGATCCGCCTGTCGGCCCCGCTGGCCCCGCTGGTGGCCGCCGGGCGGGTGGCGTTCCGGCTGCTGCCCTGGCACGCCGCCGGGCCGGCCGACCTGGTGCACTGCGAGGTCCTGATCGGCCAGCGCCCGCTCACCGCCCGCCACCTGCGCCTGCTGCGGTCCGCTCACGAACAGGGGGTGGCCGTGATCGTCGAGATCGACGACCTGCTCACGCTGCCGGCGCCGCACCTGCTGTTTCACGAGGGGCTGCAGCGCCAGGCGCCATGGGTGTCGCAGGCACTCGACGAGGCCGACTGGATCAGCGTCAGCACCGCGCGGCTCGGCCAAGCGCTGGCCGAACCGGGCCGGCTGTGCCGCGTCGTGCCCAACCATGCCTGGCCGCTGGTCGCGCCAGCGCGCGCCCACGAGCCTGCGGCCCCTGCCCCCGGCACGGCTTGCGTGCTGCTGGCCTCCTCCGATGCGGTCGCGGCCAGCGCGGCCTTCGAGGCCCTGCGCGGCCTGCAGGCCCAGCGCGGCCCCGCCCTTCACATCGTGGCCGTCGGGCCGATGGCCGCTTCGGCCAGTGCCGCCGGGCTGGTCGTGGACGCCCGGCCGGTCATGCCGCGCGATCGCTTCCTCGCGCTGGCCGCCTCGCTGCCCCGCGCCGTGGCCGTGATCCCCATTGACGACAGCGCCTTCTCGGCCTGCAAGAGCGCCGTCAAGTGGTTCGACTTCGCCGCGGTTGGCCTCCCCGTGCTGATGTCCGACAGGCCGCCATACCGGGACGTCGTCGAGCACGGGCAGACCGGCTGGCTCGTGACCGAAGACGCCCCCGCCTGGACCGACGCGCTGGTGCAGGCCCTGGACGACGGCGCGCTGCGCGACCGCATCGCCGCCAACGCCCGCCGGCGCGTTTGCGAAGGCCATTCGATCGGCCACAGCACCGCAGCTTGGCAGGCTTTGCTCGAGGAGGCCGCCGACGCCCAAGCCGGTGGTCGCATCCGGCGACGGACGCCGGCCTGGCATCGGCGCCTGACGGCACCGATCGAGACCTGGCTAGCCCGTCTGCGGCGGGCCAACCGCGAGAGGCTCGCGCGGCGCCAACGGCGCTGAACGCGCTGAGCCGTCTTCTTCAGGCCCTTCTTCGCAGCGCCGCCACCGTGCGCTGCCGTTCGCGCCACTGGCGGAACTGCTCGAGAGCCTCGGTCATGTTGCCGGCCCGCAAGGCCGCCTCGAAGGCGTCGGCAGGCGCACCGGTGAATTCGGCAGGCAGGCGCCGCACGAGCTCGAGCGTCTCCACCTCGCCCAGCAGGGCCGGCAGATACGACGAGCCGACGAATCCAAAGACGCCCTGCGCAGCAGCCCCACCCACGGCCGCGAAGCGCTGCGACAGCGACGGGGGCGCGAAGTGCACGCCGTGCATATCCTGGAGAAAGCCGCGGTGCGGGCCGCACAGTTGGGCGTCGTCGAGCTGCGGATCGCGCAGGCGCACGTCAGCCCCTGCACGCAGCCAGCGCCGCGAACGCAACGAAAGGCCAGGCAGACCGGGGCCATCATCCCGTAGCGCGGGAGCTGCCAGGTAGTCGGGCACCAGGAACTCGTCGTTCCAGGCAACGGGGTCCAGCACGCCCGCGTCCCAGCGCATCAGCAGCGCGTGCGAGCTGCTCACGAGGGTGTGCAGCCGCCGCACCACGAAGTCGGCCCGCTCGGCTTCACCGTCGAGGTGCGCGATGTCGACCACTTCGAGGCCAGGCAGCACCACGGTGGGCAGCCAGCCCCGCGTGAACAGGACAACGCGGCCAAAGTCGATGCCCCGCTGCGCCTGCAGCAGTGCCAGCGCCGACAAGGCCGGCACCTCGCAGTCGACAGCGCAAAGCGTGACGTGGGGCAGCGAAAGACGATTCATGGTCCTCAATTCTGCCAGCGGTTGCCTGCCAGGACCTCGCGCGTCATGTGCCACAGCTTGGCGGCCCCGCGCTGCAGGTTCTCGGCCAGGCGACGTTCTGGCTCGACGCGCCGCGCCCGGTCGAACCGGTCCGCAACGCCGGCGGCGGCCAGGGCGGCCTGCAGGCGAGCGTCGCCGGCATGGCGCAGAGCCAGGTCGCGCAGCGCCTGGCCCAGGTGGGGCGGGCAGCGGTCGGCGAACGGCCGCAGGTTGCCGGCCCAGGGGTAGAAGGCGTGCAGCAGCGTCCAGGCCTCGGCCTCGCCAAGGGCCGGGAAGCCGAGCATCAGCAACCGCGCGCACTCCTGCACGTGGCGCGTGACGTCGCCCGACAGGCCGCCGGTCACGTAGTGCACCGTGGGCGCGCCGATGCGGTGGATGGCCACGCCGGCGTCCACCATCGCCAGCAGCCAGCGCGTGTCGGCCACGATGCGCAGCCGCGTGTCGTAAGGGCCGGCCGCCCGCAGCGCCGCGGGCGTGGCGTAGACGCCGTTGTGGCAGAGGTTGGGACAGCGCAGCCAAGAGCCCGCGTCGAGCGCGCCGGGCAGCCAAAGCCGCCGCCGCGGGCCGTTGTGCAGCCAGGCGGCGCTGAGGATCAGCCGCGGCGCCGGCTCCAGCGGCCGCGGCTCGTGCCGGCGCAGCGCCGCCAGCGCCCGGGCGGCGGCGTCGGGCGTGAGCCAGTCGTCGGCGTTGAGCACGCACACCAGGCTGCCGCGCACCAGCGACATCGCCTTGTTCAGCGCGTCGTACAGGCCGCCGTCGGGCTCCGAGACCCAGTAGTCGATCTGCCCGGCGTGCGCCTCGACCAGCGCGCGCGTGCCGTCGGTGGAGCAGGCGTCGATGACCAGGTGCTCCACCGCCGCGCCGCGCTGCGCCCGCACGCTGGCCAGCGTGCGCGGCAGCGTGGACACGGCGTTGCGCACCACGGTCACGTAGCTCACCAGGGGCTCGCGGGCGGGCCCCGGGCGCTGCACGAGGCGCTGGCCGCCCTCGCCCAGGCGGCCTCCCGAGGCGGGCGGCGGCAGCCGGTCGAGCCCCCCCACCGCGAAGCCGCCGGGGACGGGGCCGTTCATCGCGCAGCCCTAACCCGGGCGGGTGGCTCGGGCTTGTCGTGGGCAGGGCGCATGCTGACGGCACTGTACCGCCGCGGCCCGGGCCGGCGGCCCGGGGGCGGTCGATACACTCGCCGCCGGCCCGCCTGCCCACGGCCGGCCGTCGAAATGCCCCTGGAGCCCCGATTGACCGACCCTGCTCGCCGCGCCGCTGCGGCCCCGGCGCGATGAGGCCCTGCCGCCAGCGCATCGGCGTCTCGCTCGGCGACGTGCCCTCGCTCGAGGGCGGCGGCCTGAGCGAGTTCTGCCTGCAGGTCGGCTCGCGGCTGCGGGCGGCGCTCGGCGAGGCCGGCGACATCGGCCTCGTGTTCCACCTGAAGGAGCGGCTGGTGGGCTGCTTCGGCGACGCCGTCGACTACCTGCCCGTCAGCCGCTGGCAGCGCTTCCGGCACGTGCGCGACGAGCCCTACGCGCTGTGGCACAGCCTGCACCAGCTGAACAAGAACCTGCCGCCGGCCGGCGCCGGCCTGCGCCTGGTGACCATGCACGACCTGAACTACCGCCATGGCCCGCGCGCCTTCAGCCGCTGGCGGCACCAGCGCCGCACGCGGCGCCTGCTGGCGCGCAGCGACCGCCTCACCGCCATCAGCGCCTTCACGGCCCGGGAACTTCGCGAGCACCTGGGCTGGCGCGGCGAGATCGACGTCATCCACAACGGCGCGCGCAGCTTCGTCGGCCAGCCGCAGCGGCCGCTGCAGGGCTGGCTCGCGCAGCCGCAACAGCCCTTCCTGTTCCACCTCAGCCGCATGGCCCCCGTGAAGAACCCCGAGGCCCTGCTCGGCCTGGCCGCCGCCTGGCCCGAGATGACGCTGGTGATGGCCGGCCCCGACAACGCCGACGCCCGCGCGCTGCGCGCGGGCTGCCGGCTGGCCAACGTGCAGTTCCACCTCGGCATCGACGAGGCGCAGAAGGCCTGGGCCTACGCGCACTGCGCGGGCTTCGTGTTCCCGTCCTGGGCCGAGGGCTTCGGGCTGCCGCCGATCGAAGCCATGCACTTCGGCAAGCCGGTGTTCCTGTCGCGCCTGACCAGCCTGCCCGAGGTGGGCGGCGACTGCGCCGACTACTTCGAAAGCTTCGAGCCCGCGGCCATGCGCGCCGTGGTCGAGCGCGGCCTGGCGCGCCACGCCGCCGAGCCCGGCCGGGCCGACGCCGCGCGCGCCCACGCCGCGCGCTTCGACTGGGACCGCGCCGGCGCCGCCTACGCCGCGCTGTACCGCCGGCTGCTGGGGCTGGCGCCGGCCGCGCCCGCCGGAGCCCTGGCCGGAGCCCTGGCCGGAGCGCCGTCGTGAGCGGCCTCGTCGTCCTGCGCCACCCGCGCCTGCCCGGCACGGGCGGCTGCGCCCTGACGATCGGCAACTTCGACGGCGTGCACCGCGGCCATCAGGCCATGCTGGCGCTGCTGGTGAACGAGGCGCGCCACCGCGGCGTGCCGAGTTGCGTGCTGACCTTCGAGCCGCACCCGCGCGACTTCTTCGCCGCGCGCGCAGGCAGGCCCGAGCTCGCGCCGGCGCGCATCGCCACGCTGCGCGACAAGCTCGCCGAGCTCGAGCGCTGCGGCATCGATCGCGTGGTGGTGGCCCGCTTCGACGAGCGGCTGGCCTCGATGCCCGCCGAGGCCTTCATCACCGACGTGCTGCAGCAGGGCCTGCGCGCTCGCTACGTGCTCGTGGGGGACGACTTCAGCTTCGGCGCACGCCGCCAGGGCAACTACGCCATGCTCGACGCCGCCGGGGCGGCGCGGGGCTTCGACGTGGCCCGCATGATGAGCTACGAGGTGCACGGCCTGCGCGTCAGCAGTTCGGCCGTGCGCGACGCGCTGGCGCGCGGCGACATGGCGCGCGCCGAGGCGCTGCTGGGCAGGCCCTACGCCATCAGCGGGCGCGTGCAGCACGGCCGCAAGCTCGGCCGCGACCTGGGCTTTCGCACGCTGAACCTGCGCTTCGGCCACGCCCGGCCGGCCGCCATGGGCATCTTCGTCGTGCGCGTGCACGGGCTGGCCGGCCAGCCGCTGCGCGGCGTGGCCAGCCTGGGCGTGCGGCCTACCGTGGAAGACGCCGGGCGCGTGCTGCTCGAGGTGCACTGCCTGGAGTGGCCGGCCCCGCTGGGCCCCGAAAGTGGCTACGGACGCTGCGTCCGCGTGGACCTGCTGCACAAGCTGCACGACGAGCTCAAGTACGACTCGCTGGAGGCCCTGCGCGAAGGTATCGCGCGCGACACCGCGGCGGCGCGGGCCTGGTTCGACGGCGCTGCGGCGTGAAGCGGCTCGGGCCGAGGGCGCCAGCCCTCGCGACGCTCAGAAGCGCCAGGCCAGGCCAGCGTTGAGCCCCCAGCCCGTGCGGGAGCTCGTCAGCGGGCTGCGCGCGGCGTCGCCGAGCAGGCGGCTCGTGCCGATGCCGCCGATGAGCAGCCAGTCGCGGGACAAATCGGTGCGAAAGCCCAGGCTCGCGGATACGTCGCGGAGGCCGGCGGCGGGCTCGAACACCGGCCGGCCGGTGCGCGCCGCCTGCTCCGGCGTGATGCCGTACCAGGTCTGGAGGTAGCGGTCGCCGGCGTAGCTCAGGCCGACGGCGGTCCCCAGCACGGTCTTGGGCAGGACCCGCCACTCGCGGGCGAGCGAGACGTCGCCGATGTAGCCGCCGCCACGGCCGAACAGGTCGGTGCTGACGCCCAGCTCCAGGCGCCATGCGGGTGTCAGCGAGGTCGTCATCGAGAAGCGCGCCCGCATCGTGGGCCGGATGTCGCCCAGCCCGCGCAGCGCCTCGGCGCTGTCCTCGCGACGCCCGTTGTCCCAACGCAGGCCGACGCTGGCCTTCACGCGCGAGCCCTGCAGCAGGTCGATGCCGAGCCCGCGCGAGACGTTCTCGGCGCGCCGCGTCACGAAGCCGCTGGCGTTGGTGATCGAGAAGCGGCCGTGGCGCAGGAAGAAGCCGGGGCTGAGCTTGGTCACCGCGCCGTCGGAGCCGCTGAAGGCCGGCCGGTGCGACAGCAGCAGGCCGATGGCCCCTTCCCAGCCGGGGGCGGACTCGGCGGGCGGCGCGTCGAGGCGCTCGTCCGCCGGCGCGGCGCAGGCCGCGAAGGCGCACAGGGCCCACGCGGCGGCGCACCAGGGCCTCGCTAGAATCGACATCGTGAACGTTACGGATCAGTCCCTTCGATGCGCCTCCGCCCCGCGGCGCTGGCATGCGACGACGCGTCACCAGTCGACGCGAGACCGAATTTGCGCCTTGCCGCTGAAGGCGGTCTGAAGCGCGGCCCGCCGCGCCCGCGGACCCCGCCCGACGCGGGCCCAGACGGCCCGCTCCCCGCCGCCCCACCGGCAACCGTCGCGCCCGCCGGGCGCGCATCCGCCGCCACGATCACGACCCCGCCATGAGCAGCGACACCCCGACCGTCGACCACCGCGCCACGCTGAACCTGCCCGACACGCCCTTCCCGATGCGCGGCGACCTCGCCCGCCGCGAGCCCGGCTGGGTCAAGGCCTGGCAGGAGCAGGGCCTGTACCAGCGCCTGCGCGACGCCCGCCGCGGCGCGCCGCTGTTCGTGCTGCACGACGGCCCGCCCTATGCCAACGGCGCCATCCACATGGGCCACGCCGTCAACAAGGTGCTGAAGGACATGATCGTCAAAGCGCGGCAGCTCGCCGGCTTCGACGCGCAGTACGTGCCCGGCTGGGACTGCCACGGCCTTCCGATCGAGAACGCCATCGAGAAGAAGCACGGCCGCAGCCTCGGTCGCGACGAGATGCAGGCCAAGAGCCGCGCCTACGCCACCGAGCAGATCGCGCTGCAGATGGCCGACTTCCAGCGCCTGGGCGTGCTCGGCGACTGGGAGCACCGCTACGCGACCATGGACCCGGCCAACGAGGCCGGCGAGATCCGCGCCTTCAAGCGCGTCATCGAACGCGGCTTCGTCTACCGGGGCCTGAAGCCCGTGTACTGGTGCTTCGACTGCGGCTCCTCGCTGGCCGAGTTCGAGATCGAATACGCCGACAAGAAGAGCCAGACGCTGGACGTCGGCTTCCTGTGCGCCGAGCCCGACAAGCTGGCCGCCGCCTTCGGCCTGCCCGAGATCGTCGGCGAGGCCTTCGCGGTGATCTGGACCACCACCGCCTGGACCATCCCCGCCAACCAGGCGCTGAACCTGAACCCGGCGCTGGAGTACGCGCTGGTGCACACCGAGCGCGGGCAGCTGGTGCTGGCGGCCTCGCTGGTGGAGCAGTGCCTGGCGCGCTACGGCCTGCAGGGCCACGTGGTGGCCACCACGCTGGGCGAAAAGCTCGGCGGCATCGCCTTCCGCCATCCGTTGGCCCACGTGGACGCCGGCTATGACCGCCTGAGCCCCGTCTACCTGGCCGACTACGCCACGGCCGACGACGGCACCGGCCTCGTGCACAGCAGCCCGGCCTACGGGCTGGAGGACTTCAACTCGTGCGTCGCGCACGGCCTGAAGACCGACGATATCCTCAATCCCGTACAGGGCCACGGCAGCTACGCAGCCGACTTCCCGCTGTTCGGCGGCCAGAACATCTGGAAGGCGGTGCCGGCGATCATCGAGGCCCTGCGCGAGGCCGGGCGCCTGTTCGCCACCGAGGGCATCACCCACAGCTACCCGCACTGCTGGCGCCACAAGACGCCGGTGATCTACCGCGCCGCGGCGCAGTGGTTCGTACGCATGGACGAGGGCGAGGGGGTCTTCACCAAGGACAAGGCGCCGAGGACGCTTCGCCAGATGGCGCTCGACGCCATCGAGCAGACCGGCTTCTACCCCGAGAACGGCCGTGCCCGGCTGCGCGACATGATCGCCAACCGCCCCGACTGGTGCATCAGCCGACAGCGCAGCTGGGGCGTGCCGCTGCCCTTCTTCCTGCACAAGGACAGCGGCGAGCTGCACCCGCGCACGATGGAAATCCTCGACCAGGCGGCCGACATCGTCGAGCGCGGCGGCATCGAGGCCTGGAGCCGCCTGACCGCCGCCGACGTGCTGGGCCCCGAGGACGGCGAGCGCTACACCAAGAGCAGCGACATCCTGGAGGTCTGGTTCGACAGCGGCAGCACCTTCTGGCACGTGCTGCGCAACCAGCACCCGCAGGGCCACCACGCCAGCGGCCCCGAGGCCGACCTGTACCTGGAAGGCCACGACCAGCACCGCGGCTGGTTCCACAGCTCGCTGCTGCTGGCCTGCGCCCTGTTCGACCGCGCGCCCTACCGCGGGTTGCTCACGCACGGCTTCACGGTCGACAGCGCCGGCCGCAAGATGAGCAAGTCCCTCGGCAACGGCATCGAGCCGCAGAAGGTCAGCTCGACGCTGGGCGCCGAGATCATCCGCCTGTGGGTCGCGGCCTCCGACTACTCGGGCGACATCGCCGGCGACGACAAGATCCTCGCCCGCGTCGTCGACGCCTACCGCCGCATCCGCAACACGCTGCGCTTCCTGCTGGCCAACACGGCCGACTTCGACCCGAAGCAGCACGCCGTGCCGGCCACGCAGATGCTGGAGATCGACCGCTGGGCCCTGGCCCGCGCGGCCGAGCTGCAGGCGCAGATCCTGGCGCACTACGAGGTCTACGAGTTCCACCCCGTTGTGGCCAAGCTGCAGGTGTACTGCTCCGAGGACCTGGGCGCCTTCTACCTGGACGTGCTGAAGGACCGCCTCTACACCACCGCGCCTGGCAGCCTGGCGCGGCGCAGCGCGCAGACGGCGCTGTGGCAGATCACGCAGGCCATGCTGCGCTGGATGGCGCCGTTCCTGAGCTTCACGGCCGAGGAGGCCTGGGCGCTGGTGGGCCCGAAGACAGCGGACATGCCCTCGGTCTTCACGGCCACCTACTGGCGCTTCGACGCGCCCGATGGGGCCCTACTGGCCAAGTGGGCCACCGTGCGCGGCGTGCGCGAGGCGGTCAACCGCGAGATCGAGGCCGTGCGCACCACCGGCGCCGTGGGCTCGTCGCTGCAGGCCAACGTGCGCATCACCGCGCCGGCGGCCGAACACGCGGTGCTCGCCAGCCTGGGCGACGACCTCAAGTTCGTGTTCATCACCTCGGTGGCCGAGCTGCAGGCCGGCGAGGCGCTGAAGGTCGAGGTGCGCCCCTCCAGCGCCACCAAGTGCGAGCGCTGCTGGCACTGGCGCGACGACGTCGGCCACGATCCGGCCCACCCCGGGCTGTGCGGCCGCTGCACCAGCAACCTGCACGGCGCGGGCGAGTCGCGCACGGTGGCCTGAGCATGGCCGGCGCTGCCAAGGGACGGCCCGCCCCGCGGGCCGGCGGTGCGGGCCCTGGCCTGCTGTTCTGGCTGGTCATCGCGGCCATCGTCATCGTCGCCGACCAGGTCACCAAGGTCGCCATCGTCGGCGCCTTCCAGCTCGGCGACGTGCGCCCGGTGACCGACTTCTTCAACCTCGTGCGCGCGCACAACCCGGGCGCGGCGTTCTCGTTCCTGGCCGGGGCCTCGGGCTGGCAGCGCTGGTTCTTCATCGGCCTGGGCCTGGCGGCCTCGGCCTTCATCGTGTGGATGCTGCGCAGCCACCCGAACGAGCGCCTGTTCTGCTTCTCGGTGACGATGATCCTGGGCGGTGCCCTGGGCAACGTCATCGACCGCATGGTCCACGGCTACGTGGTGGACTTCCTGCAGTTCCGCTTCGACTTCCTCGAGCCCCTCTTCCGCGGCGGCTACTTCCCGAGCTTCAACGTCGCCGACAGCGCCATCACGCTGGGCGCGGTGTGCCTGATCCTCGACGAGATCCTGCGCGTGCGGCGCTCGCGCCGCGCCTGAGGGCGCCGCCGGCGGCCTCGGGGCAAGCCCGGTGGCGACCGCCCGCGCGGCCGCTCTAGGCTTGCGGGTATGAGCCCCACCGACACCGCCGAGCCGCCGCCCGGCCCCGCGCCCGCCATCGTGCTGCGGCCGCTGGGCTGGGGGGCGCCGTGGCGCTGGCTGGCCGCCGGGCTGCGGGACTTCGCCCGCGCCCCCGGCATCGGCCTGTTCTACGGCGGCTGCTTCATGGTCATGGGCTGGGCGCTGCTGAAGGTGTTCGAGCACGCCCCGGCCTACACGCTGGCGCTGTCGGCCGGCTTCCTGCTGATGGGGCCGTTCCTGTGCCTGGGCCTGTACCGCACCAGCCAGCGCCTGGAGCGCGGCGAGAAGCCCGACTTCGGCGACTCGCTGCTGGCCTGGGACACGCGCACCGGCCAGCTCGCCATCTTCGGCTTCGTGCTGCTGGTGCTGGAGATGCTATGGGGCCGCGCCACGCTGGTGGTGTTCGCCGTCAGCTTCGACGGCATGCCCGATTTCAAGGGCTCGCTGCGGGCGCTGCTCGACCCAGAGAACCTGGCCTTCATCGTCGCCTGGGCGGCGGTGGGCGCGGTGTTCGCGGGCCTGATCTACGCCGTCAGCGTGATCTCCATCCCGATGATCCTGCACCGCCAGACCGACGCCATCACCGCCGGCCTGACCAGCCTGCGCCTGGTGCTCACGCAGACCGGCGTGATGCTGTGGTGGGGTTTCCTGATCGCCGCGCTGGTGACGCTGGCGCTGCTGCCGTGGTTTGCCGGGCTGCTGGTGGTGGGGCCGGTCGTGGGGCACGCCAGCTGGCACGCGTACCGCGAGGCGGTGGCCGACTGATCGCCAGGCTCAGCGGCGGTCGCCCATGGCGTGGGCGATGGTGGACAGGTCCACGTACTCCAGCTCGCTGCCGGCCGGCACGCCGCGCGCCAGCCGCGTGACCTTCAGGCCGCGCGCCGCGAGCGCCGCCGATAGGGCCTGCGCCGTCACCTCGCCCTCGGCGGTGAAGTTGGTGGCCAGGATCACCTCCTGCACCGTGCCATCGCCGGCGCGCGCCAGCAGCGCCTCGGCGCCGATGTCGGCCACGCCCACGCCGCGCAGCGGGTCGAGCCGGCCCATCAGCACGAAGTACAGGCCCTTGTAACTGCCGCTGCGTTCCAGCGCCGCCTGGTCGGCGGGCGTCTCCACCACGCACAGCAGTCGCGCATCGCGGCGCGGGTCGGTGCAGGTGCCGCAGACCTCCTGCTCGGTGAAGGTGTGGCAGCGCGTGCAGTGGCGCATGGCGCCCATCGCGTGCGTCAGCGCACCGGCCAGCCGGCGCGCGCCGTCGCGGTCGTGCTGCAGCAGGTGGAAGGCCATGCGCTGCGCCGACTTCAGGCCCACGCCGGGCAGGCGCTGCAGCGCCTCGATCAGGCCCGAGAGCGCAGGCTCAGCCATGCCGGCATCAGAAGGGGAATTTCATCCCCGGCGGCAGGGGCAGGCCGGCGGTGAGCTTGCCCATCTTCTCGGTGCTCACCTCTTCCGCTCGGCGCACGGCGTCGTTGAAGGCGGCGGCCACGAGGTCCTCGAGCATGTCCTTGTCGTCGGCCAGCAGGCTGGGGTCGATGACCACGCGCTTCACGTCGTGCTTGCAGGTCATCGTCACCTTCACGAGGCCGGCGCCGCTGGCTCCCTCGACCTCGAGCAGCGCGAGCTCGTCCTGCGCGCGCTTCATGTTCTCCTGCATCTGCTGCGCCTGCTTCATCAAGCCGGCAAGCTGGCCCTTCATCATGGTCGGGTTCTCCTGGTGGGTTCGGGTGGTGCGTTCACACCGTCTCAGGCCGGCCGAATCGAGCCCGGCACGATGCGCGCGGTCTTGAACTGCTGCAGCAACTCGCGCACGACGGGGTCGGACTGGATGGTGGCCTCGGCCGCGGCCTGCCGGCGGGCACGCTCGGCGGCGTCGCGCAGCGCGGGCGTGTCGGTGGGCTGGCCGGCCTCGACGGCCACATGCACGGGCTCGCCCAGGTGCGCGGCCAGGGCCAGCGCCAGCTTGTCGGCCAGCGCCGCGCTGCGCAGGGGCTCGCGCGCCACGGCCAGCCGCCAGGCCGGCGGAGTGCTGCGGGTGTCGATGGCCACGAGGCCGGCCTGCCAGGCCAGCTCGCGCACCAGCGCCGCCACGGTGCCGGCCTCGATGAGCGCGCGCACCGTGGCCTGCCAGCGGTCGGCCAGCGCGGGGTCCGCGGGCTCGGCCGCGGGCGGCCCGAAGGGTGGGGCCACGGGCTCGGCGGCCTGCAGCGGCGGCAGCGGTTCGGCGTCGACGCCCGGCGGCGCGCTGACCGTGGGCACCGCCGCGGGGCGGGGCTGCGCGGGTTGCGGGGGCGCCGGCTCGGCCTGCCGCCGCTGCAGCGCCGCGGGCACCACCGCCAGCGTGGGCGGGGCAGGCGCGCGCAGTGGCGCCGCCGGCCGCGCGGGCGCCGGCGCGACCACGCTGCCCGCCGGGGGGAAGGCCAGGAAGCGCAGCAGCACCATGGCCAGCGCGCCGTGCTCGTCGGACATCAGCGCCAGCTCCTCGCGGCCCTGCAGCACCATGCGGTACAGCAGCTGCGTCTCGTCGGGCGGCAGCTGCGGCGCCAGCGCGCGCACGGCCTCGGTCTCGGGCTCGG
This sequence comes from Rubrivivax sp., assembly GCA_044360025.1. Classification (GTDB taxonomy): domain Bacteria; phylum Pseudomonadota; class Gammaproteobacteria; order Burkholderiales; family Burkholderiaceae_C; genus Rubrivivax. The sequence goes on along the minus strand of JBIKLC010000001.1, from coordinate 129,778 downwards.
TGTCGTCCAGCGCGCCCGGCACCGCCTGCTCGATGGCCATCTGCTGCAGCAACTGCGCGAGTTCCTCCAGCGTGGCCTCGGCGCTCAGGCCGGCCGCGCGCAGCGCGTCCACCGTGGCCAGCACCGCCGGTGCGTCGCGGCGCGCCAGCGCCTCCACCAGGGCCGTGGCGTGGCCGCGGTCCACCGCACCGAGCATGGTGCGCACCACGTCTTCGGCCAGCCGGCCGCCGCCGAAGGCGATGGCCTGGTCGGTGAGCGACAGGCCGTCGCGCATGGAGCCGCGCGCGGCGCGCGACAGCAGGCGCAGCGCGCCGGGCTCGGCCGGCACGGCCTCGGCCTCCAGCACGCGCGCCAGGTGCTCGCGCACGGTGGCCGGTGCCATCGGCCGCAGGTTGAACTGCAGGCAGCGGCTCAGCACCGTGGGCAGCACCTTGTCGGGGTCGGTGGTGGCCAGCACGAACTTCAGGTACTCGGGCGGCTCCTCCAGCGTCTTCAGCAACGCGTTGAAGGCGTCCTTCGACAGTTGGTGCGCCTCGTCGATCATGAAGACCTTGAAGCGGCCGACGCCGGGCTTGTACGCGGCGCGCTCGATGAGGTCGCGGATCTCGTCCTTGCCGCCGTTGCTGGCAGCGTCCATCTCGACGTAGTCGATGTAGCGGTCGGCGTCGATCTCGGTGCAGGCCTGGCACACGCCGCAAGGCGTGGCGGTGATGCCGCCGCGGCCGTCGGGCCCGGTGCAGTTCAGGCTCTTGGCGAGGATGCGGCTGACGGTGGTCTTGCCGATGCCGCGCGTGCCGGTGAACAGGTAAGCGTGGTGCAGCCGCCCCTGGGTGAGCGCGTTCGTCAGCGCCTGCACCACGTGCTCCTGGCCGACCATCTGCGCGAAGCTGCGCGGCCGGTACTTGCGGGCCAGGACGACGTAGGACATGCGGGGCATTCTAGGCGGCCAGGGATAATCGCCCTCCCATGACGACCCCGGCCGAGACCCCCCCGCACACCCCGCTCAGCTACGAGCAGGCCGGGGTGAAGTACGACCTCATCGACCCGCTGAAGGTGGCCGCGCAGCGCGCCGCCGCGGCCACCGCCGAGCACCTGGCGCCGCACGGCTTCGGCGAGGTCGAGGCCTCGCGCGGCGAGTCGGCCTACGTCGTCGACCTCGGCCACTTCTACCTGGCCAGCATCGTCGAGTGCCTGGGCACCAAGACGCTGGTGGCCGACGCGATGTGGCGCGACGGCGAGAACTTCTTCGGCGCCATCGCGCAGGACACCATCGCGATGGCCGTCAACGACCTGGTCACCGTCGGCGCCACGCCGCTGGTGGTGCAGGCCTACTGGGCCGCCGGCGGCAGCGAGTGGTTCGCCGACGGCGAACGGGCCCAGGCCCTGGTGGCCGGCTGGAAGGCGGCCTGCGACCGCATCGGCGCTGCCTGGGGCGGCGGCGAGACGCCGGCCCTGGCGGGCATCGTCGAGGCCGGCCGCATCGACCTGGCCGCCAGCTGCACCGGCCTGGTCAACCCCAAGCCGCGCCTGACGCTGGGCGAGCACTTGGGCCCCGGCGATGCCATCGTGCTGCTCGAGAGCAGCGGCATCCACGCCAACGGTCTGAGCCTGGCGCGCAAGGTCGCCGAGCGGCTGCCGCAGGGCTACCAGACCGTGATCGGCAGCGAGGCCGACGCGGGCTTGCGCTACGGGCCCGCCCTGCTGGCCCCCACCCTGCTCTACAGCCCGGTCACCGAGGCCCTGTGGGCGGCCGGCGTGCGCGTGCACTACGCCGCCAACGTCACCGGCCACGGCTGGCGCAAGCTGCTGCGCCACCCCAAGGCGCTGACCTACCGCGTGCACACGCTGCCGCCGGTACCGCCGGTGCTGCGATTCCTGCAGCAGCAGGCCGGCATGGACGACGCCGAGGCCTACGGGACGCTCAACATGGGCGCGGGCTTCGCCCTGTTCGTGCACGCCGACGACGCCGAGCGTGCCGTGGCCGCAGCGCGGGCCCAGGGCATCGCGGCCTGGGTGGCCGGGCGGGTGGAGGCAGGGCCCAAGCAGCTGTTCATCGAGCCGCTGGGCGTGCACTGGGGCGCCGGGGAACTGCAGCTGCGCTGAGGCCCCTTCGGCGCCCCGGATCCCGGAGCGCCCTCGCCTACAATGCGCCTCGCCGGGCCCCCCCGCATGGAAGCGCGCCCAACCGGGTCAGGTGGGGAACCAAGCAGCCCTAAGCGTTGCAACCAGTGCCGGGGTAAGGCTCGGCACCCCTGGCCAGCGCCAGTGCGGCCTGGTCGCGCAGGGCCCGTTATTCCGATGTCTTCCTGGGTTCGGGCGTGTACGCCGCGCCAGCCTGCGGCACGCTTACGGCGCCGCATCCGGCCGCGACGACTGGGTTCTGCGTGTTGCCGACAACCACGATGGCAGTCCGGCCCTTTCGAGGGGTGCCGGTTGCGTCAACGGCATCGGCTCGGTGAGGCGGGCATCACCCCGCAGAGCCTCCTGAAGCTCAGCCAGTCCGAAGTTCAGCAGCCGACCGTATCGCTGCACCACGCGTTGCAGGGCCGCAGCCACCCTAGCCGTGGGCTGCATCAGTGCGTCCACGGCCTCGTTGGCACAGCTGGCCGTGGCACGCAGAAGGTCGTCGTCCCCGTCGGGACCGCGCACGGGCGTGCCCAGCGGTAGAGGCTGGATCATCTTTAGCACAGACTCGTCGAAGCCGCAATGGCGTGCCGCGGCCTGCCCGATCGCATCGACGCCGACGCCGAGCACGGCGAAGGCAGCGGCCTCCTCGGTCATGCTGGGCTCCTCCGGTACCCCCGCACGCGGCGATGACGAGGACTGCATGAGACGGGCGACCTGCTGCGCCTCTTCGGCAAAGTGGTGGTGCAGCACCAGTCGGCCAAGGTTTTGCAGCACGGTCAGCAGATACACGACCTCGCCGTCGTAACCGGCCGGGCGCAATGCCAGCGCCGTGTGAGCCGCCAGCCGGACGCGCTCCTGCAGCGCCGCCAGGCGCTCGGCATCGGCCTCGTCCAGAGTGCCGGGCCAGTCGCGCAGGGCCAGGGCCGACAGCCGCACGCCCTCGAGCCCCAGCATCGCAATGGCGCGGCGCACGGTGAGCACCGGCGCGCCGCAGACCCAGCGGGCCTTCGCACTGTTGGCCAGGCGCAGCAGCTCGAAGCTGAGCGCGAAGTCCTCCAGCACCACCTCGGCCAGCTCGTGGGTGCGGTCACCCTCCATTGCCGCCACCCGCGCCAGGCGCGCTGCGGCCCCCTCGCCCAAAGGCAGCACCCCGGCGCTGCATAGACGTTCAGGCAACAGGGATGTCAGGCTGGAGGCAACACCACTCTCGGCCTGCAACCAGCCCTCCAGTGCCCGAAGCAGGGTGCGCGCGCTGCGATAGCGAAGCCGCTCCTGGCGGTCGGTAGCCCGGTTGACGATGACGCGCAGCGGCTCGGCAATCGGGTGCGTGGTCTGCCTGGGCAGACGCACGATGTCACCACCCAGCGGCGGCAGCCGCTCGACGACGAGACCGACATCGCGCTCGTCAAGAGCGGGCGTGCCGGCGAGAAGCCCGTGCAGCATCACGCCTGCAGACAGCACGTCGCGTTCGGCGGCCGAACGCTGGGTGTGACGGCTGTTCGGATCAGCCCGCACGGCTTCGACAACGGGGCCGCCGCGTTCGCCGGCTACCCCAAGACCGGCCACTCGCAACTGACCGTCGTCGCTCATGAGCATCAGGTAAGGCTGCACGTCGTGGTGGGCAAGGCCTGCCTCGTGGGCAAAGGCCAGCCCCTGCAGGGCCTGCTGCACCAACGCCGCCGCCGCCTCCGAGCTGGGCAAGCCCGAGCTGCCCAGACGTTCGGCCAGCGTGGCTTCGCCGTGAGGATCGTAGGCCATGTAAGGCCACCCGTCCCGGATGCCCATGTCGACCACCGCGGCCAGCCGGGAATGCGACAGCCTGGATGCCTGTCGGGCCTGCTGCAGCCAGCGCTCCAGCGCCGCCGCGCCGACCGGCTGAGCGCGCGGCAGCACGATCACCCGTTCCGCTCCGCTGCCGGCATCGGCGACACGCCAAGCCATGCTGCGCGCGCTTTTGCCCAGCAGCCGCAGCAGCTGCCAACGACCGAAGCGGTGCGCGGCGGCGCTTCGCGCGGCCGGCGCGGGGTCAGGCGGAACGGGCATGGTTCATCGATTGAACTGCACCGGGTCCGCCGCCCAGACGCCGATCAGCCTCATCAATCCAGGCCAGTTTCCGCCGTCGGCGCGCCGAAGCCCGCCGACGGCGGGCATGCCAGAATCCCGGCCGTGCCTCGGAAGGCCGCGGTCTGTCGTTGCCGCGCCGGGCACGCGGAGCCGAGCAACCATGAGCAGCGAACTGATCAAGCATGTCACCGACGATTCCTTCAGCAGCGACGTGCTGCAGTCGGACAAGCCGGTGCTGGTGGACTACTGGGCCGAGTGGTGCGGGCCCTGCAAGATGATCGCGCCCATCCTCGACGAGGTCTCCAAGGCCTACGAGGGCCGGGTGCAGATCGCCAAGATCAACGTCGACGAAAACCGCGTCGTGCCGGGACAGCACGGCATCCGCGGCATCCCCACGCTGATGCTGTTCAAGGACGGCAAGGTGGCCGCCACCAAGGTGGGGGCCCTGTCGAAGGCGCAGCTGACGGCCTTCCTCGACGGCCATCTATAATCTTTTGCACGCGGTTGGTGCTTGAGGCATCGGCCGCCTGATCCGCCCCTCTGCACCGCCCGCGCCGGCTTCCCGTCGGCCGCCAGCGCCAAGCGGACCCGCCACCGAGCTACCCTCGGCCACCGGGCCGGCCCCGTGCAGGGTCACGGCGCCACTCCACGAACTGCCCCTTTCGCCGCCAGCCGCGGGTGCCCTCTGGGTGCCGCCCGGCACCGGCCGGCCGGGCCCCAGGGTGCCTCATGCATCTGTCCGAACTTAAGCTCATGCACGTGGCCAAGCTCATCGAGATGGGCGAGGCGCTGGAGATCGAGAACGTGCAGCGACTGCGCAAGCAGGAGCTGATGTTCGCGATCATGAAGAAGCGCGCCAAGGCCGGCGAGCAGGTGTTCGGCGACGGCGTGCTCGAGGTGCTGCCCGACGGCTTCGGCTTCCTGCGCAGCATCGAGGCCAGCTACATGGCCAGCACGGACGACATCTACCTGTCGCCGAGCCAGATCCGCCGTTTCAACCTGCACACCGGCGACATGGTCGAGGGCGAGGTGCGCGTGCCCAAGGACGGGGAGCGCTACTTTGCGCTCGTCAAGGTCGACCGCGTCAACGGCCTGACCCCCGAGGAGAGCAAGCACAAGATCATGTTCGAGAACCTGACGCCGCTGTTCCCGACGGCGGCCTTCAGGCTCGAACGCGACATCAAGCTCGAGGAGAACATCACCGGCCGCATCATCGACCTCATCGCGCCCATCGGGAAGGGGCAGCGCGCCCTGCTGGTGGCCCAGCCCAAGACCGGCAAGACGGTGATGATGAAGCACATCGCCCACGCGCTGGTGGCCAACCACCCCGAGATCCACCTCATCGTGCTGCTCGTCGACGAGCGCCCCGAGGAAGTGACCGAGATGGTGCGCGGCGTGCGCGGCGAGGTCATCAGCTCCACCTTCGACGAGCCGGCGGCGCGCCACGTGCAGGTGGCCGAGATGGTGATCGAGCGCGCCAAGCGCCTGGTCGAGTTGAAGAAGGACGTCGTCATCCTGCTCGACAGCATCACGCGGCTGGCGCGCGCCTACAACAACGTGCTGCCGAGCTCGGGCAAGGTGCTCACCGGCGGCGTCGACGCCAACGCGCTGCAACGGCCCAAGCGCTTCTTCGGCGCGGCGCGCAACGTCGAGGAGGGCGGCTCGCTGACGATCATCGGCACTGCGCTGATCGACACCGGCTCGAAGATGGACGAGGTCATCTACGAGGAGTTCAAGGGCACCGGCAACTGCGAGATCCACCTCGACCGCCGCATGGCCGAAAAGCGCGTGTACCCGTCGATCCTCATCAACAAGAGCGGCACGCGGCGCGAGGAGCTGCTGCTCAAGCCCGAGATCCTCCAGAAGACCTGGATCCTGCGCAAGCTGCTCTACAACATGGACGAGATCGAGGCGATGGAGTTCGTGCTCGACAAGATGAAGCAGAGCAAGAACAACCTCGACTTCTTCGACATGATGCGTCGCGGCGGCTGAGGCCGGTCGCGGCTTAGAATCTGCGGTTTTCCTCCCTCAAACCCCGGCAAGTGCGCGCCGCCACGGCAGGCGCGTGGCTACCGACTGTCATCCCCGAAAGCACACGAGGCACGCCATGAAAGACGGCATTCACCCGAGCTACCGCGAGGTTGCGTTCCAGGACCTCTCCAACGGCTTCACCTTCGTCACGCGCTCGTGCGCGCCCACGAAGGAGATGATCAAGCTCGACGACGGCCGCGAGTTGCCGCTGATCAAGCTGGAGACCACCAGCGAGACGCACCCCTTCTACACCGGCACCCAGAAGAGCGTGGACAACCTCGGCGGCCGTGTCGAGAAGTTCCGCAACAAGTTTGCCCGCGTTGGCCTGAAGAAGTGACGGCGGCGCCATCCGGGCGCCCCCTGGTGAAGGCAGCTTCGGCTGCCTTTTTCTTTGCCATCATCGCCCCGTGAGCCCCCACGTGCCCACCGTCACACCGGCCGTCGTCACGCAGCGCGGCGCCCGCCGGCTGCCGCGGCTGCTGCTGCTGCTGCTGTGCGCGGCCTACCTGCTGCCGGGGCTGTTCGGGCGCGACCCCTGGCGCAGCGCCGACGTCACCGCCTTCGGGGCCATGGTGGCCATGGCCGAGGTCCGCACGCCGTGGCTGGCCCCGCAACTCGGCGGCGTGCCGCTGGACGGCGCCCTGCTGCCGCACTGGCTGGGCGCGGCCTTCATCGTCGTCGGCCAGGGCTGGGTGGGCGCCGAGCTGGCTGCCCGCCTGGCCTTCGCGCTGCTGCTGGCGCTGACGCTGGCCCTGACCTGGTACAGCACCTTCCTGCTGGCCCGCACCGAGGCCGCGCAGCCAGTGGCCTTCGCCTTCGGGGGCGAGGCCGACCCCGTGGCCTATGCCCGGGCCATGGCCGACGGCGGACTGCTCGCGCTGATGGCCACGCTGGGCCTGCTGCAGCTGGGCCACGAGACCACGCCCGAGCTGGCGCAGCTCGCGGCCATGGCGCTGGCGCTGTACGCGCTGGCGGCGGCGCCGTTCCGCGTGTGGCGGGCGCGGGTGGCCGTGCTGCTGGCGCTGCCACTGATGGCCGCCAGCGGAGCGCCCGCCATGGCCGCCGGGGCCGGCGTGCTCGGGGCCGTCGTGTGCCTGCGCTCGCGCCTGCCCGAGGTGCGGCGCTTCGCCCCGTGGCTGCTGGCGGCACTGGCCGCCAGCGTGGCGCTGGCTACGATCATCGGCGCCTGGCGTTGGCGGGTGCAGGGGCTGGACGCAAGCGACCTGCCGACGCTGGCGCGCCAGTGGCTGTGGTTCCTGTGGCCGGCCTGGCCGCTGGCGCTGTGGACGCTGTGGCGCTGGCGGCGGCAGCTGCTGTACCGGCACGTCTCGGTGCCGCTGGTCTTCGTGCTCGTGGCGCTCGGCGCCAACGTGGCGATGGGCGGCTCGGACCGCGCGCTGATGCTGGGCCTGCCGGCGCTGGCGGTGCTGGCCGCGTTCGCGCTGCCCACGCTCAAGCGCAGCGCCACGGCGGCCATCGACTGGTTCTCGATGTTCTTCTTCACGGCCACGGCGCTGTTCATCTGGGTCATGTACGCGGCCATGCAGACCGGCGTGCCGGCCAAGCCGGCCGCCAACGTGGCCAAGCTGGCGCCGGGTTTCGAGGCCCCGTTCTCGGCGTTGGCCCTGGCCTTCGCCGCGACCGGCAGCCTGGCCTGGGGGGCCGTGGTGCGATGGCGCACCGGGCGCCACCAGGACGCGCTCTGGAAGAGCCTGGTGCTGCCTGCGGGGGGCGTGGCCTTGTGCTGGCTGCTGCTGATGACGCTGTGGCTGCCCCTGCTGGACCACGCCCGCAGCGCGAGGCCCCTGGTGCAGAGGCTGGCACCGCACGTGCCCGCGGGCACGCCGTGCATCGCGGCGCCGGGCGTCTCGCCGGCCAACGTGGCGGCGCTGGAGCACTTCGGCCGCTGGCGGGTGGACGCCACGCCGGCCGCCATGGAGGGCCCCTGCCCGCTGCTGCTGCGCGTGGCGCGCGACCTCACCCTGCCGCCCACGCCACCCGGCTGGGACGTGGTGGCCGTCGTGCCGCGGCCGACCGGCCGCGACGAGCTCATGCAGCTGCTTCGGCGCGCGCGCTGAGCGGCCGTTCGGCGCCGCGCACGCGCAGCGCCGGCAGCAGCAGCCGGAAGGTCGAGCCCTTGCCGGGCTCGCTGTGGATCTCGATCTCGCCGCCATGGCGCTGGACGACGTGCTTGACGATGGACAGGCCCAGGCCCGTGCCGCCGGTGTCGCGCGAGCGGCTGCTGTCCACGCGGTAGAAGCGCTCGGTCAGGCGCGGCAGGTGCTCGCGCGCGATGCCCGGGCCGGTGTCGGCGACCTCGACGAAGGCCCGGCCGTCGTCGAGCCGGCCCCACGCGAGCTCGATGCGGCCACCCTCTGGCGTGTAGCGCACCGCGTTGCCCAGCAGGTTGCCCACGGCGCTGAGCAGCTCGCTCTCGGTCGCCGCCACCTCCAGCTCGGCACCGCCGCGCGGCGTGATCGCATGGCGACCGGCCGACAGCGCCACGGCATCGGCCAGCGAGCGCTGCAGCAGCGGCGTCAGGCCCAGCCAGCGGTCGGCGCCCGGGTGCGGGCTGCCTTCGAGCTGCGCCAGCGTCAGCAGGTCGCCCACCAGCGCCTGCATGCGGTCGGTCTGCTGCGACATCAGGGCCAGCACGCGCTGGCGCTCGGGCTCGGTCAGGGGCAGCTGCGCCAGCGTCTCGACGAAGCCGGCCAGCACCGTCAGCGGCGTGCGGATCTCGTGCGACACGTTGGCCACGAAGTCGCGCCGCATGGCCTCGGCGCGCTCGCGCTCGGTGATGTCCTGCGACAGCAGCAGCTTCATGCCGTCGCCGTAGGGCCTGACCATCAGCGAGATCGTGCTGCGCCCCAGCGGCCCCGGGATGGTGACGGGCTCGTCGAACTCGCCGGACTGCAGGTAGGCGACGAACAGCGGCGAGCGCACGAGGTTGGTCACGCGCTGCAGGCGGTCGCGCTGGGGATCGAGCCCGAAGTGCTGCGCAGCCACGGTGTTGCACCACTCGATCTGGTCGTTGGCGTCGAGCAGCATGACGCCATTGGGCGAGGCCTCGATGGCGGCCAGGAACTGCGCCAGACGCTCGCGCTCCTGCGCGACGGCCTGGTCCTTCTGGCGCAGCGCGCGCTCGATGCGGTAGGCGAGTTCGCCCCAGTAGCCCTGGTCGCGCGGGGCGGTAACGTGCTGCGGGCCGCGCAGCCAGTCGAGCAGCCGCAGGCCACGGCGCGTGTCGACCGTCATCGAGACCAGCGTGCCGGCCAGCGCGCCGGCGGCGAGCCCGGCCAGCGGCTGCCCGAGAAGCGCGCCGGCCACGGCGCCCAGCAGCGACCCGAGCACCAGGGCGAAGAGCAGCCGCGACAGCGAATTCGGCGTCACGCCGCGCCCTCCCCGTCCGCGCCCGGCTGGGCCACGAAGCGGTAGCCAGCGCCGCGCACGGTCTCGACCATGCCCTGGGCGCCGGCCGGCGCCAGCGCCTCGCGCAGCCGCTTGACGTGCACGTCGACCGTGCGCTCCTCGATGAAGACGTGGTCGCCCCACACCCGGTTGAGCAACTGGGATCGCGTGTGAACGCGCTCGGGGTGGCTCATCAGCACGTGCAGCAGGCGGAACTCGGTGGGGCCGACCTTGAGCTCGACGCGCGCGCCGCCGCTGCCGTGAGACACGCGCCGCGAACCCGGGTCGAGCCGCAACGCGCCCACCTCGACCGGCAGGTCGAGCGCCGAGGGCGCCCGCCGGCGCAGCAGGGCACGGATGCGCGCCTGCAGCTCGCCCGGCGAGAACGGCTTGGTCAGGTAGTCGTCGGCGCCGGCATCGAGCCCGGCGATGGTGTCGGCCTCGGCTGCCCGCGCCGTGAGCATGATCAAGGGCACCTCGCGGGTGCGTGGGTCGGCCCGCCAGCGCCGCGCCAGCTGCACGCCGCTGGCTCCCGGCAGCATCCAGTCGAGGACGACCAGGTCGGGCAGCACGCGGTCGATCTGCGTCTGCGCCGCCTCGGCATCGGCCGCCACCACGACCTCGAAGCCCTGGTGGCGCAGGTTCAGCGCGATCAGCTCGGCGATCGCGGGTTCGTCCTCGACGACCAGCACGCGGCCCATCGTTGGCAGGCGTCCGGCGGCGTGCGCCGCGATCAGCGCACCACGTTCTCGACGTCCTCCAGCGAGCTGTGGCGGACGTCGGTGCCCTTGACGACGTAGATGATGGCCTCGGCGAGGTTCTTGCCGTGGTCGCCCACCCGCTCGATGGCCTTGGCCACGAAAACGAGGTCGATGCTCGACGAGATCGTGCGCGGGTCTTCCATCATGTAGGTGATCAGCTTGCGCATCAGGCCGTCGAACTCCTGGTCGATCTGGTCGTCCTGCTTGAGCACCTCGAGCGCGCGCGCGGTGTCCAGGCGCGCGAAGGCATCGAGCGCCTTGCGCAGCTGCGCGATGGCCAGCTCGGCCTCGAAGCCGAGGTCCGACACCGGCAGGCGAAGCCGAGTCGAGACGCCGGTGTTGATGAGCCGCTGCACCGTGCGCGCGATGCGCGCGGCCTCGTCGCCCACGCGCTCGAGGTTGGCGATGGACTTGCTGACGGCGATCAGCAGGCGCAGGTCGCGTGCCGTGGGCTGGCGGCGCGCGATGATGGCCGACAGCTCGCGGTCGATCGCGACCTCCATCTGGTTGACGCGGTCCTCCTGCGCCAGCACCGCGTCGGCGAGCTCGCCGTTGAACTCGGTCAGCGCCTTCACGGCCTGCACGACCTGGGACTCCACCAGGCCGCCCATCTCGAGGACCCGGCCGGAGATGCCGGAGAGCTCGGCATCGAACTGGGTGGACATGTGCTTGTCGGACATCGGTACTTCCTCTGCGGCGGGGGCGGGGCGAGCGGGCGGGCGGATCAGCCGAACCGGCCCGTAATGTAGTCCTCGGTGTCCTTCTTCTTCGGCTTCATGAACAGTTCGCTGGTCGGGCCGAATTCGACGAGGTCACCCAGGTACATGTAGGCGGTGTAGTCGCTGCAGCGCGCCGCCTGCTGCATGTTGTGCGTGACGATCATCACGGTGTAGTCGGTTTTGAGCTCGTGGATCAGCTCCTCGATCTTGCCGGTGGAGATGGGGTCCAGCGCCGAGCAGGGCTCGTCGAGCAGCAGCACCTCGGGCTTGATGGCGATGCCGCGCGCGATGCACAGGCGCTGCTGCTGGCCGCCGGAGAGGCTGGAGCCGCTCTGCTGGAGCTTGTCCTTGACCTCGTTCCACAGCGCGGCCTTCTTCAGCGCCCACTCCACGCGCTCGTCCATCTCCACGCGCGGCAGCGTTTCGAACAGGCGCACGCCGAAAGCGATGTTGTCGTAGATCGACATCGGGAACGGCGTCGGCTTCTGGAACACCATGCCGATCTTGGCGCGGATCAGCGAGACGTCGGTCTTGGTGGTCAGCAGGTTCTGGCCGTCGAGCAGCACCGCGCCCTCGGCGCGCTGCTCGGGGTAGAGCTCGAACATGCGGTTGAACACTCGCAGCAGCGTGCTCTTGCCGCAGCCCGAGGGGCCGATGAAGGCCGTGACCTTGCGCTCGGGAATCTCGAGGTGGATGTGCTTCAGCGCCTGGAACTTGCCGTAGTAGAAGTTCAGGTCCTTGACCTGGATCTTGATCTTCTCGCCGGCGGCGGCGTCGACCTTGGTGTCCATCGGAATGCCTCGTTCAGTGCTTCTTGCGGAACAGGACGCGGGCCAGGATGTTCAGGCCCAGCACGCCCAGGGTGATGAGGAACACGCCCACCCAGGCCAGCTCGCGCCAGTTCTCGTAGGGGCTCATCGCGTACTTGAAGATCGTCACCGGCAGGCTGGCCATCGGCTCGCCCAGGTTGCTGGTGAAGAACTGGTTGTTCAGCGCCGTGAACAGCAGCGGCGCCGTCTCGCCGGCGATGCGGGCCAGCGCCAGCAGCACGCCGGTGATGACCCCGGCCCGCGCCGCGCGCAGCGTGACCGACGAGATCACCTTCCACTTCGGCGAGCCCAGCGCGTAGGCGGCCTCGCGCAGCGCGTTCGGGATCAGGCTCAGCATGTTCTCGGTGGTGCGCACCACCACCGGGATCACGATCAGCGCCAGGGCCAGGATGCCGGCCCAGCCGGAGAAGCTCCTCACCTGCGCCACGACCACGGCGTAGATGAACAGGCCGATCACGATCGACGGCGCCGACAGCAGGATGTCGTTGATGAAGCCGGTGACGCTGCCCAGCCACGTCTGCTTGCCGTACTCGGCCAGGTAGATGCCGCACAGGATGCCGATGGGCGTGCCCAGCGCCGTGGCCAGCAGCACCATCACCAGCGAGCCGTAGATGGCGTTGGCCAGACCGCCGCTGTCGGCCTGCGGCGGCGGCGTCATCTCGGTGAACACCGACAGCGCCATGCCGCCGATGCCCAGCCGGATGGTCTCGAACAGGATCCAGGCCAGCCAGAACAGGCCGAAGGCCATGGCCGCCAGCGACAGCGTCAGCGCCACCGCGTTGACCGCCTTGCGCCGGCGGTGCAGCTTGAGCCGGCCGGCGTCGAGTGCAAAGAGGCTCATGTCCGGGTCCCCTCGCCGCGCTTCATGCGCATCAGCAGCAGCTTCGACAGCGCCAGCACGCAGAAGGTGATGAAGAACAGCACCAGGCCCAGGTACATCAGGGCCGGCTGGTGCAGCTTGGTGTCGGCCTCGGCGAACTCGTTCGCGATGGCCGCGGTGATGCTGTTGGCGGCCTCGAACAGCGACAGCGAGTCGACCTGGCTGAAGTTGCCGATCACGAAGGTGACCGCCATCGTCTCGCCCAGCGCGCGGCCCAGGCCCAGCATGATGGCGCCGACGACGCCGGTCTTGGTGTAGGGCAGCACCACCTTGGAGACCACCTCCCAGGTGGTGGAGCCCAGGCCGTAGGCCGATTCCTTCAGCAGCGGCGGCGTGGTCTCGAACACGTCGCGCATCACCGAGGCGATGAACGGAATGACCATGATCGCCAGGATGATGCCGGCCGACAGCAGCCCGATGCCCACGGGCGGGCCCGAGAACAGGGTGCCGAGGAACGGCACGTCGCCGAAGGCCGACTGCAGCGGCTGCTGCACGTAGGTGGCCAGGATGGGGCCGAACACCAGCAGGCCCCACATGCCGTAGACGATGGACGGCACCGCGGCCAGCAGCTCGATGGCCACGCCCAGCGGCCGGCGCAGCCAGTTGGGCGCCAGCTCGGTGAGGAACAGCGCGATGCCGAAGCTCACGGGCACGGCGATGATCAGCGCGATGGCCGCCGACATCAGCGTGCCGTAGATCATCACGAGGCCGCCGTACTTGTCCTCGACGGGGTCCCAGTCGGTGCTGAACAGGAAGCCGATGCCGAACTCGCGGATCGCCGGCCAGGCTCCGAACACCAGCGAAGCCAGGATGCCGGCCAGCAGCGCCAGCGTGAGCCACGCGGCCGACTGCGCGGCAAAGGCGAAGGCCTTGTCCGCCCAGGGCGAGCGCTGCGTGTGGCTCGGCGGTGCGCCGCCGGACAGCGGCTGCGCGGCGGCCCTCTCGGGCGGGACGTTCTGGGCCGGCAGGGTCACGGGCACGGCTCCTCCTCGTTCGTCGGTTCTCTCACGCACAGACGCCCACCGGGTCGGCGGGCGTCTGCGGCGGCATCGTCATGGCGGCTCGGGTGCGGCCGCCCTGGGGCGTCACTTGAAGGCGATGGCCTTACCAGCGCCGTCCTGGATTTTCGCCCACTCGCGGCGCACCAGGTCCTTCACGGTGGCGGGCAGCGGCACGTACTCCAGTTGCGTCGCCATGGCGTCGCCGTTGTTGAACGCCCACTCGAAGAAGCGCAGCGACCCGCTGGCCTGCGCCGGCTTGTCCTGCTTGGTGTGCATCATGATGAAGGTGGCGCCGGTGATGGGCCACGACTGCGCGCCGGGCTGCTCGGTCAGGATCTGGTTGAAGGACTTTGCCCAGTCGGCGCCGGCGGCGGCGGCCTTGAAGCTGCTGTCGTCCGGCTTGACGAAGTTGCCGGCCTGGTTGCGCACCTGCACGCTCGCCATCCGGTTGGTGACGGCGTAGGAGTACTCGACGTAGCCGATCGAGTTGGGCAGGCGCTGCACGAAGGCGGCGACGCCCTCGTTGCCCTTGCCGCCCGCGCCAGTGGGCCAGTTCACCGCCGTGCCCTCGCCGACGCGGCTCTTCCATTCGGCGTTCACCTTCGACAGGTAGTTCGTGAAGATGAAGGTCGTGCCCGAGCCGTCGGCACGGCGCACCGGCGCGATCGCGGTGTCGGGCAGCGGCACGCCCGGGTTCAGCGCCGTGATGGCCGGATCGTTCCAGCGCGTGATCTTGCCCAGGTAGATGTCGCCGAGCATCTGGCCGGTCAGGCGCAGCTGGCCGGCGGAGATGCCGCGCACGTTGACCACAGGCACGACGCCGCCGATTACGGTGGGGAACTGGACCAGGCCGTCCTTGGCCAGGTCGGCGTCGGACAGCGGCATGTCCGAGGCGCCGAAGTCCACCGTCTTGCCGCGGATCTGGCGCAAGCCCGCACCGGAGCCGACGCTCTGGTAATTGATCTTGACGCCCGTGGACTTGTTGTAGGCATCGGCCCACTTGGCGTACAGCGGGGCCGGGAAGGTGGCGCCGGCGCCGGTAACGTCCTGCGCGAAGGCGCTGACGGCCAGCAGGGTCGACGTCGCGGCAACGGCCAGCGCGCGGGTGAGCGTAATCGAGGTCATGTGGGGTTTCCTGTCCTGTCGGTCGATGACATGCGGTGGGACGATAGGCAGCCCCTGTGACAAAAGGGTGACAAATCCCCCGGCCGTTGCACCGTCATCGACAGACGCATCGCGTTCACGGAACTGTCACGAACGCCCGATAGCGTGCCGACCCACACGAAGCACCCGCATTGGGCGCCGTGACCCGCCCCCTCCACGGAGAAGACCCTCATGACCACGACCAAGCGCGCCTTCGCTCTGCTGGCCGCCTCCGCCGCCCTTGCCCTGGCCGGCTGCGCCAGCACGCCTGCTCCGGCCACCATCACCGACACCGCGGCGCGTACGCCGCAGCTTTCGACCCTCACCAAGCTGCTAAACGACGCCGGCCTGGCCGACACGCTGCGCGGCGCCGGGCCCTTCACCGTGTTCGCCCCCTCGGACGAGGCCTTCAAGGCCGTTCCGGCGGCCACGATGGAGCAGCTGGCCAAAGACAAGGCCCTGCTGGCGTCGGTGCTGAGCTACCACGTCATCCCGGGCAGGGTGACCTCGGCCGACGTCAAGACCGGCAACGTCAAGACGGTCCAGGGCGCGAACGTGGCCGTCTCCAAGGCGGGCACCTTCGTGACGGTGGAAGACGCCGTCGTGACGCGGGCCGACGTCGCCGCGACCAACGGCGTCGTGCACGTCATCGACAAGGTGCTGATGCCGCCGCGGCGCTGAGCTCGCTCTCAGGGGCCGCCCGCGGCGGCCGGCTCAGGCCGCCGCGGCGGCTGCCGCGATGCGCTCGGCGCAGCGGCGGCCCTGCGCCGCGTCACGCGCCTCGACCATCACGCGCAGCACGGGCTCGGTGCCCGACGGGCGCACGAGCACGCGGCCGCCGTCACCAAGCTCGCGCTCGACGGTTTCGCGCGCGTCCCGCATGCCCGGGTCGTTCTTCCAGTCGCTGCCCTCGCGCAGCCGGACGTTGATCAGCGTCTGCGGGAACAGCGCAACCCCTTCCAGCAGCGAGGCCAGGGTCTGGCCGCGGCGCCGCACGGCCTGCAGGATCTGCAGCGCGCTGACGATGCCGTCACCGGTGGTGTGGCGATCCAGCGCCAGCAGGTGGCCCGAGCCCTCGCCACCGAGCTGCCAGCCCCGGGCCACCAGTTCCTCGAGCACGTAGCGGTCACCGACCTTGGCGCGCACCACGGCCACGCCCTGCCGCGCCAGGGCCTGCTCGACGGCCATGTTGGTCATCAGCGTACCCACCACGCCGGGCACTGGGCGCTGCTGCGCGAGGCGGTCCATGGCCATCACGTAGAGCAGCTCGTCGCCGTTGTACAGGCGGCCCTGAGCGTCGACCAGCTGCAGCCGGTCGGCGTCGCCGTCGAGCGCAATGCCGTAATCGGCGCGGTGCTCGGCCACCGCCGCCACCAGCGCCGCGGGCGCCGTGGCGCCCACGCCTTCGTTGATGTTCACGCCGTCGGGGCTGCAGCCGATCTTCACGATCGAGGCGCCCAGCTCGTGGAACACCGCCGGTGCCACGTGGTACGCGGCGCCGTGCGCGGCGTCGATCACCAGCTTCATGCCGCGCAGCGACAGCGAGTGCGGCACCGTGCTCTTGCAGAACTCGATGTAGCGGCCGCCTGCGTCTTCCAGGCGCCGCGCCCGGCCCAGCTCGGCCGACGCCACCCACCGCGGTGGCTGCTCGAGCGCGGCCTCGACGGCCAGTTCCCACTCGTCGGGCAGCTTCTCGCCGCGGGCCGAGAAGAACTTGATGCCGTTGTCCGGGAAGGCGTTGTGGGAGGCGCTGATGACCACGCCCAGGTCCAGCCGCTGCGCGCGCGTGAGGTAGGCCACGCCGGGCGTGGGCAGCGGACCGGTGAGCAGCACGTCCACGCCGGCCGACGCAAAGCCGGCCTCCAGGGCCGACTCCAGCATGTAGCCCGAGATACGCGTGTCCTTGCCGATCAGCACGGTGGGGTGCGGCGTCGTGCGGCGCAGCACCTGCCCCACGGCGTGGCCCAGGCGCAGCACGAAGTCGGGCGTGATGGGATCGACGCCCACCGTGCCGCGGATGCCGTCGGTGCCGAAGTGTCTGCGATTCATTGGGCGGGATCCTCCTCTGTGGGCCCGCATTGTGTGGCGGTCCCCGGCGGGGCCACTCCCCCAGCGGGTGGAGGGGCGTGAAGATTGCCGGCCCCCGCCCGCGGCGCTTGGACAGCCTGCCACACGCGCAGCGCATCCACCGTCGTGGCCACGTCGTGCACGCGCACAATGCGGGCGCCGTGCTGCACGGCCAGCAGGGCCGCGGCCACGCTGCCGGCCTGCCGCTCTCCCACGGGCCGGCCCGTGACCATGCCCACCGTGCGCTTGCGCGACCACCCGGCCAGCAGCGGCCGCCCCACGGCCAGCAGTTCGCCCTGGCGGCGCAGCAGTTCGAGGTCCTGTTCGCGCGTCTTGGCGAATCCGATGCCCGGGTCCAGCACCACGCGCCGCGGCGCCACCCCCGCGGCCACCACCTCGGCCAGCCGCGCGGCCAGCCAGTCGCGCACCTCGGTCACGACGTCGCCATAGTCGGTCTGCGCATCCATGCCGCCGGGCTCGCCGCGCATGTGCATCAGGCACACGCCGACACTGGGTTGGGCGGCCAACAAGGTCAGCGCCCCGGGGCGGCGCAGGCTGCGGACGTCGTTGACGATGTCGGCGCCGGCCTCCAGCGCGGCCTGCATCACGCGCGGCTCGCTGGTGTCCACCGACACTGGCACGCCCAGCGTCACCGCGTGGCGAATCGCCGGCAGCACCCGCGCGCACTCCTCGTCCGGGCTCGGCGCGAGCGCGCCGGGCCGCGTGGACTCGCCGCCGATGTCCAGGATGTGCGCACCCTGCTCCAGCAGCGCGTTGCAGTGCCGGCGTGCGGCGTCGGCCTCGGCGTAGCGGCCGCCGTCCGAGAACGAGTCGGGCGTGACGTTGACGATCCCCATCACGCGTGGCTCGGCCAAGTCGATGCTGAAGCGCCCGGCCTGCCAGACCGGCGCAGCACCACGAAAAACGGGGCCCTCGGCCCCGTCTGCCACGATCATGGCACCGCTCAGGCCGCAGCCGGCGCACCGTCGGCGTTGACGGGCGGCGTCGGGCCGCTGGGCTTGTTCGACGAGGGCGACCAGTCCTTGGGCGCACGCGGCGGCTTGCCGGCCATGATGTCGTCGATCTGCTCGGCGTCGATGGTCTCCCACTCCAGCAGTGCCTGCGCCATCGCGTGCATCTTGTCCTTGTTGTCCTCGATCAGGCGGCGAGCGATCGAGTACTGGTCGTCGATGATGCGGCGGACCTCGCGGTCGACCTTCTGCATCGTCGCCTCGGACATGTTGGTCGTCTTGGTGACGCTGCGGCCGAGGAAGACCTCGCCCTCGTTCTCGGCGTAGACCATCGGGCCGAGCTCGTCGGTCATGCCGTAGCGCATGACCATGTCGCGGGCGATCGAGGTGGCGCGCTCGAAGTCGTTGCTGGCGCCGGTGGTCATCTGGTTCATGAACACCTCCTCGGCGATGCGGCCGCCGAAGAGCACGCTGATGGTGCTGAGCATGCGCTCCTTGTCCATGCTGTAGCGGTCGCCCTCGGGCAGCTGCATGGTCACGCCCAGGGCGCGCCCGCGCGGGATGACGGTGACCTTGTGCACGGGGTCGGTCTTGGGCATCAGGCGCGCCACCAGCGCGTGGCCGGCCTCGTGGTAGGCCGTGTTCTTGCGCTCCTCCTCGGGCATGACCATGGACTTGCGCTCGGGGCCCATCATGATCTTGTCCTTGGCCTTCTCGAAGTCGACCATCTCCACCACGCGACCGTTGCGGCGGGCGGCGAACAGGGCCGCCTCGTTGACGAGGTTGGCCAGGTCGGCGCCGCTGAAGCCGGGCGTGCCGCGCGCCAGGATGTCGGCGCGGATATCCTGGCCCACCGGCACCTTGCGCATGTGCACGCCCAGGATCTGTTCGCGGCCGCGCACGTCGGGCAGCGTCACGTAGACCTGGCGGTCGAAGCGGCCGGGGCGCAGCAGCGCGGGGTCGAGTATGTCGGGCCGGTTGGTCGCGGCCATCACGATGACGCCGAGGTTGGTCTCGAAGCCGTCCATCTCAACGAGCATTTGGTTCAGCGTCTGCTCGCGCTCGTCGTTGCCGCCGCCCAGGCCGGCGCCGCGGTGGCGGCCGACGGCGTCGATCTCGTCGATGAAGATGATGCAGGGCGCACTCTTCTTGGCCTGCTCGAACATGTCGCGCACGCGCGCCGCGCCCACGCCGACGAACATCTCGACGAAGTCGGAGCCGCTGATGCTGAAGAACGGCACCTTGGCCTCGCCGGCGATGGCCTTGGCGAGCAGCGTCTTGCCGGTGCCCGGGGGGCCCACCAGCAGCACGCCACGCGGGATGCGGCCGCCGAGCTTCTGGAACTTCTGCGGGTCCTTCAGGAAGTCGACCAGTTCCTTGACCTCTTCCTTGGCCTCGTCGCAGCCAGCGACGTCGGCGAAGGTGGTGGAGTTGTTGGCCTCGTCGAGCATGCGCGCCTTGCTCTTGCCGAAGCTGAAGGCGCCGCCCTTGCCGCCGCCCTGCATCTGGCGCATGAAGTAGATCCACACGCCGATCAGCAGCAGCATCGGGCCCCAGCTGACGAGGATGCTCATCAGCAGGCTCGGCTCCTCGCGCGGCTTGACGTCGAACTTCACGCCGGCATTGATGAGGTCGCCGACCAGGCCACGATCGAGGAAGGTGGCGGTGGAGCGCACGCGGCTGCCGTCTTCACGCAGGGCCTGGATCTCGGTGCCGCCGCCGGGGTTTTCTTGCAAGGTGACCTGCTTGATGCGGCGCGCCCTCACCTCCTCGAGGAAGTCGGAGTAGGCGATCGTGTTGCCCTGCACCACGCCGCGGTCGAACTGTTTGAACACGGTGAACAGCACGAGGGCAATCACCAGCCAGACAGCGACCTTCGAAAACCATTGGTTGTTCACCGCGGCTCCTTTTCCAGTTCAGCGGGTGGCGCATCCGCGCGGGATGCGCCCGATTCCACGGCAGATGGGGCCGATTCTAGTGCCGTCAAGGCGGGGCGGGTCCGGTCGCGACGAGGCACGGTTCCGTCGAAAAGCGGGGTTGACGCGCCTTGCTTCCGCGCCCGGTCGGGCCAGTGAGATGCCAGATGCGCACCGCGGACCTTAGCGGTTCTTCAGACCCAGCCCGACGAGAAAGGTTTCTGCCGACTTGTCGCGCGAGGCCTTAGGCTTAATGGGTTTGACGACGCGGAAGCGGTCCTTGAACAGCCGCACCAGCTGGCTGTAGCCGCTGCCGTGGAAACACTTGCACACCAGCGCGCCCTCGGGCTTGAGGTGGCGCCCGGCGAACTCCACCGCCAGCTCCACCAGGTGGGCGATGCGCGCCGAGTCGGCCGACTCGATGCCCGAGAGGTTGGGCGCCATGTCCGACAACGCCACGTCCACCGGCCGGCCCGCCAGCGCCTGAGCCAACTCCGCGGCCACGGCGTCCTCGCGGAAGTCGCCCTGGATGAACTGCACGCCCTCGATGGGCTCGAAGGGCAGGATGTCCAGGGCGATGATGGTGCCGTCCAGCGCCCCGGCCGCGGCGCCCTCGGGCGCGAAGCGGCGACGCAGGTACTGGCTCCAGGCCCCCGGCGTGGCGCCCAGGTCCACCACCACCTGGCCCGGCTTCACGAGACGGAGGATCTCGTCGATCTCCTTCAGCTTGTAGGCGGCGCGCGCCCGGTAGCCCTCCTTCTGGGCCAGCTTGACGTAGGGGTCGTTCATGTGGTCGTGCAACCACGCGCGGTTGACCTTCTTGCTCTTCGGCTTCATGCCCACCCCCGGGGCTGCGCCCGGCCGATAATCTGGCGATGCCCGCCATCATGCTCACGCCCGCCCAGCGCAAGGAACACCGCGCCGCTGCCCATCACCTCGATCCCGTGGTCATGATCGGCGCCGACGGCGCCACCGCCGCGGTCGAGAAGGAACTCGACGCCGCGCTCACCGCCCACGGCCTCGTCAAGGTTCGCGTCTTCTCCGACGACCGCGCCGCCCGCGAGGCGCTGCTGGCCGCGCTGGCTGACAAGCTCTCGGCCGCGCCCATCCAGCACATCGGCAAGCTGCTGGTGCTGTGGCGGCCGATTCCTCCCAAGCCGAAGGCGGAGCGCGAGGACCGCATGCCCGGGCCCCGCACCGTGAAGCTGGTGAGCTTTTCCAAGAGCGGCAACCACCGCGCCACCGTGCGCAAGGTCAAGGTGTTCGGCAACGAGCGCGTCACGCCGGGCGGCCAGATCAAGCGGGCCAAGGCTCGCAGCACCAGCGTCAAGAAGAAGGCGCAGGACTGACGGTGCCCGCCGGCGCCGCCGCGCCCCGCCAGGCCAGGGCCGCCACGAGCAGCACCTTCACGCCGTACAGCCCGGCGCTCACGGCGTGCAGCTGCCCGAAGCTCAGCGCGCCCTGCCCGGCCCGTGCCGCCGCCATCGGCTGCAGCAGCCCGAAGTAACCGACCACGGTGCAGAACAGTGCGCCGGCCGCCAGGGCCATGCCCGCGCTGAACTGGCTGGACGCGCCCGCGTCGGCCAGCCGCCGGGCCCGCACCCGCTCCAGCGCCAGCAGCACGGCGCCGAACAGCAGCGCGCTGTGGGCCTCCCAGGCCAGCACGCGGGCCGCTACGCGGCTGGCCTCGGCGCGCTCCAGCAGCGCAAAGGCCGCCGGCGTGGCCACGACGGCCACGCACAGCAGCCAACCCAGCCACAGGCCGGGCAGCAGCCGGCGCCAGCGCTCCAGCGTCATCGGCCGCGGGCTCAGGCGTAGCGGACGTCGACGATCTCCCAGTGCTTGAGCCCCCCCGGAGCCTGCACCTCGGCAACGTCGCCGACCTCCTTGCCGATCAGCGCCCGGGCGATGGGGCTGGAGATGCTGATCAGGCCCTGCTTCAGGTCGGCCTCGTCGTCGCCGACGATCTGGTAGGTGACCTTGGCGCCGCTGTCCTCGTCCTCCAGGTCCACGGTGGCGCCGAACACCACCTTGCCATCGGCCGCCAGCGTGCTGGGGTCGATGACCTGCGCCGCCGCGAGCTTGCCCTCGATCTCCTTGATGCGGCCCTCGATGAAGCCCTGCTTGTCCTTGGCGGCGTCGTACTCGGCGTTCTCGGACAGGTCGCCCTGCGCGCGCGCCTCGGCGATGGCCTGGATCACGGCGTGGCGCTCCACCGTCTTCAGTCGGTGCAGCTCGCTCTTCAGCAGCTCTGCACCGCGGCGCGTGAGGGGGATGGTGTTCATGGCAGGGGCAACGCAGGCATCGGCAAAGTGAAACCGCCGCAGGCGGCCCCTTGCGGGGATCCTGCGGCGGAGGCGTGGCTGAAGTTTAGTTCAATGGCCCGCGTCGGCGGCAAGCCCCCGTTCCAGGCCGGCGTGCAGGGACTGCAGCGACTGCACCGCGATGTCCTCGGCGTGCTTGAGCGCCTCGGTGGCGGCTTCGGCGCCGGCCATCGTGGTGTAGTAGGTCACGCGGTTGGCCAGCGCGGCCGTGCGGATGTAGCGGCTGTCGGCGATGGCCTGGCGGGTCTCGTCGACCGTGGTGTAGACGAGCTGGATCTCACCGGCCTTGATCATGTCGGCGATGTGCGGCCGGCCGTCCTTGACCTTGTTGACCACCCTCACCGGCACGCCGGCCTCGGCAATGGCGGCGGCCGTGCCCTTGGTGGCCACCACCGCGAAGCCCAGGTCGTGCAGGTCCGAGGCCACCTTCACGGCGCGCGCCTTGTCGGCGTTCTTCACCGTGACCACCACCGTGCCCTTGGCCGGCAGGCGCGAACCGGCGCCGAGCTGGCTCTTCAGCATGGCCTCGCCGAAGCTCGCGCCCACGCCCATGACCTCGCCGGTGGAGCGCATCTCGGGGCCCAGGATGGGGTCCACGCCCGGGAACTTGTTGAACGGGAACACCGCCTCCTTGATACTGAAGAAGGGCGGCACCACCTCGTGCGGCGCGCGGCCGCCGATGCCGCGCTGGTCGGACAGCTTCTGGCCGGCCATGCAGCGCGCGGCGATCTTGGCCAGCGGCTGGCCCGTGGCCTTGCTGACGAAGGGCACGGTGCGGCTGGCGCGCGGGTTCACCTCGAGCACGTAGACGACAGCCTCGGCCCCTTCGCCCTGGATGGCGAACTGCACGTTCATCAGGCCCACGACCCGGAGCGCGCGCGCCATCGCTGTGGTCTGGCGGCGCAGTTCGTCCTGCAGTTCCGCGCTCAGCGAATACGGCGGCAGCGAGCAGGCGGAGTCGCCGCTGTGGATGCCGGCGGCCTCGACGTGCTCCATGATGCCGCCGATCATCACCGAGTGGCCGTCGCTGATGCAGTCGACGTCGACCTCGATGGCGTCGTCGAGGAAGCGGTCCAGCAGCACCGGGCTCTTCTCGCTCACGCGCACGGCCTCGCGCATGTAGCGCTCGAGGTCGCGGTCGCCGTGCACGATCTCCATCGCGCGGCCGCCCAGCACGTAGCTCGGGCGCACCACCAGCGGGTAGCCGATCTCGTGGGCCAGCGCCAGCGCCTGCTCCTCGGTGCGCGCGGTGCGGTTGGGCGGCTGCCGCAGGCCCAGCTCGAGCAGCAGCTTCTGGAAGCGCTCGCGGTCCTCGGCGACGTCGATGCTGTCGGGGCTGGTGCCGATGATGGGCACGCCGGCACGCTCGAGGTCCAGCGCCAGCTTCAGCGGCGTCTGCCCGCCGTACTGCACGATCACGCCCTCGGGCTTCTCGCGGGCGACGATCTCGAGCACGTCCTCGAGCGTGACCGGCTCGAAGTACAGGCGGTCGGAGGTGTCGTAGTCGGTGGACACCGTCTCGGGGTTGCAGTTGACCATGATGGTCTCGAACCCGTCGTCGCGCAGCGCCAGCGCGGCGTGCACGCAGCAGTAGTCGAACTCGATGCCCTGGCCGATGCGGTTGGGCCCGCCGCCCAGCACCATGATCTTGCGGCGCGTGCTGGGCTCGGCCTCGCACTCCTCGTCGTAGCTGCTGTAGAGGTAGGCCGTCTCGGTGGCAAACTCGGCGGCGCAGGTGTCCACGCGCTTGTAGACCGGGCGCACGCCCAGGGCGTGGCGGCGCTCGCGCACGGCGTGCTGGTGGCTGCCCAGCAGGGTGCCCAGGCGCTTGTCCGAGAAGCCCTTGCCCTTGAGGAAGCGCAGCTCCGCGGCCGAGAGCGAGCCGACGTTGCGGCCCGCCAGCGCCTGCTCCAGCTGCACCAGCTCCTCGATCTGCGCCAGGAACCAGGGGTCGATGGCCGTCTCGTCGAAGACCTCCTGCAGGCTCATGCCGATGCGGAAGGCGTCGCCCACGTACAGGATGCGCTCGGGGCCGGGATTGCCGATCTCGTCGACGATCTCGTCGCGCTCGGTGCTGCGCGGCGACAGGCCGTCGATGCCCGTCTCCAGGCCGCGCAGCGCCTTCTGGAAGCTCTCCTGGAAGGTACGGCCCATGGCCATGACCTCGCCCACGCTCTTCATCTGCGTCGTCAGGTGCGGGTCGGCGGCCGGGAACTTCTCGAAGGCGAAGCGCGGGATCTTGGTGACGACATAGTCGATGCTGGGCTCGAAGCTGGCCGGCGTGGCACCGCCGGTGATGTCGTTGCGCAGCTGGTCGAGCGTGTAGCCCACCGCCAGCTTGGCCGCCACCTTGGCGATCGGGAAGCCCGTGGCCTTGGAGGCCAGCGCCGAGCTGCGGCTCACGCGCGGGTTCATCTCGATGACGATGAGGCGGCCGTTCTCGGGGTTGACGGCGAACTGCACGTTCGAGCCGCCGGTGTCGACGCCGATCTCGCGCAGGATGGCGATGCTGGCGTTGCGCATCACCTGGTATTCCTTGTCGGTGAGCGTCTGCGCCGGGGCCACCGTGATGCTGTCGCCGGTGTGGATGCCCATCGGATCGAGGTTCTCGATCGAGCACACGATGATGCAGTTGTCCGCGCGGTCGCGGACGACTTCCATCTCGTACTCCTTCCAGCCGATCAGGCTCTCCTCGATCAGCAGTTCCTTGGTGGGCGACAGGTCGAGGCCGCGCTTGCAGATCTCCTCGAACTCCTCCGGGTTGTAGGCGATGCCGCCTCCGGTGCCGCCCAGCGTGAAGCTCGGGCGGATGACCATCGGGAAGCCCGTGCCGCCGATCTGCGCCTGGATGCGCTTCTGCACCGCCAGCGCCTCTTCCATGCTGTGCGCAATGCCGCTGCGGGCCGAGTCCAGCCCGATGGAGGTCATCGCGTCCTTGAACTTGAGGCGGTCCTCGGCCTTCTCGATGGCGTGCTCGTTGGCGCCGATCATCTCCACGCCGTGCCGGGCCAGCACGCCGTGGCGGTGCAGGTCGAGCGCGCAGTTCAGCGCCGTCTGGCCGCCCATGGTGGGCAGCAGCGCCATCTGCTCGTGCGGGTGCTCGGCGCGCTCCTTTGCGATGATCTTCTCCACCACCTGCCAGGTGATCGGCTCGATGTAGGTGGCATCGGCCGTCCCGGGGTCGGTCATGATCGTCGCCGGGTTGCTGTTGACCAGCACGACCCGGTAACCCTCCTCGCGCAGCGCCTTGCAGGCCTGGGCGCCGGAGTAGTCGAACTCGCAGGCCTGCCCGATGACGATGGGGCCGGCGCCAATGATGAGGATGCTCTGCAGATCGGTGCGCTTAGGCATGCGCCTTCTCCTTGTTGGCCATCAGCGCCGTGAAGCGGTCGAACAGGCTGCCGATGTCGTGCGGGCCCGGGCTCGCCTCGGGGTGGCCCTGGAAGCCGAAGGCCGGGCGGTCGGTGCGGGCGATGCCCTGCAGCGTGCCGTCGAACAGGCTCGCGTGGGTGGGCCTCAACGTGGCGGGCAGCGTATCCGCGTCGACCGCGAAGCCATGGTTCTGGCTGGTGATGGCCACGCGGCCGGTGTCGAGGTCCTTCACAGGGTGGTTGGCGCCGTGGTGGCCAAACTTCATCTTGAAGGTCTTCGCCCCCGAGGCCAGGGCCAGGATCTGGTGGCCCAGGCAGATGCCGAAGGTGGGCACGCCGGCGTCGACCAGCGTGCGCGTGGCCGCAAAGGCGTAGTCGCAGGGCTCGGGGTCGCCCGGGCCGTTGCTCAGGAACACGCCGTCGGGGCGCAGCGCCAGCACCTCGGCAGCCGGCGTCTGCGCCGGCACCACGGTGACGCGGCAGCCGCGACTGGCCAGCATGCGCAGGATGTTGCGCTTGACGCCGAAGTCGTAGGCCACGACGTGGAAGCGCGGGCTCTCCAGCCGGCTGAAGCCTCGGCCGAGCTGCCACTCGGTCTCGGTCCACTCGTAGGCCGCGGCGGTGCTGACGACGCGGGCCAGGTCCTGGCCGGCCATCGAGGGCGCGGCCTGCGCGCGCGCCACGGCCTCCTCAATCTGGGCCTGGCCGACGGCGGTGCCCGGCTCGAAGCCCACGATGCAGCCGTTCTGCGCGCCGGTGCGCCGCAGCACGCGCGTCAGGCGCCGCGTGTCGATGCCGGCGATGGCCACCGTGCCCTCGCGCTCGAGGTACTCGGGCAGGCTGGCGGTGGCGCGGAAGCTGGAGACGCGCCGCGGCACGTCCTTGACGATCAGCCCGGCCGCGAAGACGCGGTGCGACTCGACGTCCTCGTCGTTGATGCCGGTGTTGCCGATGTGCGGGTAGGTCAGGGTGACGATCTGCCGGCAGTAACTTGGATCGGTGAGGATCTCCTGGTAGCCGGTGAGTGCGGTGTTGAACACCACTTCCCCCACGGTGTGGCCGGCGGTGCCGGCGCGGTGGCCGTGGAAGACGGTCCCGTCTGCAAGGGCAAGCAGCGCGGGTGGAAGGTGGGGCAGCAAGTGGAAGGCTCCGGGGTTCGTGCGCTCATCGCCGGCCCAGTGCCCGGCGCGGGTGCACCGGGTCTTCGGCGGGGATCGAGGGAAACCGACAGCGGAGTTTCGAGCGCGCGGGGTGGGTGCAGGTAAACCGCCGGAGTATAGCCCGGCTGCCCTGTCCTGCGACCGCCCCTCGGGCCCTCAGCCGTCCAGCGCAGCGATGCCGGCTCGCGCGATCTGCGCGTCTTCGCTGCTCTTGACGCCGCTCACGCCCACCGCGCCCACGCAGTGGCCGTCCACCAGCACGGGCACGCCGCCCTCGAGCAGGCCGTCGATCAGCGGGGCGCTCAGGAACGAGGTGCGGCCGCCATTGATCATGTCCTCGTAGACCTTGGTCTCGCGGCGGCCCAGCGCGGACGTGCGGGCCTTGGCCGGCGCGATGGCAGCCGACACCGGCGCGGCGCCGTCCAGGCGCTGCAGCCACAGCAGGTGGCCGCCGGCATCGACGATGGCGATCGTCACCGCCCACTGGTTCTTCAGGGCCTCGGCCTCGGCGGCTGCGGCGATGGCCTTGACGTCGTCGAGGCCGAGCACGGGTTGTGTTTTCATGGCTGCGGAAGATAACGCCCCAGCGACCATGTCGTTGCCGCGACCAGGGGTATTTCAGACCTGACGGCGCGGTCTAGAATCGCGCGCACGTGATCCGAGTGGTCACTTCATTCTCGGAGGTTGTCACCATGGAACAAGGCGTGCAGAACTTCCCCGGCCTGGCCGGCGGCGGTGCGCTCGCGGCGCAGCGCAACCGCGTCCTGCGCAACACCTACTGGCTCTTGGCGCTGTCGATGGTGCCCACGGTGCTGGGTGCCTGGGTCGGCATGAGCATCGGCATCAACCGGATCCTCACGCCCGGCATCGGCCTGATCGTGTTCCTCGCGGGCGCGTTCGGCTTCATGTTCGCGATCGAGAAGTTCAAGAACTCCGCGGCTGGCGTGCCCATCCTGCTGGGCTTCACCTTCTTCATGGGCGTGATGCTGTCGCGCCTGCTGGCGGTGGTGCTGGGCATGGGCAACGGCGCGAGCCTGGTGATGATGGCCTTCGCCGGCACCGGCGCCATCTTCCTGGGCATGGCCACGCTGTCCAGCGTCGTCAAGCGCGACCTGTCGAACATGGCGAAGTTCATGTTCATCGGCGTCATCCTGCTGCTGGTGGCCGGCATTGCGAACATCTTCATCCAGAGCAGCGCGCTGATGATCACGCTGGCGGTGCTGGCGATCGGCATCTTCTCGTTCTTCATCCTGTACGACCTCAAGCGCGTGCAGGACGGCGAGGAAACCAACTACATCACCGCCACGCTGGGCGTGTACCTCAGCATCTACAACGTGTTCCAGAGCCTGCTGGCCCTGTTCGGCATCGCCGGCAGCAGCAACGACTGATCACGCCCGCCTGCGGTGTTCGAAGGGGCTCCGAGGAGCCCCTTTCTCATGGGCGGTCGAAGACCGCCAGACTTTCGACGTGGGCGGTGTGCGGGAACATGTTCACCACGCCGGCCGCGGTGCAGCGATAGCCGCCCTGGTGCACCAGCAGCCCGGCGTCGCGCGCTAGCGTGGCGGGGTTGCAGCTGACGTAGACGATGCGCCCCGGCAGAGCCGCCCCGCCGGCCGCGTGAACGTCGGCCACGGCCTTGGCCAGCGCGAAGGCGCCCTCTCGCGGCGGATCCACCAGCCAGCGATCGGCGGCGCCGTGGCGGGCCAGGTCGGCAGGGCCGATCTCGAACAGGTTCTGCGCCTCGAAGCGCGTGGTCGCCCCCAGGCCGTTGGCGCGGGCGTTGTCGCGGGCACGCTGCACCAGGGCCTGGCTGCCCTCGATGCCCAGCACCTCGCGCGCCAGCGTGGCCAGCGGCAGCGTGAAGTTGCCCAGGCCGCAGAACCAGTCGATCACGCGGTGGCTCGGCTCCACGCCCAGCAGCCGCACGGCGCGCTGCACCAGCACGCGGTTGATCTGCGGGTTGACCTGCGTGAAGTCGGTGGGCTTGAAGGGCATGGTCACGCCGAACTCGGGCAGGCCGTAAGCCAGCGCCGGGCCGCCCGCGTCGAGCCGGTACACGGTGTCGGGCCCGCCCGGCTGCAGCCACCACTGCACGCCGTGCGCCCGGCCGAATGCGCGCAGCCGGTCGGCGTCGGCCGGCGTCAGCGGCTCCAGGTGGCGCAGCACCAGCGCGACGACCTCGTCGCCTGCGGCCAGCTCGATCTGCGGCAGCCGGTCGCGCTGGTCCATGCCGCCGATCAGCTCGCGCAGCGGCATCAGCATCGCGCTCACCGCTGGGTGCAGCACCGGGCACACCTGCATGTCGGCCACGTAGCGGCTCTTGCGCTCGTGGAAGCCGATCAGCACCACGCCCTTCTTGGCCACGTACCGCACCGACAACCGGGCGCGGTAGCGATAGCCCCAGGCCGGACCGTGCAGCGAGCGCAGCAGCCGCTCGGGCCGCACCTTGCCCAGGTGCTGCAGGTTGTCCTCGAGCACCCGGGCCTTCACGGCCACCTGCGCGGCCGGGTGCAGGTGCTGCATCTTGCAGCCGCCGCAGGCCCCGGCGTGCAGGCCGAAGTGCGGGCAGGCGGGCTTCACGCGCTGCGCGCTCTCGCGGGCCAGCGCCGACATCGGGCCCTGCTCCCAGGCGTTCTTGCGGCGCGACACCTGCACCTGCACGCGCTCGCCGGGCAGCGCGCCTTCGATGAACACCACCTTGCCGTCGGCGCGGCGCGCCACGCCCTGGGCCTCGAGGTCGAGCGACTCGACCTCCAGCCAATCGTGTCCGTCGGCCACGGGCGCTAGCGCGGCGGCAGCAGCCGGGCCGGATCGACCGGCTTGCCCTGGCGGCGGATCTCGAAGTGCAGCTGCACACGCTCGGCGTCAGTGCTGCCCATCTCGGCGATGCGCTGGCCGCGACGCACGACCTGGTCTTCCTTCACCAACAGCGTCTGATTGTGGCCGTAGGCGCTGAGGAACACGTTGTTGTGCTTAACGATGACGAGGTTGCCGTAGCCGCGCAGGCCCGAGCCGGCGTACACCACGCGACCGTCGGCGGCGGCAAGCACCGGGTCGCCGGCCTTGCCGGTAATGGCCAGGCCCTTGGTCTTGCTGTCTTCGAAGGGCGTCGCCACCGGGCCCGCAGCAGGCCACGCCCACACGATGCCGTCTTCACCCTCGCTGGCGGGCGGCGCGGGCGCTGCCGCCGCAGGGGCCGCGGGTACGCCGGCCGCACCGGGCGCGGCCGCCGGGCCGTTGCCCGCCGGCACCGAGCCGGGCGCTGCGAGCGGGCGCGTCTCGACACGACCCGCCGGCGCGATGGGGCGTGCCACGGCAGCCGCGGCCTCGGCCACGGGCAGCACGACGCGCAGCACCTGCCCGACCTCGATGAGGTTGGGGTTTTCGAGGCCGTTCCAGCGCGCGATGTCGCGGTAGCTCTGGCCGCTTTCGAGGCCGATGGTGTAGAGCGTGTCGCCCCGCTTGACGGTGTAGTAGCCCGGCTTGCCGGCGTTCTCGGCCCCCGGCGGCAGGCGGACGGGCTCGGGGGCGGGCGACGCGGCCGGAGCCGGCGACGACGCGGCCGTGCCTCGCGGCACGGGCACCGCACCCGGCATGCGCGCATCGGGCACGGCGCGGACGCCGCCGCTGCGGTCTTCGACCGGCGCCCGATGGTCGGGACTCGCGCAGCCGGCAGCCAGGAGCACCAGCGCCGCGGCCAAGGCGCGGGCCGGCGCCCGCCCGGGAAGGAATTGGAATCGAGCGCTCATGCCGTGCCGGATTTTAGGGGGACGAATTGCACGGGCTCGAGTTCCCGCGAGACCAGGCCGCCAGGGGTGTGGTCCACCACCACGAGGCGCTGGCCCGCCGTACCCTGCACAGGCGCCACAAGCCGTCCGCCCGGGGCCAGCTGCGCCAGCCAGGGGGCCGGCAACTGCTCACCGCCCGCGGCAGCGATGATGCTGTCGTAGGGCGCGCGCGGTGCGTGCCCCAGCATGCCGTCGCCGAACACGAGCCGCAGGTCGCTGCCATGGCGCAAGTCCGCCAGATGGCGGGCCGCCTTGTCGTGCAGCGGCTGCAGCCGCTCGATGCTGACCACGCTGCGCGCCAGCGCCAGCAACAGCGCCGCCTGGTAGCCGCAGCCGGTGCCGATCTCGAGCACGCGGCCCAGGTGGCCGCTCTCGCGCGCCGAGGCGCCATCGAATAGCAGCGCAAGCATCCAGCCCACCACCGAGGGCTTGCTGATGGTCTGCCCCAGGCCAATGGGCAGGCTGGTGTCCTCGTAAGCCTGCGGCACCAGCGCGCTGTCCACGAAACGGTGGCGCTCGACGGTGCCCAGCGCCTGCAACACCGGCTCACAGTGCAAGCCGCCGGCCCGCAGCCGGCTCACCAGGTGCGCGCGCACGGCCGCCGAGTCCAACCCCAGTCCGGTGGGCACGGCCTGCCGTGACTGCCCGGCGGCAGCCTGCTGCAGCGGGCGCTGGGGGCGCAGCAGCGCATCGTCACCCGGCCGCGCTGAGGGGCCGCGGGTCTGCACGCGGTCCAGGCCCAGCGGAAAGCGCGGCGGCGCCGGCTTGCTCACGCGCGCGCCAGGCGGCCGGCCCAGACACCCCGGGCAGCGTGGTCGGTCAGGTCCACCTGCAGCGGCGTGATGGACACCCAGCCCTGGGCCACGGCGTGGAAATCGGTGCCCTCGCCGGCTTCGCGCGCGTCGCCGGCCGGGCCGATCCAGTAGATCGGCTCTCCGCGCGGGTTGCTCTGGCGGATCACGGGCTCGCTGGCGTGGCGCCGCCCCAGCCGCGTCACGACGCGCGGGCACAGCGCCACGTCGGCCCTATTGGGCAGATTCACGTTGAGCAGAAACGGGCCGCGCTGCAACGCGCCACTGGCGATGACATCGTCGACGATGCTTCTGGCCGCCACGGCCGCCGCGTCGAGATCGCGCCAGCCCTTCTCGGCCTGCGAGAAGGCGATCGCCGGCACGCCGAACAGGAAGCCCTCCATCGCCGCGGCCACCGTGCCGGAGTACAGCGTGTCGTCGCCCATGTTGGCGCCGTTGTTGATGCCCGAGAGCACAAGGTCGGGCTTGTCGGCGAGGACGCCGGTGAGCGCCACGTGCACGCAATCCGAAGGCGTGCCGTTGACGACATTGAAGCCCTGCACGCCTTCGACCTTGGCCTGGAAGATCGACAGCGGCCGCGTCAGCGTGAGCGCATTGCTGGTGCCGCTGGCGTTCTGCTCGGGGGCGTAAACGTCGATGTGGCCGAGCCCTTCACAGGCCTTCACGAGCGCGGCGATGCCAGGGGCCAGGTAGCCGTCGTCGTTGGCGATGAGGATGCGCATCGCACGATTCTAGGCAGCGCGCCCATGTCGCCTGCCAAACGGCGAAGCCCGGTGTGAGCCGGGCTTCGGAGGAGATTGGTGCCGGTGAAGAGAGTCGAACTCCCGACCTTCGCATTACGAATGCGCTGCTCTACCAACTGAGCTACACCGGCGAAAGCCCATCAGTATAAACAGTCCGCCGCGCTGCGGTCGCGTTCGGGCTGCGGCTGCGCCCAGAACTGCGGGTACTGCGCCAGGCGGAACACGAAGCTCGCGCGGTCGATGTGCGCCCAGCGGACCCCCCGCTGCAGGAAGCGCTCGATCATCCGCCAATCCCAGGCCATCTCCGCGAAGGGGAGCGTGTCGCCCAGGTGCTGCCGGAAGAGCTCGCGGCGGAACAGCGGCTGACCGAGGTCGATGCGGGCCGGCTGCGGCACCGGGTGCCGCAGCACCAGCCGCCCGGCGTAGTGGCAGGAGCTGTAGACGAAGCCGAGCGCCGGCTCGCACTCCAGGCGCTCCAGCAGCGGCCCGAGGTGGCCGGGGTGGTAGCCGTTGTCGTCGGACAGGAACGCCAGATACCGACCCCGCGCTCGGCGCAGGCCTGCGGCGGCCGGAGCGATGCCCCAGTCGTTGTGGCGTCGGCGCAGGTTCCACAGGCCGCGCCGTGGGTCGCCGCCGCGGCGAACCAGCCGCACGAGCCGGTCCACGACCTCGGGCGGCGCGTGATCGCAGACGATCAGGTGCTCCCAGTCGGTGTCGTGCAGCGCATGGACGGAGTCGATGCAGCGAGCCAGGCAGTCGACGCGGTCGAAGACGGTGGTGACGATGCTCAGGCGCGGCGGGTCGCTGCGCACGGGCACCAGCACCTCGGCCTCGGGGTCGGCCGTGGCTTCGCCCACGGCCAGCCCGCGGGGGCGTTCTTCCGCCAGGGACTGCAGCCGCTCCGCACGCAAGCGCAGTCCGCCGCCCTGCACGCCGACGCAGGCCTGGCCCGCCGACAGCCGGGTGTCGAGCACCGACGCCACGATTCGGCCGTCGAAGGCCACGGTCAGCGTCGCACCATGGGCGCGCAGCGCCACCGCGTGCCAGCGGTCGGCCGGCAGCAGCGGCAGGCGATGCAGCACCTGGCACTGCCGGGCCAGGTAGGCCTCGCCGTCGCGCAGCAGCAGGTGGTACGAATCGGCGCCAGGATCGCCGCCGTTCTGTGCGCGCAACTTGGCCACCAGCGTCGCGCCCGGCTCGCGGCAGAACTCGAAGGCCAGCTCTGCATCGGCGGCCGCCGGTCGGCGCCAGCCGCGCTCGGCGGCCGGGCCGGGTGGCCCCGCCCGGTGCAGGCGCCACGTCTCGGCGTCGAGACGGTCGGCCGTGGCACCGTCGTTGACCCAGCCCTCCGGGGCAGCGTCGGGTCCGGCGCTGGAGCGGGGCGCGACGGGCGGCATGGGAGTTTGCCCCCAGGCGCCGAGCCCCAGCGTCTGCAGCACCGTGGCCAGCCGCGCCGCGTAGTGATCGCCCGCCAGGCGCTCGGCGCAGCGCCGCTGCAGCGCAAGGGCGCCCTCGGGGTCGGCCGCCCACCGGCGCACCTGGGCCACTGCCTCTTCGGGCGTGCGGAAAATCGGCAGCTCAGGCAGGCGCTCGGCGATCTCGGCACGCGGCTCGCTGATCACCAGGGCACCGCAGGCCAGGGCCTCGTGGATGCGCGGGTTCATGGCCGTGGCGGCCTCGGCATGACGATTGAAGTGGTGAACCTCTCGGAAGACGTTGAGCACGATGCGGGCGCCCTGGTACAGCACGGCCGTGTGCGGCGCCGGCACGTTGGCCGCCCTGGCACGGGCCTTGAGCGCCGGCGCGGGCCACGGGCCGCCCACCAGCACGTCCAGCAGCCCGGCTTCCTCCAGCGCCAGCAGCACCGCCTCGCGGGCCGGATTGGCCCCACCCACGAACACAACGCCGTGCGGCCGCGACGTCACGCCCTGCGCGTGGTGCACCTGGGGGTCGTGCGCGGTGGGCAGCGCGTGGGCGTTGCGATGCCGGTGGCGCGTCGAAGGGTCGTTCAGGAACTGCGCATCGAAGTGGTGCGACCAGGCGGCCGTGTCGTCCACCTCGTAGGGTTCGTCCACCAGCCACACCGCGCTCTTCACGCCGGGGAAGCGGGCGCGCCACTCGGCCCAGCGCGGCGCGAAACGGCGGCCGTGCACGACGAACAGCAGGTCGGGCTGGAAGCGGCGGAGCTCGTCCTCGAGGCCGGGGTCGTCCCAGAAGCGGGTGCGGTGCTCCAGCGCCAGCGTGTCGGCGGCATGGGCCAGGCCTTCGACGAACACCTCGCCGCACGACAGGAACCGGTACTGCACGAACAGCACCCGCGCGGGCCGCGCCGAAGGCGGCTTCTGCGGGGCCTGGAGCTGCGCGCCGGGCCGTTGGCCGCTGAGGAAGTCGGCCAAGGGTTGGCGGGGCAGCGACTGCAGCCGGCTGGCCGGACTGAGGTTGACGAGCGACACCCCGCGCGCCGCGCAGGCCGCCTGCAGCGCGGCGTACTCCGCGTCGATCTGCGGCAGGCGCCGGGCCAGCGCGTGCTCGCCGCTGTCGGCGAAGAAGTGGCGGTCGGTGAAGTCCACGCCGATGAGGCCGATGTGCCGCGCGCCCAGGTGCAGCGCCAGCTGCGCGGCCACGTAGGGCGAATTGCGGGTGTAGTGCAGGGTCTCTGGCCCGGGGTCGTCGGTGCCGGCCAGCCGGCCCAGGCGGAAGCGCACCACCGGCACTCCGGCCGGCAGGCCGGGATCGGCCAACTGCGTGAATACGGCCCGCGCCTGCGTGGCCTGCACGGCTGGCCAGCGGCCGGGGGCGAATTGCGAGGCCGGGTTGACGAGGACCAGATAGTCCGGATGCCAGGCGCGGCCAACGTCGTTGACGCCGATCACCGTGCAGGGCGGCTTGGCCGGCAGCAGCGACAGCGACTCGCCGCAGCCAGCCACGAGCACCACCTCGCCGGCGTGGCGATCGCGCCAGGCGGGGAAAGCGCCGACGTCGCCCATGGCGTTCATTCAGGCAGCCCGCAGGCGCAACCAGCGCCCGGCCAGCCCGCGGACGCTGGCCGGTATCCCAAGCTCGCGGCGAACGCGCTCGATCTCGCCCCGCACGGTGCCGCCGGAGCTGCGGTTGGTGCCGGCATTCAGGGGCCATAGGTTCGCCTCGGCGTCCTGGCCACCGAGCTGCTTCTCCCAGACGTGATCGGTGTCGTGCGGCGCCGTGCTGCCGTGGGCGCGGTCGTAGCCGTAGTGCGTGCCCAGCACGCGATTCATCTCGTCCTTGACACCGTTGCCCGTCACCGGAGCGCGGGCCTGGAACACCGCGCCGACGCTCAAACCGATCGACACCGCGTCGCGCACGCCGATCGTCATCCCGGTGTGCAGGGCCATGCGCTGCGCGGGCCCGACGGTTACCCAGTCGATCGACGACAGCACGGGCCGACGTCCGGCCGCGTGCGCGCGGCGCACCTCGGCAGGATCGCGCAACCGGATGCGCGGGTACTGCGACACCGCCGGTTTCACCCAGCCGAACGGGATTGCGTGGGCACGGTCGCGCCCGTCCAGATCGGCTGCCGCGCCCCCGCTGCGCTTGCCGGTGCGGCTGTACCGCGGCGGGCTGTTCTCGCCGACAACCACCCACTGCCCGGCCTGGTCCTCGACGTCGAGCCGTCGGATGCGGTAGCGCAACCGAATCGCGGCCAGCACCGGTGCAATCACCGCCCTGCCGAGCACGCTGCCCGAAAGCCGGTCGACCGCGGCCCGCCCATCGTTGACCGCGTGGCCCAGCCGTTCGTCGCCGCTGCCGCCACCCGCCACGGCCCGCCCCAAACGCCGCGCTTGAGTGACGATCCAGCCGACCACGCGGTTGATGGCCCTGTCCACCGGCGCACGCACGCGGGCCAGGATGTTGCGGATGGTGTCGCCGATGCCCCCCAGCCCCAGCAGCCGCGCCAGGAAGCTGATGACCACCGGCACCAGCCGGCCCATGGTCTGCTCGACGCGGTTGGCCGCAGCGGCGATGTTGCCGGCCGCAATGGCGGCGATACCGTTGATGAAGGCCTCGGCCACTTGCACGATTTGCTGCAGCCGTTCACGCACGAACATCACCGTGTTGTAGATGGCGATGATGGCCTGGATGATGGCGCCGGCCGGGTTGAGCATGCTGGCGATGCGCGCGACGGCCTGCCCCACCACGGTGTTGATGACCCATTCGCGCACTTGGCCCATGACCATGTCGCGCAGGTTGCCCAGGTGCTCCATCAGCTGCCGCCACGCGGCGGCCGGGCCTTCGCGCACCAGCGTCACCACCAGCTCAAAGCCGGTCTCGAGCGCGGCGACCACGGTCTCGCTGGTGGCCCGCACCAGCCGCGCGCGCACGTTGGCCCAGGTCAGGCCCAGGACCTGCAGTACCAGCGACAGCACGCCGCGGAGATCCCAGGTGGTGGGCAACGTGAGGCCGGCACCGCCCAAGGCCCCGGTGAGCCAGCCCACCAGCCCGTTGACCAGGTGCGCGCGGACGTTGGCCAGGAACTGCCGGAAGCCGGCAATGCCGGCGCGCACCAGGTTGCCGACGAAACGCACGGGGTTGCGGAAGATGACGCCCAGGACCGAGCGCGCGCGCTGCAGCACGGGCATCGCGCCCGGCGCCAGCACCTCGAACATGGCCTGCACCAGCTGCAGCACCGCCTCGCCGGCCCAGCGCACGAAGCGGCCGACGAAGCTGCCGAACATCGACGCCATGCGGCCGATGGCGCCCGGCAGGTTGAGCAAGTCCCGCACCGACAGGCTCTGCCAGGCGCGGCGCAGCAGACCCGGAATCTCGGCGACGAAGCCGCCGAGCACCGCGAACTGGGAACGCACCCAGGCCCACGCGCGCGGCACCGCGCGCGACTCGACGAGCTGCTGCCAACGCTCCTGCTGGCCGATCAGCGTCATGAAGCCGCCGATGACGGCCTCGGGCGTGCGCGCCACGGCCTCGCCGGTGAGCGGATCGCGTCCCAGCACCGCGCGCAGCAGCGGGTAGCCGCGCGTGCCCGCAGCCAGCCGCGACAGTGGCACGAGCACGGCGTCGCGGATGAAACCCAGCACGTCGGCGGCGAGGCCGACCGCGAAGTCCCAAACGCGCCGCACCGGATCGGCAACGAGGGCGCGCGCACGGGCCCACACGCCGCCGGGGTCGAGGATGTCGCCCGGGCCCAGGCTGCGCACGAAGCGCTGCAGACCGCCCAACACCGCGCCGGCGACGCTGGCCAGCGTGCTCAGCTGCCGGCCGAGCCAGGCGCCGACGCGGTCGATGAGGCCGTGGCGGTCGAGCGCGTCGCGCAGCAGCGAGCCGCCTGGCCACAGCCCGATCAGGCCGCGCAGCAGCGCTGCGGGCGGGCGGTCGATGGCGCTGCCGGTAATGGGGTCGCGGCCGAGCGCGAAGCCCAGCAGGTCGTAGCCCGGGATGGCGCGTGCGCGGTCGCGGATGAAGCCCATCGCGGCACCGGCGATGTCGGCCACCGCGCCGGCCACCGCGGCAACCGCACCCGACACCGCCGAGCCCACGGCGCGCGCGGCACGACCCAGCCAGCTGCCGCGCGGCCGGCCGTCGGCCCGGCCGGAAATGGCCACGGGCCGGCCGGCGGCCACGGCGGCACCAGCACGGTCGGCCTCGGCCTCCAGCGCGTCGCCCTGCGGCGCCAGGCCCAGGGACTGGGGCGCTGCCGCCGCACCGCGCTGCTGCACCACGTGCGCCAGCTCGTGGCCCATCAGCGCCAGGTCGTCGGCGCGCTCGCCCGGGCCGAGGAAGACGTCGCTGCCCTGGGCCAGCGCCCGCGCGCCGGCGGCCGCCACGCGCTGTCGGTCGGCGGCGCCGGCGTGCACGCGTACGGCCGTCAGCGGCATGCCGAAGCTGGCCTCCAGCCGGCGGCGCGTCGGCGCGGGCAGCGGCTGGCCGGCGCTGCGGCGCAGTGGCGACGGGGCCGCCGGCACCGGCGGGGCCACCGCACGCACAGCCGGGGCGGCCGCCATCACCCGCACCCGTTGGCACCGGGCGGCAGGGCCTGGCCGGCGCGGCGGTACTCGCGGGCTAGGGCGGCGTCCAGCGCCTCGGCGCCCGGCGGGCCGTCGCTCTGTAAGCCCAGCAGCGTGGCGTGCAAGGCGACGTTGCGGATCTGCCCGCCGGCCAGCGCGCAGCGCTGCGCCACCCGCTGCAGACGCTCGGCCGGCACGCGGTGGTCGGCGGGCAGGTGCAACCGCCACAGCGCCAGCCGCTCGGCCACGCCGGGCAGCGGAAAGTCCAGCACCGCGTCGAGCCGGCGCAGGAACGCGCTGTCGATGCGCTCGGCAGCGTTGCTGGTGACGACGAGGATGCCCTCGAAGGCCTCCAGGCGCTGCAGCAGGTAGTTGGTCTCGAGGTTGGCGTAGCGGTCGGTCGCGCTGGCCACCCCGGTGCGCGGCGCCAGCAGCGCGTCGCCTTCGTCGAGCAGCAGCATGGCGTCCAGTGTCTCGGCGGCGCTGAAGACCTGCTCGAGGTGCTTTTCGGTTTCGCCGATGTACTTGTCGACGACGGCGCCGAGGTCGATGCGGTAAAGCGCCAGCCCGAGCTCGGCGGCCAGCACGCGCGCCGCCAGCGTCTTGCCGGTGCCGCTGGGGCCCTTGAACAGCGCCCGCACCCCCGGCCCCAGGCCGCTGAGCGCGGGGCCGGCGGCAGCCGCCAGGCGCTCGCGGTGGCGGCAGCGGGCGAGCAGCGCCTGCCACTCGGCGCGCGTGGCCGGCGGCAGGGCCAGCACATCGGCGCCCAGACCCTGCGGCAACGCTTCGCGGCGGGCCAGGCGGCCGAGGTCGGCGCCGTGGCGTGCGGCCAGCGCCGCCTGCACGCGGTCGCGCCAAGGGCGGCCGTCGGCCACGGCCGCAGCGCGCGCCACGCTCACCAAGGTGCCCGCGGGCAGGCGGTGGCGGGCTGCCTCGTCGAGATCGGCCTCGACCGGCCCGGCATCCGGGCCACGCAGCGCGTGCCGCCACAGTTGCCGCCGCCAGGCGGGGTCGGGCATCGGCAGGTCGAGCACGGTCCAGCCGGCCGGCACGGCGGCACCCGGCGGAAGCAGGCAGACCGCCGCGCCAAGCCCGGGGGCGGCGCTGGCGGAGTCCGCGCGGTGCATTTCGATGGCGCCGCCCAGCAGCGCCGCGGCGGCGTGCAAGGCCCCGCGGCCCGCGCCGTCGCGGGGCTCGATCACCGACAGGCCGGCCTCGCGCGCCAGAGCGCGCAACAGCGTGCGGCGTCCGCTGCCGACGCGCCCGCGCAGGGCCAGCGGTGCCGGGCCCGACGTCGTCCAGCGCGTGGCCACGGCCGCGGCGGCGTCGCCCAGCTCGCCGGGCAGCACCAGCGTGGCCAGCGCGGACGCTTCGGTGACGTCATGCCAGACCCAGGGCGCGGTCGGCGCGGCGGCAGCGCTGAGCCCGTCGCCGCGCAGCAGCGGCCACAAGCCCATGGGCACCTGCCAGCCACGGGTCGGCGCATCGGCAGGCTGCACCAGGCCCAGCGCCTGCAGGCGCAACAGCGTCGCGCGGGCCGGGCCGGGTGTGGCCAGATCCAGGCCCGCGGCCAGTGCGGGCTCCAGCGTCTCGTGGCCCTCGCCCTGCAGCAGCGCCCACAGCGCGGCCAGGCGCGGGTCTTCCTCGGCCAAGCCGCACAACAGCAGCAGCGTGAGTTCGGCGGAACCCAGGGCGTGGCGGTCCATCAGGCGGCGCAGCGGCAGCGTCTGCGGAGCGGCCAGTTCCCACGCCGACATCGCGGCACGCCAGGGCGGCAACGCATCGATCAGCGCATGGCCCTGCACCGTGTCTTCGATCTCATTGAGGTAGCCCTCGAGGAACGGCAGCCGCTCGCGCAGCGCGCGGGCAGAGCCCGCCGCAGCCAACAGCGGCTGCAGCAGCACGAGCAGGGCCGCGAAAAACTGCAGCGCAAAGTGCTGCGGCCCGCTCGCGGGCAGCGACTCGAACCATGGCGGGTGGCGCAGCGGGCCGTTCATGTCCAGGCCCCGGCCGGCGGCCAGTGGGTGTCGAAGTGGAACGCGAGGTGACGACCGCCGGCCGGCAGCCAGCCGATGTCGCGGTCCAGCCCCGACGCGCGGATGGCGAAGGGGTGCCGATCCAGGCTGAAGCCCACGTCCAGTCGCGCCGGGCCCAGGCGCGCCCAGCCGGGTTGCCGCACCAGCCAAGCGAGTGCGCCGCGGGGCGGCCTGTCGAGCCGGCGCCCGGCATCGAACTGCAGGGCCCGCACCAGCGCGCCGAGGGCTGGGCGCGGCGGCACCGCGCCGCGCGGCCTTCGGCCTGGGCCGGCCCAGGCCATCAGCAGCGCGGGCAGCCGATCGGCCAGCCTGCGGTCGCCCAGGCGGCGCAGCAGCGCCAGCAACAGCCAGGCCGGGTGGGACGCTGGGTCGGCTGGCGCGGGCTGCGTGAAATCGCCGATGCAGGCCTGGCGCTGCAGCAGGGGCACAAGGAAGAACAGCCCGGCATGGGGCGTGATGCAGCGCGTCGGTGGCCATGCCGGCACGGGCGGCGCCGGCGCGTCGGCCCTGCCCTTGCCCGGTGGGCGATCGGCGCGCGGGGGTCGCGACCCCCGAGCCTCGCAGAACGGCGTCCCCGCGGCAGGGGGACCGCTCGACGGTGAGGGCGCGAGAAGGGTCAGCGCGCCGGGGCCTGCGGGCGCGGCGAGCCTCTCGCTGCCGATGGCGCCGGGTGAGGAGGTGGCCCGCGGCCCGGCCAGCGCCACGGCCTCGCGGTCGACCCGCCCCCGCAGGCTGGGCGCCGTGGCAGACCACGGTTCACGGGCCAGCACCCGAGCCAGCGCCACCAGCCGCGATGCCGCCGTCGGCGGCACCGGCTCTCGCGCCACCGCGTGGGGTTCCGCAACCGGTGCCGAAGCCCCGCGACCTCCATGATCTGGACGCACAGGCCTCGGCTCGGCCGCTCGGGCTGCGGCTGCGGCTGCGGCTGCGGCTGCGGTCGCGTCTGCGGTCGCGGCCGCGGCCGCCGACCCGCGCTTGTCTGGATGCACCCCGAACACCCCAAGGGCTTGAGCGCCCGGTGTGGCCGGCCCGACGCGACCCCAGCCCGGCACGCGGAACGTCCGCGCCACGGCCAGCGCCACGGCCTCGCAGGCCGGGGCACCCAGCTCCTTGCACACCACCAGGGCCTCGTCGCCCAGCGCGCTCACCGCCGCCGGCACGGCGTGGGCCTGGCCTTGCCACGCCGCCGCCACCGCGGCGCGGGGCTCGGCAACGGCCCCTGCCAGCGCCGGCCACCACCAGGCCGCGGTGTCGCCGGCATGGGCGCGGCGCGCCAAGAACACCAGCAGCTCGACCTCGTCGGCAAACCACAGGGCTGGCACCGCCGCGCCGGGACTGCCCGCGCCGGGCCGCACGGCCACGGCCCAGACCTCATCGAGCCGCTGCTGCAGCAGCGGGGCGGCCTGCCGCGGCACCGACACCAGCGCGCCACCCGCCAGCCGCAGCGCAAGCCGCCGCACGCACAGCAATGCGCCGGCGGGCAGGCCCCGGGGCGACGGCAGACCGCCAGCCAAGGCGGCCTCGGCGCGGTGGCGCAGGGCCAGGGCGTCGGCGCCCGAACCACCCCGCAACCGCAGGTGCTGCACGGTGTCGGGCATCACTTGAAGCCGCCCCCCGGCTTGGTGCCCTTTCTCACGCGGGGCTTGACGACCGCCTTCTCGGCCTGGCGCTTGATGATGCGCGCCTGGTACGCGCTGCCGATCACCGCCGTCAGCTCCGATTCGGTGGCGCGGGCGAGCTTCACGTCGTCGTCGTAGCCGGCCTGCTTCAGGCGCTCGTTGTCTTCCTTCGAGAGACCATCGATCCAGCTGCGCTCGTCGTTGATGCGCGCCACCGCCTGCTGGGCCTCCTGCATCGCGAGCCAGAGGTCGGTTTCGGGCAGGCCGGTGGCATCGACCAGCAGGTCGGTCCAGGCCCAGGCCAGATCGTCGACGTGATCGATGCCGGCGTCGCGCAAGGCCGTCGCGGTGGCCCGGTCGAGGAACTTCGCCCCCGTCTCCAGCGGAACCGGCGCCTTGGTGCGCCCGTCGTCGAACTTCAGCGCCACCGGCACCGCGAAAGGCCCGAAGTCCACCCAGGCCGGCGGCGTCTCGCGGAAGCCGCGCGCCGCGCCTTCGAGCTTCGCGGGCCGCTCGTAGTCGGGGGCCACCAGCAGGCGCGGCTCGGTCTTGGCGAGCGCGAGGTCGTCGAAGGCAGCCGCGAACCAGTTGCGCCAGTCGTGCATCCAGTCGGTGATCGCGGTCGGCGCCTCGCCGGCCGCGATGAAGCCCGTCCACGGCCCACCCTTGGTCGTGGTGAGCGCGCCGTCGCCGCGGCCGACGCCGAAACCCAGGCGCGCGGCCTTGGTGTTGCCGGTCTTGCGGCGCCGCTCCACCCCGAAGCGCACGTCGGGGTCGAGCCGGCCGGCCTTGACGGAGGGCTGTCGTTCGGCGTGGTAGCCAACATCGAACACCGTGCCGGCGAGCACCAGGCACAGGCGCACCCCGCTGAGCTTGCTCAGCGTCCCCTTGACGCCCAGCGCCCTGCCCTGTGAAACGCAGGGATCGGGCCGAGCCAGTCCCGTCACGGCCGGTTCGAAGGCCAGCGTCGTCGACAGCGTCTGCCCGGGCGCCACGGGACCCACGCCGTCGCGCCGGGCACCCTGGTAACCCGGCGCGTCACCGACGAGCTGCCACACGCCGGGCGGCATGTCGCGCAGGATCCAGCGGTCGCGGCCAGCTGCATAGCGCGCCTCGCGCGTGGTGCTGCCCTG
Organism: Rubrivivax sp.; assembly: GCA_044360025.1. Taxonomy (GTDB): domain Bacteria; phylum Pseudomonadota; class Gammaproteobacteria; order Burkholderiales; family Burkholderiaceae_C; genus Rubrivivax. The sequence goes on along the minus strand of JBIKLC010000001.1, from coordinate 86,878 downwards.
CAGCGCCCGCACCGACACGACCTGATCGCCCAGACTGCGCTCGCTGTCGGCACCGATGGCCTGCACTTCAATCGTGCCCCCGGCCAGCGCAACCAGGGTCTGGGCCGGAGCTGCCAACACCTGACCGCCCACCAAGCGCGGCAAGGCGGTGTCCAGCGGCTCGAAGCCCTCGGCGCGCACGCGCAGCCGGGCGCCGTCTCCAGGAGGCAGGCCATCGAGCGCCACGCTGCCCGCACCGAACCGCAGCGCGGTGAAGGTCGGACCGGTGGCGGGCTGAACGTGAACGCTGAGCGTCAGCTCGCCCGGCGAAGCCGCGGCCAGCGTGACGCGCAGCTCGGCACCTTCGGCGCGCGCGAAGACGACGCCATCGACACCGGCGGCGCGCAACACGCGCAAGGCCGCGAGCGGCGTGCGGCCCAACACGATGGCGTCCTGGTCGAAGCCCGCCACGATCCGGGGGCGCAGCCAGGCGGGATCCACCGGCGTTTCCTGAGGAGGTGCATGCGGCCCGAGGAAGCTGCGCCAGTTCCAGGCGGGGGGCAGCCAGCCGGCAGCCGGCAGCGCATGCAGCCAGCGCGTGGCGGCAGCACCCGACACGGGCGCGAGGCCGGCCAACTGGGCCTGGAACTGCTGCCACGCGGCCTCGCCCTCCTGGCGGCGCCGGCCTGCGGCGCCCAGAGCAGTCAACTCGGTCATCGCACCAGGCCCGGCGCAGGGCCGGCGCACCGCCCAGCCGTCGACGATCCTTAGGCCGCCGCTGCCCAGCACCACCAGCGCCAGCGGCAGGTCGCAGTCGGACATCAGGCCCTTGTCGCGGAGCGCGTCGGCCACGCCCCAGGCGCGTGCGCCCGGTGGCAGCATGTCCAGGCCGAGCGCCACATGGGCCAGCAGGCTGCGCAGCTGCTCGGTGGCCTCGGGCGCGGTGGCGTCCATCAGCGCCGCCAGCGTGGCGCGCAGCGCGGCCTGCCGCGCGCCCGTGGCGTCGAGCGCGCGCGGAATCAGCGTGTGCGGCTGTTCGAGATCGACGGGCACCAGACGGAACGCCAGGCCCTCGGTCGTCCAGCGCGCGCCGCAGTGGCCGCGGCCGACCGCGATGGCCTGCTGGTCGGCCATCGGCGCGCGGCCCTCCAGCCCGGACACGGGACGCGCCGCCAGCACCCAGATGGAGGCCGACAGCAGCGAGGGCTGCGTCAGCGGCTGCTCGCAGGCCGCGAACAGGCCACCGGCGATCGTGGCCGTGGTGGCCGGCGGCACCAGCCGCAGCTCGCAGGGCTCACCCAGCCGAACCGGGTCGCCCAGCGCGTTGAAGCCGATGCCGGCCGTGATCCGCAAGCTGGGGCGGGGGCTGCGGCTGGCGATTGCGACCTCCAGGCCCTGGGCGACGCCGGCGCCCAGGGCCCGCGCCAGGCCCCGTGCCTGAGCGCGCGAGGCGTCCTGCTCGGCGCGCAGATCCTCGGCCGATAGCAGCCGGCCGTTGAAGAAGTGGTTGCGCTGGATGCCGCCGGCCAGCAGCGGCTGCAGCAGATCGACGAAGGTACTCATGGCGTGGCCCCCGATCATTCCCGCGCCGTGTATTGGCTGACTTCGATCATCACCGAGGCCTCCAGCACGGCACCGCTGGCCAGCGGTGCGCCGTTCGCGCCATAGAAGCCCAGCACGAAGCCGTTGGCGTCGAAGTCGTCGAACATCACGTGCACCGCGCTGCCCTTGCCGGACGTCAAGGCCTTGACGACGACGCCGAATCGCGGGTCAGGCACGCGATAGCCGTCGTAGGTGTAGAGCACGCGGTGATCGGTGATGGACACGAACCGCAGCCCGTTGAACACCGGACCCCGTGCCGTGCGGCCGCGCAGGAAGCCCGCGGCGGCGACGAAGAGGCGCTGGCGCGCGCTGGGCGGTATCTCGACGAATCGGCCGGCAAGTTCGGCCGGATCGCCGGCGGGGCCCTGCGGGCCGGCAGGGCCGGCAGGCCCCTGGAGGCCGACGGGTCCACGCGGGCCGGCTGCGCCATCCGGACCTGGTGCCCCAGGAGCGCCTGGGGCGCCTGGGGCGCCTGGGGCGCCTGCGGCGCCAGGAGCGCCTGCGGCGCCCGGCACACCGGGCGCGCCGTCCGCGCCCGGGCTGCCCTGCGGCCCGGGTGGGCCGGCCGAGCCGCGAGGGCCCACCGGCCCCTGCTGCCCCTGCTGCCCCTGCGGCCCCGGCGCGCCCGCGCCGCCCGCGCCGCCCGGGCCGCACGAGGCCCATTCCTGAAACAGGCGCAGGTGCGCCAGCATGGGTCGGGCGTCCTCAACCACATCGACGCGCTGCGACGGGTCCAGTGCGCCGGCGGCCGTCAGCGGCACCCGCAATTCGGCCAGCAGCAACTCGTCGACCGCAGCCGCGGGCGCGGGCGATACGCTGTCGCCGCAGCCGTGGCAGTCCCCGAACTCCTCGTGCCAGCGTGGCCGCAGCTCGGTGATCCACACCCGCAGCGAAGCGCGCAGGTAGTCGCACGCCGCGTCGCGCGGAATCACGAAGCGCGACGGGGGTGAACTCGCGGGTGGCGAAGCGGGCGGCGAATCCGGGGCGAGATCGCCCAGCTCGACCGTCCAGGCCTCGCCCGCAGGTGAACCGCCCGGCAGCGCCGCCGCGCGCAGCAGCGCCAGCAGATGTTCGACCGGACCACTGGCCGGTGCGTCGGCGATCTCCACGCTGCGCGACAGCCAGTGCACGAAGCCGCGCACGGCCTGCTCCTCGGGTTGCGGCGGCGGCGACAGGCGCAGCTCAAGCCGGAAGCCGTCGGCGATGCGCGACGGCGCCATCGCCTCGGCCTCGCTGCGGCAGGGCTCGCCGGGGATCGGCCGCGCGTCGGTCTCGCAGGGCTGATAGGCCAGCACCACATACACGCGCAGCGGCTCGGGCGGGGACAACGCGGCCTGGGCCTGCACCGCCTCGCGCCGGCTCTCGTGCGCCAGCCAAGACGCCAGCGCCGCGCACTGCGTGGGCGTCACGCGCACCAGCTGGCCCGAGGGCGTGAGCGCCGAGCCGCAGGCTACGGCCACCTCGGTGACGAGGCCCGGGCCCTGCCGCACCGACACCTGAAGACCGTTGACGGTGCCGTAGCCGAGCACGTCACGCGCCAGCCAGCGGTCGCGGCCGGACAGCCAGGCGAACTCCTGGTCGAAATCGTCGGCGCCGAGGATCATTCCGAGCGAGAACTTGACATGCCGGGTCGGATCGGGGCCGACGAGGTCGGCCCGGGGGGGCGAAGCCAGGCAGGGGTGGGGCGTGGCGCTCATGGCGGCCTCCGTGTCTACAGGCGGGTGGATCGGCCAACGCGGTCGCGGCCGAGTTGCAGGCGGCCCGGCTCCTCGAAGCCGGGCATGGCCGCGCGGGGCGTGGCCAGGTGCGACTGGGCCAGCGCGCCCTGGCCGAGCACCATCGGGGTCATCAGCTGCGGCGCGCGGCTGCCCAGGTCCACGAGCGTGTCGCTGCCCAGGCGCGCCGCACCTAGGCGGAACGCGGCCCAGTAGAAGCGCACCTCGAACACCGTGTGCGCGGGCTTCTCGAGTTCCAGCACACGCCGCGCCCTGAGCAGCCGGCGCTGCTGGGCGGCGGTGTCGGTGCGCCACCGCGGCGGCACGGGCAGCAGCACGGTGAAGCGGTGCGCCTGCGCGTGCATCGCCAGGGCCGTGCCCTCGAAACGGCACCAGTCGGCCAGCGCCGCGCCATCGGGCGGCAGCGTGGTGGGCAGCGGCGCGTCGGCGAAGCGGCGGATGCCGGGCTGACGCCACGCAGCAGCCAGGTCGACCGGCTGGCGGTAACGCCGCACCAGGAAGGCCTGCCATTGCGCGCGATGCGCCTCAGTGGCGCTGCCGGCCTGCGGCACGAAGCCCAGCTCGCGCAGGCAAAACTCCTCCCAGCGCGCGGCCTGCGAGGCATCGACCGGGCGTCGAAGCGGTAGCGTCGTGGCCGCTGGTCCGCCGGCGTCGAGGCGCCAGCGGCGCAGCAACTCGGCGGCCCCCAGCGCCGGGGTCCAGCGCCGCGCAGGGTCGATGAGCGAAGGCAGCGCCACGCCGGCGTCCACCGCCTGCGCGCCCATCAGCGCGGCAGGCGTGTGGCGGCGTCGGAAGTGCTCGACGATGCGCACGGCCGCCGGGCGCTCGGCTTCGCTGCGTTCGAACAGGCGCTCGTCCACGCACTCGTCGAGCGCCAGTGCCAGGGCCGCGCGCAAACCGGGCAGCGTGCCGCGGCGCGCGAAGTAGCGCATGGCGTGGCGCAGGAAGAAGCGGCGCCGGGCCTCGTTCCAGGCCGGGTCCAACAACACGCCGAACCAGCCGGCCAGCCAGTCCAGCGCCTCAGGCGGCGTGGTGCGGGGATCCCACAGCACCTGCGCCGCGGCGATGCGGTCCTCCAGGCTGGTGAGAAGGCCCTCGGGGTTGGCGAGGAAGCGGTCGAGGAAGTGGGCCGAGTCGGCGTCGTCGCGGTACACGGCCGGCAGGTAGCGGGCCAGGTACGAGAAGCGCGGATGGTGCACGCGCAGCGCACGGACGCGCGGCGTTGCGCGGCCGTTGCCGCTGAGCACCAGGCGCAGCTGCAGGTAGCGGCCCTGCGCACGCTGCAGCAGCGTCTCTTGGTGGCCCGCGTGGCGGCCGTCGTCGGCGCGCTGCCAGGGCTGCTCGCTGCCCGAGGGGCGGTGGGCGGGATCGGGCTCGCGCTGCCAGTCGGGCGGCCCCGCCGCCGCGTCGGCCTCGGGCGGCGGCCCCAGCGCCGCCCGCTCGGCCGGCGTGAGCGCCGCCTCGTCCACGAGCAGCCGCCAGTCGTCGGCGCAGCGGCTGTCGATCTGCACCCTGCACCCGGGCGGGAAGCGGCCGTCGAGCACCACGCGGTGCCAGACGCACCCGGGCTCGCCACTGTCGAGCACCGGCGTAAGGGCCTCGCCCTGCTCGACCCAGCGCGTGCGCGGCTGCGCCACCAGCGCGATGAAGCGCGGCTCGCCGCTGGCGTCGGCACCGCAGTCGTAGAACACCCCCTCGCCGGCCGCCACGAGCGCACGGCCGCCGAACAGCCGCATCGGCTGGTACAGCGGCTGCGCGTCGGCGAACAGCACGCCGTCGGCATCGGCAAGGCCGAACGCGAAGGCCTGGTTGCCATCGGCGCCCACGACGTGGACCCGGGCCCGCCAGTGGGGCGGATCGCCATCGTCGCGGGCGCAGACCGCGAGGTCTTGCCCCACCCAGCGCGCGGGTGAACCCAGGCTGCCCGGTGCCACGTGGCGCAGAAGGTCGGCGGTGCTGACGAAGCGCGTGCGGCCGTCGGGCTCGACCAGCCACAGCCGCGCGAAGCCGTCGTCGCCGGGCTCGTCGAGCAGCAGCACCGCGCCGTCGGGCAGCACGCCCAGCGCCTGCGGATCGGCGGCGGCGAGCGCCCGGCCTTGTGCGGCACGCAGCGGCACGCGCGGCCGCACCTGCGGCCCCCGGGGCTCGGTGCCGGAAGCGGGGACGGGATGGAAGTCCGGCCTGTCGGGCTCGACGTCGCAGTCGGTGGTGACGGCCTCCAGCCGGCTGTCCAGCGGCCACAGGCGGCGCTGCCTGCGGTCCAGCACCCAGACGCCGCCTCCCGGCCGCGGGGCCAGATCCCAGGGCTCGAAGGCCAGCGGCCAACGCCAGGCCCGCGGTGCCCCGCCGCCAACCAGGTCGAAGGCCAGCAGCCCAGGCTGGTCGACTCGACCGACGACCAGCTGATGGTCGTCGGTGACCGCCAGGCCCTGCAACACGGGCGGGGCCGATGGCGGCAAGGCCACCGGGCCGAATCCACCCGCTGCGGGGGGCTGCGCCTCGACAGGCTGCGGCCAGAAGACACCGACCGAATCGTCGCCCTCAGAGCGCACCATCACGCGCTGCCGGTCGGCAGCAATCCAGTACCAGTTGCCCAGCGCATCCCGCGCAGTGCCGCGGCGGTCGTCCGGCGAAACCGGCCGGTCGTCGCGGCCCGCCGGGAAGCGGAACACCTGCGGCCACAGCGTGATCTCCCCCCGCGCGGCGTCGAAGGCCAGCTCGCCGCCGGCGCGGTCGCTTGGGCGAAAGCGCGCCCAGTCGGCCTGGCCCTGCAGCAGGTGGTGGCGAGTGCCGTTGGCGTCCATGGGCGGGGTACGGGTCAGCAGTGTTCGGGGATCAAGGGCACCGGCATCGCGCGGTCCGCAGCGCCGTCGTCGCCGCGGCCGCTGTCGCCGCGCAGCCCGATCACGGGCAACGCATCGCCGGCCACCACCGACAGGCCGGCGACACGCGGCAATTGCAGCCCGCGCATCGGGATGCGCGTCTGCGCCACGGTGTCGGCCACGCCGGCCAGCTGCAACTCGCGCACGGCGCTGACACCAGCCACGCGCGCAGCCACGGCCGCCAGCTCCAACGCCACCACCTCCTTGCGCAGCGGCCAGCCGCGCGGCGGGGCCCCGGCCGGCGGCGAGAACAGCGCCAGCTCAGCCGGCACACCACCCTGCCCTGTCGGCGGCAGCACGGCCAGCGCCGTGCGCAGCGCGGCGTCGACCGCGCGGACCACCTCGGCGATGCTGCGGCCACCCTCGACGTCGACGCCGACCGAGATCCAGACCGGCACGTAGTCCGCCCCGCGCAGGAAGACCTCGGTGGTGACCAGCCGCCGGGGCTCCAGCCAGGCGCACAGGGTGTCGAGGAACAGTCGGTCGGGACGCGGGGCGTCAGGCTGGGCGGTGTCGCGCCGCGGCAGCACCAGCAGCGTCACGGCTCCCGGCGCATCGCCCGGTTCGTTCGGCCCGAATTCGGGGCTGCTGGCCGACACCACGTCGATGCGGCCAATCTCTAGCCCAGGGGCTCGCCAGGCGATGGCCTCGAAGTCGGCGGCGTTGACGCAGCGGTCGCGGTGCTGCAGGAAGCGGCTAACCTGCTTCTCGCCGTCGGCCACGCTCTCGGCATCGGCGCCGCCCCAGGTGGGCACCGGGTTGCTCACCGTGAAACCCGGAGGCAGCAGCGGCCCGCCGTCGATGGCGCCGGCATTGACGTTGCCGGCCCGGCCCGCGCTGACGTCGTAGCTCACAGCGAGGCGGGCACCCAGCGGCGGGCGTTCACCGTGCGCGCCGTCGCCGAACTGCAGCTCGCCCGCCTCGGCATCGAGCCGGAACACGCGCGCCGCGGCGCTGGAGCCTGCGCCCTCGGGCGCAGCAGCCCACAGGTCGTCGATGGCCTGCCAGCCCTGCGCCGCCGCGGCGCCCGCGGGCGTGACCGACAGCGCCACGCTGCCGGCGAGCACCGGGCTGCGGGCCAGCCGGCGCTGCTGCTGGGGCGTGCCGTCGCCGTCGGGCAGCCTCTCGGCCAGGATGCGCTCGCGCTGCACCACGAGGCCGGCGTTGATGCCGGCCCAGCGCCAGCGCGCGCTGGATCCCGGCGGCAGGGTCAGCTTCAGCCAGGTCAGGATGCGACCCTCGAAGGCGCTGTCTTCCAGCGTGGGCGGGAAGTCGCCGACGCCCGCTTCCAGCGGATCGAGGTTGCTCCACAGCCGCAGCGACGCGGCGTCGGGCAGCGTGAGCTGCAGGGTGCCCGGGTGCAGCAGCACGTCGCCACCGGCGCCGGGCACCAGCGGCAGCGTGCGCCACTGCGGCACGCGCTCGGACTCCACCGCCGGCAGCCGCCCGTCGGGCGGCACCAGCGGTGCCTGGCAGCGCAGCGTGGGCCGCGCGGCGTCGGCCACGCCGCCGGGGCGCAGCACGCGGTCGGCGTCAGCCAGCCAGGGCACGAGGCCCAGGCTCAGCACGCGGCCGCCGACGGTATCGCGCACGCGGTCGGGGTCGTCGCCCTTGCGCGCCGCCAGCGCGATCCACAGCGCACCGTCGAGCGTGTCGGACGCGAGGTCGACGCCACCCCCACCGGCGCTGACGGTGGCCTGCAGCGGTACCGTCTCGTACAGCCGCGCCTGCCTGGCGCTGCGCACGCGCTCGAACGACGCGTAGAGCTGGTCGTAGTAATCGCGCAGCTCGTCGGGCACATCGTGCCGCTCGCGCTTGACGCAGACGTGGGCCTCCAGCGGCAGCACGTCCAGGCCCTGCTCGAGCACAAAGGGCACCGCCCCGGCGCTGAACGCCGTGCCGCCGGCCAGGCCCGCCACCGCCAGCGGGCCGCGGGCATTGCCCAGCTGCACGATGCCCGTGGCCGCCTGGGCCGGGGCCAGCGGCACGCCCAGCAGCTGCAGGAACTTCAGCCGGTTGCGCTCCGGGATCTGGTTGGCCCGGTACAGCAGGCTCTCGGTGAGAAAGGCGAACAACTCCAGCAGCGTGACGCCGGGGTCGCTGGCGTTGAAGTTGGTCCACTCCGGGTTGTGCATCGGGATGCGGGACAGGACCTCGTCGCGCAGCTGTTCGAAGCTGCGGGCGTCCAGGGCGGGCGGGCGGATGGGCATCGTTGGCCTCCTCGGTTTCAGGGGCGGGGCGCTGGCGTACCCAGCGCCACCGCCAGGCTCACGCGCTCCAGCGCACGGGTGGCGACGAGTCGGTAGGTGACGGTGGCCACGGCGGCCTCTGCGTCGGCGGGGTCGGCGGCCACCTGCACCTGCTCCACCGCGATGCGCGGCTCCCACTCGGCCAGCGCCCGTGCGATGCGCTGCGCCAGCGCCTGGTGCGTGGCGGCGTTGTTGGGCTCGAAGAGGAAGGCCGCGAGCGAACCGCCGAAGCGCGGCCGCCGCAGCCGTTCGCCTTCGGCCGTGAGCAGCACGATGCGGATGGCCTCGCGCACGTTGGGCTCGCCCTCGCTCCAGGCCAGGCGCCCGTCGGCGCCCACCCGCGGCGGGAAGGCCAGGCCCTTGCCGAACAGGCGCGCCGGCGTCGTCATCGCTTTCCCTTGAGCCCCGGAATGGGCAGGCACATCACGAACCAGGGCATCCAGCGGAAGATGAAATCCAGCAGGCTGACGATGATCATCAGCAGGATCAGCGCACACAGCGTGACGATCGGAATCGAAAGCGAACAGATCATCCCTATGTCCATCGACGCGCCGTTCCGGCACTTCGCGGTGCCCCCCAGATCGAGCGGCTTGTGGAAGGGCCACGGCAGCACGGACAGCACCAGGTCCACCAGACCCAGCCCCTTGGCGCGCTGCATCTGGCCGCACAGCACGTCGGACACCATCAGCACCGCGTTCTTCGGGTGCTTGCGCAGGCCGGCCGGCGTCGTGTCGAGCGGCAGCGCGATGCGGATGGGCCGCGCCGGGGCGTCGGGGTCGAAGAAGCTGGCGAGCTGGAAGTGCTCGCTGGCCTCCGACAGCAGCGGTTCGTGCAGCGGGCCGCAGTCGCAACGCAGGTGCACGAAGCGGATGCAGAACCAGCCGTCGTCGCCGGCCGTGGTGGCCAGCGCGTCGCGCAGCGACACGGCAAACGGCAGCGGAGGGGTGTCGGCCGAGGCCGGGCCTGGGCCCAACGCCGCCACCACCATCTGCACCAGTTTGTCCAGCCGGGACGCCGCGGTTTCGGCTGCCACCAGGTGGGCGGCCGTGCCCTGCGGCATCGGGTCCTCGGACTGCGGCGGTGCGGTCAGAGCCATGAATGGGCCGTCGACCACGAAGCTGCCGTTGCTGAGCTGGCGCAGCCCGGTAAGCAGCCCCTTGAACCCGGGCCACCCCAGCGTCGTGCCGTCGGCGGCCAGGGCGTCGTTGCGATCGGGGAAGATCGTCGTGGCCCGCTCCAGACCTTCGCGCACGCCGGCATCCGCGATGCGCACCAGGGCATCGGCCAGGCTGCCGGCATCGGCCCCGGGCGAGGTGTTGAACACGAAGTCGGGCCCAGCCACTGGCGTGGCCTGCGCGCTGAGCCAGTCGTACAACGTGCGCTGCGCCTCGCTGGGCAGCGCGGCGCGCGTGCCCTGGCCGCGCAGCAGCGCCCACAGCACGGGCAGGTGCACGGCCAGCCAGTCGGCAAGGTCGAGCAGCGTGAGCCAGGACCCGGCCTGCAGCTGCTCGTTGAGCCGGCCGGCGGCGGCCCGCCGCTCGGCCTGCGTCGGCCGACCGTTCGTCGTGGGCTGGTTGATGCGCGGCAGCGCCAGCGCCGCCGTGCGCACCAGGTTCTTCCAGGGCTCGGCCACCTCGACGCGGAACTGTTCTTTGCGCCCGGCCACGGCGCTGGGCTCGGCGGCCACGCCGGGGGCGCTGCCGGGTGCCGCGCGCTCGGCGCGCGTGGACAGGTATTCCTCGCGCCGGCCCACCGGCACCGAGCCCACCAGCAACCGCCGCGTGCGGGCGGCCGCGGCTTCCTCGGTGTAGGCCATCGGGAACAGCGGCAGCAGTTCCTCGCCGTCGGCGACGCGGCGGCGAGCGTCGCCGCCGGCCAGGCGCTGCCAGCGTGCGCCGGCGGGGTCCTTGACAAAGGCGTACTCCTCGCGAGGCTCGGTCGCGCCGGCCGGCGCGGCGTCGCCGGGCAGCAGGCGCCGCAGCACGAAACCGACCTTCTCGCGCCCGCCCGTCGGCAGCGCGCGGTCGGGCAGGCCGGGGAGGCCGCACACCAGCTGCGCCGCCACGAGATAGTGGCGCTGGTGGGCGGGCTGGTAAAGCTTCAGCGGCAGCTCGCGCTCGCGTCCCTGTTCGGAAAGCAGGCTTCGGGCCGCCACCGGTTCGAGCGCGGCCACCGGCTGGCGGCCCAGGGCGCGCCGTGCCAGCGCCCGCGCGGCCGACGGCCGCGGCGTGCGCTCCACGAGGTCGGGCGCTGGCGCCTGCGGCGAGCGCCAGGTTTCGGGCCGGGCGATGAAGCGCCCCAGTTCGCGCGGCGCCGCGGCCAGCGTGGCCAGCAGCTGCTCCATGAAATCGTCGGTCTCGAAGCGCAGCAGCGCGGGTCGCGCCGAGTCCGGCCCGTAGCGCGTGCCCGGACCGGCATCCACGCCGAAGCGGCCGCTCAGCGGTGCCGGCGCCGTCCAGAGAATGGGGTGGTTGGCCGCCATGCCTGGCCCTACCAGATGTTGCCGGCGCCGGGCGTGTACGAGGCGCTGACGACCGAGTTGGCGATCACCGTGTCGGCCTTGACCACGCCCGAGAAGGTGGACATGCCCGCGTCCACCTGCACGAGTCCGGCCGACACCGACACGCGGCTGGCGTTCACCGTCACCGTGGCCGACGCCGTGACGGTGACGCCGGCGGTCTCCATGACCACCGAATTGCCGCTGCTGTCTTCGACGCGCACCGTGCCCGGGCCGTCCGACAGGCGCAGCTTCTGCCCGCCCGGCGTTTCGACGCTGAAGGCCTCCTGGCCGTCGGTGTCGTCGAGCGTGACGACGACGCCGTTGCGCGAGCGGATGCACTTGATCGGGTTGCGGCCGGCGGAGTCCATCTGCCTGGGCGGGGCGTCGCGGCCGTTCCACAGCGCGCCGATGACGATGGGCCGTGCCGGCAGGCCGCCTTCGAACATCACCAGCACCTCGTCGCCCACGTCGGGTACGAACCAGGTGCCGCGGTTGTCGCCGGCCATCAGCGTGGCCAGCCGCGCCCAGGCCTCGAAGCGCTGGCCGCCCGCATCGGGCGCCCAGGGCAACGTCACCTTGACGCGGCCCTGCCCGTCGGGATCGGCAATGTCGCTCACCAGCGCCGGGTGACAGCCGTACCAGCGGCCGCCCAGGCCCTGGGGTTGGCGCTCATGCAACAGGTCGTCCAGGGCGGGCATGGCGCTTGCTGTGCTCAGGGACGGCCGAGGCCGGGACGCTCGGCCTCGAACTCCGTGCGCAGGCCGTGGTGGGTGTCGAATCGGTGGTGAACGGCGGTGGCGACGTAGCGCCCGCTGAACAGCGGGCCCAGCCCACCGAGTTGCAGCTCCGTGCCCACGCGCAACGCCGCCTGCGGCTCGGCCGCGCCCTGCCCGCGCACGAAGCGACGGGCTGCCAGGCGCAGCGCGGCCTCGGCCAGCGCGCGCGCCTCGGCCTCGCTGGCGGGCGCGGCATGGGCCAGCGTCTCGGTGCGTGCGCCCAGGCTCTGCCCGAGGATGGCGATGCCGCTATCGTCGTTGCCCAGTTCGGCGCCCAGCGCGCCGGCGCCGGCCACCGCGCGCACGGCCTGCTTCGCGCCCACGTCCCAGCCGCTGGCCGCGACCTCGGTGCGCTGCAGCGCCAGGTCGGCCGTGACGTCGAAGCGGCGCAGCTGCCCGCCCCAGGCCAAGGTCAACCGCCCAGCCTCGCGTAAGCGGCGGGCCTGAAAGTGCAGCGTGCGGCCCTGCACCCACAGCTCGGCGTCGATGGCCCGGGCGCGTTCGTGCAGGAAGGCGAGGTCGCTCTGGTTGACCTGGGCCAGGTGGCGATGCGTGGGCCCAGGGGCGTCGACCTGGGCGTCGAGGCCGTGGTGGCCGGCGATACTGCGGGCGACGTCGGCATCGGTCTGGTCGGCAAAGCTGCGGGTGCGGCGGGTCATGCGCAGGTCTTGCAGGCTGTCGTCGGCCAGCACGCGCAGGGTGGGGGGGCTGCCCTCGCCGAAGCCCGCCTGCAGCCCGAGGATGCGGCCCTCGAACAAGGTGTCGTCACCGAGCTTCACGGCGAAGGCCCTGCCGAATTCGAGCAGCTGGCGGTCGAAGTAGCGGAAGCCCACGGCACCGCCACTGAGTCCCCAGTTGCCGAAGGTGGCCTCGCAGCGCGCCAGGCCCGTTGCCTCGTCGCGGATGTCCAGCGCCAGCAGCTGGGCCGCGAGCTCGGGCTGCGCGCGTCCGTCCACCGCAAAGGCCGGGCGTGCGCTGGTGATGGCGTCGTCGCGCTTCACGGCTACAGCTCCTGGACGCGCTCGGCACGCTGGCGGGCCTCGCGGGCCCATTGCTCAAGCAGCGGCTCCAGCGCGGCGCGCGGGGGCACCGCGGCGGGCTCGGCGGCCGGTGCAGCGACCGCCGGCGCAGCGGGCGGCTCGGCCAACACCTCGAAGTCGTTGATGACGACGGGCATCGCCGTGGCCTCAGATCTTGCCGGGCGCGCGCGCCGCAAGGTCGATCAACTGGCCCGGCGCCAGGCGGCGCGGGTTCTCGATGCCGTTGGCCGCGGCGATGCGCGCCCAATCGGCGCCCTGCCCCGCACCGTCGGCCAGGCCCTGCAGCGTGCTGCCGGTACCCGCCTGGGCCAGCGGCCGCGTGCCTGGCAGCCCACCCGCAGGCACGGCGCCCAGCGAGCCTGCGCCGGCCGCCTGACCAAAGGCAAAGGCCGTGATGCGCTGCTGCGACATCGTCAGGCTCAGCGTCGCGCGCAGCGGCCGTCCCTCGGGGCTCCAGAATTCCAGCGTCTCTTCCAGCGAGTCCATCAGCCCGTCGAACTGGAAGCTGCCCCACACGAAGCGCAGCTGAGGCGGCACGAGGTCGCTGCCCTGCGGCTTGGGCGTGATGAAGTAGGCCACCTTCTGCGTCAGGCGCCGCACGTCGTCGACCGCTGCGCCATCGGGCTGCGGCGCCGTGACGTCGAACAACAGCTGCAGCGCCAGCTTGGTGGTTCCGGCGCCGACGAACTGGCGCGCCGCGGTGCCGCTCTGGTCGCCGGCGCCGTCGGGCGTGCGCAACTGGTTGGCAAACGTCACCTTCAGCGTCTCGGGGTTGAACTGCACCGTCACCCAGGTGTCGCGCTCGATGGTGTTGCGGCCTTCGGCGTCGAGCAGCCGCAGCTCGGCCTTGGCCAGTGGCGTGCTGCCGATCATGCGAAGCCCCCCAGCGACACGCCCACGGCGGCAATGGGCGCCACGCCCATCGCCAGGCCAGCGCCCGCGCCCACGCCGCCGGCATCGCCCGGCTTGAGCTCCAGGGCCTCGTAGGCCAGCTGCAGCTCCTCGATGGCGACGCCACCGTCTCGCGCGTTCAGAGTTGGCGCCTTCAACTTGGCCGGCAGGCAGCGCGACAGCACGAAGCGCGCCTGCACCGCTTGGCCGTCGGCCGCCAGCAGCACGATCTCGGCATCGGCACGCAGGGCAGGCTCGGCCAGCGCGCGCGCCATCCAGTTCCAGAGGTCGAAACTGCGCGTCATGCCGCGCTTGAGCGTAAGCAGGCCGAAGGACAGCGGCCCCGCGAGCCGGATCTGCCGACCGTTGTTGCCGCCCTCGCGCAGCGTCTTGACCTCCATCGTCATCTCCAGCCCGTCGCAGTCAGAGAACGCAGCGTGGCAGATGCGCTGCGCGACCCCGGGCACGGCGATCTCGACGGCGAAGTTGAAGCCGATGAAGGGCGGCGTCACGGTTTCGGCGGCGGGGCTGGCCATGGCTCTGCCTCGTTCACGTCAGTCGACCGTCAGGCCGTCGCCATGGCGCACGAGCCGGATCGTCACAAAGACCATCGGCTCGGCGGGTGCGACGCGCAGCTCGACGATGAAGCGGCCGGCATCGACCGAGGCGCGGTTGTTCAAGGCCTCCGACGCCGCGACGACCTGGAAGCCGTCTTCGGGGCGACGGCCGGCGAAGGCGCCGCGCTCGAAGAGTCCACGCATCAGCGCCTCCAAGCTGCGCTGCACGCCGCGGCGGAACGCGCTGTCGTGCGGCTCGAAGGTCCAGGTCTGGCCCTCGCGCAGCGCCAGGCGCCGCAGCAGCTGAAGCAGCCGGCGGGCGCCCAGCGCGCGCAGATCCTCCACCGGGCCGGGGCCCAGCGTGTCGGCATTCAGCGGCAGCAGTCCGCGCGGCGTCGTGGCCAGCACGTTGACGCGCGCGTCCAGCAGCGCGCCGGTGGCAGCGGGCCTGGCTTCGTCGGCCAGCGCCACCACCCCACGCAGGGCCTCGTTGGCGGGCGCGATCCACGCACCGCGGGCCAGCGTGCGCCGCGCCACCAGCCCGGCGACGGCCCCGTCGGCCACCCGGCGCAGCAGGCGGCCCTCGGCGCTGCGCAGCACGACGCCCCCGTGCACGAGCACGGCCAAGCCCAGCGCCGCGTGTTCGGCACCCAGCAGCGCCGGCACGCCGTCGTCGGCGGTCAGCACGGCCCGCAAGAGCCTTTCGCGGTGGCTCAAGGCCTCGGCGGCCTCGGCGCCGGCCGGCAGGCTGAGCAGCGCCACCGCGTCGCCCCGAGCCAGCACCCAGCGCAGCATCAGCCGCTGCACGGCCAGCAGCGTGGCACGGCCCGCCAGGCCGGACGACGCGCGGCGCAACTGCCAGACGGGCTGGCCGCTGCCTGGCGCAACGGCCGGCGCCCGCGCCGGTGGCTCGGTCGCACTCGCACACGCCGCAAAGCCCGGCGGCGGCGCGGTTTCGGGCATGGGGTCGGGCACCGGGTCGGGCGAAGGCGCAACGTCGAGCACCCAGCCGGGCCAGCCGGCATCGGGTGCCGCGACCATCGAGATCTCGTCGATGGGCCAGGCAGCGTGCAGGCCCTTCAGGGCACGCGGATCGCGCGAGTGCACGCGCAAGGACTCGGCGTCCGACGCCAGGGTGGCCGCAGGGCTGGCAGCCAGTGCCGGATCGGCAAACAGTGCGGCCGTCCAGGGCAGCAGGCCGTCGCGCTCGATGGGGGGGTGGGTGCTTGGCGCGGCGCCAGCCCAGGCCGCCGGCAGCGCCGACACGGCCACCGGCAGGCACCAGGTCGCGAGGCCGGCATCGGCCGGACCCACCGCGCCCGCCACCGGCACCCGAGGCGACAAGGCGTCGGCCCAGGTGCGACGAAGCCGGGCTGCGGCATCGGGCATGGCGCCGATGTGGGCATCGGGCCGCGCCTCGAGCGCCGCATCGTCGGGCAGCCGCAACAGGTGCCGCGGGTGGCCCGGGCCCAGGCCCAGGCCGGACAGGCGCTGCACGCGCGTGCCGTCGCGCCACCACAGCGTGAGCCTCAGGCATTCCACGCTTGGCAACTCCTCGGGCCATGCCGCCAGCACGACCATGCCGGGCGGCGACCCCGCCACCGCGGCGAATGAGGTCTTCTCCAGGCGCACGCGCACAGGCGCCACCGAGCCCGCCCGCCCGCGTTCGACGGCGGCGACGGCTGCCCAGGCCGTTAACGCGGGCCAGCTCAGGCGCAGCAAGTCGCCAGGCACCCAGTCGGGCGCACCGCCGGGAGCGAGCTCGAGCGCCTGCGGGCTCACGGTCACGGCGACTGCGCGGTCCACCTCCAGACTGCTTGCCACCTGGAGGCCGTCGGCCCAGCGGCCGGCAGACGCGGCGTGCACAACCGCATCTTCGACCTCGAAGCTTCCCTTGTCGTCCACCCGCAGCGCGCACACACCCGGGACGGCAAAGCGGCTCGCCTCGGCCGATTCGCCCGCCACCCGCAGCACCCAGCAGCGCCGCCCGCCGTTGGCGAAAAACAGCGACACGGCGCCGTGCAGCTGCGCCTTCGCGATCTCGCCGCGGGCGGGGTCCAGCACCAGCGGCGCCGGGCCGCCGAAGCGCCCTTCGAACTGGGCCAGGTCCTCCACCGCCACCGGCACGTTCACCGGCCCGCGCTCGGCAATGCCGGCGAACAAGGCCACGTCCATGCGCGGAAGCGCAGCCGGCAGCGCCGGCGCCACCGCCTCGAAGGCGAAGCCGGGCCGGCGCCTCGTGGCGCCGCTGCCGGGCATGAAGGCGGCCAGGCTCACCGGCTCACTCCATCTCTAGCCGCTCGTAGGCCAGCGTGAGCTCTTCCATCGCCACATCGGTGCCCTTGGCGTTGAGCGGCCCCGAGGTGTGTTTGATGATGCGGGCGCGGATCAGCTTCCACGTCATCACCACGGAGGTGTGGTCCTCGCTCTGCAGCTGGATGACCACGTTGCGCAACGCGGCCTGGTCGCCGTTGCGGATCTGGTCGAGCCACTTGTAGAGCGACAGCGAGCCGATCACGCCGCGCTTGAGCGTGACGTCGGTGCTCTTGTTGAGCCCGGTGATCTTGCGCACGCTGTTTTCCTTCTCATTGCCGTTGCGGTACTCGGCCACGGTCACCTCCATGCCGATACCGCTGATCTCCTGAAAGCCCGCGTCGGCGCCGTCGGTGTTGCCGGTGCCGAGGTCGACGAGGAAGTTGAACTGCACGTAGGGACGTTCACGCAGGATGGCCATGACGGGCACTCCGGTCGGGTGGTTTGGGTCAGACCTTCTGGTCGGCCGTCCACTGGCCGATGCGGAAGATCACGAACTCGGCGGGCTTGATGGCGGCCACGCCGATCAGGCACACGAGGCGGCCGTTGTCGATGTCGTTCTGCGTCATCGTGCTGCGGTCACAGCGCACGAAGTAGGCCTTCTCGGGCTTGTCGCCGAGCAGCGCACCCATCTGCCATTCGTTGAGGAGGAAGTCCTCGACGGTGCGGCGCACGTTGGCCCAAAGACGCTCGCCGTTGGGCTCGAACACGGCCCACTGCGTGCCGCGGTCGATGCTGCGCTCCAGGTAAGCGAAGTAGCGCCGGAGGTTGACGTACTTCCACTCCGGGTCGGACGACACGGTGCGGGCGCCCCACAGCAACATGCCGCGG
Organism: Rubrivivax sp.; assembly: GCA_044360025.1. Lineage (GTDB taxonomy): Bacteria > Pseudomonadota > Gammaproteobacteria > Burkholderiales > Burkholderiaceae_C > Rubrivivax. The sequence goes on along the minus strand of JBIKLC010000001.1, from coordinate 69,522 downwards.
CCCTCGAAGAAGCGGAAGCAGTTGATGCCCTCGGGGTTGAGCACATCCTGCTGCGCCTTGCTGAGCATCTGTTCGAAACCCAGCGCCAGGCTCACCACCTCGTTGGCTGGCGCCTTGAAGACGGCGCGGTTGATGTCGTTGCGGGCGTAGATGCCGGCCACGAAACCGCTGGGCGGCAAGGAGATGGTCTCTCGCGTGATGGGGTCGGCCACGCGCACCCACGGGTAGTACAGCGCGCCGTACTTGCTGTCGATCTTGGCCCGCATGCCGCGCACGTCGGCGATGCTCTGGTTGGGTGCGCAGTCCAGCACCGCAATGCGGTAGCGCATGTTCTGCGCGTGGGCCAGCAGCAGGCCGGTGATGGCGTTGGCGCGGTCGCGGTCGGCGGTGTAGTTCCAGGTGCTGCCCGGCGCGGCGACGATGGAGATGTCCTCCAGCGCCTCGAACTGTTTCAGGCCAGTCTTGATGGTGGTGGCGGGGTCGTCGCGGCCTTCGTACTCGGCCACGCCGGGGCGCCGGCCGTCGTTGCCGCCGGCCAGCTGCAGTGTCACGCTCACCGTGCCGGCCGCCAGCGCCTCGCCGGCGGCGATCTCCGTCCAGGCGGCACCGAACAGGTGGTTCAGCACGTCAAGGCCGTCGCTGCCCGCGGCGACCGTGGCAATGAAGGGCCACTCGCGCGCCGCGTCGTCCTCGCCGAACACCGCGAACAGCGAGTCGGCTGCACCGGCCGTGCGGTGGCGCGGATCCAGCGGCAGGTCGCGCCACAGGCCAAGCGGCCGGCCGGCGGTGTCGAAGGCCTCGATCGTGAGCGTCAGCACGCGCACCGAATCGCCCAGCCCGGGTCCGGTTCCCGGCCGCAGGGCCGACATCGAGCTGCTCACCAGCGGACTCGCGATGGCCGCGCCCGCGGCGCCGCGCAGCCCCCAGGGGAACGGCGAGGCCGAGTCCTCGCGCACCGCCAGGTACACGTCGCCGTCGACGGCCGGCGATACCGCCGGGCTGGCCTGATCGCGCACCCACAGCACGTCGTGCTCCGACAGCGCTCCGAGGGTGGGGGCCAGCGCCGTGCCGCCGAGGATGTCGCGCCCGGATCGCAGCGTCAGCTTCAACCGCAGGTTGCCGGCCGCGCCAGGGTAGCGCGCCTTGAACGCGACACCGCCGAGACTGGCGGTGGCGCAGCCGTCCTTGGTCTTGTCGGCCGTCGCGGCGTCAAGCTCGCGGAAGACCCGGCTCACGTACAGCCGCCGGCCGCCTTCGGTGAAGAACGCGCGCGCGGCATGCCACAGGTGGTTGTGCACCGGCCCATCGCCCCAGTCGAGCCGGTCGCCGCCACCGTACACGCGCTCGAACTCGCCCAGACTGGTGACGAGATCGGGCTCCAGGGTCACCGGCCCGTACCGAGTGGGGCCGATGAAGCCGGTGGTGGTGGTGCTGACGCCCTCGATCGACTTCGACCGGAACGAGGTCTCCTCGACGTAGACACCAGGGGCCAGGTACTCGGGCATGGGACTCTCCTTCGGCCGCTGATCAGGCCGGATGGACGACGACGAGGCCACCGGCGTCGGCGGCCAGGACCAGGGGCTCGCCCTGGCGCAGGATGGCCAGGCCGAGCGGCGACGGGGGCGAGGCCAAGCCCGCAAAGGCCGGGCGCACGGGTTGCGCGAGCAGCTCGCAGAGGTCGGGCCAGGTTTGGAACTCTGGGGTCGGGCGCGTGCCGAAACCGGCGTCGACGTGGCGCGCGAGCAGCGGGTCATAGCGAAGTTCCACCTGCAGCGCCCAGCGGCGCCGGGCGGCCGGCTGCGGCAGCGGCGGCGAGGCCGCACCATCGGCATCGATCGGTTCGCCGGGGGCGATGGCTGCGATCACCTGGCCGCGCTCATCGGCGAGCCCACGACCAAGCAGACGGCCGCTGCCCGGCTCACGCAACAGCAGCAGCGCGAAGGCCGCCGGAGCGTCGGCGGTGGCGTCCCACAACGCAGCCCGCACGGCAAACAGGCCGGCCGGCGCCGGCTGGTCAGGGCGCAGGAAGAGCGGGACGTCGCCGGCCACGCAGGCCGGACCGTTGAGGCCAGGCGTTGGCGGCAAGGGGAGTGCGCAACGCAAGCGGGTGGGCAGAAAGCGGCCGGCCGCGTCGACGATGCGCACCACCGCGGCGGTCGCGCCGGCCACCGGCAGGCGGTGCAGCGCGTGAACGCCGCTCGGCCCGGCCGCAGCGGTCACTGCCGGGGACTGATGCGGGCCAGCGACGGCCGCCACGCGCACTCGCAGACCGTCGACCACGCGGCGGCCCGTGCTGTCGCAGCGGCAGGCTAGGCCGAAGGTCGGCCGGAACACGGGGCGCTCGAGCACCAGGTGGGCCGGCGTCGTCATGAACGCACCCCGGCCAGCACGACCTCGCGCTCGCGCACCGGCGGACCCTCGCTCATCGACACTTCGCTGTCGACGAGCAGCATCCGCGCCGTGTAGCCCATGACCACCGGCAGTGTGGCCTTGGCCTTGTCCCACAGCGCCAGGAAGTCGGCCAGGGCCAGCGGGTCGGCCACCAGTTCGACAGCCTCGTCGGGCGCAAACACCTCGGGCTCCGCGAGCTGACGGTTGAGTTCGCTGCTGCTCAACACGGGGTGGTCCTCCAGTTCGCGCAAGGCCCAGCCGAGCAGCCGCTGCTGCGTGTCGGCGGCGCTGGCGCTGGGCACCAGCAGGTAGTGCAGGTCCAGCGGAAGCGAGGGCTTGAAGCGTTGGCCATCGGGCGTGCGCCGGGGCGGCAGGCCGCGGCGCGGGTTCACGGCCACGCGCCACAGACACACCGCGATGCCATCGGGCAGCACCGAGTTGCCGGTCAGCCGTGGTGGCTGCACGAGCTCGAAGCTCGGGGAGATGGGAAAGCGATCGCGCGGAAAGCCCTCCTCCAGCACGGCGAGCAGGGCCTTGCTGGTGGCGGCGATGGCGTTCCAGGTGGCCATGTCAGTTCAACCCTGCGCGACCCAGTGCCAACGCACCCGGCCGTCCCCCGCGACGAGCGGCGACACGCTGCCCTCCAGCTGCAGGTCCATCAGCGCCGCCAGGACGTCGGCCTCGCGCGCCGGGGGCTCGAGCCACCACTTCGCGATGCCGGCGCTGGTGTCGGCCGCATGGGGATGCCGTTGCCAGTAGCGCCGCAAGGCCCGCTGCACGGTCGGAACGGCGTCGGGGGCATTCATCGCGGCAGTTGCGGCGGCGGGCAGGCGTGTGGGTGGTTGGAGGGCTCACGGTCAGCCTGCATTCCGCAAGGGGCGTGCCCGCGGCGACGCATTCGCAAGTGGTTGATTCGACAGGGCCTTTGAGCCGGTCGGTGGACGCCCTTGTCCATGGGTGCGAGAACCCCCTGCTCGGCAGACCGGCCATGCGCCAGACGTCCGCCGGGTGGACAGCTTTGTCCAGCCCAGGGCGGCCAGGCGCCAGGCACGAAAAAGCCGCCCGAAGGCGGCGTTTTCGATGACGGCCCGGCAGGCTCAGTCACTGCGGTAGCGGGCGGCGTCGATGTCGTGCTTACGCAGCAATTCGAAGAACGCGCGACGGTGCTTGCGCGCCAGTCGCGCGGCTTGCGCAATGTTGCCGCCGGCCTCGGCCAGGGTGCGTTCGATGTAATGGCGCTCGAAGTCGCGCACCGCGCGTGCCTTAGCGACGTTGAAGCCCTCGGTGGCCGGCTCGGGGGCGGCCGATGCCGCGGGACCGAGGTCGAGATCCGGGGCGTCGAGCACCGGGCCGCTGGCCAGCAGCGCGGCACGATCGACCACATGCTTGAGCTCGCGCACGTTGCCCGGCCAGCGCCAGGCCATCAGCCGCGCCACGGCGGCCGGCGTGAACGCGGCGACCGCGTGCTGGCCATCGCGCCGCGACAAGGCCAGGAAGTGCTCGGCCAGCGCCGGCACGTCGGCGATGCGCTCGCGCAGCGGCGGCAGCACCAACGTCAGCATGTTCAGCCGGAACAGCAGGTCCTGCCGGAACGCGCCCTGCGCCGCCAGAGCGTCAAGCGGGCGATTGCTGGCCGCCACCACGCGCACATGGGCCTGCCGCGCCTGGCTGGAGCCCACGGGCCGGTACTGGTGGTCCTGCAGGAAGCGCAGCAACTTGGCCTGCGCCGCCAGCGGCAGCGCGTCGATCTCGTCGAGGAACAGCGTGCCGCGCTCGGCCTCGGCCACGAGGCCGCTGCGCGCGGCGTGCGCGTGGGTGTAGGACCCGCGCACGTGGCCGAAGAACTCGTCCTCGACCAGCTCGCCCGGGATCGCGGCGCAGTTGACGGCCACGAACGGCCCGCCGGCCCGGGCCGACGCATAGTGCAGCGCCTGGGCGCAGACCTCCTTGCCGGTGCCGGTCTCCCCCAGGATCAGAACGCCGGCGTCGCAGTGCGCGTAACGCGGCAGCCGTGCCAGCGCAGCCACGAAGGGCGCGCTGTGACCCACGAGGCCGGCGCGTCGCGCCACGGCCAGCGGGTCGGTCAGAGCCGGGGCTTCCTCGAGGCGGTCGTTCACGCGGGCTCCTTTCTCGTTACGGGGCGTGCGCGGGGTGCGCGGGCGGGGGCCGAGCATAGGCGCGCCGCGCTGCACGGTACAGCGTGAACGTGAGGATCCATTGATCGAGCTCCACCGCGCTGAAGAGCGCCCGACGCCAGCAGCCTGACACGTTTGGTTTCAAATTGGCCAACGCTTTGCTCCTCAAGCCCGTACTGGCTCATGCCATGAGCCACCAGATCGCGACACTGCGTCGCATCGGGCCCGCGCCGGGCGAGCCCAGCCGACGACGGCACCAGGAGCGAGCCATGCTGCAGACCACCATCCGTTTCGACACAGCCCCGACCACCACCCCCGACGGCGGCGACCGCACCCCCTTCGAGATCGGCTGGGACCACGCCCGCCACGGCCTCGTGCCGCCCGCCGCGCTGGGGGTTGCCAACCATGCGGTGGGTCAGGGCTGGCAGGCCGCGCAGGCGGTGTTCGGCCGCCGCACCTGGCCGGCGCGCCCGGCGGTGCGCCAGTGGCTGTCGCTGCGGCTCGCGGCCTGGCAGGCTGGCGAGGCTTTCGACCTGGACCAGCTCAACCCGCAGCACATGGCGCAGATCGCCGCCACGCGCTGCCCCGTGCGGCGGGTGCCGCTGGGCGGCGCGCCGGGCACGGCCGACACCGCGGTGGTGCTGCGCCTGAACGACGCCGCCGCCTGGGCCGCCGGCCACCTAATGACGCTGAGCGCCGCCGCGGCCATGGCCATGCACGGCGTCGACGTTCACGAGGCGCGGCGCCGCGCCCGCGCCGCCGAGCAGGCCGACCAGCCCGTGCAGGGCCTGGACGCCGCCGGCTGGTGGCGCGTGGCCGCGCTGCGCGGCTTCGCCACCGCCCTGCCCTTTGCCACCGCGGCGCAGCTGCCGCTGGCCGTGCTCCCGCCCAACCGCGTGCGCCTGCTGGGCGCCGCGCAGGGCCTGCAGGCGCTGGTGACGCAGGCCTTCGCCGCGCCGGGCTGGGCGGCCCGCTGCGCGGCCATCGCGGCGCTGCTGCCGGCGCACACGCTGCGCCACGACTTCAACCTCTTCGTCGGCGCCATGGCGCCGCGCGTGCTGGCCGCGCCGGCCGACGGCACCGGTCTGCGCGATGCGCTCGAGGACGCCTGGCTGCACGAGCGCGTGCAGCGCCGCTGGCAGCACTTCGTGCTTAGCCTGGGCGAGGCCGGCACCGAGGCGCTGCTGGAGCGCGTGGCCGCCATGCCGCAGCCCGGCCGCCACGTGCTGCAGCTGAGCCTGCCGCAAGCGGTGGAGGGGTGGCAGTTGCCGGCCGCGCCGGCCGCCCCGGCGCCCTCGGCGCTACGCCGCGTGGCCGGCCGCGGCGTGCGCGCCGGCCGCGCCGTGGCCGCTGCGACGACAATCCGGCCCGCCGCACCCCGCCCGCACCCCGCCACCCTGCCCGCATGACCGACGACCAGCTGCTGCGCTACAGCCGACACGTCCTGCTCGGCGAGATCGGCATCGAGGGCCAGCAGCGGCTGCTCGCGAGCCACGCGCTCGTCATCGGCGCCGGCGGGCTGGGCTCGCCGGTGCTGCTGTACCTGGGCAGCACCGGCGTGGGCCGCATCACGGTGGTGGACCAGGACCGCGTCGACCTCACCAACTTGCAGCGGCAGATCGCGCACGCGCTGGCGAGCCTGGGCCAGCCCAAGGCCGAGTCGGTGCGCGAGCGTATCGCGGGGCTGAACCCCGACGTCGTCGTCGACGCGCGCGTGGAGCGCGCCGACGCCGCGCTGCTGGACGCGCTGGTGCCCACGGCCGACGTGGTGCTGGACTGCAGCGACAACTTCGCCACGCGCTACGCCGTCAACGCCGCGTGCGTGCGCCACGGCCGTCCGCTGGTCAGCGGCGCGGCCGTCGGCTTTGACGGCCAGGTCGCCGTCTACGACACCCGCATCGCCGGCGCGCCCTGCTACGGCTGCCTGTTCCCCCCGTCGTCGGCTCACCAGGACGTGGCTTGCGCGACCCTGGGCGTGTTCGCGCCGCTGGTGGGCCTGATAGGCAGCGTGCAGGCGGCCGAGGCGCTGAAGCTGCTGGCGGGCATCGGCACGCCGCTGGCCGGCCGGCTGCTGATGCTGGACGCGCGCACCATGCGCTGGGACGAACTCGCCATCGCGCGGCAGCCGGGCTGCGAGGTTTGCGGTGTGGCCTGAGGCCCTGCAAAGCCCCGTGCCCTGGCGCGTGCTGCTGGCGTTGCTGCTAGCGGTGGTGTCGTGGTTCGCGTTCGCGCCCGTGCCCTTCGACGACGGCGGCCTGCCGCTGGACAAGGCCCGGCACCTGGCCGCCTTTGGCGCGCTGGCCTGGGTGGCGGCGCAGGGCTTCGGCCGCGGCGCCGCGGGACACATCTTTGCCGGGCTGCTGGCCTACGGCGTGTTCATCGAACTGGTGCAAAGCCAGATCCCGGGCCGCGAGGCCAGCGCCTGGGACGTGCTGGCCGACGTCGCCGGCATCGCGCTGGGCCTGCTGGCCGCACGCGCGTCCAGCAGGCCATGCAGTCCTCCCCGGCCCGGCTGATCCTTCTCGCGCCGATGGAGGGCGTGCTCGACCACAGCCTGCGCGACGTGCTCTCCCGCGTGGGCGGCATCGACCGCTGCGTCTCGGAGTTCATCCGCGTCACCGATCGGCTGCTGCCGGCGCGCGTGTTCCTGCGCCTCATGCCCGAGCTGCGGCACGGCAGCCGCACGCCGGCCGGCGTGCCGGTGCGCGCGCAGCTGCTGGGCTCCGACCCCGCGGTGCTGGCCGACAACGCCGCCCGGCTGGCCGAGCTGGGCGCCGAGGGCGTGGACCTGAACTTCGGCTGCCCGGCCAAGACCGTGAACCGCCACCGCGGCGGCGCCGTGTTGCTGGACGAGCCCGCGCTGGTGCACGACATCGTCGCGGCCGTGCGCCGTGCCGTGCCGGCCGGGGTGCCGGTGAGCGCCAAGATGCGCCTGGGCCACCGCGACGAGGAGCGGCTGCTGGACAACGCCCGCGGCATCGCCGCCGCCGGCGCCGGCGAGCTGGTGGTGCACGCCCGAACCAAGTTGCACGGCTACCGCCCGCCGGCCTACTGGGACCGCATCGCCCTCGTGCGCGAGGCGCTGGCTGGCCGCGGCACGCGCGTGGTGGCCAACGGCGAGGTGTGGACGGCAGACGATGCCCGCCGCTGCCTGGCCGAGAGCGGCTGCGACGCGCTGATGCTGGGCCGCGGCCTGGTGGCCGACCCCGGCCTGGCGCTGGCGGTGCGCGGCCTGCCCGCGCCGGGCTGGGCGCAGATCGGGCCGCTCTTGCCGCTGTACGCCGAGCTGGTGCGCACGCGCGTGACGCCGCGCCACCGCGGCGGCCGGCTCAAGCAGTGGATCAACCAGCTGCGCCGCCGCCACCCGCAGGCGCAGGCCCTGTACGACGCCGTGCGCCCGTTGCACGACGCCGACGCGCTGGAGCAGCTGGTGCGCGCGATGACGGCCGAGCCCGCCATGGAAAAAGCCCGCGTGCCTGTGCAGCACGCGGGCTTTGTCTGAAACCAAGACTTCAGGCGGCGGTGACGGGTTCCAAGCTTCCGCCCATTGTTGCGGCCGGTTCCCGCCTGACGTGCTTCGCAGTATGCCAACCCGGCGTGACGGTGATGTGAAGAAAAGCCACACCCCGGCGCGCCAGTTCCCCCGGCCAAGCCTTCGGCGCGGATCCGGCTCCGCCGGTCCGCCGCCAGAGCCCCCTCGGGGGTTGGCGACCGCAGGGAGCCTGGGGGCTCATGGTCACCCGCCGAAGCGCCGCTGCAGGTAGGCCAGCAGCGTGCGCAGCGTCTGCGCCTCGCCGCCCACCGGCCGGCCGGGGCGGGCCTGATCGTTCCAGGCGAAGAGGTCCAGGTGCAGCCACTCCTGGTCCGCGGGCACGAAGTCCTCCAGGAACAGCGCCGCCGTGATGGCCCCGGCCATCCCGCCGCGGCCGGTGTTGACGATGTCGGCCACGTCGCTCTCGATGAGCCCGTGGTAGCCCGCCCACAGCGGCAGGTGCCAGAGCGGGTCGCCGATCTGCAGGCCGAGATCGACGAGCTCGCGTGCCTGGGCGGTGTCGCGGCAGAACAGCGCCGGCAGCTGCGCGCCCAGCGCGGTGCGCGCTGCGCCAGTAAGCGTGGCCATGTCCACCATCAGCGCCGGCTGGCTCTCGGCCCCAAAGGCCAGCGCGTCGCTCAGGATCACGCGGCCCTCGGCGTCGGTGTTGCCGATCTCGATGTGCAGGCCCTTGCGCGTCTTGAACACGTCGCCCGGGCGGAAGGCGTTGCCGGCGATGGCGTTCTCCACCGCCGGGATCAGCAGCTGCACGCGCAGCGGCAGCTCCAGCGCCATCACCAGCTGCGCCAGGCCCAGGGCGTGGGCGGCGCCGCCCATGTCCTTCTTCATCAGGCGCATGCCGTCGGCGCTCTTGATGTCCAGACCGCCGGTGTCGAAGCACACGCCCTTGCCGACGAGGGTGACGAGCGGGTGCTTCGGCCGGCCCCAGGTGAGCTCGATCAGGCGCGGCGCGCGCCCGCTGGCGGCGTCGGCCGCGCGGCCTACGGCGTGGATGGCCGGGAAGTTATGCGCCAGCAGCTCGTCGCCCACCACCTGGCGGAACTTCGCGCCGTGCTGCTGCGCCACCAGGCGCACGGCCTCGGCCAATGCGCCGGGGCCCATCTGCTCGGCCGGCGTGTTGACGAGGTCGCGCGTGGCGGCCATGGCCTCGGCCACGATGAGCGCGCGGCGCGCGGCGTCGGTGGACGGCAGCGTCAGCTCGGCCGGCGCGCGGCGCGCGGGCCTGAACAGGTCGAAGGTGTAGCCCCCCAGCTCCCACGACATCGCCGCGGTGCCGTCGTCCAGCGCCACACCGCCTTCGGGCACCGGCGCCAGGTGGTACGCGCCCTCGGGCAGCGCTTTGGGCAGGCTGGCCAGCGCGAACGGATCGCCGCCCGAGCGCACACCCGCCAGCACGGCCTCAGGCCTGCCGTCGGCGCCGGGCACCAGCACATGGCTGTCGGCGCTGCCGTTGAAGCCCAGCGCCTGCACCCAGGCGCGGCCGGCGGACTCGAGGGTACCCAGCGTGGTGCCCAGGCGATCGCGGTCGACAACGTGGATGGGAATGCTGCCCTTGCGGGGTTTGGCGAGGCGGACGCTCATCGCTGCGGCGTCAAGTTCAGGCTGCCGGCGCCGCAGCGGCCGATCGCTCCACGTGCCAGTCCACCAGGCGGCGCATATTGCCCATGCTCGCCCAGTGCAGGTGCATCAGGCCCAGCAGACCGCTGCGGTGCAGCTCGCCCACCACGTCGTCGGGCAGCGCCGTCACCTTCTTCTCGTCCAGCATCATGAAGCCGTCGACCGTGTGCTTCGCACCACCGGGCAGCGTCACGTCGAAGCGCATGGGCTGCAGGAGGCCCAGCTCCTGAAAGCGCTTGCACACGGCGCGGGTGCGCTGGATCTCGCTCTCGAGCGTCTCCAGCTGGCCCTGCACGCTCTTGAGCATATCGGTGGGCTCGCCCTGGGCGTCGAAAAGCGGCTCGCCTTCGGACGGCTGCGCGCCGTGCCAATCGGCGTCGTAGCAGACGGCGGACCTGCCGTCGTCGAGCCGGGCGACGCAGAAGGGATACAGCCGCAGCACGGCCGGTGCGTACTCGGCGCGCCAGCGGTCGCCGGTGACGTACAGGTTGGTGTCCTGCGTCAGGCCCAGCACGGCGATGGGGGCGATGGCGTCGCTGCCGTCGGGCTCGGTGCCGGCCTTCACGAACACGATCGGGAACTCGCGGCACACGTCGATGAACTCCACCGCCGCCACGAACAGGGCGTTAAGCTGGTTGGCCACGCTCCAGTCGGTGACGGGGAGCTTCAGCTTCAGCTGGCGATGCAGCGCGCTGTCCAGGCCGGTGGGGCGGCGGTGCAGGTTCTGGTTGATCAAGAGTCTTCTCCAGGGATTTCGGTACGGGTGGCGAGCACCTTGTCGACGCGCTTGCCGTCGAGGTCGACGACCTCGAAGCTCCAGCCCTCCCAGAGCACCGTGTCGGCGGTGCGCGGCAGGCGGCCCAGCAGCAGCATGATCATGCCAGCCAGCGTGTTGTAGCGACCGCGGTCCTCTTCAGGGAGTTCCTTGATCTCCAGCCGGTCCTTCAACTCGGGCACCGGGATCAGGCCGTCCATCAGCCAGCCGCCCTCGGGGCGCTTGACGGCCCAGGCGTCCTCGTCGGTGGGCGCGCCGAACTCGCCGGTGATGGCCTCCAGCAGGTCGCGCTCGGTGATCAGGCCCTGCACGGCGCCGTACTCGTCGACCACGAAGACCAGGTCGGTGCCGGCGGCGCGGAAATTCTCCAGCAGCTCCATGCCCGACAGCGTCTCGGGTACGAACACCGCAGTCTCGAGGTGGCGGGCCAGGTCGAGCTCGCCGCCCCGCGCCGCCACGGGCAGCAGCCGCCCCACGCTGAGCACGCCGCGCACGTCGTCCAGCGAGCCGCGGCACACGGGGTAGCGGGTGTGGCCGTTGTCGGCCACCACCGCCAGCAGCTCGGCCAGCGTGGCCGACTCGTCGAGCCAGACGATCTCGGCCCGGGGCACCATCATCGAGCCGATCTGGCGGTCGTCGAGGCGGAACACGTTGCGCACCATCTGGTGCTCCTGGGCCTCGATGACGCCGGCATCGACGCCCTCTTCCAGCTGCGCGGCGATCTCCTCTTCGGTCACCGCCCGCGTGGGCCCGCCGCGGATGCCCAGCAGCCGCAGCATCGCCTCGGTGGCCAGGCTCAGGAAGGCCACCAGGGGCCGCGTGGCCGTGCTCAGCCAGTTCATCGGCGTGGCCACCAGCCGGGCCACGGCCTCGGGGTACATCTGCCCCAGCCGCTTGGGCACCAGCTCGCCGAAGATGATGGTCAGCACCGTGATCACCATCACCACCAGGGCGGTGGCGCCATAGCGCGCCCACTCGGGGTCGAAGTGGAACGCCTGCACCAGCCAGGCCGCGAAGGGCTCGGCGAAGGCGCCCTCGCCGACGATGCCGTTGAGCACGCCGATCGAGGTAATGCCGATCTGCACCGTCGACAGGAACTTGGTGGGGTTGTCGTGCAGGTCCATCGCGGCCTGCGCGCCCGACTCACCGCTCTCCACCATCACCTGAAGCCGCGCCTTTCGGGCGGCCGTGAGCGCCATCTCGCTCATCGCGAAGGCGCCGTTGAGAAGGATCAGGAAGGCCAGAAGCGCAACGTCCATGCGGGCCGCCGGCGGGATGGCGGTCGTCGGTGATGGGGCGATGAGCGTAGCAGAATGGCCGCCATGCACCTGCTGATCGGCGATGTCCAGGGCTGCGACGACGCGCTGGCCCGCCTGCTGGCCGAGGCCGGCGCCAGCCCCTCGCGCGACCGCATCGTGCTGCTGGGCGACCTCGTCAACCGCGGCCCGGCCTCGCTGGCGGTGCTGCGGCGCGTGGCCGCCTGGGGCGACAGCGCCGTGCGGCTGCTGGGCAACCACGACCTGCACCTGCTGGCGGTCGCCCACGGCGCGCGTCGCAGCCAGGCCGACGACAGCTTCGGCGACGTGCTGGCCGACCCGCAGGCCGCGCACTGGACCGACTGGCTGCGACACGGCCGCCTGGCGGTGCGCGAGGCCGGCTGGCTGTGCGTGCACGCCGGCCTGCTGCCGCAGTGGGACGCCGCACAGGCGCTGGCGCTGGCCGGCGAGGTGGAGGCGCTGCTGCGCGGCCCGGCCTTGGCCGGCTTCCTGCCGCGCATGTACGGCAACACGCCCGCGCGCTGGGACGACGCGCTGGCCGGCGACGATCGCCACCGCCTGGTGATCAACGCGCTGACGCGGCTGCGACTGTGCGATGCCGACGGCAGCATGGACTTCAAGGTGAAGGAAGGTGCCGACGCCGCCCCGCCGGGGCTGATGCCGTGGTTCCAGGTGCCGGGCCGCGCCAGCGCCGGCGAGCGCATCGCCTTCGGCCACTGGAGCACGCTGGGCCTGCGCGTGGAGCCCACGCTGCTGGCGCTGGACACCGGCTGCGTATGGGGCGGCGCGCTCAGCGCGGCCTGCGTGCGCGGCGATCAGGTCGAACTCGTGCAGGTTCCCTGCGCGCAGGCGCGCCGACCCGGCACCTAGAATCTGCCGGCCGCGGAGGCTTGGGGGAGCGGTTTAACCCAGCAGTCTTGAAAACTGCCGGCCCACAAGGGCCCGTGAGTTCGAATCTCACAGCCTCCGCCAGGACGCCAGCAAAATCAATGACTTAGGTCCTAAGTCGATCTACTTCCCACCCAACCACCCCACCAACCTGAATGCGCTTGGGCGCGCGACTGGGGTGCGAGTCGGTTCATGAGGGTGGCGCGCAAGCGGGCAGTCGGATACCGATCTCCGCGCGTGACCTTGCCCCTGTCCGACGTAGTCCATAGCCACTCGGTTACGCGGATTTCTTGACCTGGCCCGCGTGCCAGTTGGCTTCGTACTTCATGGGGCTGATGTAGCCCAGCGTGGAGTGCAGCCGACGGTGGTTGTGAAAGGTCAACCAGTCGATGACCTCGTCCATCGCGTCACGGCCGGTAGCGAACCGCCTGCCGTACAGCCGCCCGACCGTGGCTGCGTGCGGCGGTGACGATGCCGCTGCGCGGCAGCTCGCGGCCGTCGGCCAGGCGCGTGTGCAGCGTCAGCGTGCGGCCCAGCAAGGACTGCGCCTCGAGCCTGGCGTCGGTCGACAGCGTGGCCAGGCGCAGGGTCCAGGCTGATCCAGGGCTTCGCGCAGACTCCAGGCCTCCACCAGCAGGCCCGCCAGCGGGCCTGCGGCCTGCAGGCGGTACAGGCGTGTGGCATCAGACAGGAGCGCGCCGATCTGGCGCTCGATCACGGGCTGCCCCGGGCCTGCAGTTCGCGCCCGGTTCGCTCGGTGGCCTTGCGATCACGCAGCGGGCAGGCCTCGGCCTTGCCCCAGTAGCCCCTGCAGATGCGACGGCGGCAAGCCAGCGCCGCGTCAGCACCGCCGGCGCTGCGGCAGCTCGCCACCAGGTCGGCGATGTTGTCGGGAGCCACGCCCGGCGGCGGGACCATGGGCACCGTGGCCGCTGCGGGAACGGCAAGCAGGGACGGCTCGGCCACGGGCTGACCTTCGATATACGACATGAGTGCGGAGACGATCTCCACGTCCGCATCGCGCCGAGTGCTGGCAGCCACCGGCAGACTGGGTGCCGGCACGGCCGATCGCGCCGCCACGGCCGCCCCATCGGACTGATCAGCCGCCGTCGCAGCAGGCGCCGGCTTGCCCCGCGCCTGCCGGCTGGGCTTACGGTCGGCCGGACGTTCGCGTGGGCGGCTGGCCTGTCGGGCGGCTTCGGGCTTGGAGGCGGCTGCGGCACGCGCCGGGGCCGAGGGCGGCTTCGGGCGCGGCTTTTCGCCAGCAGCCCGGCTACCCGAAGTGGCACCGGCACTGGTGCCAGCCGGGGTCGCGTCGAACGCAAAGGCTCCGGCGCCGACCCGCTCCGTACCGCCCTGGCCGGTGGTGGCGACGTCGGGCAGCACCTCGATCCCCGCCGCGCCCGCCAAGGCCGCTGCCGCGACACTGAGCGGTGGGGCAGAGGCACTGACCCGGGCCGCCGTCGCTGGCGCGGCAACGCCCGCCAGGGGGTCGGCGGTAGCTTGCAGACTCGCGCGGGTATCGATCGCGGGCTGCGGCGGCTCTGGGTGCAACTTCATCCAGGCCAGACCCGCCGCGAACACCACGCCGACGGTGGCGATCGCCCAGCCCAGCCGGCGCGGCGCGGAAGCCGCAGGCCAGTCTGGGCTATCAGTGCCCCCCAGAGCGTCGAGGATCGAATGCGGCCGTTGATCTCGGGTATTTGCGCCATCCAACAGGGAGGGCCGGCCGGCGCCAGCGTCTGGCGTCGGATCGGCGGAGGGTTCTTGGTTGCTCGACACGCCGTACTCCGCTGCAAACTACGTGGGATTCTAAGCATCGACTTCCTGGACGGAACGCAGATGGCTTATCGATTCGGAGGAGTCCTAAAAGACAGATACGAAGGCTGCGGGCCCAGAATCGCGCCCGGCCTGGTGCCACTCTTGCCGTGATCCTCGTCGTCGTGCTGTCTTATCTGCTGCTGGTTTCGGGGGCTGCCGGCTGACTGCTGATCCCGGTCGTGCGGCACTGGGTTCGCAGCCGTCTGGGCACGCTGGCCGGGGCCGGCCGCAGTGCCTGGCAGGGCGGCCGCCAGGCGGCCGAGCGTGGCGCACTTGCAACAAGGCTGCCCTTGGCGGCCGCTGCTGAGCCTCACTCGCGAGGTGGAGCGCAACCGCCCTGCTACCACCACCGCCAGCCGCCACTGGGCACTGCTGGACGGGGAGTTCCGCCACCGGCTGCTGGCCGTCTACCGCATCCTGCGCGAGCAGCAAGGCGTGGAATTGATGTTGCTGGAAGGCTATCGCAGCCCTGAATGACAGGCCGAGCTGGCCGCCCTGGGCCCGCAGGTCACCCATGCCGGCGCCGGCGAGAGTTACCACCAGCACGGATTGGCCGCCAACAGCGCGTTCCTGATCAACGGCCGCATCGTCATCAACGAGAAGGATCCGGCCGCCACGCGCGGCTATGAGCTCTTCGGCGTCGTTGCACAATCCGCTGAGCTCGCGTGGGGCGACAGCTGGCGCACCCTGAAGGACCAGGGCCACGTGGAACTGCGGCGCCCGGGCGTGCTGCGGCCCAGGCCCGCAGCGGCGCTGCCCCAGAACCACCCGCCATCCCCTGGAGTTTCGTGATGAGCCGACCTTTCATCCTGCTGGGCGACAAGACCGACCACGGCGGCACCGTGATCGAAGGTGCGCCCTCCACCGACACCGCGGGCAAGCGCATTGCGCGGCTCGGCGAAGAGGTCACCTACCCGCAGCGCGGGCACGGCAGGGTCACCGTCATCGCCAGCGGCGACCCCACCTGCCTCATCGACCGCCAACCCGCCGCCCGGCACGTCGACAAGACCGCCTGCGGCGCGACGCTGCTGTCCAGCCAGTCGATGACCAACGACTGATTCCGCGGGCGCTGGGCCACCCTGGCCCGGGCGCGGCGGCCCATCCCGATCACCCTGAACCCTGTTGAAGACGATGCGGTTGTTCCGCTCACTCGGACTGTTCGTGGCTATCACGTACCTGTTGTGGGTGGCCGCGCTCTGGCGCTGGCAGGTCACGCGCCGCGACATGTCGGTCGAGGACATCGTGGTGTACCTGAGGGCGTTGCCGGTCACGCTGTTGGTGCTTGCGCTGCTGACGGGCTTGGCCTGGCATGGCGCGTCGGCCCGTGCCAAGGCGCTGCAGGCCGCAACGGCTGCGGCGTCTGCCCCGGCCGCAGGGCAGCCCGGGCGCGACCCCGCGGCCCACGCGACCGTGCAGTTGCTGGCCGCCCATGTCGCCACACCGGCCGGCCGTTCAGTCGACGAGCTGCTCGACGCTGCGGTGCAACGGCTCGAAGTCGCCGGCCTGCTGTTCAGCGCCGCGCGCCCCAAGGGCGTGATCCCCGGCGAGGCGGCCGTGGCGTTGCTGCTGGCTGGGCCGCAATGGCCACGCGCCGGGAAGGCAGCCACGCCGTCGCCGCACCGGCACCGCGCCGCGATCGGCCGGCGCGATCAGCCGGCCGAAGCCCCGGGCCGCGTCAATGGCGAGCTCGCGGGCGCGCTGCTGCGGCAGCCGCTGCGGTCGGCGCGTCTGGCGCCCGAGGGCGTGACGGGCCTTGCCGACGACGCCGACCAGCACAGCACGCGCTCGCCGGAGCTGTTCGGCGCCATGCTGGCGCAGCTGCCGCAGCTGGATGCCACCGAAGACCAGCGCATGGCCGGCCACCTGCTGGGCCGCAGCGGCGCCGCCGGCACGCTGCTGGCCGTGGCGATGGCTGCTCGGCGCGCCATCGCCACCGTCAAGCCGTGGGCGGCCCTGGCCGTGGGCGATGCGCACTGGCGCCTGGCCCTGGTGGCCCGCCCCGACGTCTCTCCCCCCGATGAACCAGCCGCAGCGGAGCACGCCGGCACCAACAAGAGCTCGACATGAACCGCTTCTGGACATTCCTCGCCGACGGCAGGGTGCTCACCGTGCTGGGGGTGGCCGCGCTGGCCGCGTTTCTGTTCCTGGGGGCCGAGCCGATGCGGGTGGCGGTGATCTGGGCCACCCTGGCGTTTGGAGCCGTGTTGCTCGTGTGGGCCATCGTCTGGGTCGTGCAGGGGCTGCGGGCTCGGCGCGCCGCCCGTGCGCTGGAGCGGGCGATCGACGAGCAGGCCGCCAAGGCCACCCAGTTCGCGGCCGAAACCAACCGCGCCGAGGCGATGGCGGTGCGCGAGCGCCTGCAGCTGGCGTTGAAGACGATCCGCGGCTCCAAGCTGGGCCAGCTCACGGGCCGCGGTGCGCTGTACGAGCTGCCCTGGTACATGGTCATCGGCAACCCGTCGGCCGGCAAGAGCACGGCGATCATCCAGTCGGGCCTGACCTTCCCCTTCGCCGACGAGAGTGGCCCTGGGGGCAACGGCAAAGGCATCCAGGGCATTGGCGGCACGCGCAACTGCGACTGGTTCTTCACCAGCGAGGGCATCCTGCTCGACACCGCGGGCCGCTATTCGGTGCACGACGAGGACCGCGCCGAGTGGCTGGACTTCCTCGGCCTGCTGAAGAAGCACCGCCCCCTGGCGCCGATCAACGGCATCGTGATCGCCGCCAGCGTGGCCGAGCTGTCGCAGGGCAAGCCCGAGCAGACCATCCAGCTGGCCAAGAACCTGCGCCAGCGCGTGCGGGAGCTGACCGAGCGGCTGGAGATCTTCGCACCCGTGTACGTGGTGTTCACGAAGGCCGACCTGATCGCCGGCTTCGCCGATTTCTTCGAGGACGGCGACCGCGCACGGGTATGGGGCGCAACGCTTGCCTATGAGCAGGCCGAGGGCCTGAGCGTGCTGTCGCAATTCGACAGCCGCTTCGACGAACTGTGCGACGGCCTGCACGAGGCGTCGGTCGCGCGCCTGTCGCTGGCTCGCGGACAGCCGCTGGAGCCCGGCGTGCTGGCCTTTCCGCTGGAGTTCGCGGCCATCAAACCGTCGGTTCGCGCCTTCCTGGCCACGCTGTTCGAGGACAACCCCTACCAGTTCAGGCCGGTGTTCCGGGGCTTCTACTTCACCAGCGCGGTGCAGGAGGGCCCGTCCGCCAGCCTGGCCACGGAGCGGGTCGCCCTGAGGTTCGCCCTACGGCCCGCCGCCGCCGCCGACCAGGCCAGCGCCGAGCCCCAGCAGTCCGAAACGGGCTTCTTTCTGCAGGACCTGTTCTCCAAGGTCATCTTCGCCGACCGCAATCTCGTGCGGCAGTACGCCAGCCGCCGCAAGCTGCGATGGCGCGCCGCGGCGCTGGCCACCGGCGTGGTGGCGCTGGCCACCGCTTTGGGCGGCTGGAGCTGGGCCTACCTGGGCAACCGGCAACTGATGGCCAACGTGCGGGCCGACCTGGACAAGGCTATTAAGCTGCAGGCCGAGCGGGCCGATCTGGCCTCGCGGCTGGAGGCGCTGGAGATCCTGCAAGAGCGCCTCGTGCAGCTCAGGCGCCACCGCGAGGCGCCGCCGCTGGGCCTGTCGTTCGGGCTGTATCAGGGCAACGCGATCGAAGCACGCCTGCGCCAGGAGTACTTCGCCGGCATCAGCCAGGTCATGCTGCAACCCGTGGCCAAGGCCATCGAGGGCTATCTGGCCGAGGTCAACGCCAACCCCACGCGCCTGAAGCCGATGGTGCGCGCGCCCGAGTCCGGGGCCGCACAGGCCGACCGGGCGGAGCGCCGGCCGGTGGGCACCCGGTTCGTCGATGCATCGCCGGAGGACTCGGCCGACGCCTACAACGCGCTGAAGACCTACCTGATGCTGGCCGACCGCGAACGCCTGGATCCCAGCCACCTGACCGACCAGATCACGCGCTTCTGGCGCGGCTGGCTGGACGACAATCGCGGCACCTGGCCGCGCGAGCAGATGATCCGCAGCGCGGAGAACCTCATCAGCTTCGTCACCGCCAACGTCGGTGATCCCGCGTTCCCGACGCTGAGCAATCAGCTCGCGTTGGTCGATCAGACCCGCGTGAACCTGCGCGAAGTGGTCAAGGGCATGCGCGGCATCGAACGCGTCTATGGCGACGTGAAGGCGCGCGCAGCCGCTCGGTTTCCGCCCATCACCGTGGCGGGCCTGCTGACCGACGAGGACAAGGGCGCCGTCGCCGGCAGCCATGCGGTGCCGGGCCCATTCACCCGCGAGGCCTGGGACGGCTACGTCGAGCAGGCCTTCAAGGAAACGGCCACCAAAGAGCTGCAGAGCGTTGACTGGGTGCTCAAGACCAACGCGCGCGACGACCTCACGCTAGAGGGCAGCCCGGAGCAGATCCGCAAGGAGCTGACCGAGCTGTACAAGAAGGAGTACGTCGCCGAGTGGCTGCGCTTCATGCAGGGCGTGACGGTGGGCGAATTCGATGGCTTCGCCCTCGCGGTGGACCGCATGAACCGCCTGGGCGATCCGCAGCACTCGCCGATCCGCCGGCTGATGCAGCTGCTGCTCGACCAGACCTCCTGGGACAGCCCCTTGCTGCTGAACGATCGGCTGGCGGGCGCGCAGCGTGACGTCGTCGACTGGTTCAAACAGACCGTGCTGCGCATGGCGCCCAGCCGCGTCGACGTGAACCTGAACGTTTCGACGCAGCAGGCCCGGATCCCGCTTGGCCCCATCGGCCGCGAGTTCGCGCCGCTGGCCAAGATCATGATGACGCGCGACAACTCCTCGACGCCGCCGATGACCGAGTACCTGCAGCGCCTGGGCAAGGTGCGCACGCGCTTCAATCTGATCAAGAACCAGGTCGATCCCGGCCCGGGCGCGCGGCAGCTCATCGGCAAGACGCTGGAAGGGAGCGAGTCCGAACTGGCCGAGACGCTGCGTTACGTCGACGAGTTCATGCTGGTGGGCATGACCGACACCGCCAAGGCGGCGCTGAGGCCCTTGCTGGTGCGGCCGCTGATCCAGGCCCTGGCGGTGGCGGTGCCGCCGGCCGAGACCGAGATCAACCGCGTCTGGGCCGCGCAGGTGCACGAGCCGTTCCAGCGCACGCTGGCGGCCAAGTACCCCTTCGACCCCGATTCCCGCGTCGAGGCCGGGCCGGCCGAGATCGCCAAGATCTTCGGCCCCGAAGGCGCGGTGGCCAAGTTCGCCGGCGAGACGCTGGGACCGATGGTGGTGCGACGCGGCGACCAGATCGATCCGCGCAAGTGGGCCGATGTGGGTGTGCGGCTGAAGCCCGAATTCCTGGCCGGCTTTCCGGTGTGGGCCAGCCCCCTGGAAGGCCCCAACGCCGCCGCCGCGGGGGGTGGCAGCGCGGCGGCGGCCGGCCCCGGCGGCGGTACGCCCGCCGCGCCCAGCGCCGACCAGACCGTGTTCCAGGTGATGCCCCAGGGATCGCCAGGCCTCAGCGAGTACACGCTGGTAATCGACGGGCAGACGCTGCGCTACCGCAACACCGCGCCCGAATGGACGCAGATGGTGTGGCCCAACGCATCGGGCGTGGCCGGCGCGCGCCTGGCGGCCTTGACCAACGACGGCCGCAGCGTGGAACTCATCAACGAGCCGGGCAACAACGGACTGGGCCGCCTCCTCGAAACCGCCCAGCGCCGCGCCATGCCCGACGGCAGCTTCGAACTGAGCTGGAGCAAAGATGCCTTCAGGGTGACGCTGCTGCTGAAGGTGCTGCGCCGGCCGGGGGAGGCGCCGCGCGCCGCGGCCGCGGGCGGGCCGGGCGGTGGCGGCCAGGCTGCGCAGCCGGTGGCGGGCAACAAGCTCAAGGGCGTGAAGCTGCCTCCGCTGGTGGTAGGTTCCGAAGCGCCGGTGTTGGCCGCGCAGGCAATGGTCGCACGGGCCGTGGCGGCGCCCGGTGTGGTTGCGCCGGCGGCGGCGCCGGCGAGCGCGCCGCCAGGCGCAGGCACACCGGCTGCGGCACCAGCCGGCCGACGGCCCTGAGGCGGGCATGCTGAGCACCGAACCAATGCTGTACTTCGGCAAGTTGCCGTCGCGCGGTGACTTCGTGCGCAGCGCGCATTCGCCCGCGTTGATCAGCACGCTGGACCTCTGGCTCAGCGGCGGCATCGAGGCCCTGGCAACCGACCCGCGCTGGAAGGAGGTCTACGACGAGGCGCGACCGGCGCACTTTGCCGTGCTCGGCTCGCGCAGCACCGCCGGGCTGGTTGGCCACCTGGTGGCCAGCCGCGACGCTTCGGGCCGGCGCTTCCCGTTTATCACCGCCGCGCGCGTGCAGACGCCCGATGCGCTGGATTTTCTGGCGCACAGCCCGCTGGCCCTGGGCCGCGCGTGGGCCAGCCTGGGGCTGGCCGCGGGCCGCGCGATGGACGCCGGCGACGCCACTCCGGTGCTTGCTGAACTGGGCTTCGCGGGCGTCGAGGTCGAGGACGCGCTGCAGGGCTACGGCGCCAGCCTGCGCAGCTTCCTAGAGATGCAGACGGTGGGCAGCCTGGGCGCGATGCTCGCGCAGTCGGGCCATGCGCTGGACCTTCGGCAGCTGATGCTGGGCCTGGGGCTGCTGTTGCAGCCGCTGCCGGCCAGCGGGGCCCGATCGCTGGACCGTGGCCTGCTGTTGCCGCTGCCTGGCGACCCGCTGTACCACCAGGCGGTGGCCACCCTGTGGCTGGATCTGGTGGCTGGCTTCCTGACGCGCGCCGACTTCGAGGTGGTGATGTTCCTGCCGCAGGCCCACCGGACGCCGCCGGTGCTGGTGATGGGTTTCGACGGCGCATCACCGCGCGCGCTGCAGGCGCTGCTCGATCCGGCCCTGGGCCGCGACGTCTACATCGACACCCGCGACGCCGCCTGGGTCGAGGAGCACCTCGGCCACGATTTCGCGGTACACAAGCTGTCGTCCTACTTGGCGCAAGGGGCGCTGTCGCTGCGCCAGGCGGTGTCGACCTTCAAGGAAGTCTTCCTCAGGAGCTAGAAAGCGATGCTTGGTTTCCTGTCCTTGATGCGCCCACTGGCCGCCGCCCTGCTGCTGAGCGTGGCGGCCGGCACGGTGGCCGCGCAGACTGCGCCGCGCCCGGCGGCCGATGCCGCCGGGCGGCCGGAAAATACCGCCCAGCCCGGCATGGTGGTGGTGGCCGGCACCGTGCCCGACGAGGCTGCGCGCCAGACCATCGTGGCCCGCATGCGCGAGCTGTACGGCGCCGACCGCGTGGTCGACCAGCTCGGCGTGGGCAACCTGGTGGCGCCGCCGGGCTGGGCGCAGCATGTGCAGCGCATGCTGTCGCCCGAGCTCAAGCAAGTCAGCCGCGGCCAGATCACTGTCCACGGCAACGTGGTGGAGCTCAAGGGCGAGGTGGCGAGCGAGGCGGTGCGCCAGCAGCTGGTGAGCACGCTGTCGACGCAGATCGCCAACCCCACCTATACGGTGCGCAACGGCCTGCGCGTCGTGGGCCTGGGCCAGGAACAGCTCGACGCGGCGCTGGCCAACCGCCTCATCGAATTCGAGGCCGGCAGCACGCAGCTCACGCCCGATGGCCAGGGCGTGCTGGACCAGCTGCTGCCGGTGCTGCGGCAGCTGTCGGGCCGCAAGTTCGAGATCATCGGCCACACCGACGCCCAGGGCTCCCGCTCAACCAACGTGGCGCTGTCGGCGGCGCGCGCCGAGAGCGTGAAGGCCTACCTGGTGGCCAAAGGCATGCCGGCGCTGGCGTTCAGCACATCCGGCTTGGGCCCAGACCGCCCGGTGGCGGGCAACGACACGGCCGAGGGCCGAGCGCGCAACCGGCGCATCGAGTTCCGCGTCGGGCAGTAGCGGTCTCCCCAGGCGACTCGGGCGCGCAGGGGTTCAGCGGCCGTCGCCGCCAACGGGGCATGCCCCGCGGTGACGTGGTCGACTGCGCGGTCGTCTCGCTCCCGGAATGGCCCTCAAGGCACCAAGGTCCCTGGGCCGCGCTGAAGCGGCAGGCTAGCCACCACAACGCCGGCTTCAAGCCGCTCCGCGAAGCCCAGCCGCTGGCACAGCGCGCGCATGCCGCGGTTCTCGGCCAGCACCTCGCCCACCAGGCGCCGTGTGCCGCGCTGGCGCAGGTGGGCGATCAGCGCCTCCATCAGCAGCCGGCCCAGGCCCTGGCCCTTGAGGTCGCTGCGCACGATGAGGCCGAACTCGGCCGTGTCGTTGTCGGGGTCGCAGGTGGCGCGGGCGGTGCCCAGCGTTTCCTCGGCGCCGCCCTCCCCCACCGCAGTGGCCAAGAAGGCCATCTCGCGCTCGTAGTCGATCTGCACCAGCCGTGCCAGCTCGCTGCGCGGCAGCGTGCGGCGGCTGTAGAAGACGCGCATGCGGATGTCCTCAGGCGTCAGACGCTCCAGGAAGGCCAGGTGTTGCGGCTCGTCCTCCGGGCGTATGGGGCGCATGGTCAACTCGCGCCCCTGCCACGGCCGGCGTTGCACCAGGTGTGCCGGGTAGGGCTGGATGGCGAAGCGGGCTGCCCCGCCCGGCGCGGCGGCGCTCACGCGCACGCGGGCGTCTAGCGCGATCACGCCGCCGGCATCGGCCAGCAGCGGGTTGATGTCGAGCTCGGTGATGCGCGGCTCGGCGGCCATGAGTTCCGACACCGCCACGAGCACGCGCTCGACGGCGGCGAGGTCGGCCGCGGGCACGTCGCGCCAGCCGGCCAGCAGACGCGCCACGCGGGTGCGCCGCACCATCTGCGCCGCCAGCGGACGGTTCAGCGGCGGCAGGCCCAGGGCGCGGTCGGCGAGCACCTCAACCGCGGTGCCGCCCTGGCCGAACAGGATCACCGGACCGAACAAGGGGTCGAGGCTGGCGCCGACGATGAGCTCCAGCGCCCGTGGCCGCCGCACCATGGCCTGCACCGTGAAGCCCTCGATCACCGCGCCGGGCTGCAGCCGCGCCACGCGCTCGAGCATGGCGCGCGCGGCCTGCTCCACGGCGGCCTCGGTCTCCAGGTGCAGGGCCACGCCGCCGACGTCGCTCTTGTGCGTGATCTGCGGCGAAAGGATCTTCAGCACCGCCGGCAGACCCACCTCGCGCGCCGCCGCCACGGCGGCCGCCGGCTCGGCCGGCACCACGCGCGTGCCCACCACCGGCACGCCGCAGGCGGTGAACACGGCCTTAGCCTCGGGCTCGGTCAGCCACTCGCGGCCCTGCCCCAGCGCCTGATCCACCACGGCGGCCACGGCGGCGGCGTCGACGACCACGTGCTCGCCCAGCGGCGGGCACTCGGCCAGCGCGGCCTGGTTGTCGCGGTAGGTCTGCAGCTGCGCGAAGGCCGCCACGGCGGCCTCGGGCGTGGCGTAGCACGGCACGCCCGCGGCCTGGAAGGCCTGGCGCGCGCCGCGCACGGCAGCCTCGCCCAGCCAGCCCGCGAGCACCCGGCCGGGGTGGCGCGCCACCAGGGGCAGCAAGGCCTCGGCGATCTCGGGCGCGGGCACGATGGCGGTCGGCGCGTGCATGAACAGCAGCGTGCCCACCGATGAACCGGCCGGCTGCTCCAGCAGCGCCTGCAGCGCCGCCACGTAG
Organism: Rubrivivax sp.; assembly: GCA_044360025.1. GTDB lineage: Bacteria > Pseudomonadota > Gammaproteobacteria > Burkholderiales > Burkholderiaceae_C > Rubrivivax. The sequence goes on along the minus strand of JBIKLC010000001.1, from coordinate 45,480 downwards.
CGCGCGGCGGGGGCGTCGCCGATGATGTCCACCGGGTTGGCGCCGCTCCAGTTGGGCGGCAGCACGGCGTCGAGCGTGGCGCGCAGCGTGGGCGTCATCTCGGCCAGCGGCACGCCGGCCGCCGCCGCGGCGTCGGCCGCCATCACGCCGGCGCCGCCGCCGTTGGTGACCAGCATCAGCGTGCCCGGAGGCTCGCCGGCCGGCGGTGCGGCGCGCGCGTGGGCCAGGGTTTCGGCGGCGTCGAACAGCTGCTGGAGGGTGTCCACGCGCAGCATGCCGGCGCGGCGGATGGCCGCATCGAACACCAGGTCGCTGGCCGCCAGCGCGCCGGTGTGGCTGCTAGCCGCCGCGGCGCCCTGCGGGCTGCGCCCGGCCTTGACCACCAGCACGGGCTTGTTGCGCGCCGCGGCGCGCGCCGCGCTCATGAACTTGCGCGCACCCTCGATGCTCTCGACGTACATCAGGATGGCCTGGGTGCGGGCGTCGCTGGCCAGCCAGTCCAGCAGGTCGGCGAAGTCGACGTCGGCGTGCTCGCCCAGGCTCACGCAGTGCGAGAAGCCGATGCCGCGGCCCTGCGCCCAGTCGAGCACGGCCGTCACCAGCGCGCCCGACTGCGACACGAAGGCCAGCCCGCCGGCCGGCACGCTCACGTGGGCGAAGCTGGCGTCCAGCCGGGCGTGCGGGGCGATGAGGCCCAGGCAGTTGGGGCCCAGGATGCGCAGCAGGTGGCGCCGCGCGGCGTCTAGCATGGCCTGCTTCTGCGGCGGCGTCAGGCCGGCGGTCAGCACCACGGCGGCTCGGGTGCCGCGTTCGCCGATCTCGCCGATCACGCTCGGCACGGCCGTCGGCGGCGTGCACACCACGGCCAGCTCGGGTGCTGCGGGCAGCGCGGCTACGCTGGCGAAGGCTGGCTCGCCGCCGACCGTGGCGCGGGCAGGGTTCACGGGCCAGCACGGGCCTGGAAAGCCGCCGCGCTTCAGGTTGCGCCAGACGGTGGCGCCGACGCTGCCGGCCTTGTCGGAGGCGCCAACCACGACCACGGAGAGGGGCTCGAAGAAGGCGTCGAGGTGCCGGATGCTCATGACAACGCCATCGTATCTTTCCGGCGGATAGACACGACGCTGCGCGCAGCGAGATCGATTCGCGCGCGAGCGCGAGAACGCCCGCAGCGCTGGAGCTGGCGGACTTACCCGAGAAGCAATCGTTCAACCATCATCGCCTGACGGAGGCCCCCGGCCTACCCCGCCCAAGCTCCTGGCAACTGCCACGGCGGTCTCAGGCGTACCGTCCACACCCAGCAATTTCCCTCGCCAGTTCACTGGACCGGCGGTCGGAGCCCACGTAAGGGAGATCCTGTGTTCGGCGTTCCACGCACATCTCAGCGGCAAGAAGGGCCGATGAGTGACTGGCCATATCGGAAATGCCGGCGGCAGCGGCCAGCCTGGCCGCCTCGCGGGCCTCGATCAGGGGGTTGGGGTCGGGCTGCGAGCGTCGCAACCACCGCAGGCTCACAAGGATCACGGCGAGCAGGGCAACATGAACTGTCAGTTCTGCGAGGCTGGGCACGATCGAATTCCTTGCAGGAGTTGCGCGCGGACGCGGCTCAACCGCTGGACGCGGGGTTCACAGGGCCGGCCCATGTCTTGGCCAAGCGTGCATCGAACCGGTATGGGCTCCGGCAAAGCCCAAGCACGCCGCCGGAAGACCCACCCATGCCCGGCTGCGCTGGGGCATCGGGACACTGGACCGGGTGCATGCTCAGGCCGACCGGCGCCAGGCTGCGGCCTCTCGGCCAAGCTCAACGGCCCGGCGGTCGACGCCGACATAAGGGAGTCCCTGCGTGCGCCGCTCGGCGTCCTGCCCGGCTGCAGCGTGAGTGGAGGTACCACCAGCCGAGGTGGGAATCGCGGCCGTTGCCAGCTTGGCTGCCTCGCGGGCCTCGATCGCTGGGTTGGGGTCGGGTTGCGTCTGGCGCAACCAGCGAAGACTCCCGACGATGAAGGCAATCAGGGCAGCGTGGAACGCCAGTTCGGCTGGGCTTGGCATGGTCAGACTCCTTGCAAAAGCGGCTGACGGTTGCCGCCAGCCTTGTGACCACCGCTATCGGCCGGTGCCGTCGCCGGCACAGGCTGAATCGTCCTCAAGCTACCCTTGGGCGTGACATCCTCCTCGGCGCTCAAGGTGATCCGGCTCTGCCGGTCGCCTTGATCCCCCGCGGGGGGCGGGTTGGGAGCAGCCCGGCCCTGGGGGCGCTCAGCAGCCCATGGCCTGAACGCCCTCCGGGGTGGCGTCAAGGCGCTACGGGCTACGCCCTGCGCGGTTTGCCCCGCGCACCATAGACAGCGACAAGCTTTCGGCTGCGTCGTCAACGCTCAACGCATCTCGGCCACCTGCACAGACCGACGCGCACGCATCGAGGACCATGTCTGGGGCCCCACGGGGAAAGATGACGGGCATCTGGGAAACCTCCCCTCGGCGTTGCGCTCGAAGCCTGCGGCGTGCGCGGCCTGCCACCAGGATCACCCCCCGGTCACATCGTCCGCCGCGGCGGCGATAGGGCGCGCCGCCAGTTGCTCGATGCCCTTCTCTTCTCCGTCTCCTCGCAGCCGCCACCAAGCCTCGAAGGCCTCGACCGGCATCGCCCGGGCATACAGCCACCCTTGGGCATGATGGCAGCCCATAGCCCGCAGGCGGTCACGCTGCTCGTCCGTCTCCACACCCTCGGCGATCACCTCCAGGTCCAGCTCCTGGGCCAGCGCCAACAGCGCCCGGCATAGCGACCGACCCGTGCGACCCGCCGCGGCGCCGCTGACAAAGCTGCGGTCGATCTTCAGCAGGTCGATTTCGTAACGGTGGAGGTACGACAAAGCGCTGTAGCCGGTGCCGAAGTCATCCAGCGCAACCTGCACTCCGGTGGCGCGCAGTTCGCGCAGCTGGCAAGCCAGGGCGTCGCTGTGGTCGAGCAGCAGGCCCTCGGTGATCTCCACCACCAAGGCCTGTCCCGGCACCCCGAGGGCCTGAAGCTGCTCGGCCCACGACCGACTCGGCCCTTGCGCGCTGCGGAATTGAAGCGGGGAGAAGTTGATGCCGACGCGGAAGCTAGGGTCGAGGGTTCGTCGCCAGATTCCCGCTTGTCGGGCGGCGGTCTCGAGCACCCAAGCGCCGATTCCGTTGATCAAACCGGCGCTCTCGGCCACCGGCACGAACTCGGCCGGAGACACCGTGCCGAGCTCGGGATGCTGCCAGCGCAGCAGCGCCTCGGCCTTGCTGACCCGGCCGGTGCGCAAGTCGACGACGGGCTGGTAGACGAGCGAGAGCTGACCGCGCTCCGCCGCGTGCCGCAGGCCGGTGGCCAGTGCGAGCCGGCGCTGAACGCGGGCGTGGAGCTCGGGGGTGTAGCGGCTGCAGCGGTTGCGGCCGTTTCCTTTTGACTCGTACAAGGCCTGGTCGGCTTTGGTCAGCAGCTCGTCGATGTCTGTCCCGTCGTCGGGGTGCAGCGCCATGCCCGCGCTGGCCGACACGAACACCTTCTCGCCACGCACCGTGAAGGGCCGCGCCAGATCAGCCAGGATGCGGTTTCCCAGAGCGGCGGCCCTCGACTCGCAGTCAGCGCCGGTCAGCAACAGCACGAACTCATCGCCTCCGGCCCGAGCCAGGGCTGCGCCCTGTCCCGTGGCGGCCTGCAGCCTCTGCCCGACCTGTACGAGGAGTTCGTCTCCCCCGGAGTGCCCACGCGTGTCGTTCACTTCCTTGAACCGGTCGAGGTCCACCAGGAGCAAGGCCATGCCAGTGGCCTGCCGTTGCGCCTGGTCCATCGCATCGCCAAGCCAGCCTTGCAGCGCAAGGCGGTTCGGCAACCCTGTCAGAGCGTCGGTGTACGCCTGTCGACGCATGCGGGCATCGGCTTGCTTGTGCTCCGTGATGTCGGTCATCACGCCGTTGAGCACGGTCGTCGCGCCGTGTCGTTCGACGGCCGCCACCTGGACACGGGCCCAGGAAGTCCGGCCATCCGAGCGCTGCACGCAGACCTCGGTCTCCAGGGTGCCGGCGGTGCCGGCAGCGACGTCCAGCTGCTGCCACAGTCTTTGCATGTCTTCAGGCGGCAAGCGTCGGGCCAGAGCGGAGGCATCCGACAACAGCACCTCCGCCGGAAGGTCCAACACATCACGGGCACCGGGGCTGGCGTACACGAACGCCGGCACGCGCCCGGGCTCCGCTTGAAGGCGGAACACCATGCCGGGCACTTGCGAGGCCACCGCCTGCAGCAATTGGGCACCGCGTCTCTGTTTGTCGAGGGACTTGCGCAGCCGGCGCAACAGGAAGCCCGTGGCCAGCGTCATCAACAAGCCGAGCCAGACCAAGTTGCTGGCGATCGTGAGCCAACGCAACCAACTGCTGCCCGGCAGTCCCAGCGCCATGGGAAACGGCAGCTCCAGCTGCACACCGGCCAGCATCAGCGTCGCAGTGGCAATGGCCAGTGCCGCCAGGGCCGTGCCCGTGTTCAGCACCACGGTCATCAGCACAGGGAACGCGAGCATGTACAGCATGCCAACGGCTGCGCCCTTCGTCAGCAGCCAAAGCCCGAATGCATACAACATCAAGCCACCGCAGACGGCCCGCAGTCGGTACGAGGCCCAGTGCCGACGGCTGAGGACCCACAGCAGCCCCAGGCACAACCAGCAGAGTCCGGCATGCAGCCACGAGCCTGCCGTGAACGCTTGCCAGGTGATCAAGCCCGCCGGTGTCAAGCACACGACGATCGAGATCAGGAACATCCGGTCCAGCAGCCAGGCACGCCACGGCTGCAAAGGGTCGCTGTCTCCCGGGCGGGGCCCTCTCATACGGGCTCCTGAGGCCACTGCATCGGGCGACACCTGCCGTAGGCGGTAACGCATCAGCCGCCTCAGGCAGTCAGTTGCTGGCACTCACCGAGGGACTGCGCCTTGAACCCGGCTCCGTGCACGCGCCTCTGGGATCTGGGTCGCATAGTGGCCCAGCTGTTCGAACTGGGGGGCACCATCGTCCGTGGCGCCTTGGCGCACTTCAAGAGGGGCGGGCTGGGCGCAGCCTGGCTCTGAGGGCGCTCAGTCGTTGATCAGGCCCATGTCGGAGCTCGACATAAGCCCCTCGATGTCCATAAGGATCAGCATGCGCTCGCCACCCTTGCCCTCCTCCCCCGAGGCAGCCTTCGCAGTGCCGATCCCCGTGATGCAACTGGCGTCGACCGATGAGTTGAGCTGGGGTGCAGGCTTGATTTGCTCCTTGCCCAGTTCGAGCACGTCCGAGACCGAATCGACCACGGCGCCAACCACGCGCCCCTTCACGTTCAGCACGATGACGACGGTGAAGGAGTTGTACTCCACCGCTTCACACCCCAGCTTGATGCGCAGGTCGACGATGGGCACGATGACACCACGGAGATTGACAACGCCCTTGATGAAGGCGGGCGCGTTCGCGATGCGAGTCGGCTGTTCGTAGGAGCGAATCTCCTGCACGCGAAGGATGTCGATGCCGTATTCCTCGGAGCCCAGGCGAAAGGTGAGGAATTCGCCGCCCTCAGTGGTGTGCTGCGCGGCGCTGGCGGCAGCGACGGCCGAGCGGATAGCTTCGTGACGAGCGACGTGGCTGGCTTCGGTGATCATGTCCATGGGAGTTGCTCTCAGTTCTCAGAGTCAGCTCATGGATTTCGGCCGCTGCAGCCGTACCTTTAGGGGCTCACCCCAACGCGCCCGCCGCCGCCTGAGGCATCCGCCTCGCCGCCCGCGCTGTGCCGGCCAGCGCTTCAACCTGCAACCGGCTCGGCCGGTCCGCTCAAACCCGGGCTACCTGGTGCTGCCAGGCGCCACGCTGCTGTGGGTGACCAACTCCGGCGGGCTTGGCGCGGTGTGCGGCCATCGCGGCATGGTGGGCGCGCGCCGGGCGCGCTCAACGAATCGCGGCGCGGGCGCGCCGCAGCGCCAGAAGCTCGTTGCCCGCGAGCGCCAACAGCACCAGCGCGCCGCCGCCAAGCACCCCGAGCGTGGGCGACTCGCCCGCGCCCAGCCAGGCCCAGGCGACGCCGAACACCACCTCCAGCAGCGCCAGCAGCGACACCTCGGGGCCCGAGAGCACGCGCGCCGCGGCCACCGCCAGCAGGCAGGGGATGGCCAGCTGCACCACGCCCAGCAGGGCCAGCCAGCCCACGTCGTGCGTGCTGGCATTCAAGGGCCAGGCCAGCGGCAGCGTGACGGCGGCCGAGATCAGCGCGCCCAGCAGCACGGCGGGCAGCATGTCCTGGGCCGCTGCCCCGCCGGCGGCGCGCGTCTTCAGGTGCTGTAGCAGTGTCCAGTTGACGGCGCCGGCCACCGGCACCGCCAGCGCCACCAGCGTGCCCAGCCACTGCCGGGCGTTCCCGCCCTGCACGTTCGAGCCGTGCATCCAGGCGACGCCCACGCCCGCCAGCGCGATCGCCCACCAGGTACGCAGCTCCAGGCGGTGGCCCAGTGCCGCGCGCGACAGCAGCGCCGTGAACAGCGGCCCCAGCGCCATCGTCACCAGCACATTAGCCACCGAAGTGAGCGTGAGCGCCACCATGAAGGCGGTGAACATGACGCTCCAGCACACGCCCGACAGCCACAGCGCCCGCCCACCGCTGCGCAGCGTGGCCCACAGGCGCACCGGCCCGCGCAGCACCAGCAGCAGCACCACGAGCGCCAGCGCGTTGAAGGCGCTGCGCCAGAAGGTGATCTCGAAGCCGGAAGCATCGTCGAGCCAGCGCGAGACCACGCCGGCGATGCTCCACATCAGCGTGACGGCCAGCATGGTGGCCAGGGCTCGCCCCCGCGTCACGAAGCTCAGGCCTCCCGGCTGGCCCGCTTGCGCTCGTGCTCCTTCAGGAAGCGCTTGCGCAGCCGCACGCTCTTGGGCGTGATCTCCACGAGCTCGTCGTCCTCGATGAACTCGACGCCGTACTCCAGCGTCAGGTCGATCGGCGGCGTGACCTTGATCGCGTCTTCCTTGCCGCTGACGCGGAAGTTCGTCAGCTGCTTGGTGCGCGTGGCGTTCACGACGAGGTCGTTGTCGCGGTTGTGCACGCCGACGATCATGCCCTCGTAGACCGGGTCGCCGGCCTTCACGAACATGCGGCCGCGGTCGTCGAGCTTGCCCAGCGCGTAGGTAAAGATCTCGCCGTCGTCCATGCTGATCAGCACGCCGTTCTTGCGGCTGGCGATCTCGCCCTTGTAGGGCTCGTAGCCGTCGAAGATGTTGCTGATGAGCCCGGTGCCGCGCGTGAGGTTCATGAACTCGTTGGAAAAGCCGATGAGCCCGCGCGCCGGGATGCGGTATTCCAGCCGCACGCGGCCGCGGCCATCGGTTTCCATGTTGACGAGCTCGCCCTTGCGTTCGCCCAGGGCCTGCATCACCCCGCCCTGGTGCTGGTCTTCCACGTCCACCGTGAGCAGCTCGATGGGCTCGTGGCGTTCCTTGCCGCCGGGCCCGTCGACATCGTGGAACACCACGCGCGGCTTGCTGACCGCGAGCTCGTAGCCCTCGCGGCGCATGTTCTCCAGCAGGATCGTGAGGTGCAGCTCGCCGCGGCCCGAGACCTCGAACACGCCGTCCTCGCCGCTTTCCTTGACGCGCAGCGCCACGTTGGACAGCAGTTCCTTCTGGAGCCGGTCCCAGATCTGGCGGCTGGTGACGAACTTGCCCTCGCGGCCGGCCAGCGGGCTGGTGTTGACGCAGAAGTTCATCGTCAGCGTCGGCTCGTCCACCTTCAGCATCGGCAGCGGGGAGGGCGTCTCGGGGCTGGTGACGGTCTCGCCGATGCCGATGTCCTCTATGCCGTTGATCAGGACGATGTCGCCGGGCCCGGCGCTGTCGGCCTGCCGGCGCTCGAGCCCCTCGAAGGTGAGCACCTGGTTGATGCGGCCCTTGCGGCGCGGGCCCTCCTCTCCCTGGCACACCAGCACGTCCATGCCGGGCCGTACGGTGCCGGCGTTGACGCGGCCCACGCCGATGCGGCCCACGTAGGTGGAGTAGTCCAGCGAGCTGATCTGCAGCTGCAGCGGCGCCGCCGGGTCGCCCTGGTGCGGCGGCACATGCTTGAGCACGGTGTCGAACAGCGGCGCCATGTCGTTGCCCCAGGCCTCTCCGGGCTCGCCCTCAGCCAGCGCCGCCCAGCCGTTCAGGCCGCTGGCGTAGACCACCGGGAAGTCCAGCTGCTCGTCGTTGGCGCCGAGCTTGTCGAACAGCTCGAAGGCGGCGTTGATCACGTAGTCGGGCCGCGAGCCGGGCTTGTCGACCTTGTTGACCACGACGATGGGCTTCAGCCCCAGGGCCAGCGCCTTCTTCGTGACGAAGCGCGTCTGCGGCATCGGGCCTTCCTGGGCGTCAATCAGCAGCACCACGCCGTCGACCATGGACAGGGCCCGCTCGACCTCGCCGCCGAAGTCGGCGTGGCCGGGCGTGTCGACGATGTTGATGTGCGTGCCCTGCCACTGCACGGCGCAGTTCTTGGCCAGGATGGTGATGCCGCGCTCGCGCTCGATGTCGTTGCTGTCCATCACGCGCTCGGCGATCTTCTCGTTCTCGCGGAAGGTGCCGCTCTGGCGCAGCAGCTGGTCCACCAGGGTGGTCTTGCCGTGGTCGACATGGGCGATGATGGCGATATTGCGGATGGCGGCTTGGGTGGTCATGGGGTGCTGCCTTGCACTTCGAGGGGACTGAGCAGGCGGTCGGGAATCAACTCGCCGGCGGTGATGTGGGCGGTGCCGAGGAAGGCGCCGTGTTCGCGCGGGCCGGGGCCGAACACCTTGACGGCCGGGGCGTCGGCCAGCGCGACGCGGCGGCGCAGGCCGGTGAGGAAGCGGCCGGCCTCGTCGGCGGGCAGGCGCACCTCGGGTGCGTCGCCGAGCAGCACCTGCGGCGGGCGCAGCAGCGCCTCGCGGGCGCCGGGCTCCAGCGCCTGGAGCTGCTCGATCGTGACGGCGTCGGCCACGTCGAGGCGGCCGCTGGCGGTGCGCCGCAGCGCCGCCAGGTGGGCGCCGCAGCCCAGCGCCTCGCCAAGGTCCTCGGCCAGGGTGCGGATGTAGGTGCCCTTGCTGCAACGCACGTCGATCACGAGCTCGTCAGCCTGCGAGTGCAGGATGTCCAGCGCATGAATCGTCACGCGGCGCGGTGTGCGTGCCACCTCGATGCCAGCGCGCGCCAGGTCGTAGAGCTTGCGGCCATCGTGCTTGAGCGCGCTGTGCATGGGCGGCAGCTGGTCGATGGCGCCCGTGAAGCGAGCGCAGGCGGCCTCGATCGCGGCGCGGTCCACGGCCACGGGGCGGGTCTGGGTGAGCTCGCCTTCGCGGTCGCCCGTCGTGGTGCGCTCGCCCAGCTTGAGCGTGGCGGTGTAGCGCTTGTCGGCGTCCAGGCTCGCCTGGCTGAACTTGGTGGCGGCGCCAAAACACAGCGGCAGCAGGCCCGTGGCCAGAGGATCGAGCGTGCCGGTGTGGCCGGCCTTCTCGGCACGCAGCATGCCCTTCACCTTCTGCAGCGCGTCGTTGCTGCTCCAGCCCAGCGGCTTGTCGAGCAGGAGCACCCCGTGCAGCGGGCGGCGCGGCGCTCTCTCAAGCGGCCGCCGCGGAGCCGGCTCTGCCGGGCCGCTGGCGGCGCCCCCCTGGGGGGGAGCGCCGAAGGCGCTACGGGGGGGAGTCATTCCTTGGCACGCACGGCATTGGCGCGCGCGATCAGCGCGGACAGGTCGGCCGCGCGCTCGGTGGTCTTGTCGAACTGGAAGTGCAGCGTCGGCACGGTGTGGATCTGCAGCCGCTTGAACAGGCCGTTACGCAGGAAGCCGGCGGCCTCGTTGAGCGCCTTCTCGCACTCGGCGGCGTCGCTGATCAGCACCGAGAAGAACACCTTCGCGTGCGCGTAGTCGGGCGAGACCTCGACGCTGTTGATCGTGACGAGGCCGATGCGCGGGTCCTTCAGCTCGCGGATGAGCTCCGCCACGTCGCGCTGGATCTGGTCGGCGACGCGGAAGCTGCGGTTGGGGGTGGCTTTCTTGTGTCGCATCGTGGTGCTCCAAATGAATCAGCCCCGCCGCGCGGGCGGGGCTGATCGCTGGATCGCAGCGTCGGCGCCCGCCTTACAGCGTGCGCGCGACCTCCTTGACCTCGAAGAACTCCAGCTGGTCGCCTTCCTTGAGGTCGGTGACGTTCTTCAGCTTGATGCCGCACTCGAAGCCTTCCTTGACCTCGCGCACATCGTCCTTGAAGCGGCGGACACCCTCCACCTCGCCGGTGTAGATGACCACGTTGTCGCGCAGCAGGCGGAAGCGGCAGTCGCGGCGCACGATGCCGGCCGTGACCATGGAGCCCGCCACCGTGCCGATCTTGCTGGCCACGAACACGGTGCGGATCTCGGCGGTGCCGATGACCTCCTCGCGCTGCTCGGGCGCCAGCATGCCGCCCATGGCCGCCTTCACCTCGTCGACGGCGTCGTAGATGATGTTGTAGTAGCGGACATCGACGCCGTTGCCCTCGGCCAGCTTGCGCGCACCGGCGTCGGCGCGCGTGTTGAAGCCGATGACCACGGCCTTCGAGGCGATGGCCAGGTTGATGTCGCTCTCGGTGATACCGCCGACCGCGGCATGCACGATCTGCACCCGCACCTCGGGCGTGCTGAGCTTGAGCAGGCTCTGCGCCAGCGCCTCCTGCGAGCCCTGCACGTCGGCCTTAACAATGAGCGCCAGCGTCTGCGCCTGGCCCTCGCCCATGTTCTCGAACATGCCCTCGAGCTTGGCGGCCTGCCGTCTGTTCAGCGTGACCTCGCGGTACTTGCCCTGGCGGAAGGTGGCGATCTCGCGCGCCCGGCGCTCGTCGCCCAGCACCATGAACTCGTCGCCAGCCTGCGGCACCTCGGTCAGGCCCTGGATCTCCACCGGCATCGAGGGCCCGGCGGAGTCGGTGCTGTGACCATCCTCGTCGAGCATCGCGCGCACGCGGCCGTAGCTGCTGCCGGCCAGCACGACGTCGCCCTTGCTGAGCGTGCCGCTCTGCACCAGCACCGTGGCCACCGGGCCGCGGCCCTTGTCGAGCTTGGCCTCGATGACGATGCCCTTGGCCGCAGCCTCGGTGGGCGCCTTCAGCTCCAGCACCTCGGCCTGCAGCAGCACCTGCTCGAGCAGGCTGTCGACGCCGGTGCCGACCTTGGCCGACACGGGGACGAACGGAGAGTCGCCGCCGAAGTCCTCGGGCACCACGCCCTCGGCCACGAGTTCGCTCTTCACGCGCTCGACGTTGGCGTCGGGCTTGTCGATCTTGTTCATGGCCACGACGATGGGCACGCCAGCGGCCTTGGCGTGGCTGATGGCCTCCTTCGTCTGCGGCATCACGCCGTCGTCGGCCGCCACCACCAAGATGACGATGTCGGTGGCCTTCGCACCGCGCGCGCGCATCGCCGTGAAGGCGGCGTGGCCGGGAGTGTCGAGGAAGGTGATCACGCCACGCGGCGTCTCGACGTGGTAAGCGCCGATGTGCTGCGTGATGCCGCCGGCCTCGCCCGCGGCCACGCGAGCGCGGCGGATGTAGTCCAGCAGCGAGGTCTTGCCGTGGTCGACGTGGCCCATGACGGTGACCACCGGGGGCCGCGGCAGCGCCTCGGCCTCGTGCGCCTTGGCCTCTTCCTCGGTGAAGGCCTCGGGGTCGTCGAGCTTGGCGGCCATCGCCTTGTGGCCCATCTCCTCGACGACGATCATCGCCGTCTCCTGGTCGAGCTGCTGGTTGATGGTGACCATCTGGCCCAGCTTCATCAGCTGCTTGATCACCTCGCTGGCCTTGACCGACATCTTGTGGGCGAGGTCGGCCACCGAGATGGTCTCGGGCACGTGCACTTCCTGCACGACGGCGGCCTGCGGCTCGGGCACGTAGCCCCCTTCGTCGCGATCGCCGCGGCGGGCGCCGCCGCGGGGCGCGCGCCATCCGGCACGGCCGCCGCCGGTATCGCCCCGGGTCTTGAGCGCGGCGCGCTTCTTGGCGGCGTCATCGGCCCAGCTGGAGCTGAGCTTTTCGCTCTTGACCTGCTTCTTCTCGCCCGGCTTGGCCGCGGTGGAGCTGGCAGCGGCCCCCGGCGCGCCAGGCTTGGCAGCCGGCTTGTGGATCGTGCCCTTGATGGGAACCGCCTCGGCCGGTTTGGCTTCCTCGGGCTTCTTGGCCGTCAAGACGCCCTTGGGCCGGTTCATCATCTCGCGGATCTTGCGCGCCTCGTCCTCGGCGGCCTTGCGGCGGCGCTCGAGGTCGCTCTGCTTGGCGGCCTCCTCAGCGGCCCTGTCGGCAGCCTTCACGACGCGCAGCACGGGCTTGGGCGTCTCCGGCGCCTTGGGCGGTTCGGCTGGCGCGACGGGAGCCGTGGTCGGCGACCCAACCGCGTCGGGCTCCTCTTTGCCGGCAGCGATTCGAGCCGCCGCCTCGGTGGCGGCCCTTGCCGCGGCCTCGGCAGCGGCCGCCGCTTCCGCCGCGAGCCTCGTGGCGGCGGCCTCGGCGGCTTCACGTGCGAGACGCTCCTGCTCCTCGCGCCGGCGACGCACCTCAGCGAGCTCTTCCTCCTGCTTGCGGATGGCTTCGGCCTGGGCCCGCGCTTCCTCTTCGCGGCGCAGGAGGTCGAGCTCCTCCTCGCTCGGGCCCGAGGGCTCGTCGGCCGCGGGCGCTTCGTCGCGCTTGACGAAGGTGCGCTTCTTGCGAACCTCGACCTGGATGGTACGGGCGCGCCCGCTGGCGTCGGCCTGCTTGATCTCGGTCGACGTCTTCTTGACGATGGTGATCTTCTTGCGCTCGGCGCTGGCGGCCGTGCCATGCGAATGGCGCAGAAACTCCAGCAGCCGTTCCTTGTCGGCGTCGGTGAGCGCGTCGTCGGGCGACTGCTTGCTCACGCCTGCCGACTGCAGCTGCTCGAGCAAGGCCGCCGGTGGGCGGTTGAGCTGCTGCGCGAGCTGAGCGACGGTGGTCACGGCCATGGGTGGGTTTTCCTCGGGGTATTGCTTGCGTCGGGCGGGGCGGTGCGGGGTTCGGGGCTGGGCGGGCGTCCGCTCAGGTGTTGAACCAGTGCTCCCGCGCCTTCATGATCAGCGCCTTGGCCTGCTCGTCGGCGACACCGGTCATCTCGGTCAGCTCGTCGACGGCCAGGTCGGCCAGGTCGTCGCGCTTATGGATGCCGCCCTCGGCCAGCTTGGCGATCAGTTCGGACGTCAGTCCCTGCAGATCGCGCAGGTCCTGCGAGACCTCCTCGACCTGCTCCTCGCGCGCGATCTCCATGGTCAGCAGCGCATCCTTGGCGCGCTTGCGCAGCTCGTGCACGGTGTCCTCATCGAAGGCCTCGATCTCGAGCATCTCCTGCAGCGGCACGTAGGCCACCTCCTCGAGGCTGCTGAAGCCCTCCTCGATGAGGATGTCGGCGACCTCCTCGTCGACGTCGAGCTTCTCGACGAAGAGCTTGCGCACCGAGCCGGACTCCTCGGCCTGCTTGGCCTGGGATTCCTCGGCGGTCATGATGTTGATGCGCCAGCCCGTGAGGTCGGACGCCAGGCGCACGTTCTGGCCGCCGCGGCCAATGGCGATGGCCAGGTTCTCCTCGTCGACCACCACGTCCATCGCGTGGCGCTCCTCGTCGACGACGATGCTCACCACGTTGGCCGGCGCGAGCGCGCCAATGACGAACTGCGCCGGATCGTCGGACCACAGCACGATGTCCACGCGCTCGCCAGCGACTTCGTTGGTGACGGCGTTGACGCGCGAGCCTCGCACGCCCACGCAGGTGCCGATGGGGTCGACGCGGCGGTCGTGGCTGACCACGGCGATCTTGGCGCGGCTGCCGGGGTCGCGGGCGCAGCTCTTGATCTCGAGCAGGCCCTGCTCGATTTCGGGCACCTCCTGCGCGAACAGCTCCTTCATGAACTCGGGGCTGGAGCGCGAGAGCATGATCTGCGCGCCGCGCTGCGTGGGGTCGATGCCCAGGATCACGGCGCGCACGCGGTCGCCCGAGCGCAGGTTCTCTTTCGGGATCATCTCGGTGCGCTTGAGGCGCCCTTCGACGCGGCCGCTCTCGACGATGATGTCGCCCTTGTCCAGGCGCTTGACGGTGCCGACCATGACCTGCTCGCCGCGCGAGAGGAAGTCGTTGAGCAGCTGCTCGCGCTCGGCGTCGCGGATCTTCTGCAGGATCACCTGCTTGGCGGCCTGCGCGCCGATGCGGCCGATGGGCACGGAGTCGACGGACTCCTCGATGTAGTCGCCTTCCTCGATGTCGGGGATGCGGTCGAGCGCGTCGGACAGCAGTTCCTCGGCATCCGGGTTCTGCAGGCCGGCGGAATCGGGCACCACCAGCCAGCGGCGGAAGGTCTCGTAGTCGCCAGTGTCGCGGTCCACCGCGACGCGGATGTCGACCTCGCCCCCGTGCAGTTTCTTGGTGGCCGAGGCCAGCGCGGCCTCCACCGCGCCGAAGACAACGTCGCGGTCCACGGTTTTCTCGCGCGAGATCGCGTCCACCAGCATCAGCATTTCGCGGTTCATCGGTTCATCAGCCTTTCGTCTTCTCTGGCGCGGCGGCCGAGGCGGGCCCGGCGGCGCTGTCGTTCGTGGATTCGGGGGCGGCGTCGGCGGGCGCGCAGGCCTTGCGGCCCTTGAAGTCGAGCACCGGCACCAGGCGCGCCTCGCGCACCTCGGACAGCACGAAGCCCAGCTGCTGCTCGGCCGTGCCCTTGCTCTTGCTGAACGTCAGGGAGTAGCTGCCGTCGGCCGCGCCCAGGCCCAGCACGCCCTCCCAGTGCCTGCGGCCCTCGAAGGGCTCGCGCAGGGTGATCTTTACGGCCTGGCCAGTGAAGCGACGGTAGTCGGCGTCGTGGCGCAGCGGCCGGTCGAGGCCGGGCGAGGAGACCTCCAGCCGCGCGTACTCCAGGCCCTCGACCTCGAGCGCGTACTGCAGCTGGCGCGTCACGGCCTCGCAGTCCTCGACCGTGATGAATTCGCCGCCGTCGGGCGCGCCCGGCGCGCCGTAGACGCGGCCGGGGATGCGGTCGATGGTCACGCGCAGCAGGCCGCGGCCGGCGCGTTCGACGTCGACCAGGTCGTAGCCCAGGCCCTGCACGGTGCCGGCGATGGCCTGCTGCCAGCCCTGGCGGGCCGGGGCGTCAGCGGCGGCGGCCTCGAGAACCGGCAGCGCACGCACGGGCCTGCGGCTGGCACCCGAGGTGCCCCCGAGCGGGCCGCGTGCGCCGAGCGCACCGCCCCTGGCCTTGCTGCCGCCTGTCTTCAAGTGATGGACCCCGATCCCGCTGCTCCCGCAGCATCTCGGCGCTGCGCCATCCGCCGGGCGCGCCGCCAAGATCCCTCACCCAGGCGGCGCACGGCGTGCAAGCCTGCCTCGGTGCCGATCGAGCAAAAAAAATGGGCTGGATGCTCCCCCGCCCACGCGACCCATGCCTGCAAGCGCTGCACGCCCGCAAACACCCGGAAAACGCGGAGTATAGACGTGAACAAGACCACAGGCAACGCCCGGCAGCCCGCACGGCGCCTGCATGCCAGAATCCGCGCCCGCCTCGGGCCGGTGCGCCGCCGCGCCGCCTGCCCCCGACCCACGACGACGGAGACTCCATGGGCTTTCTTGCCGGCAAGCGCCTTCTGATCACGGGCGTGCTGTCCAACCGATCCATCGCCTACGGTATCGCCCGCGCCTGCCGGGCCCAGGGCGCGGAACTCGCCTTCAGCTACGTGGGCGAGCGCTTCAAGGAGCGCATCACCGAGTTCGCCCGGGAGTTCGACAGCAGCCTGGTGTTCGACTGCGACGTCTCGGACGACGCGCAGATCGCGAAGATGTTCGCCGACCTGGCCGCGCACTGGCCGCAGTTCGACGGCTTCGTGCACTCCATCGGCTTCGCCCCGCGCGAGGCCATCGCGGGCGACTTCCTCGACGGCCTCAGCCGCGAGGGCTTCCGCATCGCGCACGACATCTCGGCCTACAGCTTCCCGGCGATGGCCAAGGCGGCGCTGCCCATGCTCAGGCACAGCAGTGCGCTGCTGACGCTCACCTACCTGGGTGCCGAGCGCGCCGTGCCGGCCTACAACACCATGGGCCTGGCCAAGGCCAGCCTCGAGGCCAGCGTGCGCTACTTGGCTGCCAGCCTGGGCCCGCGCGGCATGCGCGTCAACGGCATCAGCGCCGGCCCCATCAAGACGCTGGCCGCCAGCGGCATCAAGGGCTTCGGCAAGATGCTCGAGGTGGTGGGCGCGCAGTCGCCGCTGCGCCGCAACGTCACCATCGACGACGTCGGCAACGCCGCGGCCTTCCTGCTGTCGGACCTGGCCGCGGGCATCACCGCCGAGATCACCTACGTCGATGGCGGCTTCGCCAAGGTCATGGGCCTGCCGCCCGAGGCCGCCGGCTGATCAGGCACGCACGCAGTCCACGTAGTAGCGGCGCTCGCCGCCCGGGCCGTCCTCGGCCACCAGGCCGTGAACGTCGGTGACGAAGCCCGGGAACGCGGCGTTGAACTGCCGCGTGAAGCGCAGGTAGTCGACGATGCGCCGGTTGAAGCGCTCTCCGGGCACCAGCAGCGGGATGCCCGGCGGATATGGCGTGAGCAGCGCGGTGGTCACGCGGCCCTCGAGCTCGTCGATCGACACGCGCTCGGTGCGGCGGCTAGCGATGTGCGCATAGGCCTCGGAGGGCGTCATCGCCGGCTGCAGGTCGGACAGGTAGACCTCGGTGGTCAGGCGCGCGATGTCGCCTTGGGAATAGGCTTCGTGCACGGCCTGGCAGAGGTCGCGCAGGCTCATGCGGTCGTAGCGCGGGTGCGCGGCGCAGAACTCCGGCAGGATGCGCCACAGCGGCGCGTTGCGGTCGTAGTCGTCCTTGAACTGCTGCAGCGCCGTCAGCAGCGTGTTCCAGCGGCCCTTGGTGATGCCGATGGTGAACATGATGAAAAACGAGTATAGGCCCGTCTTCTCGACCACCACGCCGTGCTCGGCCAGGAACTTAGTGACGATGGACGCCGGGATGCCGCTGGGCGAGAAGCGGCCGTCGACGCCCAGGCCCGGCGTGATGACGGTGCATTTGATGGGGTCGAGCAGGTTGAAGCCCTCGGCCAGCGCGCCGAAGCCGTGCCAGGCCTCGTCGGCGTGCAGCATCCAATCGGCCGAGCGGCCGATGCCCTCCTCGGCCAGCTCGTCAGGGCCCCAGACCTGGAACCACCAGTCCTTGCCGAACTCGGCGTCGACCTTGCGCATGGCGCGGCGGAAGTCCAGGCTCTCGGCGATGCTCTCCTCCACCAGCGCAGTGCCGCCAGGCGGCTCCATCATCGCCGCGGCCACGTCGCAGCTGGCGATGATCGCGTACTGCGGGCTGGTGCTGGTGTGCATCAGGTAGGCCTCGTTGAAGAGGTGGCGGTCGAGCTTGACCTCCTGCGAGTCCTGCACCAGCACCTGGCTGGCCTGGGAGAGCCCCGCCAGCAGCTTGTGCGTGCTCTGCGTGACGTAGACCATGGCCTTGCGCGGCCGCGGCCGCTTCTTGCCCATGGCGTGGAAGCTGCCGTAGAAGGGGTGGAAGGCCGCGTGCGGCAGCCAGGCCTCGTCGAAGTGCAGCGTGTCGACGTAGCCGTCGAGCCCGGTCTTGATGTCCTCGGTGTTGTAGAGCACGCCGTCGTAGGTGCTCTGCGTCAGCGCCAGGATCTTGGGCTGCAGCGTGGCCGGGTCGCGGCCCTGCAGCAGCGGGTGCGCGGCGATCTTGGCGCGGATGGCCTCGGGGCTGAACTCGCTCTTCGGGATCGGGCCGATGATCCCGTAGTGGTTGCGCGTGGGCGTCAGGAACACCGGCACCGCGCCGGTCATGATGATGCTGTGCAGGATGCTCTTGTGGCAGTTGCGGTCGACCACCACCACGTCGCCCGGCGCCACGCAGTGGTGCCACACCATCTTGTTGCTGGTGCTGGTGCCGTTGGTGACGAAGAAGCAGTGGTCGGCGTTGAAGATGCGGGCCGCGTTGCGCTCGGACGCCGCCACCGGGCCAGTGTGGTCGAGCAGCTGGCCGAGCTCCTCGACCGCGTTGCACACGTCGGCGCGGAGCATGTTCTCGCCGAAGAACTGGTGGAACATCTGCCCGACCGGGCTCTTCAGGAAGGCCACGCCGCCGCTGTGGCCGGGGCAGTGCCACGAGTAGCTGCCGTCCTGCGCGTAGTCCATCAGCGCCTTGAAGAAAGGCGGCGCCAGGCCGTCGAGGTAGCTGCGTGCCTCGCGGATGATGTGCCGGGCCACGAACTCCGGCGTGTCCTCGAACATGTGGATGAAGCCGTGCAGCTCGCGCAGCACGTCGTTGGGCAGGTGCTGGCTGGTGCGCGTCTCGCCGTAGACGTAGATGGGGATGTCGGCGTTCTTCCAGCGGATCTCCTGGATGAACTTGCGCAGGTTCAGCACCGCCGGGTCGAGCTCGGGGCCGGGCGTGAACTCCTCGTCGTCGATGCTCAGGATGAAGGCGCTGGCGCGGCTTTGCTGCTGCGCGAACTGGCTGAGGTCGCCGTAGCTGGTGGCGCCCAGCACCTCGAAGCCCTCCTTCTGGATGGCCTCGGCCAGCGCGCGGATGCCCAGGCCCGAGGTGTTCTCGGAGCGGTAGTCCTCGTCGATGATGACGATGGGAAAGCGGAAGCGCAGCATGGTCGGGCCTGGCGGCAGCGGTGGGGTGGACGGGGCGGCCGGGGCCGCGCGAAGGCGCGCAGTGTAGGGGCCTGCCGGCAGCGGTGGCATGACACCGCGCCTACACTGCGGCTGAGATGCCCGTGGTGCCGGCCCGGCACCCGGCACGGCCCCGAGGAGGAACCGCACCCATGGACCTGTCGAACCCGACGCTGTGGTGGCTGCTGGCCGGCGCGCTGGTGGCCGCCGAGCTGGCCACCGGCACCTTCTACCTGCTGATGGTGGCGCTGGGCGCCGCCGCCGGTGCGCTGGCGGCGCACGCCGGGCTGTCGGGCGCCGCCCAGGTGGCCGCGGCCGCGCTGCTGTCGGCCGGGGCCACCGCGGCCTGGCACTTCCGGCGGGCACGCTCGCCACGCAGCGCGCCGTCCGAGGCCAACCCGGACGTCAACCTCGACGTCGGCCAGCGCCTGCAGGTGCCGGCGTGGCAGGCCGACGGCTCGGCCCGCGTGAGCTACCGCGGCGCGCTGTGGTCGGTGCGCTTCGGCGGCAGCGGCGTGCCGGCCGCCGGCGAGCACGTGATCGTGGCCGTGCACGGCAGCGAACTGCTGGTGCAGCCGGCGCCCGCCCGCTGAACGCCGCCCTCCCCCGACACCCTCCAGCCCAAGGCCGTCGCCACCATGGAAATCGCGCTCATCGTCGCCGTCATCGCGGTGATCTTCGTCGTCCGCACGTTCAAGATCGTGCCGCAGCAGAACGCCTGGGTCGTGGAGCGGCTGGGCAAGTACGACCGCACGCTCACGCCGGGGCTGAAGTTCGTCATCCCCTTCGTCGAGCGCGTGGCCTACAAGCACTCGCTGAAGGAGGTGCCGCTGGACGTGCCCAGCCAGGTGTGCATCACCAAGGACAACACGCAGCTGCAGGTCGACGGCATCCTGTACTTCCAGGTCACCGACCCCATGCGCGCCAGCTACGGCAGCAGCGACTACCTGGTGGCCATCTCGCAGCTGGCGCAGACCACGCTGCGCAGCGTGATCGGCAAGCTCGAGCTCGACAAGACCTTCGAGGAGCGCGACCTCATCAACGCCAGCGTCGTGAACGCGCTCGACGAGGCGGCCATGAACTGGGGCGTGAAGGTGCTGCGCTACGAGATCAAGGACCTCACCCCGCCGGCCGAGATCCTGCGCTCGATGCAGGCGCAGATCACGGCCGAGCGCGAGAAGCGCGCGCTGATCGCGGCCTCCGAGGGCCGGCGGCAGGAGCAGATCAACATCGCCACCGGCGAGCGCGAGGCCTTCATCGCCCGCTCCGAGGGCGAGAAGCAGGCCGAGATCAACAACGCGCAGGGCGAGGCCGCGGCCATCAGCGCGGTGGCCGAAGCCACGGCCGAGGCCATCCGCAAGATCGCCGCCGCCATCCGCGAGCCCGGCGGCGAGCAGGCCGTGCAGCTGAAGGTGGCCGAGAAGGCCGTGGAGGCGTACGCCAACCTGGCCCGCACCAACAACACCATGATCGTGCCGGGCAACATGACCGAGGTGTCGTCGCTGATCGGCACGGCCATGGCGCTGCTGGGCAAGGGCACGCCCGCCGCCGGCAAGTGAGGCGCCGCCGATGAGCGAGACCCGTCGCGACCGCGCGCTCAACGTGCTGGGCACGGCCCTGGTGCCCTGCAGCTACGACCCCCTGACCGGCTGGTACCGCGACGGCTGCTGCCACACCGACGCCCAGGACCACGGCAGCCACGTCATCTGCGCCAAGGTGACGGTGGAGTTCCTGAACTTCCAGATGGAGCGCGGCAACGACCTCATCACGCCGCGCCCCGAGCACCGCTTCCGCGGCCTGAAGCCCGGCGACCGCTGGTGCGTGTGCGCGCTGCGCTGGCGCGAGGCCTACGAGGCCGGCTGCGCGCCGCCGGTGGTGCTGGAGAGCACGCACTCGCGCGCCCTGGACTTCGTGCTGATCGAGTGGCTGCGCAGGCACGCCGTCGTCGGCGCCTAGGTGGCACGCGCCCGCCGAACCTTCCACCACCCCGCCCAGCCCATGCCCGCAACCGAACCCGACTTCATCGACACCAACCGCCGACGCTGGCTGCTCGGCGCCGCGGCGCTGCCGCTGGCGCCGCTGCTCGGGGGCTGCGCCACGCCGCTACCGCTGAACCGTCCCGTCCGCGAGGACGCCGAGGCCGCCCGGCGGCTGCTGGCGTGCGCCCAGGTGCACGGCCTCGACGCCTATCGGAACCTGCGCGACATCAGCGTCGCCTACGACGGCCAGTGGCGGCCCCTGATCGACCGCGTGCAGCCCGAGGTCGTGGACAAGGGCTTCCGCGGCCCCTCGGAGGAGCGGCTACTTCCGGCGCAGGGCGTGGTGGCCCAGGCCTACACCGGCCCGGCGGGGCAGAAGCAGGTCTGGTGGCAGCGCGGCAGCCGCGCCGGCACCGACGGCCGCGTCGAGGTCTGGACCAACGGCCAGCGCCGCACCGAGGCGGGCTACCTGGCGGCCTCGGCGCTGGTGGCCGAGGCCTACGGGCTGTTCCTGCTGGGGCCGCTGTGGCTGGTCGGGCGCTCCCTGCCGGCGGCGATGGCCGGCACCGAGCGCGTGCACGGCCGCCTGTGCGATGTCGTCGAGGTCGAGGCCAGCCCTGGTCTGGGCCTGGCCCCGCGCGACCGCGTGGCGGTCTGCATCGACCGCGACGACGGCATCTGCCGGCGGGTGCGCTTCACGCTCGAGGGCTACACGGACACGCGCGGCGCCGTGGCCGAGACCGACACCTTCGAGCACCAGCGCCGCTTCGGCGTGCTGTGGCCCATGCGCTCGTACGAGGAGGTGGTGCACCCGATTCGCCTGCCGGCGCACGACTGGTTCGTCACGGGTCTGGACGTGAACCGCGGCCTGACGCCCGAGATGGTGCGCGGGCAGGCCTTCACGGGGGCGGCGGCGGCGCCGGCAGCGAAGATCTGAGGCACCGGGCGAGCCGGACAAGGAGGGCCTGGCGGACAGGGCGGGATTCGAACCCGCGGAGGGCTGTTAACCCTCACACGCTTTCCAGGCGTGCGACTTAAACCGCTCATCCACCTGTCCGGGCGGCGCGGATTCTAGGCGCACCGTGCCACCCCCCCAGCCCAAGCGAGCGACAGCTCAGCCGGCCTTGGCGCGCAGCGCCTCGTGGTACAGCGCCAGGTACTGCTGCGCCGGCTGCCGCCACGACAGCGGCTGCCCCATGCCCCGGCGCATCATGGCCTGCCAGGTGGGCGGATCGCGCCAGAGGGCCAGGGCGCGCGCCGCGGCCTGCAGCAGCGCGCGCGGCGACGCGGCATCGAAGGCGAAGCCGGTCGCGCGACCCTGGGCCAGGGCGGCCTCGTCGGCATTGGTCACCGTGTCGGCCAGCCCGCCCACCCGCCGCACCAGCGGCAGCGTGCCGTAGCGCAGGCCGTAGAGCTGCGTCAGCCCGCAGGGCTCGAAGCGCGAGGGCACGGCAATCACGTCGGCCCCGGCCACCAGCCGGTGTGCGCGCGCCTCGTCGTAGCCCACGTGCACCTGCACGCGCCCCGGGTGCGCCTGCTCGGCCATGCGGAAGGCGGCCTCCAGGGCGGGATCGCCCGTGCCCTGCACCGCCAGCTGCACGCCCTGGTTCAGCATCTCGGGCAAGGCGGCCAGCAGCAGGTCCATGCCCTTCTGCGCCGTCAGGCGGCTCACCACCACCATCAGCAGCGCCCCGGGGTCGGGCGACAGGCCCAGCTCGGCCTGCAGCGCCCGCTTGCACGCGGCCTTGCCGGCCAGCCGCCCGGCGTCGTAGCGCTGCGCGATGGCGGGGTCGGTGGCCGGATTCCACACTGCGTCGTCGATGCCGTTGAGGATGCCGCTGACAGCCGCCCCGCGGCCGCGGATCACGCCGTCCAGGCCGCAGCCGAACTCGTGTGTGGCGATCTCCTGCGCGTAGTTCGGGCTCACGGTGGTGATGCGGTCGGCGAACTTCAGGCCCGCCTTCATGAAGCTGAGCTGGCCGTGGTACTCCACCCCGGCCGGCGACATCAGCCGCGACGCCAGCCCCAGCAAGGGCCAGTCGTGCATGGGGAACAGCCCCTGGAAGGCCAGGTTGTGCACCGTGAAGACACTGGCTGCCCGCGTGGGCAGGTGCTCGGCCACGAAGGCGCAGGTCATGGCGGCGTGCCAGTCGTGGGCGTGAACGATCTCGGGCACCCAGGCGGGGTCGACGTCGTCGGCCGCCAGGTGGGCCGCCACCCAGCCCAGCAGCGCGAAGCGCTGTAGGTTGTCGGGCCACTCCTCGCCATCGGCGGCCTGGTAGGGGCCGCCGACCCGCCGATACAGGTAGGGCGCGTCGATCACGTACACCGGCAGCGCGGTGCCGGGCATGCGGCCCAAAAGCAGCCGCACGCGCAGCGCGCCGAAGCAGGCGCCGATGTCGATGACCAGGCGCGCGCCCTGCACGCTCTCGATCACGGCCGGGTAGCCCGGCAGCAGCAGGCGCACGTCGGCACCCTGCTCCAGCTGCGCCACGGGCAGCGCGGCCACGACGTCCGCCAGCCCGCCCGTCTTCACTAGCGGGAAGACCTCGGCCGCCACATGCAGCACGCGCGGCGCCGAGTTCGCGGGGGGCCTCATTCGATCGCGCGCAGCATCTCGCGGGTAACCAGCGTGATGCCGCTGTCGGTGCGGTGGAAACGCGCAGCATCGGCCGCGGCGTCCTCGCCGATCACCAAGCCGTCGGGGATGATGCAGTCGCGGTCGACCACGCAGCGCGTCAGGCGAGCGTGGCGGCCCACCTGAACGCCCGGCAACACCACGCTCCATTGCACCTGGGCATGCGAATGCACGCGCACCAGCGAGAACAGCACGGAGCGCAGCACGCTGCCGCTGACGATGCAGCCGCCAGAGACCAGGCTCTCGATGGCCATGCCGCGCCGGTCGTCGGCGTTGTGCACGAACTTGGCCGGCGGCAGCTGAGGCTGGTAGGTCCAGACGGGCCAGTGCGTGTCGTACAGGTTCAGCAGCGGGTCGGTGGCCGTCAGGTCGATGTTCGCGTCCCAGTAGGCGTCGATGGTGCCGACGTCGCGCCAGTAGGGTTCCTGGCCGGGGCGCCCGCCGACGCAACTCAGGTCGAAGGGGTGGGCCGCGGCCACGCCGGCGCGCACGGCGCGGGGGATGATGTCCTTGCCGAAGTCGTGGCTGGAGTTAGGGTCCATCATGTCGCGTTGCAGTTCCTTGTACAGATAGCGCGCGTTGAAGATGTAGATGCCCATGCTGGCCAGGCTGCGGCCGGGCTTGCCCGGGATCTCGGGCGGCTCGGGCGGCTTCTCGACGAAGTCGGTGATGCGGCGGTCGGCATCGACCGCCATGACGCCGAAGGCCCGCGCCTCGTCGCGATTCACTTCCACGCAGGCCACGGTGCACTCGGTGCCCAGCCGGCGGTGCAGCGCCACGTGGTCGGCCAGCATCAGCGCGTAGTTCTGTTTGTAGATGTGGTCACCGGCCAGCACCACCACGTAGTCTGCACGGTAGGCGGCCAGGATGTCCTGGTTCTGGTAGACGGCGTCGGCGGTGCCGCGGTACCAGCTCTCCTCGTCCACCCGCTGCTGGGCGGGCAGCAGGTCGACAAACTCGTTCATCTCGGTCTTGAGGAAGGCCCAGCCCCGCTGCAGATGGCGCAACAGGCTGTGCGACTTGTACTGCGTGATGACGCCGATGCGACGGATGCCGCTGTTGAGGCAGTTGCTCAGCGCGAAATCGACGATGCGGAACTTACCGCCGAAATAGACCGCCGGCTTGGCGCGGGAGTCGGTCAGGTTCTTCAGGCGGCTGCCCCGGCCGCCGGCCAGCACCAGCGCCACGGCACGACGCGGCAGGTCCAGACCCGCCGCGACATCGATCGAATCCATGCTGTCTCCTGGTGCGGGCTGTCGCCCGGGCGACGCATCGGGGGCCGCAGCGTCTCGCGATGCTGCTGCCTCACGCTGCGAACCCAAGTTACACCCCTGTGAATGAAGTTGATTCCGAAAAACCCGGCGCACGACGTTTGACGACAAGCATGAACTATTGGCGCCTCTGGCCACGGCATGAAGCAGTCGCGTTCAACAATGTAGCCGGACTGCACAGGCCGCTCCCCGAGGGAGGTTGACGGTGGGGGCCTCGTTCAGGAAACTCCAAATCGGCTTCCCGCCCCCGCCTCCAACAGCGCGAGCAGGCCTTGCGCCGCCCCACCCCGAATGAGCCACTCCCACCTCTCGACCTCTGCACAGCCCGCCGTCGCCGGCACGCTCGCCGCCGCGGTCGAGCATCACCTGCTGCACACGGTGGGCGCCGTGCCGGCCCAGGCCACCACCACCGAGATCATGCACGCCGTGGCGCAGGTGGCGCGAGAGCAGTTGTCCCGACGCTGGGTGGCCGCCGAGCAGGCCGACCGTGCGGCCAAGGCGCGCCGCGTGTACTACCTGTCGATGGAGTTCCTGATCGGCCGCACCCTCGGCAACGCACTCGCGGCTCTGGAACTCAAGGGCGAGATGGGCGCCGCTGCCCGCGCCCATGCGGCCAGCCTGGAAGAGCTCGCCGCCACCGAGGCCGACGCCGCACTGGGCAACGGCGGTCTCGGCCGGCTGGCGGCCTGCTTTCTGGACAGCATGGCCACGGTGGAGCTGCCCAGCATGGGCTACGGCATCCGCTACGAATTCGGCATGTTCAAGCAGCACATCCAGGGCGGCCGGCAGGTGGAGTACCCCGACCCCTGGATCGAAGACGGCACGCCCTGGGAGTTCCCGCGCAGCCATGTCGGCTACCGCGTACGCTTCGGCGGCTGGGTCGAGCCCGCCGCCGACCCCAGCCTCGTGCCCACCTGGCGCCACGCCGGCGAGGTCAACGCCAAGGCCTACGACATGGTCGTACCCGGTCACGGCACCGAACGCGTCAGCACGCTGCGGCTCTGGAAGGCCGTGGCCCCCAGCCGGATCGACCTGCACGCCTTCAACAGCGGCGACTACGCGCGCGCCGCCGAGTTCAAGAACGAATACGAGAACATCTCCTGGGTGCTCTACCCCAACGACAGCACGCCCGCCGGGCGCGAGTTGCGCCTGCGCCAGGAGTACTTCTTCACCAGCGCCAGCATCCAGGACATCCTGGCGCGGCATCTGGCCGAGCACGACCGGCTGGCGAACCTCGCCGACAAGGTCGCCATCCACCTGAACGACACCCATCCGGCCATTGGCGTGGCCGAGCTGATGCGGCTGCTGGTCGACGAGCACGGCTTCGGCTGGATCGCCGCCTGGGCCATCACCCGCAAGGTTTTCAGCTACACCAACCACACGCTGATGCCCGAGGCGCTGGAAACCTGGCCCGTGGCGCTGTTGCAGCAGGTGCTGCCGCGGCACCTGGAGATCATCTTCCGCATCAACGCCGAATTCCTGGCCGAGGCGGCGGCGCACCGGCCGGGCGACCACGACTTCCTGCGCGAACTGTCGCTGATCGACGAGCGCGGCGAGCGCCGCGTTCGCATGGCGCACCTGGCCGTGGTCGGCAGCCACAAGACCAACGGTGTGTCGGCGTTGCACAGCGAGCTGCTGGTGAAGACCATCTTCTCCGGTTTCGCCGCCATGTGGCCCAAGCGCTTCACCAACATGACCAACGGCGTGACGCCGCGCCGTTGGCTGGCCCAGGCCAACGGCGGCCTGGCCTCTCTAGTTGACAGCACCATCGGCCACGGCTGGCGGCTCGACCTGAGCCAGCTCGAGCGCCTGAGGCCGCACGCGGATCGCGCTGAGTTCCGCCAGGCTTTCGGGGCTGTCAAGCAGGCCAACAAGCGGCGGCTGGCCGAACACATCCGCTCGGCCACCGGCATCGTCGTCGATCCCACCAGCCTGTTCGACGTGCAGGTCAAGCGCATCCACGAATACAAGCGCCAGCTGCTCAACGTGCTGCAGGTGGTGGCGCGCTACCAAGCCATGCTGGCCGACCCGAACGCCCACTGGACGCCGCGCACCGTGATCTTCGCCGGCAAAGCTGCGAGCTCGTACCACGCGGCCAAGAGCATCATCCGGCTCATCCACGACGTGGGCCGCGCGGTCAATGACGACGCGGTGGTCGCCGGCCGGTTGAAGGTGGTATTCGTGCCGAACTATGGCGTCTCGGTGGCCGAGCTCATCATGCCGGCAGCCGACCTCTCCGAGCAGATTTCCACCGCTGGCACCGAGGCCTCGGGAACCGGCAACATGAAGCTCGCGCTCAACGGCGCACTCACCATCGGCACCGACGACGGCGCCAACATCGAGATCCGCCAGCAGGTGGGCGACGACAACATCTTCATCTTCGGCCTCAGCACGGCCGAGGTGGCGCAGCACAAAGCGCAGGGCTACCAGCCGCTGCGCCTGTACGAAGCGCAGCCCCGGTTGAAGGCGGTGCTCGACGCCATCGCGGGCGGCGCCTTCAGCGACGACGAGCCCGGTCGCTACCGCGCGCTGGTGGACTCGCTGCTGTGGGGCGGCGACCCCTACATGCTGCTGGCCGATTTCGACAGCTACGTCGCCGCGCAGGCCCGCGTCGACGCGCTGTACGAGCGGCCCGAAGCGTGGGCGAAGAAGGCCATCCTGAACGTGGCCGGCATGGGTTTTTTCTCATCGGACCGCACGATCCGCGAGTACGCCCGCGAGGTCTGGGGCCTGCAGGCCAAGGGCTGAGACGCGACCACACCCGATGAAACTCGACAAGGCCGAGGCACGCGCCCTCTGCGAGGGCCGCCACGGCGACCCGTTTGCCCTGCTGGGCCCGCACCCGAGGGGCGACGGCGCCACCTGGGTACGCGTGTTCGCACCCAACGCCGTGACCGTGACGGTGGTGTCCGGACCCCACGCCTGGCCACTGCAGCGCCGCGACGCTGACGGCCTGCCCGACCTGTTCGAGGGCGACACTGCGGTGCGCGGCCCCTATCAGCTGCGACTGCGCTGGGCGGGCGGCGGGGACACCCTGATCGAAGACCCCTACCGCTTCGGCACCGTGCTCGGCGAGATGGACGTCTGGCTGCTGGTCGAGGGCACGCACCTTCGCCCTTACGAAGTGCTGGGTGCGCACCCGCGCACGATGGACGGCGTGGCCGGCACGGCCTTCGCGGTGTGGGCCCCCAATGCCAGCCGCGTCAGCGTGGTGGGCGACTTCAACCACTGGGACGGCCGCCGCCACCCGATGCGGCTGCGCCGCGAGTGCGGCGTGTGGGAGCTGTTCGTGCCCGGCGTGGGCGTGGGGATCGCCTACAAGTTCGAGTTGCTTGACCGCCACGGCCGGCTGCTGCCGCAGAAGGCCGACCCCTATGCGCGCGCCGCCGAGCTGCGCCCCGCCACGGCCAGCGTGGTCGCGCCGCTGCCGCCGGTGCAGCCGCCCTCGGCCGCGCGCCGCGCCGCCAACGCGCTGGACGCGCCGGTCAGCATCTACGAAGTTCACCTGGGCTCCTGGCGCCGCAAGCCCGAACACGGCAACCGCTGGTTGAACTGGGACGAGCTGGCCGACGAACTGGTGCCCTACGCCGCCGACATGGGCTTCACCCACCTCGAGCTGCTGCCGGTGAGCGAGCACCCGTTCGACGGCAGCTGGGGTTACCAGACGCTGGGCCTGTTCGCGCCCACCGCCCGCTTCGGCCCGCCCGAGGGGCTGCGCCGCTTCATCGAGCGGGCGCACGCGTCCGGCCTGGGCGTGCTCCTCGACTGGGTGCCGGCGCATTTCCCGACCGACGCGCACGGCCTGGGCCGCTTCGACGGCACGGCGCTGTTCGAGTACGACGATCCGCGCGAGGGTTACCACAACGACTGGAACACCCTCATCTTCAACTTCGGCCGCACCGAGGTTCGCAACTTCCTGGTTGGCAATGCCCTTTACTGGATCGAGCGCTTCGGCGTCGACGGCCTGCGCGTGGACGCGGTGGCCTCCATGCTGTACCGCGACTACAGCCGCAAGGCCGGCGAGTGGGTGCCCAACGCGCACGGCGGGCGCGAGAACCTCGAGGCCATCGCGCTGCTCAAGCGCATCAACGAGGTGGTGGGCGGCGAATGCTCGCAGGCCGTGACGCTGGCCGAGGAGAGCACCGCCTTCCCCGCCGTCAGCCGCCCCACGTGGGCCGGCGGCCTGGGCTTTCACTACAAGTGGAACATGGGCTGGATGCACGACACGCTGCAGTACATGGGCCGCGACCCCATCCATCGGCCCTACCACCACGGCGAGACGACCTTCGGCCTGATCTATGCCTTCACCGAAAACTTCGTGCTGCCGCTCAGCCACGACGAGGTGGTGCACGGCAAGGGCAGCCTGCTGGCGCGCATGCCGGGCGACGCCTGGCAGCAGTTCGCCAACCTGCGCGCCTACTACGGCTTCATGTGGGCGCACCCGGGCAAGAA
Organism: Rubrivivax sp.; assembly: GCA_044360025.1. Taxonomy (GTDB): domain Bacteria; phylum Pseudomonadota; class Gammaproteobacteria; order Burkholderiales; family Burkholderiaceae_C; genus Rubrivivax. The sequence goes on along the minus strand of JBIKLC010000001.1, from coordinate 16,457 downwards.
GCTGCTGTTCATGGGCGGCGAGTTCGCGCAGGGCCGCGAGTGGAACCACGATGCCAGCCTCGACTGGCACCAGCTGCACGACGACCGCCACGCCGGCGTGCAGCGCCTGGTGCGTGACCTCAACCGCCTGTATCGGGCGAGCCCGGCGCTGCACACGCAGGACTTCACCTCGGCCGGCTTCGAGTGGATCGACCTCGACGACGCGCGGCGCAGCCTGCTGGCCTTCGTGCGGCACGGCCACGGCGGCGAGCAGATGCTGGTGGTGTGCAACTTCGCGCCGGTGGTGCACCACGGCCTGCGTTTCGGCGTGCCGGCGGCCGGCCGCTGGGTGGAACGCCTCAACACCGACAGCCGGCACTACGGTGGCAGCGACGTCGGCACCCCGTTGGGCGAGTGCAGCACCGCGGCGATGGCCAGTCACGGCCGTGCGCACAGTGTGGTGCTGAATGTGCCCCCGCTGGCCACCGTGTTCCTTGAGCTCGTGCGCTGAGATGGACATGGGGCGCCGCGAAGTCGCCGCCGTGACCGCACTGGAGCCCGGCCGTGCCTGGCCGATGGGCGCCACGGTGGACGACGATGGCGTGAATTTCGCGGCGTTCTCGCAGCATGCCACGCGCGTGGAGCTGTGCCTGTTCGATGCCGATGGCCGCACCGAGCTGCAGCGCTGGCCACTGCCTGCTCGCAGTGGCGACGTCTTCCACGGCCACCTGACCGGCGCCACCGCAGGGCTCGTCTACGGCCTGCGCGCCTACGGCCCCTGGCGGCCCGACCGCGGCCACCGCTTCAACCCACAGAAGCTGCTGCTCGACCCCTGGGCGCGCGAGATCGTGGCGCCGCGCGGCGGCTTCGACTGGAAGGGCCCTCACCACGGCGCCGACCGCGAGCATCCGCAGAACCTGGACACGCGCGACAACGGGCCCTGCGCCTTGAAGGCCCGCGTCGTGGGCCCCGAGCCCGTGGTGGCGCGGCTGTGCTGGCCGCCGCGCGCCGACGCCGTCATCTACGAGCTGCACGTGCGCGGCTTTACCAAGCAATGCCCCGAGGTGCCCGAGCCGTTGCGAGGGACCTACGCCGGCCTCGCCCACGAGGCCGCCATCGCCCACCTGCAACGTCTGGGCGTCACCACGGTGTGCCTGTTGCCCGTGCAGCAGCACCTCGACGAGGCGCACCTGGCGGCGCGCGGGCTCGTCAACTACTGGGGCTACAACACCCTGGGCTTCTTCTGCCCCGAGCCGCGCTACGCCGCGGCCAGCACCGGCGCCGGGGTGCGCGAGGAGTTCCGCGCCCTGGTGCGCCGCCTGCACGAGGCCGGCATCGAGGTGCTGCTCGACGTGGTCTACAACCACACGCCCGAGGGCGACGAGCGCGGCCCCACGCTGGCCTGGCGCGGCCTGGACAACGCCAGCTACTACCGCCTGCACGGGCATGCGAAGCAGCAGCACGAGAACTGGACGGGCTGCGGCAACACGCTGGACATCCGACACCCGCGCGTGCTGCAGATGGTGATGGACAGCCTTCGCCACTGGGTGCAGCACTACGGCGTCGACGGCTTCCGCTTCGACCTGGCACCCGTGCTGGGCCGTGGCGACGCCGGCTTCGAGCGCGACGGCCCCTTCTTCAAGGCCGTGCTGCAGGACCCCGTGCTGCAGGGCGTGCGGCTGGTTGCCGAACCCTGGGACCTGGGCCCCGGCGGCTACCAGCTCGGGCAGTTCCCGCGCGGCTGGCAAGAGTGGAACGACCGCTTCCGCGACACGGCGCGCGCCTTCTGGCTGGGTGGCGACTGCACGCGCGGCGAGTTCGCGCTGCGCCTGGCCGGCAGCTCCGACCTCTACCAGCCGCGCCAGCGCCCGCCGCTGGACAGCGTGAACTACGTCGTCAGCCACGACGGCTTCACGCTGGCCGACCTGGTGAGCTACGACCTGCGCCACAACGAGGCCAACGGCGAGGGCAACCGCGACGGCCACGGGCACAACCTGAGCTGGAACTGCGGCTGGGAGGGCCCCACCACCGACCCCGAGGTGCTGACCCGCCGCGCCCGGCTGCAGCGCGCGCTGCTGGCCAGCCTGCTGCTCAGCCAAGGCACGCCCATGCTGGCCGCCGGTGACGAACTAGGACACAGCCAGGGCGGCAACAACAATCCGTACTGTCAGGACAACCCCGTCACCTGGATCGACTGGGCGGCGGCGGACATCAGCCTGCTGGCCTACACGCGGCATCTGATCGCACTGCGCCGCCGCCTGATGCCGCTGGCGCCGCGCTGGTACACGGGCCTGCCTGACGCCAAGGGCCGCGCCGACCTGGCCTGGCTGCGCCGCACCGGCGAGCCCATGGCTCCGGAGCACTGGAACAACCGCATGTCGCGAATCATCGGCGCCTGGATCGGCGCGCCCGGGCGCGGCGGTGCGCCGCTGCTGCTGATGTTCAACGGGCGCGACCGGGATGCCACCTTCCGCTTGCCGCCGGGGCGCTGGGTCTGCGAGCTCGACAGCACCAGGCCCGATGGCCGCAGCGGCTGGGTGCAGGCCCTGGGCGACGGTGAGCCCCCCGACTATGACTTGCCCGCGCGCAGCGTGGTGCTGCTGCGTGACACGGCGCCTTGACCGACGGAGACTGCCCCGATGCGATTCCCCCGCGCCAGCGGCGTCCTGCTGCACCCGACCTCGCTGCCCGGTCCGCACGGCAGCGGTGACCTCGGCCGCGAGGCTTACCACTTCGTCGACTGGCTAGTGACTGGCGGCCAAAAGCTCTGGCAGGTGCTGCCGCTGGCCGGCATCGGCCCGGGCAACTCGCCTTACATGAGCAACTCGGCCTTCGCCGGCAACGTGCTGCTGGTGGACCTGGCCGAACTGCACGAGCAGGGATGGCTCGACGCCGCCGACCTAGAGCCCGTGCCGGGGCTGGCCGACGACGCGGTGGACTACGCCGTCGTGCACCCCTTCCGCATGGAGCGGCTGCAAAAGGCGGCGCTGCGCTTCGCCGCCGCCGGCACCGCGGCGCAGCGCGAGGCCTTCGCGCGCTTCCGCGCGGGGCACGCCGACTGGCTACCCGATTTCAGCCTGTTCATGAGCCTGTGCGAGCAGCTGCACTGGGCCGACTGGCACAGGTGGCCGGCGCCCTTGCGCCACCGCGAGCCCATTGCGCTGGCCGCTGCGCGCGCCGAGCACGCCACGCGCGTGCACTTCTGGGAGTTCGCGCAGTGGTGCTTCTTCCGCCAATGGCTGAAGCTGCGCGCCTACGCCAACGGTAAGGGCGTGCAGATCGTCGGCGACACGCCGATCTTCATCGCGTACCTGTCTGCCGAGGTGTGGGCGAACCAGCACCTGTTCGAGCTCGACGCCGAGGGCCGGCCCACGGTGGTGGCCGGCGTGCCGCCGGACTTTTTCAGCGCCACCGGCCAGCGCTGGGGCAACCCGCTGTACCGCTGGGCCGAGCACGCGCGCGACAGCTACGCCTGGTGGGTGCGGCGCATCCGCCGCACCTTCGAGCTGGTGGACATCGTGCGCATCGATCACTTCCGCGGCTTCGCCGGCTACTGGGAGATCCCGGCCAGCGAGCCCACGGCCGTCAAGGGCGAGTGGAAACCGGGCCCGGGCGCCCCGTTGTTCGAGGCCATCGCCCAGGCCCTGGGCCCCATGCCCATCATCGCGGAAGACCTGGGCGTCATCACCCCCGACGTCGACGCCCTGCGCAAGGCGTTCAAGCTGCCGGGCATGCGCATCCTGCAGTTCGCCTTCGGCGGCGACGCGACCGACAGCTTCCTGCCGCACAACCACGAGCCCGACACCGTGGTCTACACCGGCACGCACGACAACGACACCGTGGCCGGCTGGTGGGCCAAGGCTGGCGACCAGGAGCGCCATTTCGCGCGCGGCTACCTCGACACCGACGGGCACGACATGCCCTGGACGATGATCCGCGCCGCGATGATGAGCGTGGCCGACACGGCCGTGCACCCCATGCAGGACGTGCTGGCCCTGCCCACCGAGTGCCGCATGAACCATCCGGGGCAGGAAAGCGGCTGGTGGCGCTGGCGCTTCCGGTGGGCCGAAGTGCAGCCCTGGCACGCCGGGCGGCTGGCGGAGTTGTGCCGGCTGTACGGGCGCTGAGTTCCTCCGGTCGCAGGCGACAACCCTGCACTGCCTCCAATGCAGCTGCACGCCTCCCTCAGGTCCCAGCGTCTCGGCCGGGATGCATCGCGTGACGCTACGGGGTCAGGCCGCCTCGCTCGAGCCGGTGTCGACTTTCGACAGCAGCCGCGCCGTGTCCGCCGCGGCGACGGGGCGGCCGAGCAGGTAGCCCTGGGCCTCGTCGCAGCCCAGGCGCTGCAGGGCCGCCAGCTGCTCGTGCGTTTCCACGCCTTCCGCCACCACCTGCAGGCCCAGCGAATGGGCCATCGCGATGACCGCCTGCGTGATGGCGGCGTCGTCGCCGTCGCCCGGCAGGCCGCTGATGAACGACCGGTCGATCTTCACCGTTTCCGCTGGGAAGCGCTTCAGGTAGGACAGCGACGAATACCCGGTGCCGAAGTCGTCGATGGCGATGCGGACGCCCATGCGGTGCAGCCGGCCCAGCACCTCGTTGGCGCGGTCGGGGTCGGCCATCAGCACGCTCTCGGTCAGCTCGACCTCGAGGTCGGCGGAGGTCACGCCGTAGGTAGCCATCGTCGCGATGAGATGGTCGACCAGGCCCTCGTCGGCGAACTGCCGCGCTGAGAGGTTCACCGCGACCGGCGGTGCCTGCAGGCCGGCGTCGCGCCAGTCGCGGACCTGGCGGCAGGCCTGCTGCACGACCCAGCGGCCGAGCGGCATGATCAGGCCGCGTTCCTCGGCCAGCGGGATGAACTCGCCCGGCGGCACCAGCCCGCGCGTCGGGTGGTGCCAGCGCACCAGAGCCTCCAGCCCCAGCACGGCGCCCGTGCCGACGGCGACCTTGGGCTGGAAGTGCAGCACCAGTTCGTCGCGTACCAGGGCCAGTCGAAGCTCCGCTTCCAGCTCGAACTGGCGCGCCGCCAGGTCGGCCAGCTCGGCGGTGTAGAAGCGGATATTGTTCTTTCCGCTGTCCTTGGCCTGGTACATCGCGACGTCGGCATGCTTGAGCAGCGTCGCGGAGTCCTGGCCGTCTGCCGGGTAGCGGGCGATGCCGATGCTGCAGGTGACCAGGAACGTGCAGCCCTGCAGCACGAGCGGGGCAGCCACCGCCATCAGCAGCTTCTGACCCACTGCGGCCAGGTCGCCACCTTCCGCGCCGCCGTCCAGCATCACCACGAACTCGTCGCCGCCCAGCCGCGCCACCATGTCGGTCTGGCGCAGCGCCCCCTGCAGCCGCGGCGCCATGGCCTGCAGCAGCTCGTCGCCTGCTTCGTGGCCCAGCGTGTCGTTGATGGTCTTGAAGCGGTCCAGGTCGATAAAGCACACCGCGAACTCGCCGCCATGCCGGGCGGCTCGCGCAATCGCGCGGTTCAGCTCGCCCAGGAACATGTTGCGGTTGGGCAGCCCTGTCAAGCTATCGTAGCGCGCCAGCTCGTGGGCCTTCTGCTCGGCCAGCATGGCCGTGGTGACGTCGCGGCTCACGCCGCGATAGCCGCAGAAGTTGCCGCCGGCGTCGAAAACCGGCTCGCCACTGACGCGCACATAGCGCACGCTGCCGTCGGGCCGCACGCGCTTGAAGGTGAAGTCGCGGTAGGCGCGACGCGCCTCGACGCAGGCCAGATAGGTCGCCACGGCCTCGGGGTCGGCCTCGGCGGTGGGGTCGGACAGCCGGCGGGTACCCAGCAGCGATTCGGGCGTGGTGCCGCTGGAGTCGCGGATACCGTCTGAGAAGTACGTGAAGCGCAGCTCGGCGTCCTGCTCCCAGATCCAGTCGGCGGACAGCGACAGCAGGCTCTGCAGCCGCTGCTCGCTGGTCTGCAGCGCCTGGGTGCGCTCGCGCACGCGGGTGTCGAGCTGGTCGCGTTCGTGACGCAGCGCGGCGTACAGCTGTGCCATCTCCTGCGACGCCAAGTCCTGACTACGGTGCAGCAGGTAGCGTTCCTGGTCGTTGTCGTCGTAAGCCCGGCTGATGCTGTGCAGCAGCGTCTGCCAGGCAGCGGCGTCCGCGGGCGGCGTCTGCTCGTGCAGCTTCAGCCGCCTGAGCTGGCGCGCCAGCACGCGGTGCAGCTCGCTGCTCACGCTTCGGCCAGGACCGTGACGGTCATGGTCTGGTTGTGCAGGGCGACTCCGCCGCCGGCTGCCGACGGGGCGATCTCGCCGTACGAATAGAGGCCCAGGTGAGCGGAACCGGCAGGCGCGGTCTCGGCCACCGCCTCGACTTCCTCGTCGGTGCGCTCGCCGAGCACCAGCCGCCGGCCCACGCAGCTCACGGACAGCAGCAAGACGCTGTCCACGGCCGGCAGTCCAGCCGTGGCCTGGCGCGCGGCATCGCCGGCGCTGTCGATCAGCTGGTCGGCGCTGGCGCGCATCAGTCGCGCAAGACCGCCTGCGGGCAGGTCGCCGGCAAATGTCAGCGACTGCTGCGTCTCGTCCAGGCCCAGGATGGTGCGCACCACCGCCGGTTGACCGTCGCCCTCGCGGCGTACCGACAGCGGAAACAGCAGCGCCGCGCCCGGCAGGCCCTGGGCACGCTCGCCCAGGTACGTCTTGTACAGCTCCAGCGCGGGCCGTCCGTCCAATTCGTACAGTACGTTGCCTTCGGCGCGGGTGATGCGGCGTTCCGGGCCGAAGTCCTGCCAGCCGCCAGCGCAGCCGTGGCCGACATGCAGCCGCTCGCCGTAGAAGCCGACGGCGCAGGCCTGCCCGCTCTCCGCGCGTCCGCCGCGCAGCACCCAGCTGTGCTCGAAGCGCGCGCCGTCGCCAGCCAGACCGCCGGTCACCGGCACGCCGGCTGGCAGGCGCCGCGCGAGGCCGTCCACGAGCTGACTACCGTTGACGCTCAGGCCTTCGGAAAGCACGAACACGGCGCCCAGCTCCGGGCCCACCAGCTCGGCTGCCAGGCGCTCGCCCGCGGCGGCTGAATCGGCTGCCGACGGGATCGGGGTGTACGCCGCGCGCAGCAGCGTGTGATCGAAGCGCGCCACGGCCACGCTGATGTTGGCGTCGCACACCTGGGTGCCGGCGATCTCACCGGCCGTCGAACAGCCGAGCAGCACCGACCGTGGGAAGGCGGCGGCCAGCGCTGCCAGTGGCGCCGCGTCCGCGCCGAACCGGGGTGCAGCGAACGCCAGCAGCAGCGTGCTGGGTCCGTCCAGATCGGAAGGAAACGGGGCGCTCCAGCCCGCAGCTGCGTCGTAGTGCAGCGTCGCGATGTGCATGGGGGGGGTCCTTGCGCCGGGCCAGACGACGCTGTACTGGGGATGTCGGCGTCTGCGCGGCTGACTTGAGGAGCCGATACGCGCGGCGGCGCGTGTCCAGCGTCGTGCCAAAGAACGTGCGGCCCCGGCGCTCGGTGCGGGTGAAGTGGCCACTGGTGAAGGCGCTGCGTGTCTGGGTGTCCAGCGGTGCCAGGTTGCTGGCGGCCAGGCTCGCGCCGAGGCTCGGCGGCAGGCCGCTTACGCGGTAGTCGAAGCCCGACGCTGCCGGGAAACGATACGATGTCCCCGAACTGCGCTTGGCGAACGGCAAGCCGCCAGCGCGAATCGACGGGCTCTGGCACCGTCCACCATCCTCAATACCCGGAGCTGCGCCATGCTGTCACCGTACGCAAGCCTTGCCGAGCGCCTTGAGCGCCTGTTCGAGCTGCTCGCCAAGGCCACCCTCGCCCGCCGCAGGCCCGACAGCCAGAGCCGGTGACGGCGGCGCTGCGAGCCGGCAGTCGTACAGCCTAGCGGGCGATGCAGCCGCCAGGCCCGGCGTTAGAAGGCCCGGCCCAGCGTTAGATAGGCCTGCGCCCCCTGCTGACCATCCGGGCCGTCAAGCGGCCAGGCCACCCCCAGGCGCAGCCGCAGGGGCAGCACGTACAGCAGCTTGGCCTCGGCCAGCAGCTCGAAGCCGACGCCGCGGCTGAGTTCGACAGGCCCGCTGCGGCCCGCGCCCCAGGTGCCGCCAGCATCCACGAACAGGCTGCCGGATAGGCGGTTGATGCCCAGCGGCGGCACCATGCCGTGGCGGTCGATGTCGGCCAGCGGCAGCCTCAGCTCCAGCGACACGACGCGCGCGTTCGGGCCCAGCAGCGCGGCCTCGTCGCCCACGTAGCCGCGCAGTGAGAGGCTGCGTTGATTGAGCACGGGGCCGAGCTGCAGCAGCTCGTCGGTGGCTCCACCGAGCTGGAAAGGTTCGGTCCGGCCGCGGGCCCGGGCTTCAGTGGCCCGCAGCGCCAGCACGGCGCGCCCCAAGCCCAGGTAGGCCCGCAGGTCGGCGCGGAGCACCGTGCCGTCGTAGCGCCGCGGGTCGCCGCCCTGCAGCGGCTTGTAGCCCTCGGCCAGCAGCGTGCCCTGCCAGCCGCGGTTGGCGCCCTCGCTGCGCCAGTCGCCGGCGCTGCTGTCGATGTCGATGAGCGCCGCCAGCAGCCTCTCGTCGCGGCGTGGCGTCGTGCGCCCGGCAGGCAGGTCGACGCGCTCGGACCGGTCGGCCGCGGCACCCAGGCCCACGCTCACGCGCTGCTGCAGATTGCCGAACGGGAACTGGCTCAGCCACTGCGCGCGCGTCTCGCGGTCGAACACCGTCACCTCGTCGGCGCGGCTGCTGGCGCGCCAGGCGCGGGCCACCAGGTTGCGCTGCAGCGCGATGCCGTGGCTGTCCAGGAACAGGTATTCGAAGCTGCCGACGAGCTCGCGCTGCGAGGTCTCGCCCTGCAGCAGCGCGGCGTAGCGGTGCCAGCCCAGCGCGTCGCCGCCCGAGGTGCTCGCGCCGTAGGCCGTGAGCCCGCGGTCGGCCGTGACGGCCGGCAGCCACGAGCGCGGATACAGCGCCCGAAGCGCCGAATAGGGCTGGCCGGGCTGCAGCACCGCAGCCGGCGCGGCAGCCTGCGCCGGCGCGGGGCTGTCGCCCGTGTCGGCCACCGCCGGCAGGCGCTGCAGCACCGCCGCCTGCGCCAACTGCACGATGGCGCTGCCCTCGGGCACCACGACGACGCTGGCCAGCACGCCGTCGGCGGCGCTGCCGGCGTGGAGCAGGACGCCGGTGTGCGCGTGCGTCAGGCGCTGCAGCTCGCCGCCCGACAGCCGCCAGACGTTGGTCACGCCGTCCTCGCCCAGGATCAGCTCCAGCCCGGCCACGCCGCTTCTCAGGCCCTGGATGGGCGAGGCGCGGCGCAGCACGGTGCGGGGCGTGTCCTGCGGCCGCTCGAGCGCGAGCTCGAGCACGCGCCAGTCGCCCCCGCGACGCGACAGCAGGTGCACGCCGCGGCCGTCGGCCGTCGGGGCCAGGTCGAGGAGCTCGCTGCCGTCGGCCGGCACGTGCAGCGGCTGCACGCCGCCGTCGGCGGCCACGCGCACCAGGCGAGTGGCGCCTTCGGTCAGCTGCAGGGCCAGCACGGCGTCGCCGGCCTGCACGGCACGGCGCAGGTGGGCGCAGCGGGTCAGGCGGTGAAGCCGGTCGCCCTCCAGGCGGTACAGGTCGTAGACGAGGTGCAGGCTGTGGCAGATGTCCGGCTGCGCCAGCAGCACGCGGCCATCCGGCGCCACGCTCACGCGCGCGCCGCCGTTGACGCGCGCCACGCGCTCGCGCCGGCCGTCGCGGCCCAGGCGCAGCAGCTGCGGGCCGTTGAGGCCGTCGCTGGCCACGGCCAGCCAGCCCCGGCCGCCAGGGAGCGCCGCGATGGACTCGACGTCGAACAGCGGCCCGCCCAGCGGAACCCCCACCGCCTCGGGCCGCGCCTTCAGCGGCGCGGCGCGCTCGTCGACCTGGCGCTCGAGGTCGGCGATGAACTCGGCCCAGAGCGCGTCCATGGTCTTGCCCGTCACGTCCCAGGGCGCGCTGTGCAGGCGCGGCACGACGTTGCCGCTGTAGCGCTCGACCAGGCCGCCCACGGCGGCAGGCCCGTAGCGCCGCTGCAGGTGCTCCATGAAGTAGGCGCCGTAGAGGTACTGCTTGGACACCGGCAGGCGCCGGCCATTGGCGTTGAGCTCCTGCAGCGACACGAAGCCGCGCGCGCGCTCGGCGCGCAGCCAGCCCTCGAAGGCCGGGCCGCGCAGGCGGCCCTTGCCGGCGGCGGGCTCGCTCTCGGCCAAGACGGCCAGGCCCTCGATCATCCAGCCCGGCTGGAACAGGTTCGGGATGAACCAGGGCACGTTGCCGAAGATGGCCTGCAGCACGCGCGGTGCGCCCCGCACCTTGTCCAGGTGCACCGCGTGCGTCAGCTCGTGCACCAGCAGCAGGTCGAACCAGTGGCTGTTGTCGAGCAGCTGGCCTTCGTCGGGCGGCGCCAGGAACACGCCCATGAAGCTGTAGGGCAAGGGCGTCGAGAAGCCGTTGGCGAAATCGAACTCGCTGTACAGCACGATCTCGATGCGCGTGCGGGGCTGCCACTGCAGGGCCTTGGTCACGCGCGGCAGCGCCGCCTCGGCGGCACGCGCCACGGCCTCGGCCTGCGCTCGCTGGCCGGCGCGGTGGTGCACGCGGAAGTTCGCGCTGTCGGCCGAGAACCAGTCCACGCGCGGGTCTGCCAGGGGCTGCGCCTGCGACGCCGCACAGGCCAGGGCCAGGAGGGTCAGCGCGATCAGGCGAACGATGGGGTGCAGCATGGAGCGGGGCGTGTCGTCGGTCGAGGCGCGGATTTCAACATCCCGGGCGACCGTCGGCGAGCGCGGCGCTCAGGACACGAGGCGCATCCAGCCCCACAGCACCCCCAGGCTGAGCAGCGTCACCGGCACGCCGATGGCGGCGTGCTCGCGCCAGCCGAAGGGCACGCCGGCCTTCTGCGCCAGGTCGGTCACGATGAGGTTGGCGATGCTGCCCACCAGCAGCAGGTTGCCGGCGAAGGTGCTGGCCAGCGCCAGCAGCGTGCCCCCCTGGGCCCCGGCATCGCCCAGGTGGGGCAGCAGCAGCATCACCGCCGGCACGTTGGACACGGCGTTCGACAGCAGCACGCCCAGCACGAGCAGCGTGCCGGGCTCCGACAGCACCACGCCCTGCGCCCGCAGCGCGGCCACCGCCTCGCCGGCCAGACCGCTCTGCGCGAGCGCGTGGTTCACGATGAACAGGCCGATGAACAGCAGCAGCAACGGCCAGTCGACGAAGCCCATCACCTGCGACGAGTGCAGCCGGCGGCTCAGCAGCAGCACGCCGGCGCCCACCAGCGCCGCCACCTCGCGCGGCCAGGGGGTGAACAGGAACACGCCGAACAGCACCGCCGCGACGAGCAGGCCCTTGGCCGACTGCAGCGCGTCGAAGGGCGGGTCGCCGGCCTCGGCCCCGGCCGCCGCCGGCTGCGGCGCCGCCGCCGCGCGTGCGCCCGGGCCGGCCGCCAGCCACAGCCACAGCAGCACCAGGCTGGCCAGCACCGGCGGCCAGGCTGCCGCCAGGTAGTCGCCGAAGGACAGGTCCATCACCGAGCCGATCAGCATGTTCTGCGGGTTGCCGATCAGCGTGGCCGCCGAGCCGATGTTGGCCGCGCAGGCCAGGCCCACCAGGAAGGGCACGGGGCGCAGCCCGCGCTGCAGGCAGATGCGCGCCACCACCGGCGTCATGGCCAGGCAGACCACGTCGTTGGAGAACACCGCCGACAGCACCGCCGCCACGCCCAGCAGGGCTGCCAGCAGGGCCGCGCGCGGCATCGGCCGGCTGGCCACCGCGCGCGTGACGGCGGCGTAGAAACCGCCCAGCCGCATCTGCGCCGACACCACCATGAAGGCGAACAGCAGCACGATCGTGGGCAGGTCCACCGCGCGCGCCGCCTCCTCCAGCGACAGGCCGGTGATGGCGATCAGGGCGATCGCGCCCAGCACCGCCACGCCAGTGCGGTCGATCTTCAGGGCCGGCAGGCCGCCCAGGAACATGCCCAGGTAGACCACGCCGAACACCACCAGGACGGCGGTGTCCGTGCCCAGCGCGGTCAAGGCCGGCGCACCCGGTCAGCGCCGGGCGGGCGGCAGGTCGGTGCAGCTGCCGTGCGCCACCTCGGCGGCCATGCCGATGCTCTCGCCCAGCGTCGGGTGCGGGTGGATGGTCTTGCCGATGTCCACCATGTCGGCGCCCATCTCGATGGCCAGGGCCACCTCGCCGATCATGTCGCCGGCGTGCGTGCCGACGATGCCGCCGCCGAGGATGCGGCCGTGGCCATGGGCCTCGGGGCTGTCGTCGAACAGCAGCTTGGTGAAGCCCTCGTCGCGGCCGTTGGCGATGGCGCGGCCGCTGGCGCTCCAGGGGAACAGGCCCTTCTTCACCGGGATGCCGCGGGCCTTGGCCTCGTCCTCCGTCAGGCCCACCCAGGCCACCTCGGGATCGGTGTAGGCCACGCTGGGGATGACGCGGGCGTCGAACCGCGCCTTCTCGTCGCCCGCGGCGACTTCGGCGGCCACGTGCGCCTCGTGCACGGCCTTGTGCGCCAGCATCGGCTGGCCGACGATGTCGCCGATGGCGAAGATGTGCGGCACGTTGGTGCGCATCTGCGCGTCCACCGGAATGAAGCCGCGCTCGCCGACCGCGACGCCGGCCTTGTCGGCGGCGATCTTGCGGCCGTTGGGCGTGCGGCCCACGGCCTGCAGCACCAGGTCGTAGGTGCCCTCGCTCTTCGTGCCGTCCAGGCCCTCGAACAGCACGCGGATGCCGTCGGGCGTGGCCTCGGCGCCCACCGTCTTGGTCTTCAGCATCAGCCGGTCGAAGCGGTGCGCGTTCATCTTCTGCCAGACCTTGACGAGGTCGCGGTCGGCGCCCTGCATCAGGCCGTCGAGCATCTCCACGACGTCCAGCCGCGAGCCCAGCGTGCTGTAGACCGTGCCCATCTCCAGGCCGATGATGCCGCCGCCGATGACGAGCATCCGCTGCGGCCGCTGGCGCAGCTGCAGCGCGCCGGTGCTGGTGACGATGCGGTCGTCCTGCGGCAGGAAGGGCAGCTTCACGGCCTCGGAGCCGGCGGCGATGATGGCCTTGGCGAAGCGGATGGTCTGCGTGCCGCCGGCGGCGAGGCTCACGCTCAGGTGGTTCGGGTCGGCGAATTCGCCGCTGCCCGGCACCACCGTCACCTTGCGCATCTTGGCCATGGCGGCCAGGCCGCCGGTGAGCTTGCCGACCACCTTGTTCTTGTGCGCGAGCAGCTTGCCCAGGTCGATCTTCGGCGCCTCGAAGGCGATGCCCAGGTCGGCGAAGTGCTGCACCTCGTCCATCACGGCCGCCACGTGCAGCAGCGCCTTGCTGGGGATGCAGCCCACGTTCAAGCACACGCCGCCCAGCGTGGGGAAGCGCTCCACCAACACCGTCTTCAGGCCGAGGTCGGCGCCGCGGAAGGCGGCCGAGTAGCCGCCGGGGCCGGCGCCGATCACGAGCAGGTCGCACTCCAGGTCGGCCGTGCCCCCGAAGCGGGCGGCCGCCGGGGCGGGCACGGGCACCACCACGGCCGGCGCCGCTACGGGTGCCGCCCTGGGTGCCGGGGCGGGCGCCAGAGCGGGGCCCGGCGCAGCGGCGCCGGCGGCCTCCAGCACGGCGATCACGCTGCCCTGGTTGACCTTGTCGCCGATGGCGACCTTGATCTGCCGGATGACGCCCGCGTGCGACGACGGAATCTCCATCGAGGCCTTGTCGCTCTCCACCGTGATCAGGCTCTGTTCGGCCTTGACGCTGTCGCCCGGCTTGACCAGCAGTTCGATGACGGCCACGTCCTTGAAGTCGCCGATGTCCGGCACCTGGATGTCGATCAGAGCCATAGGGTATGTCTCAGGTAGTCAGGGTTAGGCGCTGCATGCGCACGGAGCCGTGGTCAGAGCAGCACACGTCGGAAGTCCGCCAGCACGGCGCCGAGGTAAGCGTTGAAGCGCGCGGCCGCCGCGCCGTCGATGACGCGATGGTCCCAGCTCAGGCTCAGCGGCAGCACCAGGCGCGGCTGGAAGGCCTTGCCGTCCCAGCGCGGCTCGGTGGTGCTGCGGCACACGCCCAGGATCGCGACTTCGGGCGCATTGATGATGGGCGTGAAGTAGCGCCCGCCGATGCCGCCCAGGCTGCTGATGCTGAAGCAGCCGCCGGACATGTCGGCCGGGCTGAGCTTGCCGTCGCGCGCCTTGGCGGCCAGCGCGCTCATCTCGGTGCTGATCTGCAGGATGCCCTTCTGGTCGGCGTCGCGGATCACGGGCACCACCAGACCGTTGGGCGTGTCGGCAGCGAAGCCGACGTGGAAGTACTTCTTCAGCACCAGGGTGTCGCCGTCGAGGCTGGCGTTGAACTCGGGGAATTTCTTCAGCGCCGCCACGCAGGCCTTGATCAGGAAGGCCAGCATCGTGACCTTCACACCCGATTTCTCGTGCTCCTTGTTCAGCTGCACGCGGAAGGCCTCGAGCTCGGTGATGTCGGCGTCGTCGTGGTTGGTGACGTGCGGGATGACGACCCAGTTGCGGTGCAGGTTAGCGCCGCTGATCTTCTTGATGCGGCCGAGCTCCTTGCGCTCGACGGCACCGAACTTGGCAAAGTCGACGCTGGGCCAGGGCAGCAGGCCCGGGAAGGCGCCGCCGGCGGCCGAGGGTGCTGCGGCCGGCGCCTTGGCCTTCTGGGCACCGGTCTGGGTGTCGCCGGCCATCACGGCCTTGACGAAGCCCTGCACGTCGGCCTGCGTGATGCGGCCCTTGGGTCCGCTGCCGCGCACCTCAGCCAGCGGCACGCCCAGCTCGCGCGCTAGGCGACGGATGCTGGGCGAGGCGTGCGGCAGCGCCGCGCTGGGGGCGGTGGTGGGCTGGTGCGCGGGCACGGCATCCGCGGTTCGCCCTGAGCCCGTCGAAGGGCTCGCCTCCACCCCCGTTCGCCCTGAGCCTGTCGAAGGGATCGTGGGGGCTTCGACCGCCTCAGCCCGAACGGAAGCCGACTGCAGCACGGCGATCGGCGTGCCCTTGGAAACCTTGTCTCCGATCTTGACCAGCAACTCAACCAACGTGCCCGCGTGCGACGACGGGATCTCCATCGAGGCTTTGTCGCTCTCCACCGTGATCAGGCTCTGCTCGAGCTTCACGGCGTCGCCGGGCTTGACGAACAGCTCGATGACGGCCACCTCGTCAAAGTCGCCGATGTCCGGCACCACCACCGTCACCGGGCCAGCGGCCACCGGTGCGGTGGCCGACGCGGCAGCGGGCGCGGCAACCGACACAGCGGCAGGCTCGGCCCGAGCGGAGGCCGGGGCTTCGGCAGGCTGAGCACGAACGGGTGCGCCCGCCTCGCCCTCGAGCTCGACGATCACCGAACCCATGCTGACCTTGTCGCCCACCACCACCTTCAGCGCCTTCACGACGCCAGCGTGCGACGACGGAATCTCCATCGAGGCCTTGTCGCTCTCCACCGTGATCAGGCTCTGCTCGGCCTTGACCACGTCGCCCACCTTCACCATCAACTCGATCACCGCGACTTCGGCGAAATCACCGATGTCGGGCACCGTCACGTCGATCGACGCCATGTTCTTCGTCTCCGTAGTGTGTTGTGCCGATCAGGCGTACAGCGGGTTGACCTTGTCGGCGTCGATGCCGTACTTGCGGATGGCCTCGGCCACCTTGGCGGCCGGGACAGTGCCCTCGTCGGCCAATGCCTTGAGTGCCGCCACCACGATGTAGTGACGGTTCACCTCGAAGTGCTCGCGAAGCCGGCTGCGGAAGTCGCTGCGGCCGAAGCCGTCGGTGCCCAGCACCTTGTAGGCGCGGCCCTTGGGGATGAAGGCGCGGATCTGCTCGGCGTAGGCCTTCATGTAGTCGGTGCTGGCGATCACGGGGCCGGCATGGGCGCCGAGCTGCTGCGTCACGAAGGGCACGCGCGGCTCCTCGGCGGGGTGCAGCAAGTTCCAGCGCTCGCAGTCCTGGCCGTCGCGCGTGAGCTCGTTGAAGCTCGGGCAGCTCCACACGTTGGCGGCCACGCCCCAGTCGGCCTCCAGCAGTTCGCGCGCGGCCATGCTCTCGCGCAGGATGGTGCCGCTGCCAAGCAAATTCACACGCGGCGTCTTCTTGGCGCCTTCCTGCAGCAGGTACATGCCCTTGAGGATCTGCTCCTCGGTGCCGACCACCAGGCCCGGCATGGGGTAGTTCTCATTGAGCAGCGTCAGGTAGAAGAACACGTTGTCCTGCTTCTCCACCATGCGCTTGAGGCCGTGGTGCAGGATGACGGCCACCTCGTGCGCGAAGGTGGGGTCGTAGCTCACGCAGTTGGGGATGGTGCCGGCCAGGATGTGGCTGTGGCCGTCCTCGTGCTGCAGGCCCTCGCCGTTCAGCGTGGTGCGGCCGCTGGTGCCGCCGAGCAGGAAGCCGCGCGCCTGCATGTCGCCGGCGGCCCAGGCCAGGTCACCGATGCGCTGGAAGCCGAACATCGAGTAGTAGATGTAGAACGGCACCATGATGCGGTTGTTGG
>JBIKLC010000039.1:0-29500 GCA_044360025.1 Rubrivivax sp. | reverse complement strand
CATGCGGTCGGCTTCGTCGAGCACCACGTACTCGACCTGGTTCAGCACCGCGTTCTTGGCCTCGATGTGGTCGAGCAGCCGGCCCGGCGTGGCAATCAGCACCTCGACGCCGGCCTTGAGCTGCAGCGTCTGCGGCTTCATGTCGATGCCGCCGAAGACCACCGCCGAGCGCAGTTGCGTCTGCTTGGCGTACTTCTTGACGTTCTCGGCCACCTGGTCGGCCAGCTCGCGCGTGGGCGCCAGCACCAGCGCGCGCACCGGGTGGCGCGCCGGGCTCATGCTGGCGTTCTCGTGGCGCAGCATCTTCTGCAGCAGCGGGATCGTGAACGCCGCCGTCTTGCCGGTACCCGTCTGCGCCGCGCCCATCACGTCGCGGCCCGCCAGCACGATGGGGATGGCCTTGGCCTGGATGGGCGTCATGGCCGTGTAGCCGCTGTCGGCCACGGCGCGCAGGAGCTTGGGGTCCAGCGGGAGGGTGCTGAACAGAGGCGGCTCGGCAGCCGGCTCGGCAGCCGTCGGCTGCGTCGGTAGAGGTTCGATCATTGCGGTCGATTATCGCCCGCACGCCCAGACGAGCCCCCAACCCGCATCGCCGGGGCGATCGAGGCTATGCGCAAGATCCAAAGATGGGGGCTGCTCATGGCGTAGCGCCGGCTCCGCGCCCTGACGCTGCTGCCGCCAGCCGCCCAGCGCAGCACGCGGCCGTGGATCGGCGGGTGCCGGTGGATGCCGTCGGGCATGCTGGCGGGAGGGACGCGCAGAACCCAGCGCCAGTCGACGAAGAGGTGGGTCTCGAAAATCGGGAAGTTCCAGACGAAAAGCCCTGGCACGGCACGAATGCCGGCCAGGGCCATCAGGGCCATCACGGCGATGGCGCGATCCCCGCCCGGGAAGCCCCCTTAGCAGACGGCCACGGGCATGAGCACTTTGTCCAACTTGCTGGCCCGCCCAGCCGAGCGGGGCCGCCTCTACACCCGACCTCGTATCAGGCCGCCTTGTTCCGGCGGCGCGATACCAAGGCCGCACCCAGCAGACCCGCGCCAACCAGCGACAGCGACATCGGCTCGGGAACCGCCGTTACAAGGGTTGAGAACGACGTATTCGCAGTCCGGGCATTATTCAGCGTAAACGTCTGGACACTGCGCATCGAAAAGGTGGTGCCCGCCGTGTCAGCCCAAGTCTGTTGTGCAGCATCGCAACTATTCGAGATAGATGTGCCCGAGCTAGCTGGCGCCATGCTGCAGCTGGTAAACGGGTTGCCAGCTGACGAAACCAGTGACGGAAGCGCGTTGGCGGCACTGGCCGCGAATGAGGAAGCGACCGTGTCGCCGCCAACGCCGCCAAGCCAATTGTTCGCGGACAAAGAGGCCGAACCGCTCAAAAACTTGTTGGCGCCGTCGGGATTGAGATAGCCGTATCCTGAGTAATCGATAGTCAGGGTTCCTTGGCCAGCCGCAGTGCGTGTCACAGCCGTAGACGAACCATTGAGCTCTGCCCCACCCGGAGAACCAGGTATGTTGGCGACGCCGCTTGTCATGGTGACACTGAAACCATTAATGGCGCCGGTGTAAAAGACACCGGTACCCCCAACGTTCGAGATAAGGAAGCCGGTGGAGCAGTTTGATACGGACACGGCAAGCGAGGTGTCACATGTCAACGTGGTAAGGCCGGCGGTTAGCTTCAGGACGACCCGCGACTGAGCCGGCGTCGCCACACCCATAAGAACACCCGCCGCGACAGCGATGGCACCGAGGGAGGGAACAGAGTTGCGCATGATGGAGATCTCCTAGAAAACTTGGGCCTCGTCTCGCGGAGCTGCCGTTTGCAGCGAAGCCCGAGAACCGATGGCTACTGAGTAGCAGGCGCTGTGCCATTTCAAGAAAAATCTTATAAATCAATATGTTGCATGAATTTGTTGCAGCCGGTTGCCCGGCGCTGTAAAAAAATCCGACAAACTCCGGCCCTCCTGGAGGCCCGGCTGCACGGGCCTGCCCCCCCTACGTGCGCGTCGGTGGCGTTGGTTTCGCACGGGGGGCCCGACCGGGCGCCCTGGAGGCCCGTCAACGCGGGCGCATCGCGCCGGCCGTTGCCCATAATGCCGGCAACACATGGACGGCTGCGGCGGCTGCGGCGGCTGCGGCGGCGCAGGGGGTGATCGGGGTGTTGCGGGTATTTCTTGGTCGCTGCATCGCGGATGCGGAAGCGCGTGGATTGGAACGCAGGCCGTGGCGGGCATGGGGCGCCACGGTGGCGTTCTGCGTCCTCGTCGGGTGCACAGCCCAGGATCCCCGAGCGATGCTCGAACGGGCCCGCGGTTTCGAGCGCCAGGGCAATCGGAGCGCGGCCCTGGTGCAGTACAAGGCCGCGCTGCAGGCCGCACCGGGGCTCGCGGAAGCACGCGTGGGGCTGGGGCGGCTGCTCATGGACCAGGGCGATTACGAAGGCGCTGCGGTGGAGTTCCAGCGGGCAGCGAATGACGGCGCCCCTAAGGCGGAGGTCTACCCCCTGTGGGCCGAAGCGCTGGTGAAGACTGGCGACTTCAAGCGTGCCATCCACCAGCTGTCTTCCTGGACCGTCGACGATCCGGCAGCGCGTGCGGCCGTGTTGACGCAGCTGGCCTTGGCGTGGAGCGGTCAGCGCGATCGAACCAAGGTCGAAGCCACCCTTTCCTTGGCCCTGCAGGCCGACCCCAAGAACCCTGCAGCGCGCCTCTTGAAGGCGCGCGTCGAAGGGAGCTACGGTCGCTGGAACGAAGCCGAGGCGCTGGCCGACGCGCTGATCGCCGAGAACCCCGCCTACGTCGATGCGCTTCTGTTCAAGGTTCAGCTGCTGGAGTTCCGCAACGACCGCAAGCAGGCGATTGCGACGGCCGAGCGTGCACTGAACGCCAAGCCGTCGTCCGTGCCGGTGCTGGCCGTGCTGGTTCGTGTGCTGCTGGACGCTGGCGAACGCGATGCCGCCGCCAAGCACGTGGACACGCTGAAGGCCGTGGCCGACTGGCATCCGGCCGCGGTTCTTGCCGATGCGCAGTTGGCCGTGGCCCGCGAAAAGTACGCCGTGGCCCGTGAGCGAGTCCAGAGCCTGCTGTCGGCGCTGCCAGACAACCAGGCGGTGCTCACGCTGGCGGGCCTGATCGAAGCTAAGTTGGATTTTCCCGTGCAGGCGATCGCCCACTACCGCAAGGTGTTGTCGATGGAGCCGGGCTTGGATTCGGTGCGCATCGAGCTGGCCCGCGCCGAGATCCGCCTGGGCCTCTACACAGACGGGCTGGGAACCCTGCAGCCGATGTTGTCGGCAGCCAGCCCGCCCGCCGCGGCGCTGGCCCTCGCCTCAGACGCCCACCTGCGGTTGGGCAACTTCAAGCAGTCCGACACCCTGCTGCAGCAAGCCGCAGCGGCGGCACCGGACAACACCCGGCTGCGCACCGTCCGGCTGGTGCGGCAGCTGCAGTCGGGCGACGCCGATCGCCCGCTGGCCGATTTGCAGCAACTCTCCAACCAGACCCAGGACACCTATGTCGACGAGGCCCATCTTGCGGCGCGTCTGGCCCGCGGCGAGTACGACGCCGCAATGGAGATCTTGGACACCATGGCCCGAAAGGTGCCCGGACAGGCCACGCACCACGAGCTCCGTGGGCGCGTGCACCTCCTGCGGCGCGACATGGCCGCGGCGCGGGCCTCGTTTGAAAAGGCCCTCGAGATCGACAAGGGCCGTTTCGGCGCCGTGGCCAGCCTGGTGGCGCTGGACCTGCTCGACAACAAGCCCGAACAGGCCATTGCTCGGGTGCAACGGGTTGTCGATGCCGATCCCAAAAACTCCGTCGCCCTCATCGCGCTGGCGGAGTTGAAGGTCAGGCACGGGGGTACTCATGCGGAATCGATACGGCTGCTCCGGGCGGCTGCCGAGGCGTCGCCGCTGGCCGCTGATCCGCGAGTGCGCCTGGTGGAGCAATCCCTGCGCAAGCGCCGTTTCAAGGAGGCGCTGGGTTTCGCGCAGGAAGCGCTGGCGGCCTTGCCGGGCGACCCTCGGGTTCTGGAGGTCGCGGGCAGGGCACAGTTCGAGGCCGGCAACGTCGAACAGGCCGCGAAGACATTTAGGGCGCTGGCCGGGCTATCGCCCAACGCTGCGTTGCCGTACATGCGGCTGGCGCGCGTCTACGTGGTGCAGGGCAATCGCGAGGCGGCCCTTACGGCCGTGCGCAAAGCCATCGAGCTTGATTCTTCCAGCGTTGAGGCGCAAAACGGCCTGATCGACCTTCTCATCGAGGCCAACCAGGGCGTGCAGGCGCAGCAGTTCGTGCGTCGCCAGCGCGAAGCGCGGCCGGCCGACCCCGCCGGTTACGTGCTGGAATCGGCCTATCACCTGCGCACCAAGGCGGCCGACAAAGCGGTGGCCGTGCTGCGCGAAGGCTTGTCGCGCACAGGCGATCCAGCCTTGGCGCGCAATCTCTTCAGCCTGCAGCTGCAGCTGGGCCGCGACGCCGAGGCCGCCCGCTTCGGGGAAGACTGGATGCGCAAGCATCCCGCCGATGCGGCATTCGATTACCTGATGTCGGTTCGCGACATCGCACGGGGCGACCTCAAGTCGGCCGAGTCACGGCTGCGCCGGGTGGTCGAGGTGTACCCGACCAATGGGCTGGCCCTGAACAACATGGCCTGGGTGCTCGTAAATGGTGGCAAGGGCGGGGCGGAAGCGGTGGCCTATGCCCGCCGGGCAGTCAGCGTGTTGCCCGACCAGCCCGACATCATGGACACGCTGGCCAGCGCACTGGCGGCCGATGGCAAGACGGCCGAGGCCCTGACGATCCAGCGTCAGGCGCTGGATCTTTCGGAAGGCAGGCCCGAGATCCGCCTGGGCCTGGCCCGCATCGCCCTGCAGGCCGGTGACATGACGACGGCTCGCCGGGAGCTGGGCCAGCTTGAAGCGCTGGGCACGAAGTTCAGCGAGCACGCCGAGGTCGGTGCACTGCTGAAGAAGCTGCCGCCTTGACACTGGGCGGCCGGCAGGCCCGTGGGGCATCAAGAGTCTGACAAGCTATTCGGCCGCGTGCCGATAGAGCGCATCCAGCGCGGCGACTTGAACCGCACGATGCGCCAGTAAAGAACGATGTAGGTCACCACGAAAAGGCCGAGAAAGCCGACGACGGCGGGCGTGCTGTTCCAGAACACGACGGCCGGGATGACCGACAGCATGCACAGCATCCACAGAAACGGCGACGTCATCGAGTTGCGCCGAGTCAGGGCCTTGGCGCTGCGGTCGCCCACTGCCCAGCGCATCACCCGGCGGTAGATGAGCGAGTGCAGGTGGATGCCATCGGGCATGCTGGGTGGCACCGCACGGATGAACCGGCGCCGGTAGATGGAGAACAGCGTCTCGAAGACCGGGTAGATGCACACCAGCAGCGGGAACAGCGGCGAGACCTCGGGGTTGCGCACCAGCAGCAGGATGGCCACCTCGGCCACGAAGAAGCCCAGGAAGTAGGCGCCGCCGTCGCCCAGGAAGATGAGGCCGGCCGGGAAGTTCCAGACGAAGAAGCCCAGCACCGCGCCGATGCCGGCCAGGGCCAGGGCGCCGACGAGGGGGTCTCCCACCTGGTAGGCCACGTAGGCCAGGGCGCCCAGCATGATCACCACGCACATCGACGCCAGGCCGTTGAAGCCGTCGATGATGTTCACCGAGTTGGCGATGCCGGCCACCGCCAGCACGGTGAGCAGCCACGAGCCCAAGCCCATGGTCACCACCCAGTCCAGGCCCGGGATGTCGGTGCGGTTGATGGCCACCCCCAGCCACCAGGCCGCCAGCAGCGCCGACGCAGCCGTGGCAAGCAACCTCTTGCCGGGGCTGACGCGCTTGGTGAGGTCTTCCACCAACCCGACGGCAAACGCCACCAAGCCGCAGGCCATCAACTGCAGGCCCAGGCGCCCCTCGGCCGCCTGGAAGCCCATCAGCCCCAGGGCAAACAGCAGGCCGACGAAGATGCCCAGCCCGCCCACCCGCGGCACCGGGCGCGCATGAAACTTCTGCGGGCCCGACAGATCGTGATCGAGGAAGAAGTGCTGGTGGCCGCGCGCCAGGTGCACCACGAACAGGGTGACGCCGAGCGACACCGCAAAGGCCATCAAGAGCGCAAGCATCGTTTCATTCTAGAGAGCACCGCCGGGGCCACTGTGACCGTTGGATAGAATCGTGGGCTTCGCCGCTGCGCCGCACGCCTGTTGAAACGACACTGCCGCGCGCCGATGTCGCCTGGGTTTCATCTCGTCCGCAGCGCTTCACGATGCTTCTTCGTACCTGGTTTACACGAGCGCTTAGGCTGGCCACTGCGGCCCTGCTGGGGCTGGGCGGACTGGTGGCAAGCGCCCAGGCGCAGACCAGCTTGAACCCCGCCCTGCCCCCGCTGGCTGGCGAGCCGCTGGAACCTGCGCCCACCGGCGGCGGCCCGGTGCGCCTGCGCGCACCCGCCGCCGAACGCACGGCCCCGCGAGAACCAGCCAGCCTGGCCGAGCCGGCACCGGCCCCGCCCTACGTGCCGGGCGAGTTCGAGCGCTACGTGCAGCAGCAGGCCGGCGGCGACGCCACCGTGCGCCGCTTTGGGGCCGAGCTGGTGACGGGCGCGCTGGACGGGCGCGGCGCCGAGCTCAGCCCGCTGGCGCCGGCCGACTACATCATCGGCCCTGGCGACGAGGTGCTGGTGGCGCTGTGGGGATCGGTCGACGCCGACCTGCGCCTGGTGGTAGACCGTGGCGGCCGCATCAACATACCCCGCGTGGGCGCGGTGCAGGTGTCGGGCGTGCAGCTGAGCGATCTGCCCGCCGTGGTGAACCGCCGCGTGGCCAGCGTCTTCCGCAACTTCGAAAGCAGCGTGGCCCTGGGCCAGCTGCGCGGCATTCGGGTGTTCGTGACGGGCTTCGTCGTCAAGCCCGGCGCCTACACCGTGACCAGCCTTTCCACGGTGGTGACGGCCCTCATGCGGGCGGGCGGCCCGTCGGCGGCCGGCAGCTTCCGCGCCATCGAACTGCGGCGCGGCGCCGAAGTGGTGGCGCGCTTCGACCTTTACGAACTGTTGCTGAAGGGTGACCGATCGACCGACCGCGTGCTGCAGGCGGGCGACGTGGTGCACGTGGGCCCCGTGGGCACGCAGGTGGGCTTCATCGGCAGCGTCAACAACCCGGCCGTCATCGAGCTGAAGCCCGGCGAGACGGTGACGGACGCCCTGCGCATGGTGGGCGGCTTCACCGCGGTGGCCGACCGCACGCGCCTGGCGGTGGAGCGCCTGGCAGAGCGCAAGACCAGCCGCATAGCGCAGCTTGAACTGCCGCGCGACGAACGGGCCGCGCTTTCGCACGGCGACCTGCTGCGCGCCTTCAGCGCCGTGAACGCGGCCCTGCCCTTGCAGCGCCAGGCCAAGCGGGTGAAGGTGGAAGGCGAGGTGTTGCGCCCGGGCGAATACGTGCTGCCCGAGAACAGCAGCGTGCAAGACGCCATTCGCGCCGCCGGCGGCTACACACCGGGCGCCTACCTGTTTGCAACCGAGTTCTTGCGCGTCAGCGTGCAGCGCACGCAGCAGGAAAACTACGACCGCGCCCTGCGCGACCTGGAAACCGACCTTGCACGCGCCGCCGGATCGCAACGCGTGGCCACCAGCGAGGATGCCGCCACGCAGCAGGCGCGCGCCGCCAGCACCCAGCGCCTGGTGGAGCGCCTGCGCGCGCTGCGGCCCGGCGGCCGCATCGTGCTGCAACTGGGGCCTGATGCCACCGAGCTGCCCGACCTGGCCCTGGAAGACGGCGACCGCCTCTTCATCCCCCCGCGCCCCACCACGGTGGGCGTGTTCGGCAGCGTCTTCAACGCCGCCAGCTACCTGCACCTGCCGGGGCGCAGCGTGGGCGACTACGTGCAACTGGCCGGCGGCCCCACCAAAGGCGCCGACCGCGGCAGCGTGTTCGTGGTGCGCAGCAATGGCAGCGTGGTGAGCAGCGCCCAGGGCGGCCGCACGTGGTTGGGCCAGTCTACCGGGCTGGACCAGCTGCCCGCCGAGCCCGGCGACACCGTCTTCGTGCCGGAAGAGATGGACAAGACCACCTTCCTGCAGGCCGCGAAGGACTGGACGCAGATCGTGTTCCAGTTCGGGCTGGGGGTGGCGGGGATTGTGAGTGCCACCAGATGATGCCCGAAACCACCGCGCCAGTGGCTGCGCGATCGGAAGATTTCTCCGCGCCCGACAGGCGGATCGTGCCTGTCGCAGGTTGGAAGTCTTTTGCCACCGGACAGGTGGTCGGCGGACGCCAACTCGATACCGGCTGGTTCCAGTCCAGTGCGGCGCTGCTCGGGCTGAGGACAGAATCTAGGGACACGATCTTCTTGGCCGAGGAAACCAACAGGACATCGCTGCTGCAGGTGACCAAGGACTGGGCACAGATCGTCTTCCAGCTCGGCCTGGGTCTGACAGGCATCGCCGCTGCGGTGAAGTGAAAATGACGGCACAAGAGGAAGCCCAGGCTGGTGACCTGTCCTTGCACGCGGCATGGACCGCAGTTCGGTCAAAGTGGCGACTCCTGCTGGCTGTCCCGCTCCTCGCCGGAGCGATCGCGTTGGGTGTCACTTTCATGATGCCGCACATCTTCACCGCGCGGACCTCGTTCCTGCCACCGGAGCAGCAGCAGAGCGCCGCCGCGATGGCCCTGAGTTCACTGGGATCTCTGGCTACTCTTGCCGGTGCCGGCGGTGGGGTTCGGACGCCGGCGGACATGTATGTCGCGCTGATGGCGAGCACCCGAATGTCAGACAGCATCATCGACAAGCACGAGTTGATGCAGGTTTACGAGGCCCGGCTGCGTGTGGAGGCTCGCGAAGAACTTCGTTCCAACGTTAGAATTAGCGTCGGAAAGAAGGACGGGCTTATCACCGTCGAGGTCGACGACCGGGATCCGTTGAGGGCGGCGGCAATCGCCAACGATTATGTCAAGGAGCTTCGCGCGCTTACCTCCTCGCTGGCGATCACGGAGGCCCAGCAGCGTCGGCGCTTTTTCGAGGCCCTGCTGAGTCAGACCAGCCAACGCCTCTTGCAGAGTCAGAAGGCCTTGATGGCCAGCGGCTTCCAGCCAGGCAACTTGAGGGCGGAACCGCGGGCGGCTATAGAGAGCTATGCGCGCATCCAGGCCGAGGTGATGGCGTCCGAGGTCCGCTTGCGGACATTGCGCAACGCCATGACCGGGACGGCAGCCGAGGTCCAACGGGCAGAGGCGACCCTGGCGGCGCTGCGGACGCAGTTGTCTCGAGCCGAGCGTGCCGACGAGGTGACGGCAGGCCCCGGCTATCTCGATCGCTTCCGCGAATTTAAGTACGCCGAGGCGCTCTTCGAACTCTATGCGCGTCAGCTTGAGATCGCCCGCGTCGACGAGAGTCGCGAAGGCGGCCTGATCCAGGTTATCGACGCAGCAGCAGCACCTGAGCGGCGCAGCAGCCCGAGGCGTGCCTTGACCGCCGTTATGACGACGGTGGTCGTCTTCGCGCTACTGCTCATCTACCTTGCCGGCCGTGCCTCGTTGGCGCCAGCGCCCAGGCGGGCGGTGTCCTGAGATGGCGATCGTCTGCGGGACTCCGGACGAACTTGGGCTGGACGCCGGGTGCGTCCCGGCCTTCTACAGTGAGTTCTGGCACAAGCGCACGCCGTTGTCCGACCCCGCGCTCTACGGCTACCTGTACCGGGACACCGGGGTGCCTGATGAACAGGCGGAAGCGACCACGGTTGCCGTCGATGGCGACAATGGACAGATCCTTGCCGCCATGGCAGCACGGGGGCGGAGGTTCATCCTGCCGACCGGACAGGTGCTGGCTGGGGTGGAAATGTCGACATGGCTCGTGCATCCAGACCACCGATCCGGCGGCGCCGGCGTCAAAGTGCTGAACACACTCAGAGAGCGTGCGGACTTCTGCGTTGGCGCCTCGATCACGCCGGAGGCTCGCGACATCTATCTGCGCCTGGGGTTCCGCTGGTGCCCTGCTCTGCCCAGATTTCTCTACGCACCCGACTGGTCCCGCCTGCCGGGACTCGTCCGCGACCCTCTGCTCGCGCAACGGATCGCCCGTGCGCGCGCTGTGCCAGGGTTGCCGCAAATCGACGTGCAGCCCATATCGCTGGACATGCTGGGCTCCGTCACCGTGATGAACGGTGCGGGCGCTTTCGATCGCAGCGCGCCTACTCTGCAGTGGCGCTACGCGCGCAATCCGTTCTTCGTCTACCGAGCCGCCCGCGTCATGGTGGCCGGTGCAACGGCCGAGGTGATCTACCGGGAGGAGCAGTTCGACTCGACGAAGATCCTGCGCGTCGTCGATCTGCTGGGCCCACCGGAGGCACTGTCGCGTGTTCCGCAGGGGCTAGCGGCCCTTTGTTCGGAAAGCGGCGCAGTGGCCGTCGACGTCTTCTGTTCGCACGTCGATGTCCGTGACGCGTTTGCTGCGGCAGGCTGGTTCATCCTGCCGGACGACGAGTGCGTCATGGACCTGCCACATCTTCTGGCGCCCCCTTCGCACCGGTCGCCAAACTCCTACTCGCTCGTCTCCTGGTTGAGCCCTCGGTTCCGCGGACTGCTTGCGGACAGCTCTCTGTTCGTCACCAAGCAGGACTGCGACATGGATCGCCTGGCTGCCTTGCCCCATGGCTGAACTGCGTCTGGTCACGTACCACTCGCTCGACCTGGGGCAAACGAACCGGCTCAGCCGGCATGCAGTGTCCGAGGAATCGTATCGCGGCCAGTTGCGCACCATCGTGCAACGGCACCATTTGATGGCACCTGACGAATTGGCCTCCCTGCGGACGGCGGACGACCTTCGTCGTCTGGCGATGGCATCCACGCGGGACATCTACCTGCCGACCTTCGATGACGGATACGCCGAGCATCCCAGGGCGGCGGAGCTGTTGGCGGAGGCCGGTGGAGCAGGACTTTTCTTTGTGACCAGCGGGACACTGCAAGGTGCCACGCTGCTGGCCAACAAGCTCCATTTGCTGGATCTCCATGCGGGTGGTCTTCCGGCCGCCTTGCAGGCGCTCGAGCGCGCCGCCGCTGGAACGGCATGGCGTGATCGCCTGATCGATCACGGCCGCCGGCTGCTGGGGCGTGTTGGCAAGGGTAGCTTTGACCCTCCGGCGGACCAGGCCATGAAGATCGCTCTACAGGAACTGGGCCTCTCCGAGCCGCTCGCCTCAACGATCGATGCAGCACTGGACGCCGTGGTGCCGCTGCCCGCACGCCAGGGCTTGTACGCCGATGACCAGGCACTGCGCCAGATCGTCAACGTCGGCTCCTTCATAGGAGGCCATGGACGGACACACCGTCGGCTGCCATTGCTGGATGCGGCAGATCTGATGGTAGAAGTCCAGCGTTCGATGGAGTTGGTGGCCAGGTTTCATCCCGAAGGACCGTGGCACTTCGCGTATCCGTACGGATCGCATGACGCGGCATCGTGTGAAGCGCTGATAGGTGCGGGCTTCCACTTCCTGCACACCATCGAGGACGGTGCCATCGGTCCGGTGGAAGTCGATCCGTACCGGTTGCCGCGGATCGACGTCAATCGACTTCATGCTGTCCTCTAGATTCGCGTTCTTCAGCGGCGCCTTCGTCGGGGGCTGGATCCTTGCCCGTCCGGTCGCCAATGGCCTCCAGCTGTCGCCCGACATGGTCTATGGACCTCTCGTCGCCGCCGGGCTGGCGGCAGGACTGCTGGCGCTGCTGTTCCGCAACCCGGTGCTTCCGCGACCCTCGGCATGGGCGCTCCTTTACCTCGTCTACCTGGCGGTCCTCGCATTGCGGCAGATCGCTGCCGACGATGGGCCAGGCGTCGGCATCTCGCTGCACGGCTTTGCGGCCCTGGGCTTGCCAGTCACGATCTATCTGATCGGCATGAGGTCAACGGCCGAAGCCAGGGCGCGGGCGATCCACCTCTTCATCGGGCCCTTGCTGGGGTTCAGCGCCATCGTATCGGTGCTGTATTTCTTCTTCGACTTCACCCTGTGGGGTCTGATCCAGCATCATGTCTACACCGACCTCATCCACACGAACGATGCGGTCGACCGGCGGGCCATCGGACTGCTGGCCTCACCCCAGAGCCATGCGCTTTCCATGGTGGTGCTGCTGGTCGTCGCCGTCACGGGCCGGCAGCGCTGGCCACGCCTGTCGCTGGTCCTGGGAGGTCTCGCTGTGGTGGGTGGTCTGCTCAGCGGGTCCAAGGCATTCATGCTCGGCGCCCTGCTGGTCGCCGCGAGCCAGCTACCGCGCGCCCTGGTCCTGCTCGGTCTGCTGCCTCTGCTACTGACCGCTTGGTTCGCGGCTGAGTTCCTCGCCGACACGGGACTGCGGGCCTTCACGCTGCTCAGCGCCGCGCAGAACGTCGACGAGTACACCGCCACGCCGCTTTGGATGGCCGCGCTGAGCTACGCCAGCGACCTCCAGCGCCTGATGCTGGGCCTCGGCCTTGGCGTGATGGGGGCGCTGTCAGAGGCCCTGGAGTCGTCACCGCTGGATTTCAGCTCGACGGAGAGCTACCTGCTCCAGATTGCGGTCGAGGCCGGGCTGCTGGGTCTGCTGCTGTTCGTCGCGATGCTGGTTTCGGCCCTGCGGCGCCCCGGCCACCCGGGCCAGCCCGCCTTGTCACCCCTGCTTTTCCTGGCCATCTTCGTGAACGCGATTTTCACGCCTGCGCTGTATGGCTTCGGCAATGCCGCCTTGGCCGGCCTTCTTCTCGCCCACACCCGGAGAAACCCATGAACCCCGCGTATGTCGAGTTCCTAAAGCGCGACATCTTCAAGGTGGCGGAGTACGACCAGTTTGAGTTGCTGTTCGACGCGCTGTCGGACTTCCTCGCATCCGACGGCAATGGCGTGGTGATCTTGGAGCGGTCCTACATCTATGGCGGACGCAGTCTGTTTGCGCCGCTGGTGCCCGCCGCGTCCCAGCCCATCGTGGTCGACTATCGCCCGGTGTCGGCGGACAGCCGATCGAACTACCAGGGCTCGTGGATCGACCGTTCCGGCTTCGAGTTCCCAATCGCGCGCGAGTCGATCGTCGACCTGGGCACAGGCTACCGCTTTTCGTTCGATCGCCTCGAGGCCGACACGCTGGTCATTCCCAACGTTCTTCACCACTGCCGGGACTTTCCTTCCTTGATGGAAGTCATGCAAGCGGCGATGCCCGGCCTGTGCCGTGTCTTCGTGTTCGACAGCTATCTCCGAGAGGGCCACCAGACGCCGGACGACTTCTGCCGATACACGCCCGCCGCGCTGGAACAGGTCATGCGCAGACTGGGATTCGGCCGGATCACGCAGCGCGAGACGGGGAACATCTTCGACGGCCTACTTTACATGGTCTCACAGGCGCGATGGCAACTGGACAACGCCCCGGAGCTGGCCGACCTTCGCCAATCCATCGACGCCATTGTCCCGCGGTTGCGCGAGGTCCGACGCGACGAACGCTATCGACCTCTGGGCCGGCCGCACGCGTTTATGTCCACCGCCTATGCAATGATCTTTGAACGATGAACAGGCTGTTTGCGATCATTCCAGCACGCTCTGGAAGCGTAGGCGTGCCCGACAAAAACATCGCCACCGTGGGCGGTGTACCACTGCTGGTGCGCGCCTATCGCGTTGCCCGATCCCTGCCGAGGCTTGCGCGTGTGATCGTCTCAACCGACAGCCCACGCTACCTGTCGCTGCTGGAGGCCGAGGGCTACCAGGATCCCGCCCTGCGACCTGCGGACTTGTCGACCTCGGGTGCCTTGGTGGTCGACGCGATCCTTCACGAACTGGCGCGCGTCGCAGCCACCGATGATGATCTCGTTGTGTTGCTCGAGCCGTCATTCGTCGGGCGCAGGCGCAGCAACTTGATGGCGGCGCTGGAATGCCTGGCCCGCGCGGATGCCGACTCTTGCTTCGGCGTGTACCAGGTTCCGCCTGCATTCCACCATGCCAAGCAGTACGTGCGCGACGGCATTCTGGCCCGGCCCGTAGGTCAGCAGGCCAATGTGAATCGACAACAGCTTCCCCCCGCCTACGTGCGCTCCGGTGAGTTCTATCTGAGCCGCGTTGGCCTGGTGCGAAGCACGCGCTCCTTGTTCGGTGGGCGGCTGGCAATGTTCGAGACGACCCAGCCCTTCGTGAACATCGACGATCCCGAGGACATGCATCGTGCCGAAGTCATCTCGCAGGAGTGCGCCGATTGACACGATGGTGCCTTCCCGGCAGAGGTTCGCTGGACGTGCTGACGAACACCGCTGCGGCGTTCGTGTTCGCGCTGGCAGTCGTCCTGGCATCGCGCGAGCTGGCGCACGAGGTTCTCGCCGCACAGCTGCTGGAGTACGCCGTGGCCATCGTCGCAGCCTGGGTGCTGACGCTGGGCGCGCCGTCGCGCTACGTGTCGTTCGCCGCGCCGGACGCCGAGGTCTTTGCCCGGGCGGTCTGGCAAACGGTCATCGCCGCCACCGTGCTTGGGGGTCTGCTGGCAGCGGTCGCGTGGTCGGCAGCCGGCTCGGCCGCCGGAGACAAATTGCGCTCGTTTGTGATCGTGCTGGGGCCTGTGCTGGCCGCCTACATCGGGCGGGAGGTGTCGAACGTCGCCTTCGGGCGGGCACAGACCTCGGTCCAATGCCTCGCCCAGACTCTGGCCGGCTCAGCCCTGGCGGTCAGCGGATGGTGGGCTGGATGGTGGAGCGGCAACACAGCTTTCCACGTGTTCCTGATCGCACACTATTCCAATGGCGCCCTGCAGCTCTTGGTGTACCTCGTCCTTCACCGACCTACGATCGCCGACCTGCAGATGCCCTACCTCCGCGAGTCGGGCCGAACCAACCTCGCGCTAGGATTCGGGACGCTGCTTCTGGGCAATTTCGACAAGCTTGCTCTGGCGTTTCGTCCGGCCCTCGGCGGGCTGGACAGCGCCTACCTGATCGCCGACCGGCTCACCAGCGCCTACGGCACAGTGATGAACTACTACACGCAGTCACGAGTTCAGCGCGCCATTGAGCGGCAGTCCTGGACCGGCCAGCCCGCCGTCCGCGTGATCGACGCCTGGTTCCGTCGGGCGCTGCCCGGTGTGGTCCTGTTCATTCTCCTGGGCGGCGTCGGTATGGCGCTTGCCGGGCCGCTGCTGCGGATGGACATCCAGGCCTGGCTGGCAGGCCTGTTCGTGCTCGCGATCTGCACCACCTTCCATCTGAAGAACTCCTCGGGCTATGCGATCAGGCTGCTCGACTCGGTGCGCGCACGCGAGCGATTCAACACCATCGCGCTTGCGCTGGTTGGCGCTGCACTCGTCTCCCTCGCACTCTGCCTGCGCGCCGGCATCGAGGTGATCGTCGCCGTGAAACTGGCTCTGCACGCAGTGATGCTCCAGATGCTGCGACAAGCCGCCCGTCAACTGGAAACCCGCTCATGAAACTCATCGCCGAGATCGGACAAGCCCACGATGGCAGCCACGGCAACCTGCTGGCCATGGTGCAGAGGCTGTGCACGCTGCGCGTGGACATCGTCAAGGTGCAGCACCACATCGCCGACGCCGAAAGCAGCGAGCACGAACAATTCCGGAAGAAGTTCTCGGTCCAGGACGCCACGCGCCAGGATTACTGGCGGCGGATGGAGATCCCTTTGCCGCTGATGCGCGAAATCAAGGGAATGGTCGAGGCGGCCGGAAAGCAGTTCCTGTGCACTCCGTTCAGCATGCGCGCAGTCGACGAACTGGAGTCGATCGGGGTGGACAGCTACAAGGTGGGCTCGGCGGATGTTGGCAACCGGCTCCTGCTGCGCCGCATCGCCGAGACGAAGAAGCCCGTCATCATCTCGTCGGGGACCAAGGACGTGGCCGCCATGGACGCCGCCATCGAGCTTCTGCGCCCCGCCGCCGCGTCGCTGACCGTGATGCACTGCACCAGCGCCTATCCCACGCCGCTGCGCAGTGTCGACCTTCTGGGCCTGGACCGCCTGCGCACGCGCTACGGGCTGCCGGTGGGCTTGTCCGACCACTCCGGGCAGATCTGGCCGACGATCTTCGCACTCGCCCATGGCGCGACTCACGCCGAGGTGCACTTCACCTGGAGCCGGGACCAGTTTGGCCCAGACACCACCTCATCGCTGACGCCCACGGAGTTCGAGACCATTGCCGATGCGATCGCGGCCTGGAGCGACACCCATGTCGCTGACGGCGATCCGGGTATCGCTGCCGAACTCGAGCGCGTGCGGACTGTTTTCACCCGCTCGGTGCGCCTGCGCCGACCACTCTCGGCCGGGGAGACCCTGTCGCTCGCGCACCTCGAGTGCTTTAAGCCGGCGGGCGTTGGCGTGGACACCCAGAGGGCCGAGGCCCTGCTCGGGCTGGTGGCATGTGTCCCGTTGGGCTCGGGCACCGTACTGACCGACGCGGTCGCAAGGGTTGCTTTCGATGCTTAAGTTGCAATACACGCTGTCGCTCGCATGGCATTGGCTTTGCCGCCGGACCGGCCTCGAACGGCTCGTCCTGGGCCTAAGCCGGGCGCGGGCGGCGGCCTACCTCCGAGGGCAGGGGCTGGGCTCGTTGCTCGAACACGATCTGAGCTACGGCAAGCCGCTGCTGGACATTGAAGACGACACCAAGGTGGTCGACCTGGCACGGCTGCACCAGCTGGTCCGATCGGCCCGCTTCAAGTCGATCCGTGAGTACGGCGCGGGCGCCTCCACGATAGTGATGGCACATGCAATGGCCACGGGTCGGCGGAAGGACCAGGTCCTCGTGACGGTGGAAGAGTCACAGGAGTGGCTGGAATCGGTGCTGATCAAGCTTCACCCGGATGCTCGTCCGCGCGTCACAGGCATCGTTGCCGCTTACGTCCCAACTGGCGCGGCCGGGACATCAGCCG
Organism: Rubrivivax sp.; assembly: GCA_044360025.1. GTDB lineage: Bacteria > Pseudomonadota > Gammaproteobacteria > Burkholderiales > Burkholderiaceae_C > Rubrivivax. The sequence goes on along the minus strand of JBIKLC010000039.1, from coordinate 12,622 downwards.
AAAGCGACCTCGCTCTGGACCGCGCGATTCCGGGCGTGCCCGACCTCGTCTATGTCGACGGACCAACGCTCTACGCCGGCCCGCCGCTGCGCGGGGTCCCACTGATCGAAGGCTGGCGTGAACCGATCAACGTTGATGTCCTGTCGGTCGCCCACACGATGCGCAAGGGTGCCGTCATCGTTTTCGACGAGCGACCCGCCTCTTACTGGGCCGTGCTGCGCGGGCTGCGCCGGCCGTTGGTCGCGAGTTCATCGTCGCTCTACAGCGTCAACCGGATTACCCTGCTGTGAAACACATCGCCATCTTGCTAACCAATCGTGCGAACCTCGCGCGCTCGCAAACTGCCATCGAGAGTCTCTCGGAATCGGGCAGGTGCCGGGTCACGATACTGGCCTGCTCGTCCTTCGTGCTGGAAAAATTCGGGCGCGCGGTGGATTTGATCCGCCACTACCCGAACACCTCGCTGATCGAGATCACGTCCAACGTGGAGGGCGAGACGCTGGAGACGCAGGCCAAAAGCACGGGCCTGCTGCTAGTGGAGTTGTCTTCGATCTTGCACCGCGAACGCCCAGACGCGCTGGTGGTCGTCGCCGACCGTTTCGAGATCCTCGCCGGCGCCATCGGGGCGGCTTACCAGAATATCCCCGTGGTCCACATTCAGGGCGGGGAGGTCTCCGGCAACATCGACGATCGCGTCCGGAACGCCGTGTCGATGCTCTCGGACCTGCACTTTCCCTGTTCCGATCCCGCGCTTCGCCGCCTTGAGGTGATGGCTGGCAGGCGTGGCACGGTGATCAATCACGGCTGTCCGGCCATGGACCTCGTGCACGCACACGTGCCCAAGGATCCGTGGCAAGTGCTCGACCGCTACTCGCACGTCGGCAGCGCGCCCCGCCCCGGCACGCCGTATCTGCTTCTGGTCTTCCACCCGGAGACTGAGCTGTACGAGCAGGCACGGTCACGGGCGAGCGCTTTCCTCAGCACGATGACCAGCTCGGCCGTGGGTATGCACTTGGTGATGCTCTGGCCCAACGTCGATGCCGGGTCGGACGCCGTGGCAAAGGAGATCCGCCGCCTCCGGGAGACCCACACGGACCTGCCGCTGGCCGTCTACAAGCACTTCGCACCCGAGGACTATCTGGACGTGATGCGTGGAGCCAGCGCGCTGGTGGGAAATTCGTCATCCTTCCTCCGCGAAGGGCTGCACCTGGGCAAACCGGCCGTGGTGGTGGGCACCCGTCAAGCCAATCGGGACAGTGGCGACAACGTGGTCGTTGCGCTGGATCTCGGCGAGGATCTGGTCGCACGTGTGCGCGACGCTCTGCAGCGTCGCGTAGAACCCGGTTCGATGTACGGCCAGGGGCGGGCCGGGAAGGACATCGCGGATGACATCCTCCGATTCGTGGAGGAGCGCCGCACCGGTGATGCCGACGCCGCATGAAGCTTCCATGGCAGGTCGAGAACCTGATCTGGGTCGAGCACCGTGACCGTGAACTCGACTATGCCCGTCTGCTCGCGCACCAGCTCGCGCTGGCCGGCCTGGGATCGACGGTCATCCTGTCGTTGCCCTTTCACCTACCGCTCGGCGTGCTGCTCTCGCCACGACGCGTTTTCGTGCCATTCCTGCGAAGCCAACGGGACGAGGGCATCGCCGTGCTTTGCCGACCGCCGCAGCAGATCCTCAGCATGAACTACGAGCAGTTGCTCGGCCACTTCAATCGTGAGGCCAAGTGCCCGCGTCTCGCTGGCGCCCTTCATCTCTACTGGTACGACGCATTCGGCGAAATCCTGGACGGATGGAACGTACCCGTGGATGTCCGCGTGCGCATTCCACCGCCAGAATCCAGGCTGGTGACACGGCTGGCCAGGGACCAGGGATGGCACCGTGGCCGCGATGGCGTTCTGCGAGATCGAGTCGTGTTCATCCCGGAGAACTACGCCTGGGCCTTTGCCGACTCCACAACTCTGCGCAAGAAGGCCAGTGCGGGATTCTTGATCGACCAGATCGAACGATTGCGTGACTACTCGGCCGACTCGTTGCAACGCTTTGCACCCGAATTACTGGCGACCTGCAAGGCGCACGGCGATGTCGCCTTCGTGCTGCGCCCGCACCCGTCGGTATCGGTCGAGGCCTACGAGACCGAGCTCAGGCGGCATGGCGATCTGCCAGTCAATTTGGTGATCAGCAAGAACGGATCCGCGTGGGATTGGGTGGGTGGCAGCGATGCCGTTATCTCCGGCTGGAGCACCGTCACATACTCAGCGCGCCAGCTCGGCATTCCCGCTGCCCTGCACCACCCTCTGCCTCTGATTCCCGAACTGGACGTGCCGTGGGTCGCGGCCATGCCGCGCTTCGAGCGCTTGGAGGCGGCCGTGGGGCACCTTTTGGCGGTACCGCCCCCAGCGGTGACTGGGTACGCCCGTTCGCACTCGGGTTTCGAGTCCCTGGTCAAAGCTTTGCGCGAAGACCCTGCCCCCATCGACTGGCCCCCACGTCCGCATCGCGCGCGAGTGTTGCTCCGGGCCATCGCTGCGACCATGGTGCGCATGATCGGCTTGGTCTGGCGCCCTTCCCGCTGGCGAACACTCAGCGTTTACCACGCCGACTATTTCTCTCCCGTGAGATTTGCGGGCGCGGCACACCAGGGAAGCACGCTGCACCGCACTAAAGGTTAAAGCCCAGCTGGCATCTGAATCGGAGCGATATGGAACCCGCGTACAACCAGCGACTTTTCCGGAAAGGACTGCGCAAGCGATGGCACTTGGCGCGGTTTCTCTGGTTGAGCCATCGACTCCAGCAAGACTTCGGCGCTGATCTGGCGGGCATGTCCGTGGTCGAGCTGGGGTGCTTCGACGCGAAGACGCTCGACTTCCTACCGATCCGGCCGCTCCGCTACACCGGATACGATGCCGGCTGGGGTGGAGGTCTCGAGCATGCCCAGGCCCGCTTCTCCGGCGATCCCACAGTAAAGCTCGGCCGTTGCTCTTCTCCGCAGGACGTCGAGGGAAGTTTCGACCTTGCCATCTACCTTGAAAACCTGGAACACCTCCCACTCGCCCAGTTGGAGGCGTTCGTCGCACGCCTCGCCGAGGCTGCGCCGCGTCTGTATGCATCGGTCCCAGTCGAGTGGGGGCCGGTTTTCCTGCTGAAGCACCTCTACAAGGCCGTAACGCGCAATCGACCCGACCCCTACACGATGGGCGAGACCCTGGCGGCGACCCTCGGCATGACAGGCTCCGTAGAACGCATCGAGGGAGCACACAAAGGCTTCGACTACCGCGATCTGGTGGAGGTGGTCAGGCGCCACTACCCGCATGTGCGCACCTTTAACCTCCACCTACCGGGTCTGCCGTTGTTTCTGTCCGGCGGTGTCGGCGTCGTTGCGTCACGCGGGTGATGAACTTGGAGGGGACGTTGTTCCGGCCCACTGTGTCGGTGCTCATGGCGGTCTACCACCGCGACGACCCGCACGACTTCGCGGCTGCCCTGGACAGCCTGCGCCCGTTCGCTGCACGTCTGAATGCCGTTGTCCTGGTCGCCGACGGGCCGCTGGGAACCGCACTCGAGCAGGTGCTGGCCGAACGCACAGTTGCCTTGAAGATCGACTTGGTGCGTCTGCCGACATCGGTCGGTCTGGGTCAGGCGCTGAACGCAGGGCTTAGGCACGCCGATAGCGACTTCGTGCTGCGGATGGACTCTGACGACATCAGCAGGCCGAATCGCCTAGAGGTGCTGTTACACCGGCTAGCAGAGGACCCGGCGACCGACGTGCTGGGGTCGTTCATCGCGGAGTTCGACAACGATCCGGCACGCCCGCATGCGGTGCGCAAGGTGCCGCTCGCGCACGACGACATCGCACGCCGGATGCAGATGCGCTGTGTCATGAACCATGTCTCCTGCATGTTGCGCCGGCAGGCCGTTCTGGATGGCGGCGGTTATGCGGGCGGCAGCGGATTCGCCGAGGACTGGTGGCTCTGGGCGCGGCTGATCTCCGGGGGCGCGCGCTTCGGCAACGTAGATCGTGTCCTGGTGGACGTGCGGGTGGGCAACGGGTTCATCAGGCGCCGACGCGGCCTGCGCATGCTGCGCCAAGACTGGAGGCTGTTGAAGATGATGTTGGAGATCGGCTTCATCGGCCGGGGCCAGGCCGCCACGCTGCTCGCGATAAAGGTGCTTCAGCGCCTGTTACCCGCGCCAGTCTTGGAACGAGTCTACGCAGCGCTCAGGTACTCGCCATCGTCGGTGTCTTGAGCCGGGTGTTGCGCTTCGGACTTGAAGCAGCCCAGGTTCAAGGTGCTTCGGGCTCTGCATTCCGCCGGGTGCCGAAGCGGCCGTTGATAACGTGGAGTACCGGCAAGCGATGTTGGCTGGCTGAGGGGTCCCGTGCGAAGCACCCACATGGCGCGCCAGCCCGTATTCTCCGTGCATCGCCGCTGCCCGCCTTTCCGTGCTCACCCACCTCCAGCGCCTCGAAGCCGAGAGCATCCACATCCTGCGCGAGGTGGTGGCTGAGTGCGAGCGCCCGGTGATGCTCTACAGCATCGGCAAGGACAGCGCCACCATGCTGCACCTGGCGCGCAAGGCCTTTCACCCCGGCCCGCTGCCCTTTCCGCTGCTGCATGTCGACACCACCTGGAAGTTCCGCGACATGTACGCGCTGCGCGATGAGGTGGCGGCCCTGCCCGGCGTGCGGCTGCTGGTGCACCGCAACCCCGAGGCGCTGGCCGCCGGCATCAACCCCTTCGACCACGGCTCGGCGCTGCACACCGACGTCTGGAAGACCCAGGGCCTGAAGCAGGCGCTCGATGCGCACGGCTTTGATGCCGCCTTCGGCGGCGGCCGCCGCGACGAGGAAAAGAGCCGCGCCAAGGAGCGCATCTTCTCGTTCCGCACCGCCGCCCACGCCTGGGACCCCAAGAACCAGCGGCCCGAGTTGTGGAACCTGTACAACGGCCTGAAGCGGCCCGGCGAGTCGATCCGCGTGTTCCCGATCAGCAACTGGACCGAGCTCGACGTCTGGCAGTACATCCACCTTGAGAACATTCCGGTGGTGCCGCTGTACTTCGCCCAGCCGCGGCCCGTGGTGCGGCGCGGCGGCACCTGGATCATGGTCGACGACGAGCGCATGCGGCTGGCGCCCGGCGAGCGGTCCGAGACGCGCCGCGTTCGCTTCCGCACGCTGGGCTGCTACCCCCTGTCGGGCGCCATCGAGTCTGAAGCCGCCACGGTGCCCGAGGTCATCGAGGAGATGCTGTCCACGCGCAGCTCCGAGCGCCAGGGCCGCCTGATCGACCACGACGGCGCAGCCTCGATGGAGCGCAAGAAGCAGGAGGGGTACTTCTGATGGCCCACCCCGCATGAGTCACCGATACGACCCCGCGCGCGAGACGATCGAGCAGTTCCTGGCCCGCCACCAGGTGAAGACGCTGCTGCGCTTCATCACCTGCGGTTCGGTGGACGACGGCAAGAGCACGCTGATCGGCCGGCTGCTCTTCGAGAGCGGCCTGGTCTTCGACGACCAGCTCGCGGCGGTGGAGCGCGACAGCGCGCGCTGGGGCACGCAGGGCGCGCGGCCCGACCTGGCGCTGCTGGTGGACGGGCTGGCCGCCGAGCGCGAGCAGGGCATCACCATCGACGTCGCCTACCGCTTCTTCAGCACCGAGCGGCGCAAGTTCATCGTCGCCGACACGCCGGGGCACGAGCAGTACACGCGCAACATGGTCACCGGCGCCAGCACGGCCGACCTGGCGGTGATCCTGGTCGACGCGCGCAAGGGCGTGCTCGTGCAGACGCGCCGCCACACGCGGCTGGTGGCGCTGCTGGGCGTGCGCCAGGCCGTGCTGGCCGTCAACAAGATGGACCTGGTCGGCTGGAATCAGGCGCGCTTCGACGCCATCGTGGCCGAGTGGCGCGCGCTGGCCGAGGGCCTGGGCCTGCACGCCACCACGGCCATTCCGATGAGCGCGCTGGAGGGCGACAACGTCGTCCGCGCCAGCCCGCACGCGCCCTGGTACGACGGCGTGCCGCTGCTCGAGCACCTGGAGACCTGCCCGGTGGACGACGACGGCCGCCGCCACGGCCCGCTGCGCCTGCCCGTGCAGTGGGTGAACCGCCCGAGCGCCGAGTTTCGCGGCTTCAGCGGCCTGCTGGCCGGCGGCACGGTACGGCCCGGCGACGCCGTGCGGGTGCTGCCCGCCGGCCGCGAGACCACCGTGGCGCGCGTGATCGTGGGCCTGGCCGACGTGCCCGAGGCCGTGGCCGGCCAGAGCGTGACGCTGACGCTGGCCGACGAGGTGGACTGCTCGCGCGGCGCGCTCATCTGCGGCGGGGCCGATTCCGCGCAGGTGGCCGACCAGTTCGAGTGCACGATCGTGTGGATGGACGCCGAACCGCTGCTGCCCGGCCGGCCCTACCTGCTGAAGCTGGGTGCGTGCACGGTGGGCGTCACCGTCAGCGGCATCAAGCACGTGGTCAACGTCAACACCGGCGAGCATCTCGCGGCGCGCACGCTGGAGCTCAACGCCATCGGCGTGTGCACGCTGGCGCTCGACCGGCCCGTGGCCTTCGACCCGTACACCGCGAACCGCGACACCGGCGGCTTCGTCCTCATCGACCGCATGAGCTTCGCCACCGCGGGCGCGGGCCTGCTGCACTTCGCGCTGCGGCGCTCGCAGAACCTGCACCTGCAGGGCTACGACGTCGACCGCACCGCGCGTGCCGTGCTGCTGGGGCAGCAGCCGGCGGTGGTGTGGCTCACCGGCTTGTCGGGCTCGGGCAAGAGCACGCTGGCCAATGCGCTGGCGGGCCGGCTGCACGCCGCCGGTCGGGCGGCCTACGTGCTGGACGGCGACAACCTGCGCCACGGCCTCAACCGCGACCTCGGCTTCACCGACGCCGACCGCGTGGAGAACATCCGCCGCGTGGCCGAGGTGGCGCGCCTGATGGCCGATGCCGGCCTCATCGTCATCACCGCCTTCATTTCGCCCTTCCGCAGCGAGCGCGCACTGGCGCGCAGCCGCATGGACGGCATCGCCTTCGTCGAGGTGCACGTGGACGCGCCGCTGGCGCTGGCGGAGCGCCGCGACCCCAAGGGCCTGTACGCCAAGGCGCGGCGTGGCGAGCTGCCCAACTTCACGGGCATCGACTCGCCCTACGAGCCGCCCGAGGCGCCCGAACTGCGCGTGGACACCGGCTCCGAGGCCGCCGCCGATGCCGCGCTGCGCCTGATGGCGTGGCTGCGCCAGCAGGGCATCCTGCCGCGATGACTGCCGAGCAGGGCGTGGTGCTGGCCGCGCTGGCTGCGCTGGTGGCCGGCCTGCTGCACGGCCGCGCCAGCGCCGGCGCCCTGTTCGGTGGCGTCGCGCTGCTGTTCGTGGCGCTGGGCTACGTCGGGGTCGACGCGGCGCTGGCTCAGCTCGTCAACCCCGGTCTCGTGGCCGTGGTGCTGCTGCTGCTGCTGGGGGCCGTCCTCGACCGCGCGCAAGGCCTGGAGCGGGCTCTCGGGCCGGTGCTCGCCGGGCCCTACCGCTGGGCGCTGCTGAAGCTGACGCTGTTCACCGCGGCGCTGTCGGCCTTTCTCAACAACACCGCCGTAGTCGCCGGCTTGATGGGGCCGCTCAAGGCCTCGGCGACCCACCCGCCGTCGCGATTGCTGATGCCCATGTGCTTTGCGGCCTCGCTGGGCGGCGTGCTCACGCTGGTGGGCACCTCGACCAACCTGCTCGTCAACGGGCTGTGGGTGGCACGCGGCCAGGCTTCGCTGGGCATCTTCGACCTGCTGCCGGTGGGCCTGGCCATCCTCGGCGCCTGTGCGCTGGCCATGCTGCTGACGATGCCGCGGCGGCTGCGCCACGACACCAGCCCGCCCGAGCGGGTGGGCGACTACGTGCTGGAGGCCCACCTCGAGCCAGGCTCGCCGCTGGTGGGCCGCAGCGTGCACGACGCCGGCCTGCGCCGGCTGGTGCACTTGTTCCTGACGGAAATCGTGCGCAGCGGTGAGGTCGTGGCGCCGGTGGAGCCCGATGAGCTGCTGCGCGCCGGCGACACGCTGGTGTTCACTGGCGACGCGGCCCGCCTGGACCTGCTGCTCCGCTTTCCCGGCCTCAGGCCGCAGGGCACGCACGAAGGCGGCGCCGTGCTGCCGGGCATCGACCGTCTGACCGAAGTGGTGCTGACGGCGGAGTCTTCGCTGCTGCGGCGCAGCTTGCGCGAAGCCGACTTCCGCGGGCGCTACGACGCCGCCGTGGTGGCCATGCGTCGCGGCAGCGAGCGGCTGCGGGGCGGCCTGGGCAACATCCCGCTGGCCGTGGGTGACAGCCTGATGCTGCTGACCGGGCCCGACTTCGAGACGCGCAGCGGCGCCACCGGCGACTTCCTCGTTCTGCGCCAGCAGCCGGTGCGCGGCTTCGCCGAGCGCTGGCGCGAGGGCGTGGCGCTGTCGGGCTTCGGAGCGGTGATCGCGCTGGCTGCGCTGGGGGTGGTGCCGCTGGTCAAGGGCCTGCTGCTGCTGCTGGCGAGCTTCCTGCTGCTGGGCCTGGCGCGACCCGCCGACCTGAAGCGGCGCATGCCCTACGAAATCATCGTCGTCATCGCATCGGCTCTGGTGATCTCCGAAGTCATGCTCCGGACCGGCACAGCGGGTCATCTGGCCAACGCACTGCTGGCGGTGGCTGCCGGGGTGGGGCCGACCGGCGCGCTGGTGGCGATTCTGCTCATGACCTGGCTGCTCACGGAGCTGATGAGCAACAACGCCGCCGCCGCGCTGATGTTTCCGGTGGCCTGGGGCGTCGCCGCCGAGTTGGGCCTGGGGCCCCTGCCGTTCGTGATGGCGGTGCTGTACGGGGCCAGCTGCAGCTTCCTCACGCCCTACGGCTACCAGACCAACCTGATGATCATGGCGCCGGGCCGCTATCGGCTGCACGATTACCTGCGCTGCGGAGCGCCCGTGGCCGCGGCCTTCTGCGTCACCGCGGCCGTGGCGATTCCGTGGGCCTTTCCGCTGCGCTGAGCGGGCCTCAGCCGCGACACGTCCATCAGCTTGCGCGGCCGGCAGGTCCATCACGTGCACGCTGGCAGCGGCCATGTCGTCCACGTGCAGGAACTCGCGCAGCGCGCCGGCCGCTGCCCCACACCACCACCTCGGCGTCGCCGCGCTGCGCGGCCTCGTGGAAGCGGCGCATCAGCGCCGGGATGACGTGGCTGTGCTCGGGGTGGAAGTTGTCGCCCGGGCCGTACAGGTTGGTGGGCATCACGCTGCGGTAGTCGCGCCCGTGCTGGCGGTTGTAGCTCTCGCACAGCTTGATGCCGGCTATCTTGGCCAGGGCGTAGGGCTCGTTGGTGGGCTCCAGCACCCCGGTGAGCAGCGCGTCCTCGCGCATGGGCTGCGGCGCCAGCTTGGTCACGCCATAGGGGCTGCGCGGGTAGAAGGGCGTGGTATCGGTCTGCGGCACCTGATGCACCACAGGGCTCAGGGTCAAGTCTTGAGTCTTGTCTCCAACCGCTCGACGACCTCACGCGCGGTGACGATGGCGATGCCCAGGTGGCTGCCGATGGGTAGTAGGTGCCTGCGGTCCCTGGTGACGATTAGGTCGGCGCCTGCGGCCACCGCTGCCGCGATGACGTGATCATCATCGGCATCGTTGACCACCACGCGCGGCACGCTGGCCGGTGCCACCAGACTGACGAGCGCGGTGTACTTCGCCACCAGCGCCACGATGCTGGTCCCAAAGCTCTCCAGCGTGCCGGCGAACTTCGCATGGCCCAGTGTCTGCGCCAGCTCATCGCGCAGCACTGGGCTGCTGTAAAGCTCGACATCCCCGGCAATGGCCGCTTCCAGCAGCCGCCGAGGCGGCCCGTTCCACAGCAGGCCCGCGACGACGATGTTCGTATCGAGCACCAGCCGCAGCGGCAGGCTGCCTGAGCCCGCCATCAACTCGCCCCGCGCTGCCGCCGCTCGGCGCGCACCTTGCGCACTTCCTCGACGATCTCCTGCTCGATCTCGGGCGTGAGTTCTTCCTTCGGGCCGCGCTGCCACATCGCCTGCAGCGCCTGGCCGGCACGGCGGCGCAGCTGCTCTCGCAGCATCGCCTCCATGGCTTCCGCCGACAGCAGCCCTGCGCTGGCCGCCGTCTGTGCCAGTTCATCGGGCAAGTTGATTTGCACCGTCGTCATGTTCGCTCCTGGATGATGTGCCTGAAGCTCAGGCCCGGCTCTCTGCCTTGGGCTGCGAAATCCCCGGCTCGGCCGCCTGCCCGACCGCCATACGCTTGCCCACGTGATGCCACTCCTTGTGATGGAGCGAATCCAAGGTGCGGGCAGGGCGCATGGGAGGCCTCGGCTTGAGACGCGAACATCTTGTGTATGGTGCGGCTGTCCGTCAGACTTTTTGGCCACTCAGTGTATAGCCGGGGCATACGGAGAATGGTGGCCGACGCCGCTCACGAATCAGTCATCGGGTGAGGCCCATCGAGCGCATGGCCATGCCGCCATCAGCTTGCGCGGCGCGCCGTCGGGCTTGGATGCGTCCCACACCAGCCGGCCGCCAAAGCCGGTGACGCGCGCCACCGTCTCGGCCAGCTCGCGGATGCTGCAGTCCACGCCGGTGCCCACGTTCAGGTGGCTCAGCATCGGCTGCGTGTACGCCAGCCACGGTCGAAGCTACCCCGCAAAACTACCTTTCACGGTGTAGCTGGACTAGACTGGCAGCGCAGCACAAGAGTCACATGCCCGCGACGCCCCTTTACCGCCGCCTCGAGCTGAACTTCCACACCCAGTATGCCGAGGTGAAGGAACGGGCTCGAACGGAGCCTGAGCTGTTGCCCGGCACCCCCGGGACCCTGACGCTGCGATCCATCAAGGGGCACGGCTACTGGTATCGGCGCTACAAGTCGGTTGCAGGCAAGGAGGTGGAAGACTTCGTCTGTCGCCAAGCCGACGAGGCTGCCCGGCAGGCGATGCAGGCGCGGGTGGATGCGGCTGTCTGGATGCAGTCCCAGGTGCGGCAGCTTCGCGCGCTGGGGATGCAGGTTGCCGATAAAGACGCTGCGCGGCTGCTCGTCGAGCTGCACAACCGGCAGCTTTTTGCCGGGGGCCTGGCAGTCGTTGGTTCCTTGGCCTTCATGTCGCTGCTCAACGAGCTGGGCGCGGTGGCTGTTGCCGCTAGAACGCAAGACATCGACCTGGCGCGACGGCAAGCGCTGAAGCTGGCAGCACCGGTTTCCTTCCTGCAGACGGTGCAGGCCACGCTTCTGGAGTTCTTCCCGGTGCCCGGCCTCGCGCCCGGCGCACCGTCGACCTCCATGAAGAGGCCCGGGGCAGAAGGCCTTCGGGTCGACGTGCTGGTGCCGGGCGCTGTGCTGGGCAGCGTCGTGCCCGTGCCCGAGCTGGCCTGGCATGCGCAAACCGTGCCGTTCTTCGACTACCTGCTGCAGGCGCCACGCGCCGGTGCTGTGCTGGCGGGCGGCCACTGCGTGCCGGCGAACCTGCCTGACCCCGCACGTTTCGTTTGGCACAAGCTGTACTCCAGCACCCAGCGGCACTCTGACACGGCCAAGGCCCGCAAAGACCTGCAGCAGGCGGCCGTTCTGGCCGCGGTGCTGGCAGACCTGGAAGACGGGGCTCTGGAACAGGCCGCCGCGGTGGCGCCACGGCCCGTCATGGAAGCGGCCACGACGCAGCTTCGTGCGCTGCAAGCGCTTCTTGCCGCCCATCCGGCCGCCATCGATGCCCTGCAGGCTGCGATGCACAAAGCCTAGCTCAGCTGGGTGGGCCATCACCCCACCCAGTCCACTTGGGCGGGCCCCGCTTCAGCCGCGCACGTGCGCCGCGTGCGCCCGGAACCACTCGTAGGTGTCGCGCAGCCCCTCTTCGAGCGGAATCGCCGCCCGCCACCCCAGCGCCGCCAGCCGCGACACGTCCATCAGCTTGCGCGGCGCGCCATCGGGCTTGGACGCATCCCACACCAGCCGGCCGCCAAAGCCGGTGACGCGCACCACCGCCTCGGCCAGCTCGCGGATGCTGCAGTCCACGCCGGTGCCCACGTTCAGGTGGCTCAGCATCGGCTGCGTGTGCGCCTGCCAGGTTTCGCGCGGCAGGTTCATCACGTGCACGCTGGCCGCGGCCATGTCGTCCACATGCAAGAACTCGCGCAGCGGCCGGCCGCTGCCCCACACCACCACCTCGGCGTCGCCGCGCTGCGCGGCCTCGTGGAAGCGGCGCATCAGCGCCGGGATGACGTGGCTGTGCTCGGGGTGGAAGTTGTCGCCCGGCCCGTACAGGTTGGTGGGCATCACGCTGCGGTAGTCGCGCCCGTGCTGGCGGTTGTAGCTTTCGCACAGCTTGATGCCGGCTATCTTGGCCACAGCGTAGGGCTCGTTGGTGGGCTCCAGCACCCCGGTGAGCAGCGCGTCTTCGCGCATGGGCTGCGGCGCCAGGCGGGGGTAGATGCAGCTCGATCCCAGGAACAGCAGGCGCTGCACGCCGGCCCGGTGCGCGCCGTCGATCACGTTGAGCTGGATCTGCAGGTTCTCGGTGATGAAGTCCGCCGGCAGCGTGTTGTTGGCGTGGATGCCGCCCACCTTGGCGGCCGCCAGCACCACGGCCGCGGGCCGCTCGCGCAGCAGG
>JBIKLC010000079.1:0-2762 GCA_044360025.1 Rubrivivax sp. | reverse complement strand
AACCCGGTGGTCGAGGGCTCGGTGAAGGCGCGCATGGACCGCCGCGGCGACAAGGAAGGCGACCAGGTCCTGCCCGTGCTGGTGCACGGTGACGCGGCCTTCGCCGGCCAGGGCGTGGTCATGGAGACGCTGGCGCTGGCGCAGACGCGCGGCTACTACACCGGCGGCACCGTGCACCTGGTGGTGAACAACCAGATCGGCTTCACCACCAGCGACCCGCGCGACAGTCGCAGCACGCTGTACTGCTCCGACGTGGTCAAGATGATCGAGGCCCCGGTGCTGCACGTGAACGGCGACGACCCCGAGGCCGTGGTCTGGTGCACCCGGCTGGCCATGGACTACCGCCAGAGGTTCAACAAGGATGTGGTGGTCGACATCGTCTGCTTCCGCAAGCTGGGCCACAACGAGCAGGACACGCCGTCGCTGACCCAGCCGCTGATGTACAAGAAGATCGGCCAACACCCCGGCACGCGCAAGCTTTACGGCGACAAGCTGGTGACGCAGGGCGTGCTGCAGGCCGAGGGCCCCAACAGCCCCGACGGCATGGTCAAGGCGTACCGCGCCGCCATGGACGAGGGCCGCCACACCGTGGACCCGGTGCTCACCAACTTCAAGAGCAAGTACGCGGTCGACTGGGCGCCGTTCCTTGGCAAGAAGTGGACGGACGCCGCCGACACCGCGCTGCCGCTGGCCGAGATCAAGCGCCTGGCCGAGAAGATCACCACCATCCCGGGCAATTTCAAGCTGCACCCCCTGGTGGAGAAGGTCATCGCCGACCGCGCCGCCATGGGCCGCGGCGAGATCAACGTCGACTGGGGCATGGGCGAGACGCTGGCCTATGCGTCGCTGGTGGCCAGCGGCTACGCCGTGCGCCTGAGCGGCGAGGACTGCGGGCGCGGCACCTTCGTGCACCGCCACGCCGTGCTGCACGACCAGAACCGCGAGAAGTGGGACACCGGCACCTACATCCCGCTGCAGAACGTGGCCGACAACCAGGCGCCGTTCGTCGTCATCGACTCCATCCTGTCGGAGGAGGCGGTGCTGGGCTTCGAGTACGGCTACGCCAGCGCCGAGCCGGGCACGCTGACCATCTGGGAAGCCCAGTTCGGCGACTTCGCCAACGGCGCGCAGGTCGTCATCGACCAGTTCATCGCCTCGGGCGAGGTGAAGTGGGGCCGTGTCAACGGCCTGACGCTGATGCTGCCCCACGGCTACGAGGGCCAGGGCCCCGAGCACAGCAGCGCCCGCCTGGAGCGCTTCATGCAGCTGGCGGCCGACAACAACATGCAGATCGTGCAGCCCACGAGCGCCAGCCAGATCTTCCACCTGCTGCGTCGGCAGATGGTGCGGCAGTTCCGCAAGCCGCTGATCATCTTCACGCCCAAGAGCCTGCTGCGCGCCAAGGACGCCACCAGCCCGCTGGCGGAGTTCACCCGCGGCGAGTTCCGCACCGTCATCGGGCCGCGGCGTGACGAGATCGAGGGCGAGAAGGTCCGGCGCGTCGTCTGCTGCTCGGGCAAGGTGGCCTACGACCTGATCAGGAAGCGCGAAGAGAAGAAGGCTTCGGACGTGGCCATCATCCGGGTGGAGCAGCTCTACCCGTTCCCGCACAAGGCCTTCGCGGCCGAGCTGAAGCGCTTCCCCAACGCCACCGAGGTGTTGTGGTGCCAGGACGAGCCGCAGAACCAGGGTGCCTGGTTCTTCGTGCAGCACTACGTGCACGAGAACCTTTCCGAGGGCCAGAAGCTGGGCTACGCCGGCCGTCCCGCCAGCGCCTCGCCCGCGGTGGGCTACAGCCACCTGCACCAGGAGCAGCAGAAGGCGTTGCTCGAACAGGCCTTCGGCAAGCTCAAGGGCTTCGTGCTTACGAAGTAGGTCCAACCCCGGAGCGATTTGCGGCGCGCCCCCTCGAGGGGGCGCCGTCGGCGGCCCGGCAGAGCCGACTCCACGGCGGCCGCCTGGCCCAACCCCGGCTCACACCCCACAACACACTGAGATAGACCCATGTCGATCGTTGAAGTCAAGGTCCCGCAACTGTCGGAATCGGTGGCCGAAGCCACGCTGCTGCAATGGAAGAAGAAGCCCGGTGAGGCCGTCGCCATCGACGAGATCCTGATCGAGGTCGAGACCGACAAGGTCGTGCTCGAGGTGCCGGCGCCCGCCGCCGGCGTTCTGGCCGAGGTCGTGCAGGCCGACGGCGCCACCGTGGTGGCCGACCAGCTAATCGCGAAGATCGACACGGCTGCCAATCCTGGCGCCGTCGCGGCCGCCCCTACCGCAGCCCCCGCGGCCGCCCCGGCGGCTGCCGCCGCCCCTGCGGCCGGCGCCTCCAAGGCCGGCGTGGCCATGCCCGCCGCCGCCAAGCTGATGGCCGACAACAGCCTCGCCCCCGGCTCGGTGCCCGGCACTGGCAAGGACGGCCGCGTCACCAAGGGCGACGTACTCGGCGCCGTGGCCGCTGGTGCGGCTGCGCCCGCACGGCCCGCCCCTCCGCCGGCCCCGGTGGCCGTGGCGCCCGCCGCCGCTGTGGCCCGGCCGCTGCCGGCCGTGACCGCGCCCGGCGTAAACCTGGGCGACCGCCCCGAGCAGCGCGTGCCGATGAGCCGGCTGCGAGCGCGCGTGGCCGAGCGACTGCTGCAGAGCCAGGCCACCAACGCCATCCTCACCACCTTCAACGAGGTCAACATGGCCCCGCTGATGGAGATGCGCAAGCGTTTCCAGGAGAAGTTCGAGAAGGAGCACGGCGTCAAGCTCGGCTTCAT
>JBIKLC010000038.1:0-31205 GCA_044360025.1 Rubrivivax sp. | reverse complement strand
TCCCGAACAGGACAGTGAAACGCCTTTGCGCCGATGATAGTGCGGGTTCCCGTGTGAAAGTAGGACATCGTCAGGCTAATTAAAGCGAAACGGGCCCGGTTCATTGAACCGGGCCCGTTGTCCTTTGTGGCGCCTGTTTCAGGCGCCGTGCGTCAAACGCTGCCCTGCCGCAACTCGCGCCGCAGGATCTTGCCGACGTTGCTCTTGGGCAGCTCGTCGCGGAACTCGATGTACTTCGGCCGCTTGTACGCGGTGAAGTTGTCCCGGCAGTAGCGCATCAGGTCGTCTTCCGACAGCGTGCCGTCGTTGCGCACGACGTAGAGCTTGACCGCTTCGCCCGACTTGTCGTCGGGAATACCGATGGCAGCGCACTCGAGCACACCCGGGTGCTGGCTCACGACCTGCTCGATCTCGTTCGGGTACACGTTGAAGCCCGACACCAGGATCATGTCCTTCTTGCGGTCGACGATGCGGACGTAGCCGCGCTCGTCCATGATGCCGACGTCGCCCGACTTGAAGAACCCGTCAGCGGTCATGACCTTCGCGGTCTCATCAGGGCGATTCCAGTACCCGGCCATCACCTGCGGGCCGCGGATGCAGATCTCGCCGGGCTCGCCGATCGGCACGTCCTGCCCCGCATCGTCGCGGATGGCGATCTCGGTGCTGGGAACCGGCAAGCCGATCGTCCCGCTGAACTCCTGAAGGTCGAGGCGGTTACTCGTCGCCACCGGCGAGGTTTCCGACAGGCCGTAGCCCTCAACGACAGGGCAGCCCGTGATGCGCAGCCAACGATCGGCTGTCGACTTCTGAACGGCCATGCCGCCGCCGTTGGAGACCACCAGCCCGGAGAAATCCAGGCGCGCGAAGTCTGGATCGTTCACCAGAGCGTTGAACAAGGTGTTCACACCCGGGAACATGTTCACGCGGTGCTTCGCCAGCGTGCGGATGAACCCGGGGAAGTCGCGCGGGTTGGGGATCAGCAGGTTCATCGCACCGAAGTGCGCGCCCATCAGCGCGCAGATCGTCAGCGCGAAGATGTGATACAGAGGCAGCGCGCAGACGATGGTCAGCTGCTGGTCTGAAACCTTGTTCAGCATGGGCTTGAACCAGGCCTCGCACTGCATCAGGTTCGCCACCACGTTGCGGTGCAACAGCGTGGCGCCCTTGGACACGCCGGTGGTGCCGCCCGTGTACTGCAGGAAGGCCACGTCGTCAGGCGAGATGTCGACCCGGCGCAGGCTCAGGCGCGAACCTCGATCCACGGCTTCGCCGAAGCGGGTGACCGTCCGACCGCCATCGACTGGCAGCGCGAACTCCGGAACCATGCGCCGCACGTGCCGCACGGCGAAGTTAATCAGGCGCCCGCGCCAGAAGCCCAGCATCTCGCCCAGCGAGGCCAGCACCACATGCTGCACCGGAACCTGATCGATCACCTCCTCGAGCGTGGCCGCGAAGTTCTCGAGCACCACGATCGCCTTGGCGCCGGAGTCCTGCAGCTGGTGCTGCAACTCGCGGGCGGTGTACAGCGGGTTCACGTTGACGACCACGTAGCCCGCCCTCAGCACCGCCGACAGCGCGACGAGGTACTGCGGCACGTTCGGCATGATCAGCGCCACGCGATCGCCGCGCTCCAGGCCCAGCGTCTGCAGCCAGGCGCCGAAAGACGCCGAGAGTTCGTCGAGCTCGCCGAAGGTCAGGCGGCTGTCCATGCAGCACAGGGCGTCGCGCTTCGGATGGCGGCGGTAGGCCGCCTCGAGCACGTCAGCCAGGTTGCGGTACGCGCCCACGTCGGCCTCGGGCGGGACGCCCTCGGGATACTGACAAAGCCAGGGCTTTTGCAAGGCAGGTCTCGACCAGTTGGAAGGGCCTGCATGGTGGCCGCTGCCCATGGCGGCGCGAACCCGGGCTTGCACTAGGGAAGGTCGGGTGCGTCGCCGCCAGCGAACAGCCGGGCCGCCAAGGCGCGTTCGCGCGAGGCGATGGTGGACAGGAAGACCTCCGCGCCGGCCATGTCGCGGAAGGTGTCGAACCCGCGCTCCAGGAAGCCCTGGAGCGCGCCCAGGCCAGCGGCAGCCGCCGGCCCCCGCATCAGCCGCAGGCTCTGCCGGAGAAGCCGGTTGCGGG
The DNA here is from genome assembly GCA_044360025.1 of Rubrivivax sp. Classification (GTDB taxonomy): domain Bacteria; phylum Pseudomonadota; class Gammaproteobacteria; order Burkholderiales; family Burkholderiaceae_C; genus Rubrivivax. Next base: position 29,081 of record JBIKLC010000038.1, on the reverse strand, counting down.
TGTACCGATCCAGGGCCTGCCCCACCGACACCATCAGCACGATCTGGCGCTCGCGCGACGCCACATCGCCGACGGCCCGCCACCAGGCACCGTACTCCGCCCCGGTGACCGCATGGCTGACTCCGCCCGAAGCGATGCGCTGCCGTGCCATCGCGGTGTCCAGCCGCTCCGACAGCGCGTGCAGCTCGGCCAGTTCGGCCACCGTGTCCACGATGTGCGCCGGAAACAGCCGCACGAGGGCGGGCACGATGCGCGCGAACTGGTCGTCGCGGTCGCTGAAGTCGGCCGGACCGTACAGGTCCGTGAGGAAGAACTCGGCCGCGGCGACATACCGCGGCTGCGCCATCAGGTCGGCGTAGGTCACGCCGAAGCGCGCGTGCTGGTAGCGCTTCACCGCGTCGGCCGAGCCGGCCAGCGTCGCATCCTCGGCGCGCGCGGCCCGCTCGGCCGCAACGGCCTGCAGGCCTCGCAGGATCTGGTCGGCGGTCGATGTCACGGTGGCGTCGGGCGGGTTTGTGCTAGTCGGCTCACCCTAGGGCGCGGCGCACCGATGATGCAACACTCCGCGCATGGAGCGCCGCACCTTGCTGAAGTTGGGGCTGGCCGGCGGGCTGGCCCTGGCCGCCGGTGCCGGACTGGTGGCCTTGGTGAAGCCGGGTCGCAAGGCCGGGCGGCTCATGGCCGCGGGCCGGGCCTTCTACGGCGCCGTGGCCCGGGGCGTGCTCGGCCCGCTGATCCCAGCCGATCCCGCTGCCGCGCGCCCCGTGCTGGACGCGCACCTTCAGCGCCTGGAGCAGGCCATCGCCGGCATGCCGCCGGGCGTGCAGGCCGAGATCGACGAGCTGACCACGCTGGCCTGCAGCGCGCCGGGCCGCCTGGCGCTGATCGGGCTGACGGTGCCGTGGGAGGACGCCAGCCCCGTGCAAGTCGAGGCGGCGCTGCAGGCCCTGCGCCATTCGTCCATCGCGTTGCGACAGCAGGTCTACCAGGCCCTGCGCGAGCTGACCAACGCCGCCTTCTTCGCCGACACCGGCACCTGGGCCCTCATGGGGTACCGCGGCCAGCGCCCCGTGCCCAACATCCCGCCAGCCTGAGCCCGCCGCATGACCGAGACCATCCCCGACCCCATCCGCGCCGGCCTGGCCCGTGGCTGGAAGGTGCTGGGCGGCCCGCACGGCACGCCGCCCATCGAGTTGCGCTGCGACGTGGCCATCGTCGGCAGCGGCGCGGGCGCCGGCATCACCGCCGAACTGCTCAGCGGCGCGGGCCTCGCGGTCGTCATCATCGAGGAGGGCCCGCTGCGCTCCAGCAGCGACTTCCGCCAGCTCGAGTCCGAGGCCTACGCCACCCTCTACCAGGACAGCAACGGCCGCAAGACCGCCGACAAGGCCATCTCCATCATGCAGGGGCGCTGCGTGGGCGGCTCCACCACCGTCAACTGGACGAGCTCGTTCCGCACGCCGCCCGACACGCTGGCCTACTGGGCCGAGCACTTCGCGCTGCCCGAGATGGCCGACGGCTCGATGACGCCATGGTTCCTGCAGGCCGAGCAGCGGCTGAACGTCGGTGCGTGGCTGGTGCCGCCCAACGCCAACAACCACAAGCTGCGCGTCGGCGCCGCCAGGCTGGGCATCAGCGCGCCGGCCATCCTGCGCAACGTGAAGGCCTGCTGGAACCTCGGCTCCTGCGGCCTGGGCTGCCCCACCAACGCCAAGCAGTCGATGCTGGTGACGACCATCCCCGCCGCGCTCGACCGCGGCGCCACGCTGCTGGTGCAGACGCAGGCCCACACGCTGGAGTTACAGGCCGGGCGCGTGCAGGCCGTGCAGTGCCGCCCGGTGGCCGTCAACGGCGCGCCGGGTTCCGGGGGTACGCGCGTGGTGGCGCGGCACGTCGTCGTCGCCGGCGGCGCCATCAACTCGCCCGCGTTGTTGCTGCGTTCCGGCCTGCCCGACCCGCACGGCCGCCTGGGCCTGCGCACCTTCCTGCACCCGGTGGTGGCAACCATGTCCACCTTCGCCGAACGCATCGAGGCCTGGGACGGTGCGCCGCAGACCATCTACACCGATCACTTCCTCGAGACGCAGCCGATCGACGGCCCCATCGGCTACAAGCTCGAGGCGCCGCCGCTGTACCCGCTGATCTCCGCCATCGCCATGCCCGGCATCGGCGCCGGGCAGGCTCAGGTGCTCGAGCGCTTCCCGCACACGCAGGCGCTGCTGGCCCTGCTGCGCGACGGCTTCCACGAGCAGTCGCCGGGCGGTCGCGTGTCCATCAAGGGCGACGGCAGCCCGCAGCTCGACTACCCGATCACGCCCTTCGTCTGGGACGGCGCGCGCCGCGCGCTGCTGAGCATGGCCGAGATCCAGTTCGCCGCCGGCGCCGAGCGCGTGATGCCCCTGCACGAGCAGGCCACGTGGACGACGAACTGGAAGGACGCCCGTGCGCAGATCGAGCGCCTGCCGATGGCGCCCTACCAGACGCGCGTGCTCAGCGCCCACGTGATGGGCGGCTGCGGCATGGCCGGCCAGCCCGAGCTGGGCGTGGTGCGGCCCGACGGCCGCCACTGGCAGGTCGAGAACCTCTCCGTGCACGACGGCTCGCTGTTCCCCACGAGCATCGGCGCCAACCCGCAGCTGTCCATCTACGGCCTCGTCAACAAGCTGGCCACCGGCCTGGCGCGCCAGCTCTCGGGCCGCGAGGTGCAGCTCGCCTGATGCTGGCGCGGCTGCTGCAGGGCGTGGTCGCCTTCGCGCTGCTGCTGGCGGCGGCGGGCGCCGCCTGGGCCTGGCAGCAGGGCCGGCCGGGCTGGGCCGTGGCCTGGGCGGTGTTCGTGCTCGGGTTCCACGTCTGGGTGATGGCGCTGGAGTTCGTGCTGCTGCGCCTGGCGCACGGCGCCGACCCCACGCCGCGGGCGACCCCGGCGCAGCTGCTTGGGGCCTGGGCGCACGAAGCGGTCATGGCGCCGGTGATCTTCGGCTGGCGGCAGCCCTTCCGCAGCCGCGCCGAGCCCGACCACCTGCCGCCCGATGCCCGCGGCCGCCGCGGCGTGCTGCTGGTGCACGGCTTCGTGTGCAACCGCGGCCTGTGGAACCCCTGGCTGAGGCGGCTGCGCGCGCAGGGCACGCCGTTCGTGGCCGTGAACCTGCAGCCGGTGTTCGGCTCCATCGACGACTACATCCCCCTGATCGACGCCGCCGTGGCGCGGCTGCAGGCTACCACCGGGCTGGCGCCGGTGGCCGTGGCCCACAGCATGGGCGGCCTGGCCCTGCGCGCGTGGTGGGCGGCCGATGGCCACGACGAGCGCCTGCACCACGCCATCACCCTGGGCACGCCGCACCACGGCACCTGGCTGGCGCGCTTCGCGATGACGCGCAACGCGCGCCAGATGCAGCAGCTCTCGCGCTGGCTGCAGACCCTGGCCCCGCGTGAAACGCCGGCACGGCGCGCCCGCTTCACCTGCTTCTACACCCACTGCGACAACATCGTGTTCCCGCCGTCCACGGCCACGCTGCCGGGCGCCGACAACCGCCACGTGCCGGGCCATGCCCACATGCACCTGGCCAGCCACCCGGGCTGGTGGCTGGAACTGCAGCGCTGGCTCAGACCGTGAAGCGCCGTTCGCCGGGCAGCACCGCGCCGGTCTCGATCTCACCCTCGCGCGCGATGCGCGCTCGCACCTCGGCGTAGACCGGCGTGAAGTCCGGCGCCGTGGCGTCGAACAGCTGCTGGAACGAGTCGATCACGAAGTACGTCGCCTGGAAGGTGTCGATGCGGTAGCGGCTGCGCATCAGGCGCTTCAGGTCGAAGCCGACGCGGCTGGGCTCGGGGCTGGCCACGCTGTAGGGCAGCTCGCCGCCCGAGCTGAGGATGCCGGCGCCGTAGGCGCGCAAGCCCTGCGGGGTGGCGATGAGCCCGAACTCCACCGTGTACCAGTACAGCCGCGCCAGCAGCTCGCAGGCGTCCAGCCGGCTGGCCTTCAGCCCGCCGGCGCCGTAGGCCTGCATGTAGTCGGCGAACACGGGGTCGAACAGCAGCGGCACGTGGCCGAAGAGGTCGTGGAAGACGTCGGGCTCGACGACGTAGTCGAACTCCTCGGGCCGGCGGATCCAGTCCGTCACCGGGAAGCGGCGCGCCGCCAGCAGCGCGAAGAAGGCCTCCTCGGGGATGAGGCCCGGCACGCCCACGACCTGCCAGCCGGTGGCCTTCATCAGCCGCTCGCTGACGTCGTCGAAGCGGGGGATGCGGTCCGGCATGCCCAGGTGCCGCACCGCGGCAATGAACTCGTCGCAGGCGTGGCCCGGCAGCTGCTGCAGTTGTCGCTCGAACAGCCGCCGGTAGGTCTGGTGGTCGGCCTCGCTGTACTGCGCCCAGTCCTGCTCGCAGGTGTAGTCGGCCCGGGCCTTGGCGTAGTTGCCGCGCGGCGGCCGGTCCCCGGTGCCGTAGGTGACGGGGGCGACGCCCTTGTTGACGCCGTCGTGGAAGTCCGGCGCCGCGGCCGCAGCCCAAGTCGTCGCCTTCATCGCTCAGGCCTTGGCCAGCACGCCCCGGCGCATCTGGTCGAGCTCCATGCTCTCGAACAGCGCCTTGAAGTTGCCCTCGCCGAAGCCCTGGTCGCCCTTTCGCTGGATGAACTCGAAGAAGATCGGCCCGAGCTGGTTCTCCGAGAAGATCTGCAGCAGCAGGGCGCCGGCCTTGCCATCGATGAGGATCCGGCGCTGCTTCAGCGCGGCGATGTCCTCGCCGTGGCCCGGGATGCGCCGGTCCACGAGCTCGTAGTAGGTGTCGATGGTGTCGAGCAGCTTCAGGCCCTTGGCGCGCAGCGCATCCACCGTCTGGTGCAGGTCGGTCGAGCCCAGCGCGATGTGCTGGATGCCCTCACCGTGGTACTTGTCGAGGTACTCCTGGATCTGGCCGGCCTTCTCGTTGCCCTCTTCGTTGATCGGGATGCGGATCTGGCCGCAGGGGCTCGTCATCGCCTTGCTCTTGACGCCGGTGACCTGGCCCTCGATGTCGAAGTAGCGGACCTCGCGGAAGTTGAACAGGCGCTCGTAGAACTCGGCCCACTCGCCCATGCGGCCGCGGTGCACGTTGTGCGTGAGGTGGTCGATGTAGGTCAGGCCGTGGCCCGGCGGGTTCAGGCCAGTGGCCACCGCGCCGGGCAGCGGCTCGAAGTCGACGTCGTAGAAGCCGATGTTGCCGATGTCGCCGTCCTGGGCGCCGCCCTTGCCGCGCCAGCGGTCCACCAGGTAGATCAGGCTGTCGCCGATGCCCTTGATGGCGGGGATGTTGAGCTCGCCCGGGCCGGCGGTGCCGGCAAAGCCCCAGGCGCCCAGCGACAGCGCGCGCTCGTAGGCCGCCTTGGCGTCGGCCACGCGGAATGCGATGGCGCAGATGCTGGGCCCGTGCAGCCGCGCGAAGCGCTGCGCAAAGCTGTCGGGCTCGGCGTTGACGATGAAGTTGATGCCGCCTTGGCGGTACAGCAGCACGTTCTTGCGGCGGTGCCGGGCGATGGCGGTGAAGCCCATGCGCTCGAACAGCGCGCCCATGGCGGCGGGGTCCGGTGCGGCGTACTCGATGAACTCGAAGCCGGCGGTGCCCATGGGGTTGTCCCAAGGCGTGAGGTCCATCGTCGTCTCCTGGGCCTGCGGGGCGGCAGGTGTTTGGCCGCACTGTAGGGCCGCCGACGCGCAGCGTGCGTGCGTTTGGCGGCTCCGCTATCGCGGGTCGCGCCTGATTCGTGGCGTGCTCCGCGCTCGCCGGCCACAAGGACTGCAAGGCCAGCTTGCAGCGCCGGCGTCGCTGCAGCGCCACAATCGCGCCCCATGGTGGAATGGATCCATACGCTGCAGGCTTGGCTGCAAGGGTGGCTCAGCGCCGAGGCTGGGCTCTGGGGCCTGTTCTTCTCGGCCTTCGTCTCGGCCACGCTGCTGCCCGGCAGCAGCGAGGTTGTGATGACGGCCCTCGTCACCGCCTATCCCGACATCGTCTGGTGGGCCTTTCTGGCAGCCACCGCGGGCAACGTGTCGGGCTGCCTGCTCAGTTACGGCATGGGCTACGGCGCCCGGCAGGGCTTCGAGCGCTTCCAGCGCGTGAAGGTCGACCTCGAGCACCCGCTGGTGCAGCGCCTGCGGTGCTATGGGCCGCAGGCGCTGTTCCTGAGCTTCCTGCCGCTGGTGGGCGACGTGCTCGTGGTGGCCGCCGGCTGGCTGAAGCTGCCGCTGGGCCCCAGCATGCTGTGGATCGCCGCCGGCAAGGCCACGCGCTACCTCGTGCTGGTGCTGGGGCTGCTGGGCGTGCTGTCGTTCGCCTGAAGAAGACGAGCCGCCGTCAGGGCGGCATCGTCTTCATGATCTGCGTCGGCGTGGGCGCCGGCCAGCCGGCCTCCTGGGCCACGCGCACGATGGCCTCGTTGGTGTCGAAGTAGACCTGCCAGTAGTAGTCGGTGTGGCAGTAGGGCCGCACCGCGAGAACCGGGCCCACGAGGTTCATGTCCAGCAGCGTCACGTCGGGCGCGGGGCTGCTCTTCACGTTCGGAATGGCCGCCACCGCGACCTTGATCCGGGCGATGGCCTCGGCCACGTCCACGCCACCGGCCAGCTGCGCCGTCCGGTCGACACGGCGGAAGGGCAGCGCGCTGTAGTTCGAGACGGTGTCGCCGAAGACCTTGCCGTTGCCCACCAGCGTCATCACGTTGTCGGGCGTGATCAGCGTCGTGCCGAACAGGCCCAACTCGTGCACGGTGCCCGTGATGCCGCCGATCTGCACGAAGTCGCCGACCTTGAAGGGCCGCAGGATGAGCATGAAGGCGCCGGCGGCGAAGTTGCCGAGCATGCCGCTCCAGGCCGCGCCGATGGCCACGCCGGCGCCAGCGAGCATCGCCGCGAAGCTCGTGGTCTGGATGCCGAAGTAGCCCAGGATGCCGAGCACCAGCGCGATGTTCAGCGTGACGGCGACGATCGAGCCCAGATACTTGGTGAGCGTGGCATCGACGTTGTTGCTGTTCATCGCCGACTGCATCACCGCGATGACGCGGCCGATCAGCCAGCGGCCGACGATCCAGAACGCAATCGCGGCCAGCACCTTGATGGCTAGCTCAATCGCGGTCGTGCTCATGAAATGCTGGAACCCGGAAATGTCCATCGTGAAATACCTCCTGCCATGCCCCACTCACACACGGGGGGCGCGGCCGGACTATCTCACGGCGCGATGACGACGCGGCGCAGGCTGCGGCCGCAGCGCTTCAGTCGCTGTCGATCTCCTGCAACAGCCGCTTCGTCGCGTCGACGGACAGCTGAAGCAGTTCGGCGATGTCGCGTACGTCGTCGGGGATGGCGGCGTTGTCCCAGCCCGCCGCGCTGTGCCGCGCCACTCGAATGGCCAGTAGCACGTTGCGCATCTGCGGAGTGCTGCGCGCGGCCTGTCCGTCGGTCAGCCGCACCACGACGCTGGGTAGCCGCCACTGCTCCAGCAGCGTGTGCTGCAGGTCGACCAGTTCGATGCCCAGCACCTCGCGCTGCACGGTGGCCGATCGCAGCGTGGGGTCGGCCGCCTGCAGCGAGGCGATGCGCAGCGCCATCGCGGGGGCGTGCAGCCACAGCAGCAGCTCGGCGAAGTCGTGCAGCAGCGCCGCCTCGTGGATGAGGGGCGCGTCGTAGTCCATGCGGTGGACGGCGAAGCTGACGGCGAAGCGCGCCGCCCGGTGCGAGCGCCGCAGCACGCCCCGGAAGCCCTCGAGGGCATCGGGCAAGTCGGCCAGCGCGTCCTCGGCCACGGCGAGTTCACCGAATTGGCGAAAGAAGGGAGGGATTCCCAGCATCACCAGCGCCGCGGTCACCGTTTCCACCTCGGAGCCCTCGCGCTTGCGCAGCAGGTGGCCGACGTGGGCCAGCAGCTTGAGAGTGAGCAGCGGGTCTGCGGCCACGATATCGGCCAGCAGGTGGGCGTCGACGGCATCCTCGTTTTCTCGGAGTTCCTCCAGCCGCGCCGCTGTGACCGCCAGCACCGGCAGCGCCTGTGGATGGAACAGCGCCTCCCAGCCGGGCAGCCCGCGCGGCGGCTGTTCGATGCGGACGAGGAGCTGCATGGTGGGACGGTGGCGTTCGAATATTCCCTAGGGTTTTCGGCCAGCAGCTCTGCGAGCTTGAGCCGTCCCGGACTCTGACGGCTGCGGCGGTGCCCGCCCACGAAGAAAAATCCCGCAGGCGCAAGCCCGCCGAGCCGGGGCCGGGGCGGCCGCGGTTCTCAGCCGCGTCACGCCGATCACGCGGCCCGCCAGCTCGCCGTTGCCGTACGGCGCGCCCTGCGCAGCAGGCCGATTCGTCAGGTGCTCCGGGACGCGGGGTTGTTCAGGGCCTGGGTTTCGGTCGGGCGAACTCACGGCTGAGTTCGCCGCGCAGTTCGCGCTGCAGGTGCTGCCGGCGGTCGCCACCGCCATGGCGGCCGGCGCTGCGGGCGCGGGCCAGGGCCACAAAGGGGTTGCGCGGCTTGCGGGTCTTGGGGATCGGCTTCATCGGGGGCTCCATTCGTGGGCGGGGGACGAAGGCAGGGAAAAGAGGCGCGGGGCAAGAAACACGAAGGCCCGGGTGCGGCTGCAGCCCGGGCCTCGGTGTGGTCGGCGTGAACGGCGCGTCTGCGTGCCGAAGCCCGTGCGCCTCAGCTGGCGTCGGCCGTGTCCTTCGGCGCGATCCGGGGCGCCGTCTTCACGCTCCAGACCATGGTGATGGCCAGGATGGCGACGACCACGCCCAGGCTCACCGCCACCGGGATCTTGTAGATGTCGATCAGCACCATCTTCGTGCCGATGAACACCAGGATCACCGACAGGCCGTAGCTCAGCAGGTGGAACTTGGCGGCGATGGCGGCGAGCAGGAAGTACATCGCGCGCAGCCCGAGGATGGCGAAGATGTTGCTCGTGAGCACGATGAACGGGTCCATCGTGATGGCGAAGATCGCCGGGATCGAGTCGACCGCGAAGATCACGTCGGTGACGGCCACGAGGATGATCACCAGGAGCAGCGGCGTGGCGATGCGCTTGCCGTTCTCGAGGGTGAAGAACTTCTCCCCATCGAACAGCTTGCTCACCGGCATGATTCTGCGCAGCAGCTTCAGCGCAGGGTTGCTCTCGAGATCCGGCTCCTGGCCCGCGGCCCACCACATCTTGATGCCGGTGAGGATGAGGAAGGCGCCGAAGACGTAGAGGATCCAGTGGAATTGCTGGATCAGCCAGGCGCCCACCAGGATCATCACCGTGCGCAGCACGATGGCGCCGATGATGCCGATCATCAGCACGCGCTTCTGGAACTCCGGCGGCACCGCGAAGTACGTGAAGATCATCAGGAACACGAAGATGTTGTCCACCGCCAGGCTCTTCTCGATGAGATAGCCGGTGAGAAACTCCATGCTCTTGGTGTTGGCCAGCGCGGCGCCGTGGTCCTGGTAGACGGCCCACCAGAACAGGCCGTTGAAGGCGAAGCTCAGCAGCACCCAGACGATCGACCAGTTCAGCGCCTCCTTCACGGAGACGGCGTGCGCACCCTGCTTGCGCAGCACGACGAAGTCGACGAACAGCGCCGCCAGCACGGCAGCGACGAAGAAGATCCAGAGCCAGGTCGGCGCGATAGTGTCCATGGACACGCTCCCTCGAAGGTGGAGGTCGTTGGAATGAGTACCGAAACTGCGCCGAAAGGTCTTGCGAATCGGCCGGGAGGCCGAGCTGCGGTCCCGCGTGCTCGCCCAAACTGCGGACATGCACCGTACTGACGGGATTCCGCGGCCGCCTTGCACGGCCTGCTACTCCACTTTCGGCGAAGCCAGTATGCCGGGCCCCTGCGGCCGCCCCCGCCCTCGCGCCGAATGGCCCCGGCGCGCAGGGGCCCATGGGGGCCGCGGCCCGACGCCGCTCGACGAGGCGGCGTCGACGACGGCGACCGCGCCAGCGTGCTCGGCGTGCAGCACGCTGGCCCTTATCGAATGCTGCAGCCGCTGCTTCAGCGGCGGCGTTGTCCCTCGGGGGTGTCGTCGGATGGCAGGTGGAGCGTGCGCCTGCCTGGGCGGTGTCCCATGCCGCAAGGCCGCAGCGGGTGATAGCGTCGGCGCGTGAGCCCACCCGCCGCCGAAGCCGCCGCCGCCCGGCCCCGCGTGCTGCCCGCCATCGTGCTGGCGCAGCTGGGCGGCACCTCGAGCTGGTTCGCCGTCAACGCCGTGATGCCCGACCTGCAGGCGGCGTTCGGCTGGGACGCCGCGGCGGTGGGCACGCTCACCGCCGCGCTGCAGGGCGGCTTCATCGCCGGCACGCTGGTGTTTGCGCTGCTGGCGGTGGCCGACCGCTTCCCGGCGCGCGCGGTGTTCCTGCTGTGCGCGCTGCTGGCCTCGGGCACCACGCTGCTGGCCGCGGCCTTGGCGCACTCGCTGCCGGCGCTGCTGGCCTGCCGCGTGGCCACGGGCTTCTTCCTCGCCGGCATCTACCCCGTGGGCATGAAGATCGCCGCGCAGTGGCACCCGCAGGGCCTGGGCTCGGCGCTGGGCTGGCTGGTGGGCGCGCTGGTGCTGGGCAGCGCCAGCCCGCACGCGCTGCGTGCGCTGGCGGCGCAGGGCGCGGGCCTGCCCTGGCAGGCGGTGTTCGTGGCCGTGGCGGCCGTCACCGCGCTCGCCGGCGTGCTGCTGTGGGCCCGCGTGCCGGCCACGCCGGCCACCGCCGGCCGCGGCCCGGGCCTGCGGCTGGCCGCGCTGGCCACGCTCGTCACCGACCGCCGCGTGCGCGCCTCGGTGTTCGGCTACTTCGGCCACATGGTCGAGCTCTACACGGTGTGGGTGCTGGTACCGGCGGTGCTGCTGACGCGGCTGCAGGGCGCGGCCGTGTCGTGGGCGGCCTTCGCCGTGCTGGGCGCGGGCGCCATCGGCTGCGTGGCGGGCGGCCAGTGGGCGCGGCGCTTGGGCAGCGCGCGCGTGGCCGCCACCATGCTGGCCGGCAGCGGGCTGTGCTGCCTGGTCGCGCCCTGGGCGCTGGGCGCGCCCGGCTGGCTGTTCGCGGCCTGGCTGCTGGCCTGGGGCGTGACGGTGGCCGGCGACTCGCCGCAGTTCAGCGCGCTCACCGCCGCCAACGCCCCGCGCGACGCGGTGGGCAGCGTGCTCACGCTCACCAACAGCATCGGCTTCGCGATCAGCGCCGTGAGCATCGAGCTGTTCGTGCGGCTGGCGCAGACCGTGCCGCTGGGCCAGCTGCTGCCCTGGCTGGCGCTGGGGCCGGCGCTGGGCCTGCTGGCGCTTCGGCCGTTGTTGCGGCCGTAGTTCAGCGTGCCGCTGCTGCGGCCGTGGCGCGGCCGGCCGCTACTGGAACGCCACCTCGGCGAAGCTGCGCAGCTTGCGGCTGTGGAGGCTGCCCGGGCGCTCCTGGCGCAGCAGTTCCACCGCGCGCATGCCGATGCGCAGGTGCTGGTCCACGCGCTCGCGGTAGAAGTGGTTGGCCATGCCGGGCAGCTTGATCTCGCCGTGCAGCGGCTTGTCGCTCACGCACAGCAGCGTTCCGTAGGGCACGCGGAAACGGAAGCCGTTGGCGGCAATCGTGGCGCTCTCCATGTCCAGCGCCACGGCGCGGCTCTGGCTGAAGCGGCGCTCGGGGCCGCTGGCCGGCAGCAGCTCCCAGTTGCGGTTGTCGGTGGACACCACGGTGCCCGTGCGCAGCACGCGCTTGAGCTCGTAGCCGCTGAGCTGCGTGACCTCGGCCACCGCCTGCTCCAGCGCCAGCTGCACCTCGGCCAGCGCCGGCACCGGCACCCACAGCGGCAGGTCCTCGTCGAGCACGTGGTCCTCGCGCATGTAGGCGTGGGCCAGCACGTAGTCGCCGAGCTGCTGGCTGTTGCGCAGGCCCGCGCAGTGGCCCAGCATCAGCCAGGCGTGCGGGCGCAGCACGGCAACGTGGTCGGTGATGGTCTTGGCGTTGGCCGGGCCGACGCCGATGTTGACCATCGTGATGCCCGAGTGCCCGGCGCGCTTGAGGTGGTAGGCCGGCATCTGCGGCAGCCGCGGCGGCGGCGTGCCGGCCTCGTCGCCCGGCTGCGGCGGGCTGCCGGCGCGCCGCGTGAGCACGTTGCCGGGCTCGACGAAGGCCTCGTAGTCGCCGGCCGGGTCGGCCATCAGCGCGTGGCCCAGGCGGATGAACTCGTCGATGTAGAACTGGTAGTTCGTGAACAGCACGAAGTTCTGGAAGTGGTCGGGCACCGTGCCGGTGTAGTGGCGCAGGCGGTGCAGCGAGTAGTCGGTGCGCGGCGCGGTGAACAGCGACAGCGGCTCGGGCTCGCCGGCGCGGCGGTGCCAGGTGCCGTTGGCGATGCTGTCGTCCATCGCGGCCAGGTCGGGCAGGTCGAAGCGGTCGCGCATCAGCAGCCGCCGCTCGGCGCTGAGGCTGCCCTCCAGGTGGTCGTTGTCGGCCAGCGAGAAGTGCACCGGGATCGGCTGGCCGCTGGTGCCCACCTCGAGCGCGACGCCGTGGTTCTGCAGCAGCAGCCGGAACTGCTCGCGCAGGTAGCTGGCGAACAGGTCAGGCCGCGTGATCGTGGTCTCGAAGGTGCCAGGGCCGGCCACGAAGCCGTAGCTCAGGCGCGAGTCGGCGCGCGCCACCGTGTCGGTGCGCACGCGCACGAAGGGGTAGAAGGCGCGCACGGCCTGGCCGTCGTCGGTGCCGGACACGAAGCGCTGCAGCGCCGTGCGCAGGTGCTCGACGCCGTCGCGGTAGATGCGCTGCACCTGCGCCAGGGCGGCGTCGGCGTCGTCGTGGCGCGTCGGTGCAATGAAGAGCGGCAGAGAGGGCATGCGGGATTGTGCCCGCCCGCCGCGCTCAGCCGCCGGCTGCGGGCGGTGGGCCCAGCCCCAGCCCCAGCCCGGTGGCGACCTCCTCGAGCATGGCGGGCAGTTCGCTGACGCGCGCCAGAGCCTCCTCGGGCCGCAGGGCCGCCTCGGAGCGCTCCAGCCAGCGGCACAGGTCGGCGATGCGGTGTGCGCCGAGCATCGACGCCGACGAGCGGTGCTTGTGGGCCAGGCGGCGCAGCGTGGCGGCGTCGCCGCTGCGGGCTGCCTCGTGCAGTTCGGTGGCGGCGGCCGACATGTCGGTCAGGAACCGCCGGGCGATGGTGCGCAGGCGCTGCGGGTCGTTGCCCACCAGCCGGCCCAGCGCGGCCGGGTCGAAGCCCGGTTGCGGCGGCGGCGCTTCCGCGGGCGCCTGCCCGGCGGCGACGTCGTCGGGCCCGCCCAGCAGCAACTGCTGCAGCATGCGGTACAGCAGGTCCGGATCGATCGGCTTGGGGTGCACCGCGTCCATGCCAGCTTCCAGGCAGCGCTGGCGGTCCTCGGGCGTCGCGTTGGCCGTCATGCCCAGGATCACCTGGCCCTGCAGGCGCGGGTTCGCGCGGATGCGGCGCGTGGCCTCGTGCCCGTCCATGCCGGGCATCTGCACGTCCATCACCACCAGGTCGTAGGGCGGGTCGGACAGCAGCCGCGCCAGTGCCTCCAAGCCGTTGCCGGCCAGCGAAGTGGCCACGCCGACGCCCTGCAGCAGGTCGCGCAGCACGAGCTGGTTGAACTCGTTGTCCTCCACCACCAGCACGCGCCGGCCGGCGAGCCGCTCGCGCACGCGGGTCAGGTCGGTGGGCGCCGTGGCCGATGCCGGGGGCCGGCCCCGCGCGTCGGCGCGGTCGAACCGGGCGGTGAACGTGAAGGTGCTGCCGCGGCCGGGCTCGCTGTCGACGAGCATCGCACCGCCCATCGCGTGCACGAGGCGGTCGCAGATCGCCAGCCCCAGCCCGGTGCCCCCGTACAGCCGGGCGGTGGACTCGTCGGCCTGCGAGAACGGCGCGAACAGCCGCTGCAACTGCGAAGGCGAGATGCCGATGCCGGTGTCGTGCACGTGGAAGCGCAGGTCCACCGTCGGCCCGGAGTCAGAGGCGCGCTCGACGCCGATGGCCACCGAGCCTTGTTCGGTGAACTTCACCGCGTTGCTCGCCAGGTTCAGCAGCACCTGCTCGATGCGCATCGCATCGCCCTGCAAGGCGTCGGGCACGTCGGGCGCGATGCGGATGCCGAAGCCCAGGCCCTTGTGCCGCGCCGTCGAGCCCGCGATCGCGTCGACCTGCGCCAGCACGCGCCGCAGCTCGAAGGGCGCCTGCTCCAGCACGAGGCGGCCGGCCTCGATCTTGGAGAAGTCCAGTACGTCGTTGACGATCTGCATCAGGCTGCGCGCGGCCTGCTCGGTCTTGGTGACGTAGTCGCGCTGCTTCGGGTCGAGCGCGGTCTGCAGGCACAGGTGGGCGAAGCCGACGATGGCGTTGAGCGGCGTGCGGATCTCGTGGCTCATGTTGGCCAGGAACGCGCTCTTGGCGCGGGTGGCGGCTTCCGCGTCGTCCTTGGCCTTGACGAGCTCGCGCGTGCGCATGGCCACGTGGCGCTCGAGGTCCTGCTTCTGGTCGAGCAGGGCCTGGTCCTGGCGCTTCTTGTCGGTGATGTCGGCCTGAACCGACACGAAGTGCTCGAGCCGGCCCGAGCCGCCGCGCACGGGCGTGATCTGCAGCGCCACCCAGTACGGCTCGCCGCCGCGGGTGTAGTTCAGCAGCTCCTCGCGCACCGACACGCCCTCGGCCAGGGCCTGGCGGATGCGGGCCACCGCGGCGGGGTCGGTGCCTGGCCCCTGCAGCACCTCGCCAGGCGCGCGGCCGATCATGTCGTCCAGGCCGAAGCCGGTGCGCTGCACGAAGGCCTGGTTGACCCACTCCACGCGGCCGTCGGCGCCGGTGATGACAACGAGGTTGTCGGTGCAGCTGGCCACCAGCGAGAGCTTGGCGATCTCGTCCTGCGCGGCCTTGCGGGCCGTGATGTCGTGGATGACCCCCAGCAGGCCGCCCTGGGGCAGGTGCGCCAGCGACACGGTGGTCCACCGGCGCGCGCCGTCGCGGCGCCGGAAGCACAGTTCGGCGGACGCCGAGCCGCCGTCGTCCCGCGGCGCAAGCAGCGCCTCGAAGGCGGCACGGCTGTCGGGCTCGAGGTAGTCGCGGATGTCCAGGCCCAGGCAGTCCCGGGGCTCCTCGCCGAAGATGCCGCGCCAGGCGCCGTTGACGTAGACGAGGCCGCCGTCGGCCGCGGTCTCGAAGATCACCTCCGACAGCAGCTCGACGCGGCGCCGGCTGCGGTTCTCGGCCTCGAGCAGGGCTTCGCTGAGCCGCTGCGTCGCCCTGACCTGCAGGTCCGTCCGCAGCGAGTCGTCCTCGTGGCTCACCGCCCGCCGCCCCTGGCGCCGCCGGCTTTGCTCAGGCTGCCACCTTCAGCAGCTCGCCGATCAGGGTGTGGCTGTCCGCGGCCCGCCCGTAGAGCGGGAAGATGTTGCGGCAGTAGAAGTCGTGCTCCGTGTGCGAGCGGCCCGAGGTGCAGTCGGACACGACGGTCACGTTGTAGCCCCGCTCGTAGGCGGCGCGGCCCGTGGAGTCGATGCACAGCGAGGTGACCATGCCGCAGACCAGCACGTTGCGGATGCCCCGCGACACCAGCAGGTCGTGCAGCCGCGTGTCGGCGAAGGCGTTGAAGCCAACCTTGCCTTCGACGTAGTCGATGCGGTCGCCCAGAGCCTGGAGTTCGGGGATGTTGGCGGCCCCGGGCGTGCCAGCCCGGAACGCACCCGACTGCTTGATGATGCTGAGGATGCCGACCGGGTCGGCCATGGCGCGGTAGTCGGCCGTCAGCACGATGGGCGTGGCCACGATCGTCGCCGGCGTGCCGCGCAGCGCCTGGATCAGGGCCAGCGTGTTGCTAAGCACCTCGTCCACGCGGCCGGGTTCCTCGACGACGCCCCGCAGGATGCCGTCCTTCGCGAAGTAGTCGTTCTGGTACCCGACCAGCACCAGCGCCGTTTGGTTTGCGTCCATGGGCGATCGCTCCTGCCTCGAAGGAGGCTGCACACCGGCATCGTACACAGGCGCCTATGCGTCGCGGGTGGCCGCTGGGGCGACGGGCGTGAAGGGTTGACGGACGGCGGGCCGTCGCCGTCAGAGCCCGGCGGCGGCGCTGTACAGCCGGGCCTCATGGGCCGGCGTGGCGCCGTTCCATCACAGGATGTACCTCGAAAGGTCTTCGTTGCCGGCCAGCTCGCCCAGGCGGCGGTTCACGTCCTCGGCGTCCAGCGTCACCGTCTGCCCGGCCAGGCGCGGCGCGTCGAAGCTCACGTCGTCGAGCAGCCGCTCCATCACCGTGGCCAGCCGCCGCGCGCCGATGTTCTCGGTGCGCTCGTTGACCTCGAACGCGATTTGCGCGACGCGCCGGATGGCCGCCGGCGTGAAGGCCAGCGTCACGCCCTCGGTGGCCAGCAGCGCGGCGTACTGCTTCACGAGGCTGGCCTGGGTGCTGGTGAGGATGGCCTCGAAGTCCTCGACGTTCAGCGAGGCCAGCTCCACGCGGATGGGCAGCCGGCCCTGCAGCTCGGGAATCAGGTCGGAGGGCCGCGCCAGGTGGAAGGCGCCGCTGGCGATGAACAGCATGTGGTCGGTCTTCACCGGCCCGTACTTCGTGCTGACCGTGGTGCCCTCCACCAGCGGCAGCAGGTCGCGCTGCACGCCCTGGCGCGAGACGTCGGCGCCGCCGTGCTCGCTGCGCGTGGCCACCTTGTCGATCTCGTCGATGAAGACGATGCCATTGCCTTCGGCATTCGCCAGCGCGGCACTGCGGATCTCGTCCTCGTTGACGAGCCGGGCGGCCTCCTCGTCCACCAGCTTGGGCCAGGCCTCGCCGATCTTCAGGCGGCGCTTGGTGCGCTTGCCCGCGCCCATCTGCGAGAACAGGCCCTTGAGCTGCTCGGCCATCTCGTCCATGCCGGGCAGGCCGTGGCCCGAGGCGGGCCCCAGCAGCTCGAGCGCGGGCCGCGTGTCGGCGACGTCGATCTCGATCTCCTTGTCGGCGAGCGTGCCCTCGCGCAGGCGCTTCCTCAGCACCTGGCGCGCGGTGTTGTCGGCCGGCGGCGGGCCGGTGTCGAAGCCGATGCTGCCCGCGCCGCGCGGCGGCGGCACCAGCGCGTCGAGGATGCGCTCCTCGGCGGCGTCCTCGGCGCGTGCGCGGTGCAGCCTCATCTGGCGCTCGCGCTCCTGCTTGACGGCCACGTCCACGAGGTCGCGCACGATGGTGTCCACGTCCTTGCCGACGTAGCCCACCTCGGTGAACTTGGTGGCCTCGACCTTGATGAAGGGCGCATCGGCCAGCCGCGCCAGCCGGCGCGCGATTTCGGTCTTACCCACGCCGGTGGGGCCGATCATCAGGATGTTCTTCGGCGTGATCTCGCCGCGCATGGCGCCCGGCACCTGCTGGCGGCGCCAGCGGTTGCGCAGCGCGATGGCCACCGCGCGCTTGGCCGCGGGCTGGCCGACGATGTGGCGGTCGAGCTCGGAGACGATCTCCTGCGGCGTCATGCCCAGCGGGGGACGCGCGTCCTCGGCGGGCGGCCTCACTGGACGACCCTCCGCGCTCACTGGACTACCCTCCGCGCTGTGCGCTCCGGGATGAGCGTTTGGGAGCGGCCCGGCGCGCTCATGCGCCGTCCCCCAGGGTCTCGATGGTGTGGTTCTGGTTGGTGTAGATGCACAGGTCGCCTGCGATGGTGAGCGCCTGCTTCACCACGGCCGAGGGCGGCAGCGCGGTGTGCTCCACCAGGGCCCGCGCCGCCGCCTGCGCGTAGGCGCCGCCGGAGCCGATGGCCACGATGCCCAGCTCGGGCTCGAGCACGTCGCCGTTGCCGGTGATGATGAAGCTGCCGGTGCGGTCGGCCACGGCGAGCATGGCCTCCAGGCGGCGCAGCACGCGGTCGGTCCGCCAGTCCTTGGTCAGCTCGATGGCGGCGCGCTGCAGCTGGCCCTGGTGCTTCTCGAGCTTGGCCTCGAAGCGCTCGAAGAGGGTGAAGGCGTCGGCCGTGGCGCCGGCGAAGCCGGCCAGCACCTGCTCCTTGTAGAGCTTGCGCACCTTGCGCGCGCTGGCCTTGACGACGATGTTGCCCAGGGTGACCTGGCCGTCGCCGCCAAGAGCGACGAGCGGGCCGCGGCGGACGCTGAGGATGGTGGTGCCGTGATAAGAGTCCATGGCCGGCAGGATAGCCGGCCGCCGGTCACACTTTGCGCACCTGGATCTTGGCGTGCTCGTTGATGCCCATGGCGCCGAAGAACAGCGCCAGCAGGCGGTGGGCGTCGACGAACTGCACGTTGCGCGACTCGCCGCGCTGCGCCAGCACCCAGTTGAGGAGGTCGCCCGCAGCGATGAAGTCCACGCGGATCAGCCGCGCGCACGATACGCTGACGATCGGCGCCTCGCCGACCTGGGACTGCAGCTTCGCCATCGTGGCGCTGATATCGCCAATGAGCTGGCCCGAGAGCTCGACATGCGCCGCCTCGACGCCGCCGGAGGCGGCATCGTCCGCCAGACTGCTCTCGTAAAAGCTGGTCGAGACGTCTGAGACCATCGACATCGGCGGGTCGCGCATGTTCGATGCGTTGCCGCCGATGTGCACCGTGCAGCGCGTAGGCTCCCAAGACGGCGGGCTCACCTCGTAGGTGACGCAGTAGTCGATGGCTGCCTCGTCGAATTGATCGGCGCGGTTGGCCAGACGCAGCGCGTCCAGCCGCGTCAGCCAGAAGGCCGGGTCGGCGTCGCGCACGCCAGTGGGGGCCGACTCGGCCAGCACTTGGAACAGGCGGTCGCCGTCGAGCCAGCGCATCTCGAGCTGTTGGCCCGACCACAGGCGGAACAGCGTCGACAACTGCATCGCGGCCTCGGTGTCGATGCTCCTCAGCGACGCCCAGTCGAGGCCCCAGGGCAGCGGCATCTGCAGGGTCTGCGAGCGCAGGCGAGCCACGGCCTCGATGTCCAGCACCTCGGGACAGACCCAGCCAACGTTGCCACCAAGCTGGCTGTCGGCGCCGGCCGAGCGCGGCACCAGCGGCTCGTCGGCCAACTTGTCGGCCACCAGCTTGGGCAGGCTGTACCACTGCGGCGCACTCCACCCGAACTGCTGTGCGTAGTCGAGCGCCAGGGTCTCGAATCGCTGCTGCTGCCCAGTGGCACGGTACAGGTCGAACAGCACCAGCCAGGTCTCGGCGTGTTGCGAACGCGGGCCGCTGATGTCCGTCAGGCGCTGAAGCGCCTCCTCGCATTGGCCGAAGTCGGCGTTGGCAAAGGCAATCACGGCCTCGTCGAGCTCGGGGTCGTGCATGACCGCGCTGACATCGACGGCGAAGGGGCTGGAGAAGTCGGTGGCCGGCCCACCCGGCGACATCGGATCGGGCAGGGCGTCCGGCTCCCGCAGCACGCTGTTCGCGTGCGCGCCAGTCGGGCCCGGGGTGGTCGGCAAGTCGGAGTTGACCGTCGAGAACGGCGCCAGCGGCGGCAGCCCGGAGACCGTCTGCATCGGGGCCGGCGCGGTGGCTGGGGCCGGGCGACTGCCGGGCCCGCGGCTTGCCGAAGTCGCCTTCCCCGAAGGCTGCAGTTTTGGATGCGGCTCGCGGGGCAGCGCGGCCGATGCCGACTTGCGGGCCCCGCCGCCCGCTACGCCGGAAGGCGACCGTTCGAATTCCAGTGGAGACGCCGGCCGTGAGGGCTGGGCGGCGGGCGTCAAGGGCACAGGCGCGCTGCGGCGCGCCGCCGGAGGCAGTAGCGCCGGCTGCGCGGCCGGTGGCGAGAAACCGCCCTCGCTGACCATCTGCTGCTCGATCTCGTCAATCTTGGCCTTGACGCCGTCAGGGCGCGGGGCGGCCGCCTCGGCGCGGCCTTCAGAGTCGTCCAGGCGCGAGGACGATCCGATCGCCGCCAGCTGTTCGGGCGACAGGCCCTCGCGCCGCACCCTGCGCAGCGTGTCGAACTCGCGCTTACGCACGAAGTCGTTGCGCCGCTTGCGTTCGATCATGGCCTTGAGCTCGCTCTTCTCGAGCTCGAGCTCCTTGGTCTCTTCCTGGCGCGAGCTGAGGTCGGCCCAATCCGTGGCGGGGTTCGCGACGAACCTCACCACCTTGCGGAAGAAGCTTTCGTTCCTCTCTTGCTCGGCCATACCACTCTGATACTACCCCGGGGTCGGGCCTGACCGTGCGTGAATGATGCACTCCGAATGGGCGTCAGTTTCCGAACATCCGCTGCTTCATCTCGCGGCGCTGCTGCGCCTCAAGCGACAGCGTGGCCGTCGGCCGGGCCATTAGGCGCTGCAGCCCGATGGGTTCGCCCGTCTCGTCGCAGTAGCCGTAGTCGCCGTTGTCCAGCCGGCCCAGCGCCTGCGCGATCTTCTTCAGCAGCTTGCGCTCGCGGTCGCGGGTGCGCAGCTCCAGGGCGTGCTCTTCCTCGATCGTGGCGCGGTCCACGGGGTCGGGGACGATGGAGGTGTCCTCGCGCAGGTGTTCGGTGGTCTCGCCGGCGCTGGACAGCAGGTCGGCCTTCTGCTGCTCCAGGCGTGCGCGGAAGAAGTCGAGCTGCTTGTCGTTCATGTATTCCGACTCCGGCATGGCCAGGAGCTCGGCTTCGGTCAGTTCGCGCCCGGCCTTGGTCTTCCAGGCGTTGGCCAGCTTGGGATCCTTGGGGGCAGCTTTGGGCATCTCTGCCGATTCGGGCATCTGTCGGTGGTAAGTCGTGGCAGCCGGCCCGAAGCGCTCGGCGAAACCGTGCCGGGCGCCGGGAACCGGCGAGTCGGCGGGTGGGATGTCCTTGGCCCCCAGCGGCGCCGCTGCCTTAGCCGACCGGCCGGACGGCTTTTGCGGCACCTTGACAGGCGGGCTGGCGGGCTGGGCGGGGGCGGCCGCTGTTGCGGCGCCGACGGCCGGCTTCGCGGCGGGCTTGGCGCCGGCCTGGGCGGGGGTCTTGGGCGCGGGTTTCTGGGGGATGGTTCTCTCCGGGGCCTTGACGGCAGGCTTGGCAGCCGTTTTCGGTGCTGCCGACTTCGATGCTGCAGGGCTCGCGCCCTTTGCCGGGTTTGCCGGCGCGGTCGGCTTGACTGCCGACTTGGCGGTCGGCTTGACTGCCGACTTGGCGGTCGGCTTATGGGCCGTGGCGCTCTTGGGGGACGCCTTGGCGGCGGCCTTGGTCTTACTGGCGGCGGCTGCCTTGGCCGGTGGCTTGCTCACGGGGACCTCCTCCCCTTTCGGGTACGTCCTGGGTCGCTGGTTCAGGTCGCGGCGCCCCTTCGGCCGCCGTGACCACCCCCTTCAGGGCGCGCGGATTGTAGCCACGCGATCCGACGCGTCCGGCCCCTCAGACCAGGCACTGCTCCAGGCCCTGCAGCAGCACCTCGCGGGGCAGGTCGATGCCGATGAACACCAGCTTGCTCTGCTTCTTCTCGCCCGGCGCCCACTTGGGGCCCAGGTCGGAGCCCATCAGCTGGTGCACGCCCTGGAACACCACCTTGCGGTCGGAGCCCTTCATGAACAGCACGCCCTTGTAGCGCAGCATCTTGGGGCCGTACACCTGCACGATGGCGCCGAGGAAGTCTTCCAGCTTGGCCGGGTTGAAGGCGCGGTCGTTCCGGAAGACGAAGCTCTTCACATCGTCGTCGTGCGCGTGGTGGTGCGGGTGGTCGTGCCGGTGCGAGGGGTGGTCGCAGTGCTCGCCGTGCTCGTGGTCGTGGTCGTGCTCGTGGTGCCCGTGGCCGTGCCCGTCGTCCTTCAGGAAGTCGGGGTCGATGTCGAGCTTGGCGTTGAGGTTGAAGCCCTTCAGGTCGAACACGTCCGCGATCGGCACCTCGCCGAAGTGCACTTTGCGCTGCGGCGCGCGCGGGTTCATGTGCTTGATGCGGTGCATCAGGGCCTCGACCTCGCCCTCGGACACGAGGTCGGTCTTGCTGAGGAAGATCTGGTCGGCGAAGCCCACCTGGCGGCGCGCCTCCTGGCGCGCGTCGAGCTGGCCCTCGGCGTGCTTGGCGTCCACCAGCGTGAGGATGGAGTCGAGCAGGTAGCTCTCGGCGATCTCGTCGTCCATGAAGAAGGTCTGCGCCACCGGGCCGGGGTCGGCCAGGCCGGTGGTCTCGATGACGACGCGGTCGAACTGCAGCTCGCCCTTGCGGCGCTTCTCGGCCAGCGTGGCCAGCGCGCCGCGCAGGTCTTCGCGGATGGTGCAGCAGACGCAGCCGTTGCTCATCTGGATGATCTGCTCCTCGGTGCTGACCGAGAGGATCTCGTTGTCGATGTTCTCCTCGCCGAACTCGTTCTCGATGACGGCGATCTTCTGGCCGTGGGCCTCGGACAGCACGCGCTTGAGCAGCGTCGTCTTGCCCGAGCCGAGGAAGCCGGTGAGGATGGTGGCGGGGATCAGGCCTTGGCTCATGGTGCGGGGGAAGAGGTCGGTGTCAGCGGGCCGGTGCCGATGGCGGCGGGGCCCAGGTCTGCAGGTGGGGCAGCAGCGCGCGGTAGGGGGCCAGCAGCACGGCGGCCATCAGCGCCTTCACGGCCAGGTCGCCGGTGGCGAGCATCAGCCAGTTCATGTCGGTGCCGGCGAAGGCCAGGAAGAAGAACACCGCGGTGTCGACCACGCTGGCCACCAGCGAGCCGATCAGCGGCGCCTTCCACCAGGTGGCGGCGCGCCAGCGGTTGAACACCGCCACGTCCATCAGCTGCGCGAACAGGAACGCCGCGCCCGAGGCCACGGCGATGCGCCAGGGCGCCAGCGCCAGCGACACCACCACCGCGATGGCGAAACCGATCCAGGCCACGCGCCGCGCCACCTGCGGCCCCAGGGCCCGGTTGGTAAGGTCGGTGACCAGGAACACCAGCGGGTAGCTGAAGGCGCCCCAGGTGAGCCAGTCGTTGATGGCGTGCTGCACCAGCACGTTCGACAGCACGATCACGGCCGCCATGGCGGCCACCGGCAGGGCCAGTCGGGCCAGCGGGTGGGTGGGCGGGGAGGCGGCGTTCACGGTGGGCGGGGGCTGCGTCGGGAGGGCACGCATTGTCGCCGCAAGCCGCCGCGCGCCAGGGGCTGGGGTATTCTTCCGACCTTCGCGACTGCCGGCACCGCCCCAGTGTCCGACCCAGCCCCTACCCGGCGCGAGCGCGGCCACGCTCCCGAAAACCGCGACAAACGCGGCCCACATGCCGAAGGCCGCGACAGGCGCGGCCTGTTCGAACGCCTCATCGAATTCGTCTCGCCCGGCCCCGACAGCAAGGACGAGCTGATCCGCACGCTCGCCGACGCCGAGAACCGCGAGCTCATCGAACCCGAGTCGCGCCTGATGCTCGAGGGCGTGCTGCGCATGGCCGACCTCACCGCCGGCGACGTGATGGTGCCCGCCACGCGCATGGACCTGCTGTCCATCGACTCGCCAGTCGAGGACATCCTGGCCACCGTGATCGACACCGCGCACTCGCGCTTCCCGGTGCACGAGGGCGGCCGCGAGAACATCATCGGCATCCTGCTGGCCAAGGACCTGCTCAAGCTGCACCGCGCGCCCGAGCTGAACCTGCGCACGCTGCTGCGGCCGGCGGTCTTCGTGCCCGAGAGCAAGCGCCTGAACGAGTTGCTGCGCGACTTCCGCTCCAACCGCAACCACCTGGCCGTCGTCATCGACGAGTTCGGCAACACCGCCGGGCTCATCACCATCGAGGACGTGCTCGAGGAGATCGTCGGCGAGATCGAGGACGAGTTCGACGAGCAGGAGCAGGAGAACGGCATCTACACGCTGGCCGACGGCAGCCACCGCGTGGCCGGCGACGTGGCCATCGACGCCGTCAACACCGCCTTCGGCACGCAGCTGCCCGAGGACGGCTTCGACACCATCGGCGGCCTGGTGGCGCAGGAGCACGGCCGCGTGCCGCGCCGCGGCGAGACGGTGGCCGTAGGCGGGCTGGCCTTCACGGTGATGATCACGCGCGGCGGCGCGGTGCGCTGGTTCCGCGTGGCGCGCGCGCCCGACGCGCCCTCGGTCGAAGGCGGTGACGTCGACTGACGCGGCGCCGGCCCGCCGGCCCTGGCCGGTGGCGGCCGACGCGCTGCTGGCCGCCGCGCTGGGTGCGCTGCAGACGCTGGCCTTCGTGCACACGGCGGCGTGGGTGCTGCCCATCGCCACGCTGGCGCTGCTGGTGTGGCGGCTGGACGCCGCGCCGCCGCGCCGCGCCGCGCTGCTGGGCTGGCTGTACGGCACGGCCTGGCTGGCGACCGGCACCTGGTGGCTGTTCGTCAGCATGCACCGCTACGGCGGCCTGCCCGCGCCCCTGGCCGCGGCGGCCGTGGCGGCGCTGTCGGCGGCGCTGTCGCTGTACCTGGCGCTGGCGGCCGGGCTGTATGCGCGCTGGCGCCGCGGCGGCGGCTTCGACGCGGCGCTGTTCGCCGCGCTGTGGCTGCTGGCCGAGCTGGCGCGCGGCGTGCTCTTCACGGGCTTCCCGTGGGTGGCCGCGGGCTACTCGCAGGTGGATTCGCCGCTGGCCGCGCTGGCGCCCTGGGTGGGCGTGTACGGCATCGGCGCCGCGATGGCGCTGGCCGCTGCGGGCACCGTGCAGCTGCTGCGCAGCCGCGGGCGGCGCTGGCTGGCGGCCACCGTGGCCGCTGGGGGCGTGGCGCTGGCGCAGGTGGCGCCGTCGGACTTCACCACCCCGGCCGGCTCGATGGAGGTGGCGCTGCTGCAGACCAACGTGGCGCAGGACGAGAAGTTCGCCACCGAGCACCTGCCGGCCAACCTGGCCTGGGTGCACCGCGAGCTGCTGCGCGCCACCGCGCCGCTGGTGGTGGCGCCGGAGACGGCCGTGCCTTTGTTGCCGGAGCAGCTGCGCGACTTCGCCCCTGGCTACTGGGAGCAGCTGCAGGCGCACTTCGCGGTGCCCGGCCGCGCCGCGCTGGTGGGCGTGCCGCTGGGCGACCTCGACACTGGCTACACCAACAGCGTCGCCGGCCTCTCGGTAGCCCACGCCGCGCAGCCGCACCGTTACGACAAGTGGCACCTCGTGCCCTTCGGCGAGTTCATCCCGCCGGGCTTTCGCTGGTTCACGAACCTGATGAACATCCCGCTGGGCGACTTCGCCCGTGGCATGACGCACCCGCCGCCCTTCGAGGCGCTGGGCCAGCGCTTCGGCCCCAACATCTGCTACGAAGACCTGTTCGGCGAGGAACTCGCCCGGCGCTTCACCGATGCCGGCCGCGCGCCCACCGCGCTGGTGAACCTCAGCAACATCGGCTGGTTCGGCCGGACCATCGCCGTCGAGCAGCACCTGAACATCTCGCGGCTGCGCAGCCTGGAGCTGCAGCGGCCGATGCTGCGCGCCACCAACACCGGCGCCACCGCGGTGATCGACCACCGCGGCACCGTCACCGCGCTGCTGCCGCCGCACACCCGCGGCGTGCTGGTGGCGCGCTTCGAGGGCCGCGAGGGGCTGACGCCCTACGCGCGCTGGGCCTCGCGGCTGGCGCTGTGGCCGCTGGTGCTGGCCGCCGCGGCGGTGGTGCTGGCCGCGTTGCTGGCGGCGCGCCGCGGCCCGCCGCCCGCCAGCCGCTGACGGCGCCCGCTCTCAGGCGCCGTCCAGGCGGCCGATGGCGACGAAGTGCAGCACCCACTCGCGCGCCGGGTCCACGCCCAGCAGCGCGGCGGCCTCGTCGTCGTGGAAGGCCCCGACGCCGCAGCAGCCCAGGCCCAGCGCGGCGGCCTCGAGGTAGAGCCGCTCGCCCACCATGCCGGCCTCGAGGAAGCCGTGGCGCCAGCCGCGCGCCGCGCCGGCCGTGTCGGCCGCGAACGCGGCGCGCTCCAGCGCCAGCACGATCACCGCCGCCGCGTCGCCCACCACGTCCTGGCTCAGGGCGGCGCTGCGCGCGCGCGGCCGCAGGTCGTCGGGCGTGGCGGACGGCAGCAGCCGGTGGCCCCGGGGGTCGTAGCGCCAGGCCGCGGCGGCCAGCCCGTCGACGGCGGCCGTAAGCACGTGCGCCCGCACCGCTGCCGAGAGAACCGGCCCGGTGCGGCGCAGCGCCGCGTCGAGCAGCGCCGACAGCGCCGACGCGGCCAGCGGGGCGCGGGCGTAGCGGCGCTCCGAGCGCCGCCGCGCGATGCGCTCCAGCGGCGGCATCGCCGCGGGCGCCGGGGCCGGCAGGGCCCAGGCGCCGTCGCCGCCGGCCACCGCGGGCGGCGCCGTCGCGGCCGCGGGCACGGGCACGGGCAAGGCCGCAGGCGCGCCTGGCAAGGGGCGCAGCGAGGTCGCGCGATGCACGGCATCGGTGATGCCCAGCGCGCCGCCTTCGGCCAGCGGCGCCGCCTGCCAGGCCTGCGCCTCGGCCGCAGCCACGGCCTGCGCGGCGCCGGCCCCGAGCGCCCAGCGCGCGAGCACGCCCTCCTCGGCCTCGTCCAGGCCGAACAGCGCGGCGCTGGCCGACTCGTCGAAGTGACGCCAGGGCTGCGCCGCGATGCCCAGCGCCAGCGCCGCCACGCGCAGGTTCTCCAGCAGGTGGCCCAGGTCGCCCAGCACGTAGCGGTAGGTGCGGTCGCGGTACTTGTGGCCGCTGCGGCGGAACACCGCGCTGGCTACCAGCTCCACCTCGGGCGCGGGGGTGCCCGCGGGCGGCTCGGCCGCGCCGGGCAGCCGCACCAGCCGGTGCGCGCCGCCGTCGTAGTGGTAGAGCCCCGGCGCGAGCCCGGCAACGCGATGCACCCGCAGGTACAGCTCGCTGGCGAAGAGCGCGCCCGACGAGGGCGCCGTGCGGAACGCAATGCCACCGCGGTGCAGGTTCACCCCGGCGGCCGCGAACAGCAGCGTGGCCAGCGCCGGCAGGGCGATGGGCGCGCCGGCAGCGCGGGCCGGCGGCGCCCGCAGCTGCGGCGGCGGCAGCGCCAGGGCCGGCAGGCCGGGCCAGCTCTTGAAGGCCGGCGGCGCGGTCCCCCAGTCGGCCCCGGGCGCGCGGCGGAACAGGCCGGCACGCGAGTGCGCCGAGAACTCGTGGAAGGCCTCCACCACCGCCAGCGCCGTGGCGCCGGCCGGGGCGGCGGCAGCGGCGGTGGCGGTGGCGGCCGTGGCCGTGGCCGTGGCCGTGGCCGTGGCCGTGGCCGTGGCCGTGGCCGTGGCCGGGGGTGCGGCCCCCGCGGCCGTGCCGGGGCCGGCCGCGGCCTGCACCCGCAGCTCGGTGCGGCCGTGCCGCAGCCCCAGCGCGTAGGCGCCGGCGGCCAGCAGCAGGGCGCCGGCCAGGCCGAGCACGGGCACGCGCCGTCCGGGCTGGGCGGGGGCCGGCGGGCCGCGCGGCGACTCGGGGCGGGGCGCGGCCGCGGCGCGGCGCTGCGTGAGCGTGCGCCAGACGACGCGGAAGTTGAAGCCCAGGTGCACCAGCAACAGCGCCACCGTGGCGTAGCCGAACAGGTAGTGCCAGTCGAACACCGGCAGGTGCTGGTTGGCGACCCAGAAGATGCCCAGGCCGGCTGTGACGCCCAGGTACACCAGCAGCAGCAGGCTGGAGGCGACGTTCAGCGCCAGCCGCGACGGCAGCCGCCCCCGCGCCCAGGCCAGCGCCAGCGCGGCCAGCGCCAGCAGCAGCGGCAGCGTCACCCAGGCGAGCTTGTCCATGCGCCCAGCTTAGGGCCCACGCAGAGCGGCGGTTTTCGGCGCGGCCGTTCAGGCCAGGGTGGGCGCTGGTGGGGCGGCGTCGGGCCCCCACAGCTCGAGTGCCGTTGCACCCTTGGGCAGCCAGCCGGCCCGCGGCACCTGGTCGGCCAGGGGCTCGGCGATGAACGCGCCACCTTCGTCGTCGAGCGTGCGGCGGGTGGCTTGCAGGCTGTCGCAGGCGTAGGCATTGCAGATCGGCGCGCGGTCCTCGCGCGGCAGCACGCAGCCGCGGTCGCCGTGGTAGGCGCAACTGCCGCCCACGTGCTGCGCCGGCAGCAGCGCCGCGTAGTGCACGGCCGCATCGGCCATCGTGCGCCCGGGCGCACGCGCGGCCCACCGCGCCAGCACCGGGGCGTCGATGAAGGCGTGGCGGGCCAGGCCGGGCTGGCAGCAGCGGCCCGCACAGGCCGTGCACAACGGGGCATCGGCCTCGTGGGCCTGCAGGTGGATCGTCTCGGGGTGGTCGTCGGCCGGGTCCCTGCCATGCAGCTCGGGTGCGGCGGCCACGTTGCGCAGGTGCGCGACGAAGCGCGCGCGGGTGTCGTCATCCAGGGCCTCCAGCCGCGGCCTGTGGTGCTTCAGCCAGATGACGGGAGCGCCGGCCACCAGTGGCCGCCAGCGCGCGGGCGCCTCCTGCCGCCGCTGCTGCAGCGCTTGCGCGCGCCGCGCGTGATCTGCCGCCGCCAAGTGGGCGTGCCGGCAGGGCGCCGCCCCGCAGTGGGCGGCCGCGCTGCGCTGCTGCAGTGCGTTCAGCGGCGTGCGGCAGTAGAGGCAGGCGAGGGCAGGAAGGGTCGGCATGGTCTCGACGCTGTGCTATAGTTTCAGGCTCTGTCGCGGGGTGGAGCAGCCTGGTAGCTCGTTGGGCTCATAACCCAAAGGTCGCAAGTTCAAATCTTGCCCCCGCAACCAAGAAAACAGCTGCTAGATCAACGAGTTAGCTTCGAAGCGGAAGCCACCCAACCGGGTGGCTTTTTGCTTTGTGCCCATCCTGTGCCCACTTTGTGCCCAGGCTGTGCCCAGCGGTTTGCGGACCTGGGCCAAGTTGACCGTTGGGTCATGTGCCCAGAAGCCGCACTGCAGGTAGCCCAGAGCTGGCTCCCGCCGAAGCGCGCCTTCACACTTTCGCTCTCAGCGTACCTGCGACCAGCGCCTTGTAGTCCTCTGCAGTGAACGCAGGAGGCGCGAGCAAGTCCTGAGCGAGCTTGCGCTTGCGATCCATCAGTTGCTGCAACTGGACGTCGAAGCTGTACTCCTGGGCGTCCGGCAGAACGGCCAGAGGGTAGTAGATGTGGACGGGGCGGGTTTGGCCGATTCGGTAGACGCGGTCGGAACACTGGTCCTCTACAGCCGGGTTCCACCACCGGGAAAGATGCACCACGTGGTTCGCCGCCGTCAGCGTCAAGCCGACACCACCGGCCTTGGGTTGTTGGCGCCGACCGAAAACTGAGCCACTTTTGAGGGTAGTGCCGACTCAAAACTGAGCCAGGTGAACAACCTACTCTGCTGCTTTTTTATGCAGCAGAGGACGAG
>JBIKLC010000037.1:0-32344 GCA_044360025.1 Rubrivivax sp. | reverse complement strand
GGCACCGTCTCGTTCACGGTGCGCAGCAGCGTGGCCACGACCAGCGTGCAGGCCACCAGCAGCGTGAGCGCCGTGCCCAGCGACAACAGTGCCGTGCGCAGCGGCGATTGCGGCTGCTGCAGGCCCGCCAGCGCCAGGCGCAGCGCCAGCGGCAGGCTGGCGCGGTGCTGCAGCCGGGCGGCCGCATGCCGCAGGCCGCGCGTGGCGGCGTCGAGCACGGCCATCAGCGCCGCAGTGGCCACAACGAAGGCCAGGCCGAAGCGAGGGTCGGGCAGGGCCAGCACCAGCAGCACCAGCAGGGTGGTGGCGAAGGCCGCGGTGGTCCACCAGGCCTTGCGCGGCGTGTGCAGCGCCTGCCCTTCGACACCGCGGAACAGCGCCGCCGGCGACACGGTGAGCGCGCGGCCCAGCGCCGGCAACGAAAACGCCAGCGCCGTGAGCACGCCGAAGAGCATCGCCATCAGGGCCGGCAGACCGAGGCTCTGCCAGGCCAGCGCCACCTTCAGCTGGCCAGCTGCCAGCTGTGCGCCCGCCATCGCCAGGCCGATGCCCAGCAGCGCACCGGCTGCACTGGCCAGCACCGCCAGCAACAGCACCTGCAGCAGCACGAAGACGGCCAGCCGCGCATCGCGCAGCCCCAGCGCGCGCAGCGTGGCCAGGCTGGTGAGCTTGCCTTGCAGGTAGGCGTGCACGCTGTTGAAGACGCCCAGGCCGCCGATGAAGAGCGCCGAGAAGCCGATGAGCAGCAGCCCCGAGCCGATCTGCCCCAGCACCTCGGCCATGCGGTCGCTGCGCTGGTCGATGCTGCGGGCCTCGGCCTCGAGCGTGGGGAAAGCGGCCATGAAGGCATCGCGCCAGGCGGCCGGGGTGGGGCGGCCGGGCCCATCCAGGCGCACGCGATAGTGGTGTTCGACGCGGCTGAAGGGCTGCACCAGGCCGGTGGCCTGCAGAGCGCCATCGGCCAGCAGCACCGGAGCGGCGCCCCAGTCGGCGCGCAGGCTGCGGTCGCTCTGGCGCACGACGAGGGCGCGCACGGTGAGCTTGAGCTCGCCGATGGCGATGCGGTCGCCGGGCTCGAGCTGCATGCGCTGCGCCAGCGTGGCGTCGACGGCGGCGCCCCAGAGGCCGTTCTGCTGCGTCAGGGCCTCGGCCAAGGGGCCGGCGGGCTGGATGTCGACGCGGCCCACCAGCGGGTACGCGTCGTCGGCGCTTTGCAGCTCGACCAGCTGCGTGCGGCCGGCTTCGGTGCGCAGCATCGTGCGCAGCTCGGTCACGCGCGAGACGGCGCCGCGCTGCTGCATCCAGGCCAGCGCCTCGGGCGGCAGCGGCGTGGCGGACTCGATCTCGACATCGCCGCCGAACAGCGCGCGCGCATCGTTGCGCAGCCCGTCGGCCACCTGTTGGTACAGGCCGCCGCCGGCCGTGACCAGCGAGACGCCCAGCACCAGGCAGGCGACGAAGATCCACAGCCGCCGGCCACTGGCGCGCAGGTCGCGCCAGGCCAGGTCAAGCAGGAAGCGCATCGCGGGTCTGGGTTTCGTGGAGCTGGCCGTCGTGCAAGCGCAGCACGCGGTCGCAGCGCGCCGCGAAGTCGAGATCGTGCGTCACCAGCACGAGCGTGGTGCCGAACTCGCGGTTCAGGCTGAAGAGCAGTTCGCGCACCGCCTCGGCGGTGTGGTCGTCGAGGTTGCCGGTGGGCTCGTCGGCCAGCAGCAGGCGCGGCCGGTGCACGAGTGCGCGTGCGATGGCCACGCGCTGCTGCTCGCCACCCGACAGCTGCGACGGCCGGTGGTGCAGCCGCCCCTGCAGGCCCACGCGCTCGAGCATCGCCGTGGCCTGGGCGCGCGCATCGGCCACGCCGGCCATCTGCAGCGGCAGCGCGGCGTTGTCGAGCGCGCTCAGGCTGGGCAGCAGGTGGAAGCTCTGGAAGACGATGCCGATGCGGTCGCGGCGCAGGTCGGCCAGGCCGTCGGCATCGAGGGTGGCCAGGTCGGTGCCTTCGAAGTGGATGCGTCCGGCGGCCGGCCGCTCCAGCCCGGCCAGCAGCAGCAGCAGCGAGGTCTTGCCCGATCCCGAAGGCCCGGCGATGGCCACGCGCGTGCCGGCGGCGATGCGCAAGTCCACGCCGCGAAGCACCGGCACCTGCCGGGTGCCGATGGCGTAGTTCATGAAAAGGCCCTCGGCCTCGATCAGGGGCGAGGGCGAGGCGGGGGAGGGGACTTGGGGTGCGGATGTCATGCTGGCGCTGGAGTGTGCGCGAGCCGGTTCCGCCGATGCCGCCACGGGCCCATGCGGGCCCGTGGGGCTGAAGGTCTTGCCGGCCCGCGGGCGGGCCGGCCCTGTGCCCTACTTGGACGCAGCCGCCGCCGGTGCCGGCACCGGCATCACCGCCGGAGCGGCCACGGCAGGCGCCGTCACGGCCGCCGGCGTGTGCGCCGCGGGCGGCTTGGTGGCCGCGCTCATTGGCAGCAGCGGCACGATCAGCAGCGCCACCAGGTTGATGATCTTGATCAGCGGGTTCACGGCGGGGCCGGCGGTGTCCTTGTAGGGATCGCCCACCGTGTCGCCCGTGACGGCGGCCTTGTGCGTGTCGCCGCCCTTCTTGTGCAGCACGCCGTTGGCGTCGGTGAAGCCTTCTTCGATCAGCTTCTTGGCGTTGTCCCAGGCGCCGCCGCCCGTGCACATGCTGATGGCGACGAACAGGCCCGTGACGATGGTGCCCATCAGCAGGCCGCCCAGCGCGGCCGGGCCGAGCAGCAGGCCCACGACGATGGGCACGACCACCGGCAGAAGCGACGGGATCATCATTTCCTTGATCGCCGCCGTGGTGAGCATGTCAACGGCCGCGCTGTAGTCGGGCTTGCGCTTGCCGGCCATGATCAGGCCATCGGCGAACTGGCGCCGCACCTCCACCACCACGCTGCCGGCGGCGCGGCCCACAGCCTCCATCGCCATCGCCGCGAACAGGAAGGGGATGAGGCCGCCGATGAACAGACCCACGATCACCTCGTGGTTGCTCAGGTCGAAGGTGACGAGCATGCCGCGCGACTCGAGCGCGTGCGTGTAGTCGGCAAACAGCACCAGTGCCGCGAGGCCGGCCGAGCCGATGGCATAGCCCTTGGTCACGGCCTTGGTGGTGTTGCCCACGGCGTCGAGCGGGTCGGTGATGTCGCGCACGCTGCTGGGCAGCTCGGCCATCTCGGCGATGCCGCCGGCGTTGTCGGTGATGGGGCCGTAGGCGTCGAGCGCCACCACGATGCCGGCCATGCTCAGCATGCTGGTGGCGGCGATGGCGATGCCGTACAGGCCGGCCAGCGCGTACGCCGCGTAGATCGACAGGCACACGAAGATCACCGGCCAGGCCGTGCTCTTCATGCTGACGCCCAGGCCGGCGATGATGTTCGTGCCGTGGCCGGTGGTGCTGGCCTGCGCCACGTGCTGCACCGGCTTGTACTGCGTGCCGGTGTAGTACTCGGTGATCCACACCATGGCCGCGGTGAGCACCAGGCCCACCAGGCAGCACAGCCACAGGCCCATGGCGCCGACGCTCTTGCCGCCGATGTCGATGGCCTGCGGGAACATCGCCTGCGTGACGAAGAAGAAGGCGATGAGGCTCAGCACGCCCGACACCGCCAGGCCCTTGTACAGCGCCGGCATCACGTTGGTCATGCCCGGCTTGGCCTTGACGAAGAAGCAGCCGATGATCGACGCGATGATGCTCACGCCGCCCAGCACCAGCGGGTAGGTCACGCCGGTCATCGCCGCGGCGCCGCCGATGACGATGGCACCCAGCGCCATCGTGGCGATCAGCGTCACGACGTAGGTCTCGAACAGGTCGGCCGCCATGCCGGCGCAGTCGCCGACGTTGTCGCCCACGTTGTCGGCGATCACGGCCGGGTTGCGCGGGTCGTCTTCCGGGATGCCGGCCTCGACCTTGCCCACCAGGTCGGCGCCGACGTCGGCGCCCTTGGTGAAGATGCCGCCGCCCAGCCGCGCGAAGATGCTGATCAGGCTGGAGCCGAATGCCACGCCCAGCAGCGGCTTCAGCACCGCCGACAGCGTGCCTTCGGTGGGCGCTGCGGTGCCGGCCACCCACCAGAAGAACAGCACCACGCCGATCAGACCCAGGCCCACCACCAGCATGCCGGTGATGGCGCCGCCCTTGAAGGCGACGTCCAGCGCCGGGCCGATGCCGCGGGTGGCCGCCTGCGCGGTGCGCACGTTGGCGCGCACCGAGATGTTCATGCCGATGAAGCCGCAGGCGCCCGACAGCACGGCGCCGAGGACGAAGCCCACCGCCGTCTTCACGCCCAGGAACACGAGGATCAGCACCGCCAGCACCACGCCGACGATCGCGATGGTCTTGTACTGCCGGGCTAGGTACGCGGCCGCACCCTGCTGCACGGCACCGGCGATCTCCTGCATGCGTGCGTTGCCCGCGTCCTGCGACAGGATCCAGCTGCGTTGCCAGAACCCGTACACGACGGCGGCCAGCCCGCACGCCAGCGCCACGTAGAGCGCCATCTGGGTCGACATGAAACGATCTCCTTCTTCTCGGGAATGTTGGGGTCGGTGCTGGAAGCCGACGTCCCGACGATGCCGGTACCGCGCAGCCTCCGAACAAACCGCGGAATCCTAGCGTGCAGCTTTGCCTGCTCTTTCGCGGGTTTGCCAAGGGGCGACGCGGCGCCACCCGGGCCAGCCGCCGTCAGGGTTGGTAAGGGCGACACCTAGAATCTAAGGGTTTGGCCTAGGGCGTTTGCGCCGCCGGCCTGTCGAACTCTCACCCTCCAGAACAGCACCATGAGCCTGCACAACGTGACCCCCGGCGCCAAGTCGCCCGACGAGTTCAACGTGATCATCGAGATCCCGATGAACGGCGACCCGATCAAGTACGAGGTCGACCACGAGTCCGGCGCGCTGTTCGTGGACCGCTTCATGAGCACGGCGATGCACTACCCGTGCAACTACGGCTACATCCCCAACACGCTGGCCGACGACGGCGACCCGGTGGACGTGCTGGTGATCACGCCCGTGCCGCTGATCCCGGGCGTGGTGGTCACCTGCCGCCCGCTGGGCATGCTCAAGATGGACGACGAGGCCGGCGGCGACAACAAGCTGCTGGCGGTGCCCATCGACAAGATCCTGTCGATCTACACGCAGTGGCAGAAGCCCGAGGACCTCAACCCGATGCGGCTTAAGACCATCCAGCACTTCTTCGAGCACTACAAGGACCTCGAACCCGGCAAGTGGGTCAAGGTGCTCGGCTGGGAAGGCCCCGAGGCCGCGAAGGCCGAGGTGACGGCCGGCATCGCCAACTACGACCGCGGCCGCGCCGGCTGACGCCGCCTCAGGCGGCGCCGGGCGGCGTTGCCTTGAACGGGTTGCGCTCGCGCAGTTCGTCGACGTAGGCGGCCACGCCGCCGCCCTCGCGCTGCAGGAAGTCGGCCACCGCGTCGGCGAAGCGCGGGTCGCGCAGCCAGTGGGCCGAGTGCGTCGCCACGGGCAGCAGGCCGCGGGCCATCTTGTGCTCGCCCTGGGCGCCGCCCTCGAAGCGCACGAAGCCCTGGGCCAGGCCCCAGGCCAGCGGCTGGTAGTAGCAGGCCTCGAAGTGCAGGCAGCTCACCGCCTCGGTGGCGCCCCAGTACCGGCCCCAGGCCACGCCCCGGGGTCGGTCGATGGCGATCAGCGAGGCGGCGACGGGCTCTCCCGCCTCGCCGCCCCGGCGCGCCACGAACATCAGCCAGTGCCCGGGCATCGTGGCGGCCATGCGCGCGAAGAAGTCGCGCGTCAGGTAGGGCGTGCTGTGGTGCGCCGCGTAGGTGAGCGTGTAGCAGTGGTGGAAGAAGTCCCACAGCGCCGGGGTGATGGCCGCGCCCTCGTGGACGCTGAAAACGATGCCCTGCTCGGCGACGCGGCGTCGCTCCTGCTGGATCTTCTTGCGCTTGTCGCGCTGCAGCCGCGCCAGCAGCGCAGCGAAGTTCGGCGCGGGGTCGGCAGGGTCCTGCGTCCAGTGGAACTGCACGCCCTGGCGCAGCATCCAGCCCTCGGCCTGCAGCGCGGCGCGGTCGGCCTCGTCGACGAACAGCAGGTGCGCCGACGACAGTCTAGGGTTGCGGGCCAGCAGCGCCTGCAGGGCCCGCACCAGGGCCTGGCGCGCGGCGGCGTCGCGGGCCAGCAGCCGGGTGCCCGGCACGGGCGTGAAGGGCACGGCGCCCAGCAGCTTGGGGTAGTAGCGCAGGCCGTGGCGCGCGTAGGCCTCGGCCCAGGCCCAGTCAAACACGTACTCGCCGTAGCTGTGCGTCTTGGCGTACAGCGCCACCGCGGCCGCCAGCGCGCCGTCGCGCTCCAGCAGCAGGAAGCAGGGCGTCCAGCCCGTGCCTGGCACCGCGCTGCCGCTGGCGTGCAGCGCGGCGAGGTATTCGTGCCGCATGAAGGGCGTGGGGTTGGTCTGCGCGGCCAGCAACGCGTTCCAGGCGGCGGCGTCGACCGTGCAGGGGTCGTCGCAGACCCGGGCGCAATAATCCGCCGCATCTTTTCCGAGGTCGATCGACATGTCCATCGCTGCATCTTCCGTCGAGCCGGCCGCGGCCCCGGTGCGGGTGGCGCTGGCGCAGGTGAATGCGACGGTCGGTGATCTGGACGGTAACGCAAGGCTGATCGAGGCCGCCGCGCGCGCAGCCCATGCCCAGGGCGCGGCCCTGGTGTTGACGCCCGAGCTGGCGCTGACCGGCTACCCGCCCGAGGACCTGCTGCTGCGCCCGGCCTTCCTGGCCGAGAGCGCCCGCGTGCTGCAGGCGCTGGCCGAGCGCCTGGCCGACTGCCGCGGACTGAGCGTCGTCGTCGGGCATCCCCAGGCGGCCAGCGAGCGCGGCGGCTGGCGCACGCGATCGGTGGCCGTGGCCGAGCGCCACAACGCGGCCTCGGTGCTGCAGGGCGGACGCGTGGCCGGCACCTACGCGAAGCGGGAACTGCCCAACTACCAGGTGTTCGATGAGCGCCGCTACTTCGCCAGCGGGCGCGACGCCGGCCTGCCGCCGCTGGTCTTCGAGGCCGGCGGCCGCCGCTTCGGGGTGCTCATCTGCGAGGACGCCTGGTTCGACGAGCCCGGCCGCGCCGCGCGCGAGGCCGGCGCCGAATTGCTGTGCGTGCTCAACGCCAGCCCCTTCCACCTCGGCAAGGCCGGCGAGCGCGAGGAGCGCATGGCCGAGCGTGCGCGCGCCACGGGCTGCCCGCTGCTGTTCTCGCACCTAGTGGGCGGGCAGGACGAGGTGGTGTTCGACGGCGCGTCGTTCGTGCTCGACGCGCAGGGCCGCGTCGGCGCGCGCGCCGCCAGCTTCGAGCCGGCGCTGCTGCTGGCCGACATCGCGGCCGACGGCTCCGTGGCCGGGCCGGTGGAGCCGCTGCCCGAGCCGGAGGCGCAGGCCTGGCAGGCGCTGGTGCTGGGGGTGCGCGACTACCTGGGCAAGAACGGCTTCCCGGGCGCGATCATCGGCCTGTCGGGGGGCATCGACTCGGCCCTGGTGCTGGCCGTGGCCGTGGATGCGCTGGGTTCTGAGAAGGTGCGCGCCGTGATGATGCCCAGCCGCTACACGGCCGACATCTCCTGGCTAGACGCGCGCGACATGGCGTCGCGGCTGGGCGTGCGCTACGACGAGATCGCCATCGAGCCGATGTTCGACGCCTTCCGCGCCGGGCTGGCGCTGCAGTTCGCCGGCCTGCCGGACGACACGACGGAGGAGAACCTGCAGGCCCGCATCCGCGGCACGCTGCTGATGGCGCTCAGCAACAAGACCGGCGCCATCGTGCTGACCACCGGCAACAAGAGCGAGATGGCCACCGGCTACTGCACGCTGTACGGCGACATGGCCGGCGGCTTTGCCGTCATCAAGGACGTCGCCAAGACCCTGGTCTACCGCCTGGCCGAGTGGAAGAACCGCCAGCCGACGCGCCGCGCCGACGGCACCGTGGGACCCGTCATCCCCGAGCGCATCATCACGCGGCCGCCCTCGGCCGAACTGCGCCCCGACCAGACCGACCAGGACAGCCTGCCGCCCTACGAGGTGCTGGACGACATCCTCGCGCAGTACATGGAGGACGACCGCTCGATCGAGGAGATCGTGGCCGGTGGCCACGCCCGCGCCGACGTCGAGCGCGTGACGCGCCTCATCAAGCTGGCCGAGTACAAGCGGCGCCAGGCCCCGGTGGGCATCCGCATCACCCATCGCGGATTCGGGAGAGACTGGCGCTATCCCATCACGTCGAGGTTCCGTGCTTAAATCGTCCGCAGTCCCATCCCCGCAGGCGGAGTCCCCATGAAGCAGATCACGGCCATCATCAAACCCTTCAAGCTCGAAGAGGTGCGCGAGGCGCTCGGCGAGGTGGGCGTCTCGGGCCTGACGGTCACCGAGGTGAAGGGCTTCGGGCGCCAGAAGGGCCACACCGAGCTCTACCGCGGCGCCGAGTACGTGGTGGATTTCCTGCCCAAGGTGAAAGTCGAGGTCGTCGTGAAGGAAACCGACGTCGACCGCTGCATCGAGGCCATCGTCAAGGCTGCCAAGACGGGCAAGATCGGCGACGGCAAGATCTTCGTCACGCCGGTCGAGCAGGTGGTGCGCATCCGCACCGGCGAGACCGACGAGGCGGCGGTCTGACGCTGGCTCAGACCTTGGAGTAGTCGTCGCCGCCGCGCGCGGCCTGCGCTGCCGCGGCCACGCGATCGAGCAGGGCGACGGGCTCGTTGCCCACCAGCACCAGATCTCGCATCGCCGCGCCCAGGAAGCCCTCGACCACGGTGTGGTCCATGAAGCGCAGCAGCGGCTGCCAATAGCCGGCCGTGTCGAGCAGCCCGATGGGGTTGTCGTGGTACTTCAGCTGCCGCCAGGTCCACACCTCGTACAGCTCCTCGAGGGTGCCGATGCCCCCCGGCAGCGCGATGAAGGCATCGGCACGCTCGGCCATCAGCTGCTTGCGCACGTGCATGGTGGGCACCACGTGCAGTTCGCTCAGGCCGGTGTGGCCGACCTCGAGCTTCTGCAGGCTTTCGGGGATGACGCCCACCACGCGCCCGCCCGCGGCCAGCGTGGCGTCGGCCACCTCGCCCATGAGGCCCACCCGGCCGCCGCCGTACACCAGCTGCCAGCCGCGCTGGCCGATGGCCGTGCCCAGCGCGCGCGCGGCTTCGGTGTACTCGACCTGCGCGCCGTGCCGCGAGCCGCAGTACACGCAGATGCTCAGGGGGCGGGTGTCGTTCATCGGGCGGGCGCCTTGCGGTCGCGGTGGGGCGGGTACCAGGTGATCACCCGCGTGCGGCACAGGGCATCGTGCAGGAACTGGCGGTCGGGGTGAAGGCGCGACAGCGCCGCGTAGAACAGCACCCACGCCAGGAGCGCCGCCGTCACGGGGCCGCCGCCCTTGAGCTCCGCGAGCTGCGCGATGCCCAGCCCGGGCAGGAGCCACGCCCAGGCCAGCACGTAGCGCGCGACCGCACGCAGCGGCCGTAGCGGGTGGCCCTCGGCAGTGACGATGCGCACATGCCAGGTGAGCATGGCCAGCGTCTGGCCGCTGCGCACCCAGGACACCACGAAGTACACGCCGAGCACGCCGAACAGGAAGGCCTGCAGGCCGGCCGAGCCCACCAAGGCGTGCCGTTGCTGCGTGGCCAGTCCGTAAGCCAGGCCGGCGAGCGCGACGATGCCGAACACCAAAACGCCTTCGTAGACGAAGGCGGCGAGGCGGCGCGCCAGGCCGGGCGTCGGCGCCACGACGGTGCCGACCGGGTTGGCCACGGGGGTCAAGACTCCGCAGCCGAGGCGGCTGGCTCGCTTTCCATCGCCGCGGCCGCGCCCTGCGGGCCACGCAGCGGCAGCAGGGTCGCGGGATCGACGAAACCTGGCGTGGCTGCGATCTTGGGCAGGCCATGCTGGATGCTGGCGGGGGGCAGCGGGGCGCGGTTCATCGGAGAGGTGGTGGCACCCGAGCGGGCCTGCTGCATCGCAGGGGCTGCCGCGCGCTTGATCGTGACGGGCGACGATTGCACCACGTTGGACTTAACCGTAGATGCCGGGGCCGACTTGCCCGCGGGCGGGTTCACCGGGCCTGCCCGTTGCTGCGCCAACCGCTGGCGCTCGGCCTCGGGCAGTGCCTGGTAGGCCTTCCAGGCGGCCTGGCGGTCCTCGGGTGAAAGGCGTCGGACCTCCTGGAACTGCAGCCGGGCCGTGCGCCGCTGCTCGGGTGTCATGCGCACCCACTCGGCCATACGCTCGTTCAGCCGTTGGCGCTCGGCCGCGGTCATGGTGGGGAAACGCGATACGACATCCAGCCACTTGGCCTGGCCTTCGGGGCTGAGCGTGGCCCAGTCGGACTTGAGCGGGGCCAGCGCCTGCTGCTGCACTGGGTTGAGCCGGGACCAGGCCACGCTCACCGTGGCCAGCGCCGGTGCGGCGCAGGCCAGCCACGCAACCGCCAACCCTGCCAGCAGCACGAGGCGGGCGCTCTGGATGCGCCTCGCGGGGGCGGGAAAAACCGGCATCACGGCGCCTGCGAAGGGGGTTCGTGCAGCAGGAATTCGGCGAATCCGGGGTCGGCGTAGGCCTGGGGAGGCAGGTCGTCGGCCAGCAAGCGGGCGTCGATGTCGGCCGCCACGGCGATCTGTTCCTGCCTGGCCCATTCCTCGATGCCCACAAGGCCGGCCACGAGCACCACCAGCGGCAGCAAGGCCGCGGCGCGCTGCCACCAACCGACCGGCGGGCCGAAGGGCCTGCTGCCAAGGCCGGCCGCGCCGGCCAGCACTCCGGCCACCAACGCCGGGGCCGCTGCCACGGCCCGCGCCCGGGTGCGGGCCTGGCGGGCACGCTCCACGGCCGTTTGCCGAGCAAAGCGCAAGCGTTCGACGGTGTCAGCCGGCAGGGCGGCCTGGGTCAAGCAAAGTGCGCCCGCGAGGCGCCCAGCCAGGCGGGACTCCAGCGCGTCGGTGTCGGGGCGCAGTCGGCTCATCGTCGAACTCCCTTGTCGTGCAAGGCCTTTGCCAGCGCTCGGATGGCCCGGGAGCAGTGTGTCTTCACACTGCCTTCGGAGCAACCCATCACCGCTGCGGTCTCGGCCACGTCGAATTCCTCCCAGTAACGCAGGAGGAAGGCCTCCCGTTGACGTGGAGGCAGATCCTGCAGCGCTGCCTCGATCAGGCCCAGCAATTGCGTGCGGTATGCCGCATCCGAAGCACTTTCGGTGCCCAGCGTGTCGTCCAGCAGGTGCAGCGACTCGAGCAGGTCGAAGTCGCCTTCGCCTTCGGGGTCGCCCTCGAAGTCGCTCAGGGGGCGCACCACGGCGGAGCGCACCCGTTCGCGGCGGAACCAGTCCATCGTGGCGTTGGACAGGATGCGCTGAAACAGCAGCGGCAACTCCGACGCCGGGCGGTCGGCATAGCTTTCCGCGAGGCGGATCATCGCGTCCTGCACGATGTCGAGGCCGGCGTCGTCGTCTCGCACCGCGTAGGCGGTGCGCTTGAAGGCACGTCGCTCGACGCTCTGCAGGAAGTCGGCGAGTTCCTGGTCGGTGGCCAACAGTGGAGGGGCGTGCAACCCGGGGCGCCCAAGAACAGGGCGTGCGGATTATGGCCAGAGCGCGGGTCTAGTGCGCAGCCGCCCCGTCCATGGACGAGCTGCGGTGCATAATCCCGGGCTCGCACAACGTTCTTTGAGGTGCGCACCTGACCGGGCGATGCCCCATCACCCGGCGGGCGCACCAGGTCTTGAAGGCCTACCCAGGTCCCCTCCAGACCGCGCAGGCACCGCATCCGCCTCACGAGGGCGCGAAGAGGTGCACCGATGGATTTTCGTCAGAGAAAACCTCAGAGGTTCAACATGGATCTGTCTGCCGCGGAAGTCAAGCGTGCCGTCCTGGCACCACCGTCTTCTCCGACCTCCCCCACCGCACCCGACGCCGAGATCAACGGCTCGGAGATCCTGGTCCGCTGCCTGCAGGCCGAGAACGTCAAGTTCCTTTGGGGTTACCCCGGAGGCGCGGTGCTGTACATCTACGACGCGCTGTACAAGCAGCAAACCATTGAGCACGTGCTGGTGCGCCACGAGCAGGCAGCCATCCACGCCGCCGACGGATACGCCCGCGCCACCGGCGAGGTCGGTGTGGCGCTGGTCACCTCGGGTCCGGGGGTCACGAACGCGGTCACCGGCATCGCGACGGCCTACATGGACTCGATCCCGATGGTGATCATCACCGGCCAGGTGCCCACGCCGGCCATCGGGCTGGACGCCTTCCAGGAGTGCGACACCGTCGGCATCACGCGGCCCATCGTCAAGCACAACTTCCTCGTCAAGGACGTGCGCGACCTGGCGCTGACGATGAAGAAGGCCTTCCATATCGCCCGCACCGGCCGCCCCGGCCCGGTGGTGGTGGACGTGCCGAAGGACGTGTCGCTCAAGACCACGCGCTTCGAGTACCCCGAGAAGGTCGAGATGCGCTCCTACAACCCGGTGCGCAAGGGCCACGGCGGCCAGATCCGCAAGGCCGTGCAACTGCTGCTGGGCGCCAAGCGGCCCTACGTCTACACCGGCGGCGGCGTCATCCTGGGCAATGCCAGCGCTGAGCTGCGCGAGTTGGTCGACCTGCTCGGCTACCCCTGCACCAACACGCTGATGGGCCTGGGCGCGATCCGCGCCTCCGACCCCAAGTTCCTGGGCATGCTGGGCATGCACGGCACCTACGAGGCCAACATGACCATGCAGCACAGCGACGTGCTGCTGGCCGTGGGCGCGCGCTTCGACGACCGCGTCATCGGCAACCCCAAGCACTTCGCGCAGAACGAGCGCAAGATCATCCACGTCGACATCGACCCCAGCAGCATCAGCAAGCGCGTGAAGGTCGACGTACCCATCGTCGGCGACGTCAAGGAGGTCCTGGTCGAGCTGATCGCGCAGATCCGCGAGGCCCGTTCGGCCCAGGACTCCCGCCCCGACGCCGCGGCGCTCAACGCCTGGTGGGGCCAGATCAACGAGTGGCGCAAGCGCGACTGCCTGGCCTACAAGCACAGCGACGAGGTCATCAAGCCGCAGATGGTGGTCGACAAGCTCTGGCAGCTGACCAAGGACCGCGACGCCTACATCACCAGCGACGTCGGCCAGCACCAGATGTGGGCGGCGCAGTTCTACCGCTTCGACGAGCCGCGCCGCTGGATCAATTCCGGCGGCCTGGGCACCATGGGCGTGGGCCTGCCCTACGCGATGGGCATCAAGCTCGCCAAGCCCGACAGCGATGTCTTCTGCATCACCGGCGAGGGCAGCATCCAGATGTGTATCCAGGAGCTGTCGACCTGCCAGCAGTACCGCACGCCGGTGAAGATCGTCTCGCTGAACAATCGCTACCTGGGCATGGTGCGCCAGTGGCAGCAGCTGGACTACGGCGGCCGCTACTCGCACAGCTACATGGACGCGCTGCCCGACTTCGTCAAGCTCGCCGAGGCCTACGGCCACGTGGGCCTTCTGGTCGAGAAGCCGTCCGACGTGGAGCCGGCGCTGCGCGAGGCCATCCGCCTCAAGGACCGCACCGTGTTCCTCGACGTGCGCACCGACCCCACCGAGAACGTCTGGCCCATGGTCCAGGCGGGCAAGGGCATCACCGAGATGCTGCTGGGCTCGGAAGACCTGTAGGCCGCGCGAGCTTTCCCGCGGGTCGGCA
The DNA here is from genome assembly GCA_044360025.1 of Rubrivivax sp. Classification (GTDB taxonomy): domain Bacteria; phylum Pseudomonadota; class Gammaproteobacteria; order Burkholderiales; family Burkholderiaceae_C; genus Rubrivivax. The sequence continues at coordinate 18,652 of JBIKLC010000037.1, read as the reverse complement.
GGTCGCCGGTCCGCTCTCCACCCGATGCCGCGTGGCCAAGGGACCGGGGTTACCGCCCCGAAGCCTGAAGAGCGCGTGGTCAGGACATCCACCATGAAACACATCATCGCCGTGCTGCTCGAGAACGAGCCCGGTGCCCTGTCGCGCGTCGTCGCGCTGTTCTCCGCCCGCGGCTACAACATCGAGAGCCTGACGGTGGCGCCCACCGAGGACCCGAGCCTGTCGCGCATGACCATCGTCACCACCGGCTCCGACGAGATCATCGAGCAGATCACCAAGCACCTGAACCGGCTGATCGAGGTCGTCAAGGTCGTCGACCTCACCGAGGCCAGCTACACCGAGCGCGAGCTGATGCTCGTGAAGGTGCGCGCGGTGGGCAAGGAGCGCGAGGAGATGAAGCGCATGGCCGATATCTTCCGCGGCCGCATCATCGACGTCACCGACAAGAGCTACACGCTGGAGCTCACGGGCGACTCGGCCAAGCTCGACGCCTTCCTGCAGGCCATCGACCGCGCCGCCATCCTGGAGACCGTGCGCACCGGTGCCTCGGGCATCGGCCGCGGCGAACGCATCCTTCGCGTCTGAACGACGCCCACCCACACCTGTTTTTCACGGAAAGAGAACCATGAAGGTCTACTACGACAAGGACGCCGATCTCAGCCTCATCAAGGGCAAGAACGTCACCATCATTGGCTACGGCAGCCAGGGCCATGCCCACGCCCAGAACCTCACCGACAGCGGCTGCAGGATCACGGTGGGCCTGCGCAAGGGCGGGGCCAGCTGGGCCAAGGTCGATAAGGCCGGCATCAAGGTCGCCGAGGTCGCCGAGGCCGTGAAGGGCGCCGATGTCGTGATGATCCTGCTGCCCGACGAGCAGATCGCCGCCGTCTACAAGAACGAGGTCGAGCCGAACATCAAGCAGGGCGCGAGCCTGGCCTTCGCGCACGGCTTCAACGTGCACTACGGCCAGGTCGTGCCGCGCGAGGACCTCGATGTCTGGATGGTCGCCCCCAAGGCCCCGGGCCACACGGTGCGCAGCACCTACACCCAGGGCGGCGGCGTGCCGCACCTGATCGCCGTGCACGCCGACCGCTCGGGCCGCGCGCGCGACCTCGCCCTGAGCTACGCGGCGGCCAACGGCGGTGGCAAGGCCGGCATCATCGAGACCAACTTCCGCGAGGAGACCGAGACCGACCTGTTCGGCGAGCAGGCGGTGCTCTGCGGCGGCACGGTGGAGCTCATCAAGGCCGGCTACGAGACGCTGGTGGAGGCCGGCTACGCCCCCGAGATGGCCTACTTCGAGTGCCTGCACGAGCTCAAGCTGATCGTCGACCTCATCTACGAGGGCGGCATCGCGAACATGAACTACTCCATCTCCAACAACGCGGAGTACGGCGAGTACGTCACCGGCCCGAAGATCGTCACCGACGCCACGCGGCAGGCCATGCGCCAGGCGCTGAGCGACATCCAGACCGGCGAGTACGCCAAGAGCTTCATCCTTGAGAACCGGGCCGGCGCGCCGACGCTGATCAGCCGCCGCCGCCTGACCAGCGAGCACAGCATCGAGGTCGTGGGCGAGAAGCTGCGCGCCATGATGCCGTGGATCAAGGCCAACAAGCTGGTCGACAAGTCGCGCAACTGAACGGCGCGCCCCGGGGCCTGCCGGGGCGCTATCCTCGCGCCCCGTGAGCGACGACCCCAACCTCCAGTCCGACGACGAACCTGCGCCGGTGCCACCGCGCCGGCGCGGCATCTACGTGCTGCCCAACGCGATCACGCTGGCGGCGCTGTTCTCGGCGTTCTACGGTATCGTCATGGCCATCAACGGCCGCTTCGAGGCCGCCTGCATCGCCATCTTCGTGGCGGCGGTGCTCGACAGCCTCGACGGCCGCGTCGCGCGCATGACGAACTCGCAGAGCGCGTTCGGCGAACAGATGGACAGCCTGTCGGACATGGTGGCCTTCGGCGCGGCGCCGGCATTGATCATGTACCAGTGGGCGCTGCAGGACCTGGGGCGCCTGGGCTGGATCCCGGCCTTCGTCTACATCGCCGGCGCGGCGCTGCGCCTGGCGCGCTTCAACGTCAACATCGGCGTCGTCGACAAACGCTTCTTCCAGGGGCTGCCCAGCCCCGCTGCCGCGGCGCTGGTGATCGGCTTCATCTGGGTCATGGACGACTCGGGCTTCAAGGGCATCAGCCGCATCGACTGGCTGGAGTGGTTGGCCTTCGCGGTCACGCTGTACGCGGGCCTGTCGATGGTCACCAACGCACCCTTCTACAGCTTCAAGGTCTGGGGCGGACGGCGCACCGTGCCTTTCGCGGTGCTGATCGCGGTGATGCTGGTGATCGCGCTGGTGGCGCTGGACCCGCCCAAGGTGCTGTTCGGCATCTTCTGCCTGTACGCGCTGTCAGGCTACGCCGTGTACGCCTGGCGCAAGTTCAAGGGCCGGCATGCCAGCGTGGTGGCGCTGTCTACCGACGAGCCCGACGAGAAGGGCCTGCACCCCTGAGGGGCCGCGCCGCGCGCGTGCTACATTCCGACTGTGTCGTCGATCCGGATCCCGTCGCTAGAGCTAGGCACCGCGCTGCGGCTGCCCTGATCGTAAGCGACCGTCCCTACCCGAACGACCGCCCCGTCTTCCCCGATCAACGGCCCGCCAGCGCACAGCAGCGGGCCGTTTGTCTTTGATCCCCTCCCCGAAGCTGCGTGCGCCCCGAAACCCGACGCAAAGGCACGACCATGACCGACAAGCTCATCATCTTCGACACCACGCTGCGCGACGGCGAGCAGAGCCCCGGCGCCTCGATGACGCGCGACGAGAAGCTGCGCATCGCGCGGCAGCTCGAGCGGCTGAAGGTCGACGTCATCGAGGCCGGCTTCGCCGCCAGCAGCAATGGCGATTTCGAGGCGGTGCGCGCCATCGCGCAGGCCATCAAGGACAGCACGGTGTGCTCGCTGGCGCGCGCCAACGACCGCGACATCGGCCGCGCCGCCGAGGCGCTGAAGGGGGCGGCCCGCTCGCGCATCCACACCTTCATCGCCACCAGCGAGCTGCACATGGAGAAGAAGCTGCGCATGACGCGCGAGCAGGTGCTCGAGCAGGCGAAGCTGGCGGTGCGCTTCGCGCGGCAGCACTGCGACGACATCGAGTTCAGTCCCGAGGACGGCTACCGCAGCGACCCCGACTTCCTGTGCCGCGTGCTCGAGGCCGTGATCGCCGAGGGCGCCACCACGATCAACATCCCCGACACCGTGGGCTACGCCGTGCCCGAGCTGTACGGCGAGTTCATCCGCACGCTGCGCGAGCGCATCCCCAACAGCGGCCGCGCGATCTGGAGCGTGCACTGCCACAACGACCTGGGCATGGCGGTGGCCAACTCGCTGGCCGGCGTCAAGATCGGCGGCGCCCGGCAGGTGGAGTGCACGATCAACGGCCTGGGCGAGCGCGCCGGCAACTGCAGCCTCGAGGAGATCGTCATGGCCGTGCGGACGCGGCGCGACTACTTCGGCCTTGAGATCGGCATCGACACCACGCAGATCGTGCCGGCCAGCCGCATGGTCAGCCAGACCACCGGCTTCGTCGTGCAGCCCAACAAGGCGGTCGTCGGCGCCAACGCCTTCGCGCACGCCAGCGGCATCCACCAGGACGGCGTGCTCAAGGCGCGCGACACCTACGAGATCATGCGCGCCGAGGACGTGGGCTGGGCCGCCAACAAGATCGTGCTGGGCAAGCTCAGCGGCCGCAATGCCTTCAAGCAGCGGCTGCAGGACCTCGGGATCGAGATGGAGTCCGAGGCCGAGATCAACGCCGCCTTCATGCGCTTCAAGGACCTGGCCGACCGCAAGGCCGAAATCTTCGACGAAGACATCATCGCGCTGGTCAGCGACGAGAGCGTCACGGCCGAGCAGGAGCACTACCGTCTCCTATCGCTCGCCCAGCGCAGCGAGACCGGCGAGCGTCCCCACGCTCGGGTCGCCTTCGCCGCCGGCGGCGTCGAACTCCACGCCGACAGCGACGGCAACGGCCCGGTCGACGCGAGCCTCAAGGCGATCGAGTCGAAGGTGAACAGTGGTGCCGAGATGGTGCTCTATTCGGTGAATGCCATCACGAGCGGCTCGACAGAATCGCAGGGCGAGGTCACCGTGCGGCTGCAGCACGGCGGCCGCGTGGTCAACGGGGTGGGAGCCGACCCGGACATCGTCGTCGCCTCGGCCAAGGCCTATCTGTCGGCGCTGAACAAGCTGCACAGCAAGGCCGAGCGGGTGGCCGCGCAGGGCTGACCCCGGCCGGGCGTCCGGATCCGGCATGAGCGGTACTTGAGGAAACGCATGCAAGCAATTGATATTGCCGCCATTTTCACCGGTCGACTACACTGCGTCGGGTGTGACGGGGGGCACCCATGGCAGTTGTGACGATCCATAGACTGGGGCGGCTCATGGCCGGCGCGACGGCGCTGGCTGGCGCGAGTCTGCTGCCGATGGCTCCCGGCGTGGCTGAGGCCGCCACGGCCAACCAGCCCAAGCCTGCCGCCGCCGTCAGGGCTCAGCCGAGGCCTGCGCCAAGCGCCCGCGCGAAGTCGGGCGCACGCAAGCCGGCGCGCACGGTCGCGCCGCGCGTGCCTTCGGTGGGCCAGCTCACCGGTCTGCACGGAACTGCGGATCCGTTGTCGCTGCAGTCCAGCGTGGCGCTCGTGGTCGACCGCAACACCGACGAGGTGCTGTTCAGCAAGAACCCCGAGGCGGTGCTGCCCATTGCGTCGATCACCAAGCTTATGACGGCCCTGGTGGTGATGGATGCCGGGCTGCCGCTCGACGAGCCGCTTACGGTGTCGCAGGACGATGTCCTCGGCACGGTGGGCAGCGGTATCCGTTCGCACTTGCGCCCAGGCACGCAGCTCACGCGCGGCGAGCTCATGCACCTGTCGCTGATGGCCTCCGAGAACCGCGCCGCCTATGCGCTGGGCCGCAACTACCCTGGCGGCCTGGGCGCATTCGTGCGCGCCATGAACAGCAAGGCCGCCGAGCTGGGCATGTTCGACACCCGCTACGTCGAGCCCACGGGCCTGTCGTCCGACAACCGCAGCAGTGCCCTCGACCTGGCGCGCCTGGTGAAAGCGGCGTCGGAGCACCCGGTGATCCGCGATCTCTCGACCTCGTGGCACGCGGTGCTGCCGGTTGGCCCCAAGCCCCGCCCGGTGGAGTTCCGCAACACCAACGGCCTGGTGAAGAACCCGGCCTGGGATATCGGCCTGCAGAAGACGGGCTTCATCTCGGCCGCCGGGCGCTGTGTGGTGATGCAGGCCGAGCTCGCCGGCCGCCAGCTCATCATGGTGCTGCTCGATTCGGCCGGCCGCTACTCGCGCATCGGCGATGCCGAGCGCCTGCGCAAGTGGCTGTCCGAACAGTCGCTGCTGCCCGCGTTCAGCCGCCGCGCCGAACCGCTGGCCGAGCCCGAGGCGCCGCAGCCATCCCTGCCGTCCACGGAACGCCCGCCGCAGGGTGTCACGCCAAACTAGGACCGGTAGCCCAGGGCGTCGGAGATCTGCCGGGCGGTGCTGCGCACGCGTTCGACCCAGCCCTCTTCGAGCCGGTCGCTCGGCGCCGAGATCGACAGCCCCGCGATGAGGCGGCCCTGGTCGTCGTGGATGCCGGCGGCGATGCAGCGCACCCCGAGTTCGAGTTCCTCGTCGTCGCGCGCGATGCCGGTGGCCCGCACCTGCGACAGCTCGCGCTCGAGCTTGCCGAGTTCGGTGATGCTGTTGCGCGTGTGGCCACCCAGCCCAGTGCGGGCGGCGTAGGCGCGCACGCGGGCCGGATCGTCGTGCGCCAGGAACAGCTTGCCCACCGAGGTCAGGTGCAGGGGTGCGCGGCCACCGACGGCGCGCACCACCTGCATGCCGGAGCGTTCGCTGTAGGCGCGCTCGATGTAGACGATCTCGTCGCCCTGCCGCAGCGACAAGTTCACCGCCTGGTGCGTCAGCTTGTGCAGTTCGCGCATCGGCGCCAGGGCCGCCTCGCGCACACCGAGCCGTTCCTTGACGGCGTTGCCCAACTCGAGCAGCCGCATCCCCAGGCGGTAGGTCCCGGCCTGTGGGCGCTCGACGAAACGCCCGATGGTGAGGTCGTTCAGGATGCGGTGAGCCGTGGATGGGTGCAGCCTGCTGCGTTCGCTGATTTGTTTCAGAGTCAGCGGATCGTCGGAAGCGGCCAGCAGATCGAGCAGAGAGAAGGCGCGCTCGAGAACCTGGATGGTGGGGGTCGACGGGGTGGTGGCGGTCATGGAGGCACGGTGAATTCTCTGGATTTTGCATGGCAAAAATGCGGACTGCAATCCGGGATCTGATCGGACGCCTCCGCGGGCTGGATTGGCATGCCGCTGGCCCCGCCGTTCGCACCGACCCTCAGGCTGGCAGTGTCCTGAGCGCGTCCTCGCCGCTGCGCACCGCGCCCTCCAACGTGGCGGGATAGGGGCCCTCCAGGAAGTCGCCGGCGGCCACCAGCCCGGGGGCGATCGCGCCCGGCGGTCGGCCTAGCCCGGGCACGCAGCGGAAGGTGGCGCGCTTCTCGGCCAGCGTGCGCCGCACGCGCGCAGCCGGCGGCCAGCGGGCGCGGCCGAAGGCCCGGGCCGCCTGCTCCAGCGTGGCGGCGGCCGTGGCCTCCAGGCCTTGCGCCACCCATGGCGCGGCGCCGCTGATCACGAAGGCCAGCTGCCCGGCCGGCCCGCCTAGTGCGGCGTGGTCGAACACGAACTGCGCCGGCGCCCGCGCACCGTCCTGCAGCGCCATCATCGGGGCCGGCAGGCGCAGGCCCGGCGCCTCCACGATGACCGTCACGATGGGCTCGTAGCCGAAGCCCGCCGCCCGCGCGGCCCAGGCGGGCGCGTGCGGCGTGGCCAGCCGCGCCGACTCCCCCGCGCTGGCGGCCAGCACCACCGCGTCGAAGCCGTCGCCGTCGAGTTCCCAGCCCGCGGCGGCGGCGGCGGCGTCCAGCCGGGCCACGCGCCGGCCGGTGAGCACGACGGCGCCGCGCGCGCGCAGCCAGGCCACGGCCGGCTCGGGCAGCAGCGCGGCTAGCGGCGCACGGGGCAGCAGCAGGTCCGATGAGCCCGGCCCCGAGAACAGCGAGTCGCGCAGCACGCGCAGGAACACCGCCGCGCTGGCCTCGTGTGCCGGGGTGTTCAGCGCGGCCACGCACAGCGGGTCGATCAGGCGCTGCCGTACGGCCGGTGGCAGGCCGCGGCACAGCGCGTCGACCGACAGGCCGGGTGCGCATCGGAAGCCGGCCAGCAGCCAGCGGCCGGCCGCTGCCATCAGCGCGAGCTTGTCGCGGGTGCTCCAGCCCCGCGCGCCCGCCACGCCGACGCCGAAGACCAGCCAGGCGGGGCCCCGCGGCAGCCGCAGGCCAACGCCGTCGGGGTAGCGCAGTTCCAGCGGCTGGCGGTGCAGCAGCCGGGCCGGGTCGGCGCCCACCGTGGTCATGAGATCGAGCGTGCGGCGGTAGGCGCCGATGAGGATGTGCTGGCCGTTGTCCAGGCGGCTGCCGTCGGCCTCGGGGGCGAGCGAGCGCGCGCGGCCGCCCGCGGCCGGCGCCATCTCGAGCAGCGTCACCTGCCAACCCGCCTGCACCGCACGCACCGCTGCGGCCAGCCCGGCCCAGCCAGCGCCCACCACCGCCAGGCGCCGCTTGGTCATCCTGCGCAGGGGCTCAGCGGCCGCGCACGTGCGTGCACGCCGCGATCCAGAGCTTCTTCAGCGGCGTCAGCGAGGTACGCTGGTGCAGCACCTGGAAGCCCTGCGCCTCGATCTCGCGCAGCAGCCGGCGGTAGATGTTGGCCATCATGAGCCCCGGCTTCTGCGCCACGCGGTCGGCCTCGGGCAGCAGGGCCAGGGCCTCGTCGTAGGTGGCGTGCGCGCGGGCGGCCTGGAAGCGCATCAGCGCCGTGAAGCGCTCGCTGTAGCCCCAGGGGGCCTCGCGCTGGAGCAGCTCGTGCGCCTTCACGTCGAAGCGCTGCAGCTCGTCGATGGGCAGGTAGATGCGGCCGCGGCGCGCATCGTCGCCGACGTCGCGGATGATGTTCGTCAGCTGCATGGCCAGCCCCAGCCGTTGGGCGTAGCGCAGCGTGTCGGCCTGGGTGCGGCCGAAGATGCCGGCCGCGACCTCGCCCACCACGCCGGCGACCAGGTGGCAGTAACGCTGCAGACCAGCAAAGTCGAGGAAGCGGGTCTGCTGCAGGTCGATCTCGCAGCCGTCGATCACGGCGTCGAGGTGCGAGGCCTCGATGTCGAAGCGCAACGCCAGCGGCATCAGCGCGCGCGTCACCGGGTGGGTGGGGCGGCCGGCGTAGGCCTCGGCCACCTCGCGGCGCCACCAGGCTAGCTTGGTGGCGGCGACGCCGATGTCGGTGGTCTCGTCGACGACGTCGTCGACCTCGCGGCAGAAGGCGTAGAAGGCCGTGATCGCCGCGCGGCGCGCGGGCGGCAGGAACAGGAACGCGTAGTAGAAGCTTGAGCCGCTGCCGGCGGCCTTTTCCTGCACGTACTGCTCGGGCGAGGCGGGCGACGCGGGCGTGGTGCCGGGCGTGGCCGGCGTCATCGCGGCGCCCTCGTGAGCAGCGCGCGCCACAGCAGCAGCGGCGCATCGGCGGCCCCCACGGTGGGCCGGTGGAGCAGGGCGGCGTGGTCCATTGCGGCGATTTTCTCAAGAATGCGCAGCCCGCCCTGCACCACGAGCCGAAGCTCCCAGCCGGCCCGGCCGGGCACCTGGCGGGCCAGTGGGGCGCCCTCGTGCATCAGCTCGCGGGCCCACGCGCAGAGCTCGCGCACCAGCCCGCGCGCCGCCGGGCTGTCGCGGCAGGTGGCCAGGTCGGAAAGCGGCACGCCGTGGCGGGCGCAGTCGACCTCGGGCACGTAGTGGCGCCCGCGCGGGCCGTCCACGCTGAGGTCCTGCCAGAAGTTGATGAGCTGCAGCGCGCTGCAGATGGCGTCCGAGCGACGCAGGGCCTGCGCGTCGGCGATGCCGTACAGGTGCAGCAGCAGCCGGCCGATGGGATCGGCCGACCGGCGGCAGTAGTCGAGCAGGGCGGCGCGGTCGGGGTAGAGCGGGTTGCGCGTGTCCTGTGCGAAGGCGTCCAGCAGGTCGGCCAGCAGCGGCACCGGCAGCGCGTGGCGCCGTATCTGCCGGGCCAAGGGTTCGAACACGCGCGCCCAGCGTGCCGAGGGCGCATGCCCCGTGGCCACGGCCATGAGATCGCGCCGGTAGTGGGCAAGATCGGCCAGGCGGCTCTCGGTGGAGGCCTCGCCTTCGTCGGCGATGTCGTCGGCGGTGCGCGCGAAGTGGTAAATCGCCGTGATCGGCGGCCGCAGCGCTGGCGGGCACAGCACCGAGGCGACGGGGAAGTTTTCATAGTGGTCGACACTCACGGCCGCGCATTGTGGGCTGCGTTGCCCGTTGCGCTCCGGCCGATTGACAGGCAGCGGGCGGGACTTCTACATTACTGACCGGTCAGTCATTAATTGGCCACGCCGCAGGTTCGGGTCCTGAACCACGGCCCGTCCGCGCCCGATTCCGCAACGCCCTCGCCGCTGTCTCCCGAGCCCGTCCCTACCGGCCAGTCCATCGTCGCGCCCAGATTCCCCGCCATGCCCAGCCGTCACGTCTTGATGCCCCTTGTCCTGCTGCCTGTCGCCGTCTGGCTGGCCGCCTGTTCGCCCAAGCCTCCGGCGCCGGAGCCGGTGCGCGCCGTCCGCGTGATGACCGTGGCCCCCGACGCCGTAGGCGGCGTGCAGGAATACGCCGGCGAGGTGCGGGCGCGAACAGAGTCGCACCTGGGCTTCCGCGTGGCCGGCAAACTGGTGGCGCGGCCTGCCGAGGTGGGCCAGCGCGTGGGCGCGGGCCAAGCGCTGGCGCAGCTGGACCCCGCCGACCTGAAGCTGCAGCAGGAGGCGGCGCAGGCTGCGCTGCGCGCGGCGCAGGCCAGCGTCGACTTCGCCGCCGCCGAGTTCAAGCGCTACGAGGAACTGCGCGCCCAGGGCTTCATCAGCGCCATGGAGCTGGAGCGCCGAGAGGGCGGCCTGAAGGCCCAGCGCGCGCAGCTCGACCAGGCGCGCGCGCAGGCCAGGGTTCAGGGCAACCTGGCCGCGTACGCGGTGCTCACGGCCCCGGCGGCCGGCGTCGTTACCGCCACCGAGGCCGAGGTGGGCGCCGTGCTCTCCGCCGGCACGCCGGTGCTGCGGGTGGCCCACGACGGCCCCCGCGACGTCGCCTTCTCGGTGCCGGAAGACGCCGTGGCCGGCATCCGCGCCCTCCTGGGGCGCAGCGGCGCTCTGCGGGTGCGGCCCTGGGCCCAGCCGGCGGCTCTGCCCGCCACCGTGCGCGAGGTGGCCGCGGCGGCCGACCCCGTGACGCGGACCTTCCTCGTGCGCGCCGACATCGGCGCGGCTCCGGTGCAGTTGGGACAGACCATGACGGTGCTGCTGGAGCTGCCGCGGCGCGACGCCGCAGCGCGCCTGCCGCTGACCGCGCTGATGCGCCAGCAGGGCCAGACGGCCGTGTGGGTGCTGGACGCGGCGAGCATGACGGTGCAGGTGCAGCCCATCGTCGTGGCTGGCGCCGACGGCAATTCGATCATGGTGGCCGGCGGCCTGCAGCCTGGCCAGCGCGTGGTGACCGCCGGCGTGCACACGCTGACGCCCGGGCAGAAGGTGAAGCTGTTCGAAGAAGCCCCGCCGGCGCCGGCCCTGCCCGCCGCCAGCCGCTGAAGCGACCGCAAGCACCGCCATGCACGACACCGCCTCCACCGGCGCCACGCCCTCGCGCTTCAACGTCTCGCGTTGGGCGCTCGAGCACCCGGCCCTCACGCGCTACCTGATGCTGGTGCTGCTGGTGTTGGGCTTCGCGGCCTACTTCCAGCTCGGGCAGGACGAGGACCCGCCGTTCACCTTCCGCGCCATGGTGGTGCAGGCCTTCTGGCCCGGCGCCAGCGCGCAGCAGATGGCCGAGCAGGTGACCGACAAGATCGAGAAGGCGCTGCAGGAGGTGCCGCACGCCGACGTCATCCGCAGCTACGCCAAGCCCGGCGAGAGCCTGACCATCCTGCAGCTCAAGGACAGCTCGCCGTCCAAGGACGTGCCCAACAGCTGGTACCAGGCCCGCAAGCGCGTAGGGGACATCCGCAACACGCTGCCGGCCGGCGTGATAGGTCCGGTGTTCAACGACGACTTCGGCGACGTCTACGGCAGCATCTTCGCGCTGCGCTCGGACGGCTTCAGCCGCGAGGAGACGCGGCGCTTCGCCGAGCGCGTGCGACAGCAGCTGCTGCGCGTGCCCGACGTCGCCAAGGTGGAGATCTTCGGCGCCCAGGCCGAGAAGCTGTTCGTCGAGATCTCGCAGAAGCGGCTGGCGCAGCTGGGCCTGGACATGAACCAGGTGATCGCGCAGCTCGGCGCGCAGAACGCGGTCGAGGGCGCCGGCGTGCTCAATGCCGGCAGCGAGAACCTGCAGGTGCGGGTGGCGGGGCAGTTCAACTCGGTGGACGAGCTGCGGAGATTCCCGATCCGGGCCATCAACCCGGCCACGGGCGCGGGCAGCACCATCAAGCTTTCGGACATCGCCGACGTGCGTCGCGACTACGTCGACCCGCCTGCCGTGAAGGTGCGCCACCAGGGCCACGAGGTCGTCGCCCTGGGGGTGAGCATGGCGAAGGGCGGCGACATCATCGCGCTGGGCAAGGCGCTGGGCCAGGCGATGACCGGCATCCAGGCCGACCTGCCCGTGGGGATGAGCATCGAGCGCGTGCAGGACCAGCCCGCGGCCGTGAGCCGCTCGGTCAACGAGTTCGTGAAGGTGCTGATCGAGGCCATCGTCATCGTGCTGGCCGTGAGCTTCATCAGCCTGGGCCTGCACACCCGGCCGCTGCGCGTCGACGTCTGGCCGGGCCTCGTGGTGGCGATCACGATCCCGCTCGTGCTGGCCATCACCTTCGTGACGATGTTCTACTGGGGCGTCGGACTGCACAAAATCAGTCTGGGCAGCCTGATCATCGCGCTGGGCCTGCTCGTGGACGACGCCATCATTGCCGTGGAGATGATGGTGCGCAAGCTGGAGGAGGGCCACGACCGCGCCCGCGCCGCCACCTTCACCTATGAGCTCGTGGCCATGCCCATGCTCACCGGCACGCTCATCACCGCGGCCGGCTTCCTGCCCATCGGCCTGGCCAAGAGCGTGACCGGCGAATACACCTTCGCGATCTTCGCCGTCACCTCGGCGGCGCTGGTGATCTCGTGGGTGGTCTCGGTGTACTTCGTGCCCTACCTGGGCTGGCGGATGCTGCGCAACCGGCCCAAGGCGGCTGGCGAGGCGCACGAGCTGTTCGATACCCCCTTCTACAGCCGATTCCGGCGCATGGTGGACTGGTGCGTGCAGCACCGCTGGATCACCATCGGGCTGACCCTGGGCATCTTCGGCCTGGGCATCGCGGGCATGGGCAAGGTGCAGCAGCAGTTCTTCCCCGACAGCAGCCGGCCCGAGGTGCTGGTGGACCTCTGGCTGTCCGAGGGCAGCACCATCCAGCAGACCGACGAGATTGCCCGCCGCTTCGAGGCGCGCATGATGAAGGAGCCCGGCGTGGCCAGCGTCACCACCTGGGTGGGCTCGGGCGTGCCGCGCTTCTACCTGCCGCTGGACCAGGTGTTCCCCCAGGCCAACGTCAGCCAGGCCATCGTGCTGCCCACGGGCCTGGCCGAGCGCGAGGAGTTGCGCGTGCGGCTGCCAGCGCTGCTGGCGGCCGAGTTCCCCGAGGTCCGCGGCCGCGTGAAGCTGCTGCCCAACGGGCCGCCCGTGCCGTACCCGGTGCAGTTCCGCGTCGTCGGCCCCGAGGCGGACAAGGTGCGGACCTGGGCCGACCAGGCCAAGGAGATCCTGCGCGCCAACCCCAGCATGCGCGGCGTCAACGACAACTGGAACGAGCAGATCAAGGTGCTGCGGCTGGAGATCGACCAGGACAAGGCGCGTGCGCTGGGCGTCACCAGCCAGTCCATCGCCCTGGCCTCGCGCACCATCCTGTCGGGCACGACCATCGGCCAGTACCGCGAGGGCGACCGCCTGATCGACATCGTGCTGCGCCAGCCGCTGGAGGAGCGCAAGGCCATCACCGACCTCGGCAACGCCTACCTGCCCACCGCCAGCGGGCGCAGCGTGCCGCTGACGCAGGTGGCTAAGGTCGGCTTCGCCTGGGAGCCCGGCGTGCTGTGGCGCGAAGGCCGCGACTACGCCGTCACCGTGCAGGGCGACGTGGTGGAGGGCGTGCAGGGTCCCACCGTGACGTTCCAGGTCTGGCCCGAGCTGCAGAAGCTGGCCGAGCGCATGCCGCCGGGCTACAAGATCCAGATCGCCGGCGCGGTGGAGGAGAGCAGCAAGGGCCAGGGCTCGATCGCCGCCGGCGTGCCCATCATGCTGTTCATCATCTTCACGCTGCTGATGCTGCAGCTGCAGAGCTTCAGCCGGGCGATGCTGGTGTTCCTCACCGGGCCCATGGGCATCGCCGGCGTGGCCGCCGCGCTGCTGCTGCTGAACCGGCCGTTCGGCTTCGTCGCGCTGCTGGGCGTGATCGCGCTGATGGGGATGATCATGCGCAACTCGGTGATCCTGATCGACCAGATCGAGCAGGACCGCCGCGCCGGCGTGGCCGCCTGGGACGCCATCGTGGAGGCGGCGGTGCGGCGCTTCCGGCCCATCGTGCTGACAGCGGCCGCGGCGGTGCTGGCGATGATCCCGCTTAGCCGCAGCGTGTTCTGGGGCCCGATGGCGGTGGCCATCATGGGCGGCCTCATCGTCGCCACGGCACTGACCTTGCTGGCGCTGCCGGCGATGTACGCGGCCTGGTTCCGCATCCGGCGCGAGCCCGCACCGGGCGCGCTGGCGGAAGCGGCGGCGCGAGCGGGCTAAAATCGTGGGCTTCGCCTGGGTCCGGGGCCGTCTGCCCGGATTCAGGCCGAGCACCTGCGCGGGTGGCGAAATCGGTAGACGCACCAGGTTTAGGTCCTGACGCCTTCACGGGCGTGTCGGTTCGAGTCCGACCCCGCGCACCACGCCGCCCGCTGTCCCCATTCCACGCCTCTTCGAGACCCGCCATGGCCGTGCAAGTCGAAACCCTAGAGAAGCTCGAGCGCCGCATCACGCTGACGCTGCCCGCCACCGCCATCAACGGCGAGGTCGAGACGCGCCTGAAGAAGCTGGCCCGCACCGTCAAGGCGGACGGCTTCCGCCCCGGCAAGGTGCCGATGAGCGTGGTCGCCCAGCGCTACGGCTACAGCGTGCAGTACGAGGTGGTCAACGACAAGGTCGGCCAGCTGTTCGACAAGGCCACCCGCGAGGCGCAACTGCGCGTGGCCGGCGCGCCGCGCATCACCCAGAACGACAAGGCGCCCGAGGGCACGCTGGCCTTCGACGCCACCTTCGAGGTCTACCCCGAGGTGAGGCTGGGCGACCTGTCAGCCGCCGAGCTGGAGCGCGTATCCACCGACGTGACCGATGCCGCGATCGACCGCACCGTCGAGATCCTGCGCAAGCAGCGCCGCACCTTCGGCCTGCGCGCCGCCGCCGAGGGCGCCGCCGAGGGCGACCGCGTCACGATCGACTTCGAGGGCAAGATCGACGGCGAGCCCTTCTCGGGCGGCCAGGCCAGCGACTTCCAGTTCGTCGTCGGCGAGGGCCAGATGCTGGCGCAGTTCGACGAGGCCGTGCGCGGCATGAAGGCCGGCGAGAGCAAGACTTTCCCGCTGCAGTTCCCGGCCGACTACCAGGGCCAGGAGGTCGCCGGCAAGGAAGCCGACTTCCTGGTGACGGTCAGTAAGATCGAAGTCGGCCACCTGCCGGCGGTCGACGACGCCTTCGCCAGGGCGCTGGGGATCAAGGAGGGCACGGTCGAGTCGCTGCGCGCCGACGTAAAGAAGAACCTCGAGCGCGAGGTGAAGTTCCGCTTGCAGGCCCGCAACAAGGGCGCCGTGATGGACCTGCTGGCCCGCACGGCCACGCTGGACATCCCCAACGCGCTGGTGGCCGCCGAGAGCGACCGGCTGGTGGACCAGATGCGCACCAACCTCAAGGAGCGCGGCTTCAAGGACGCCGACAAGCTGCCGATCCCCGCCGAGAACTTCAAGGAGCAGGCCGAGCGCCGCGTGCGCCTGGGCCTGGTGGTGGCCGAGCTGGTGCGGGCCAACGGCCTGCAGGCCAAGCCCGAGCAGCTCCAGAAGCACATCGAGGAGTTGAGCCAGAGCTACGAGAAGCCGGCCGAGGTGATGCGCTGGTACCTGGGCGACCGCCAGCGCATGGCCGAGGTGGAAGCCGTGGTGATCGAGAACAACGTCGCCGAGTTCGTGCTTGCGAATGCCAAGGTCGTCGACAAGGTGCTACCGTTCGATGATGTGATGATGGCGTCCTGACCGCGCCGCTGGAGAGCCCCCGATGAGCATGCAGGAAACCACGGCGCTGGGCATGGTCCCCATCGTCATCGAACAGTCCGGCCGCGGCGAGCGCGCCTACGACATCTACAGCCGGCTGCTGCGCGAGCGCATCGTGTTCCTGGTGGGCCCGGTGAACGACGCCACCGCCAACCTGGTGGTCGCGCAAATGCTGTTCCTGGAGAGCGAGAATCCGGACAAGGACATTTTTCTGTACATCAATTCGCCGGGGGGCAGCGTCAGTTCCGGGCTGTCGATCTACGACACGATGAACTTCATCAAGCCCGACGTCAGCACCCTGTGCATGGGCATGGCCGCCAGCATGGGCAGCTTCCTGCTCATGGCCGGCACTAAGGGCAAGCGCTTCGCGCTGCCCAACAGCCGGGTGATGATCCACCAGCCCTCGGGCGGCGCCCAGGGTCAGGCCACCGACATCGAGATCGCGGCGCGCGAGATCCTCAAGACGCGCGAGCAGCTCAACCGCATCTACGCCGAACGCACCGGCCAGCCCGTGGAACGCATCGCGGCCGACATGGAGCGCGACCGCTGGATGAACCCGGCCGAGGCACTCGACTACGGCCTGATCGATCAGGTGCTTGAGAAGCGGGCCTGAGGAGGGCGCTCAGCTTCTGGCCTGACGCCGGTAGCGGCCGTCGCGGCCAGTAGAACCCCATCTGGGGCTCATTTCGCCGCCATCACCTGCGAGCCCGGTCGTCTATGATGGTCCGAGACGACGGCCACGAGCCGACTCCATCCAGCACCCACACACACAGTCATGGCCGAAAAGAAGGGCTCCTCCGGCGAGAAGGTTCTGTACTGCAGCTTCTGCGGCAAGAGCCAGCACGAGGTCAAGAAGCTCATCGCAGGGCCCTCGGTCTTCATCTGTGACGAGTGCATCGAGCTTTGCAACGACATCATCCGCGACGAGGTCCCGGTGGATGGCGGCGCGGCCAAACCGGCCAAGGGCGAGTTGCCCGTGCCGGGCGAGATCAAGGCCAGCCTCGACCAGTACGTGATCGGGCAGGACGTCGCCAAACGCACGCTGTCGGTGGCCGTCTACAACCACTACAAGCGGCTGCGCCACATGGGCAGCGCCGGTGGCAAGGACGACATCGAGCTGAGCAAGAGCAACATCCTGCTCATCGGCCCCACCGGCAGCGGCAAGACGCTGCTGGCGCAGACGCTGGCCCGACTGCTCAACGTTCCCTTCGTCATCGCCGACGCCACCACGCTCACCGAGGCGGGCTACGTGGGCGAGGACGTCGAGAACATCATCCAGAAGCTGCTGCAGAACTGCAATTACGACGTCGAGCGGGCGCAGCGGGGCATCGTCTACATCGACGAGATCGACAAGATCTCGCGCAAGGCCGACAACCCCAGCATCACGCGCGACGTGTCGGGCGAGGGCGTGCAGCAAGCCTTGCTCAAGCTGGTGGAGGGCACCATGGCCAGCGTGCCGCCGCAGGGCGGGCGCAAGCATCCGAACCAGGACTTCCTGCAGATCGACACGACGAACATCCTGTTCATCTGCGGCGGTGCCTTCGACGGCCTTGAGAAGGTCATCCAGAGCCGCACCGAGAAGTCGGGCATCGGCTTCGGCGCCAGCGTGCACAGCAAGACCGAAAAGCGCGCCGCCGACCTGTTCCGCGACGTCGAGCCCGAAGACCTGATCAAGTTCGGCCTCATCCCCGAACTGGTGGGCCGGCTGCCGGTGGTGGCGACGTTGGGCGAGCTCACGATCGACGCCATGGTGCAGATCCTCACCGAGCCCAAGAACGCACTGGTCAAGCAGTACCAGAAGCTGTTCGCCATGGACGGCGTCGAGCTCGAGGTGCGCCCTTCGGCGGTGACGGCTATCGCCAAGAAGGCGCTGGCCCGCAAGACCGGGGCGCGCGGCCTGCGCTCCATCCTGGAACATTCGCTCATCGACACCATGTTCGAGTTGCCCACGCTGGACGGCGTGGCCAAGGTGGTGATCGACGAGCATATCGTCGACGAGGGTGCCAAGCCGCTGCTCGTCTACCGCGAGAAGAAGGCGAGCGCCTGAGCGTCACCGGCGCCGCGGCCTTCCGGCGGTCGAGGCCCCTTGCAACGCCGCTGGTGGGCCCCAACTGGGCTTGATACGAAAGGTCGTACCACATGTCCGGACATCCCATCCTGCCGCCCGATCCGCTGACCCTGCCGCTGCTGCCGCTGCGCGACGTCGTCGTCTTCCCCCACATGGTCATCCCGCTGTTCGTGGGCCGGCCCAAGAGCATCAAGGCCCTCGAGGCCGCCATGGAGCAGGGTCGCCAGATCATGCTGGTGGCCCAGAAGGCCGCCAGCAAGGACGAACCCCGCCCCGAGGACCTGTTCGAGGTCGGCTGCATCAGCAGCATCCTGCAGATGCTGAAACTGCCCGACGGCACCGTGAAGGTGCTGGTCGAGGGCGTTCAGCGCGCGCAGACGCGGTCCATCACCGACACCGGCGAGCACTTCACGGGCGAGGTCGTGCCTGTTCAAAACGAAGACGCCGCTACGCCCGAGATCGAGGCTCTGCGCCGAGCCGTGACGCAGCAGTTCGACCAGTACGTCAAGCTCAACAAGAAGATCCCGCCGGAGATCCTCACCAGCATCGGCGGCATCGACGATGCCGGCCGCCTGGCCGACACCATCGCCGCGCACCTGCCGCTCAAGCTCGAGGCCAAGCAGGCCGTGCTCGACCTCTTCAGCGTCGCCAAGCGGCTGGAGAAGCTGCTCGAGCAGCTCGAGCACGAGGTCGACATCCTTCAGGTCGAGAAGCGCATCCGCGGCCGTGTCAAGCGGCAGATGGAGAAGAGCCAGCGCGAGTACTACCTCAACGAGCAGGTCAAGGCCATCCAAAAGGAGCTCGGCGACGGCGAGGAGGGTGCCGACCTCGAAGAGCTCGAGAAGAAGATCAAGGCCGCGCGCATGAGCAAGGAAGCGCGCAAGAAGGCCGAGGGCGAGCTCAAGAAGCTCAAGCTGATGTCGCCGATGAGCGCCGAAGCCACCGTGGTGCGCAACTTCATCGACACGCTGGTCAACCTACCCTGGCAGAAGAAGACCAAGATCAAGCACGACCTGGCGTTCGCCGAGCAGGTGCTCAACGAGGACCACTATGGCCTTGAGAAGGTCAAGGACCGCATCCTCGAGTACCTCGCGGTGCAGCAGCGTGTCGACAAGGTCAAGGCGCCCA
>JBIKLC010000058.1:0-9432 GCA_044360025.1 Rubrivivax sp. | reverse complement strand
CCGGCCGCAAGTACGTGCGCATGGCCCTGGGCGGCATGCGCGACGAGGCCGAGATCCGCGGCCACCGCCGCACCTACATCGGCTCGATGCCGGGCAAGGTGCTGCAGTCGCTCACCAAGGTCGGCACGCGCAACCCGCTGTTCCTGCTCGACGAGATCGACAAGCTGGGCATGGACTTCCGCGGCGATCCGTCAAGCGCGTTGCTGGAGGTGCTGGACCCCGAACAGAACCACACCTTCAGCGACCACTACGTCGAGGTCGATTTCGACCTCTCGGACGTGATGTTCGTCGCCACCTCGAACTCGATGAACATCCCGCCGGCGCTGCTCGACCGGATGGAGGTCATCCGCCTGGCGGGCTATACCGAGGACGAGAAGCTCAGCATCGCGCAGCGCTACCTTTGCCCTAAGCAGCAGAAGAACAACGGCGTGAAGGCCGGCGAGATGGAGCTCACCGAGGGCGCCATCCGCGCCATCCTGCGCTACTACACCCGCGAGGCCGGCGTGCGCAGCCTCGAGCGCGAGATCGGCAAGATCTGCCGCAAGGTCGTCAAGGGCCACCAGCTGAAGAAGTACGAGGGCCAGGTCGTCGTCACCGAGGACAACCTCAACGACTTCCTGGGCGTGCGCAAGCACGACTACGGCCGCACCGAGAAGAAGAACCAGGTCGGCCAGGTGGTCGGGCTGGCCTGGACGGAGGTCGGCGGCGACCTCCTCACCATCGAGGCGGCCGTGATGCCGGGCAAGGGCAACATCACGCGCACCGGCTCGCTGGGCGACGTGATGAAGGAGTCGGTCGAGGCCGCGCGCACCGTGGTGCGCTCGCGCTCGCGTCGGCTCGGCATCAAGGACGAGCTGTTCGAGAAGCGCGACATCCACATCCACGTGCCCGACGGCGCCACGCCCAAGGATGGCCCCAGCGCCGGTGCGGCAATGACGACGGCGCTGGTCTCGGCGCTCACCGGAATCCCGGTGAAGGCCGAGGTGGCGATGACGGGCGAGATCACCTTGCGCGGCGAGGTCACCGCCATCGGCGGTTTGAAAGAGAAGCTGCTGGCCGCGCACCGGGGTGGCGTGAAGACGGTGCTGATTCCTGAGGAGAACGTGAAGGACCTCCAGGACATCCCGGAGAACGCCAAGAACAAGCTCGAGATCGTGCCGGTGAAGTGGATCGACCAGGTGCTCGAACTGGCTCTGGAGCGCATGCCCGACTGCCTGCCCGACGAGGAGCCGGCGCCGGCCGCTTCAGTCCAGTCCGACACTCCGGGCATTGCGCCCGCCCCGTCGGCCGCGGCCGACGGGTTGCCGCACTGAGGACTTCGGGGGGCGTTGTGGCCAGAGCCCGGGGCTCTTGTCGCCGTCTCTGAAGTCAAGCTATACTGTGAAGCTCGACGCAGCTGGTGTAGCAATCGATCGCAAGCGCGTCGAGATGGTGAAAGCCAAGCGGGATTAGCTCAGTTGGTAGAGCGATACCTTGCCAAGGTATAGGTCGAGAGTTCGAGCCTCTTATCCCGCTCCAGAATCCAAAGACAGGGAAGCTTCGGCTTCCCTTCTTTTTGTCTGAGAATGTTCGGAATTCGACCTTTGGCGCGATAGCAAAGCGGTTATGCAACGGATTGCAAATCCGTCTAGGCCGGTTCGACTCCGGCTCGCGCCTCCACCTAACCGGCCCTGCCCGCGCCCGCCGCCCGGATGGCGAAATCGGTAGACGCAGCGGACTTAAAATCCGCGGCCCCTCGCGGGGCATGCGGGTTCGAGTCCCGCTCCGGGCACCACCTCGCGTCCTAGCCGCTGCACCGCGGCGCGAGCCGTCAGAGCCGTCATGCCGCTGTTCGACCCCCAAGCCCTGAACCCTGGCATCTCCCCGCGCGAGGCGTTCGGTTGGGCGATGTACGACTTCGCCAACTCGGGCTACACGACGGTCGTGCTGACCGCCGTGTTCAACGCCTACTTCGTGGGGGTGGTGGCTGATGGGGCCGACTGGGGCACGCTGGCCTGGACGCTGGCGCTGGGCCTGAGCAACGCGCTCGTGATGCTGGCCACGCCGGTGCTGGGGGCCTGGGCCGATGCGCGCGCGGCCAAGAAGCTGCTGCTGGTGGCCGCCACCGTCGGCTGCGTCGTTGCCACCGCGGCGCTGGCAGGCGTGGGCCGCGGCGACCTGTGGCTCGCGGTGGCGGCCATCGTCGTCTCGAACTTCTGCTACTCGATCGGGGAGCAGCTGACCGCTGCGTTCCTGCCCGAGCTCGCGCGGCGTGAGGCGCTGGGGCGCGTCTCGGGCTGGGGCTGGAGCCTGGGCTACTTCGGCGGCATGCTCACCCTGGGCCTGAGCCTGGGCTACGTGAGCTGGGCGCAGGGCCAGGGCCTGCCCGCCACGCACTTCGTGCCCGTGACCATGCTGATCACCGCGGTGGTCTACGTGCTGGCCTCGCTGGTCACCTTCGTGCTGCTCAAGGAGCGCGCGGTGCCGCAGCCGGCGAGCGCGGCGGGCGCCGCGGCGACCGCCCTGCGGCGGCTGGGCTCGACCTGGCGCGAGGCGCGCCGCTACGAGGACTTCCGCTGGCTGCTGGCCTGTGCGCTTTTCTACCAGGCCGGCATCTCGGTGGTCATCGCGCTGGCCGCGATCTACGCCGAGGAGGTGCTGGGCTTCAAGCAGACGCAGACGATGATGCTGATCTTCCTGGTCAACATCGCGTCGGCCGCGGGCGCGTTCGCCTTCGGCTACGGGCAGGACCGCATCGGCCACCGCAAGGCCCTGGGCCTGACGCTCTGGGGCTGGGTGCTGATGACGCTGATCGCGCTGGCCGCGACCACGCCGGGGCCGTTCTGGGTGGCCGCGGTAGTGGCCGGGCTGTGCATGGGCTCGAGCCAGAGCGCCGGCCGCGCGCTGGCGGGGCTGTTCGCTCCGTCGGACCGGCTGGCCGAGTTCTACGGCCTGTGGATCTTCGCCACTCGCGCCTCGGCCATTGTGGGGCCCATCACCTACGGCCTCGTCACTTGGCTGACCGGGGGCAACCAACGGCTCGGCATCGCTAGCACGGGCCTGTTCTTCGTCGTGGGGCTGCTGCTGCTGCGCCGCATCGACGTCGCGCGCGGCCAAGCGGCGGCGCTCGTCGGCCAGCCGGTCGGCGAAAAATAGTACGGTCGTTCTATTTCGTGGTCTGTGCAGGGATCGTGCGCATCCCCGCCGCCTAGAATGGCGCGGTTGACGTAAACGTCAATTGCAGCCGCCGTCCGCCCGCGGGCAAGGCCCAGGCGCTGGCACACAGTCCCCCAAGGAGATGCAGGCATGAAGGTGCTGGTCCCGGTCAAGCGGGTGGTCGACTACAACGTCAAGGTGCGCGTCAAGTCCGACGGCACGGGCGTGGACATCGCCAACGTCAAGATGAGCATGAACCCCTTCGACGAGATCGCCGTCGAGGAAGCCGTGCGCCTGAAGGAGAAGGGCGCCGTCACCGAGATCGTGGCGGTGTCCTGCGGCGTGGCGCAGTGCCAGGAGACGCTGCGCACGGCCATGGCCATTGGCGCCGACCGCGCCATCCTCGTCGAGACCGATGCCGAACTGCAGCCGCTGGCGGTGGCCAAGCTGCTGAAGGCGCTGGTCGACAAGGAGCAGCCCGGCCTCGTGATCCTGGGCAAGCAGGCCATCGACGACGACTGCAACCAGACCGGGCAGATGCTGGCCGCGCTGGCCGGCCTGCCGCAGGCCACCTTCGCGAGCAAGGTCGAGGTCGCCGACGGCGCGGCCACCGTCACGCGCGAGGTCGACGGCGGCCTGGAAACGCTGCGGATCACGCTGCCCGCGGTGGTGACCACCGACCTGCGCCTGAACGAGCCGCGCTACGTGACGCTGCCCAACATCATGAAGGCCAAGAAGAAGCCACTGGAGACCCTCAAGCCGGCGGATTTGGGCGTGAACGTCGCGCCGCGCATCCTGACGCTGAAGGTGTCGGAGCCGCCCAAGCGCGGCGCCGGCGTGAAGGTGCCCGACGTGGCCACGCTGGTGGCCAAGCTGAAGAACGAAGCGAAGGTGATCTGACCATGGCTGCTCTGGTGGTTGCTGAACACGACAACGCGTCGCTCAAGGGCGGCACCCTCAACACCGTCGCGGCCGCGCTGGCCTGCGACGGCGACGTGCACGTGCTGGTGGCCGGCACCGGCGCCGCAGGCGCGGCGGGCGCGGCGGCGCACATTACCGGCGTGTCCAAGGTGCTGCACGCCGATGCGCCACACCTCGACCATGGGCTGGCCGAGAACGTCGCCGCGCAGGTGCTGGCCGTCGCTTCCGGCTACAGCCACATCCTGTTCGCGGCCACGGCCGCGGGCAAGAACGTCGCGCCGCGCGTGGCCGCGCTGCTCGACGTGGCGCAGGTCTCCGACGCCACCCGCGTGATCTCGCCCGACACCTTCGAACGCCCCATCTACGCCGGCAACGCCATCGCCACGGTGCAGAGCACCGACGCGGTGAAGGTCATCACCGTGCGTACCACGGGTTTCGACGCGGCCCGCGCCAGCGGCGGCAGCGCCACGATCGAGGTGGTGGCCGCGGTGGCCGACGCCGGCCGGAGCGCCTTCTTGGGCAGCGAGATCGCCAAGAGCGACCGCCCCGAGCTCACGGCGGCGAAGATCATCGTCAGCGGCGGCCGGGCCCTGGGCAGCAGTGACCAGTTCAACGCCGTGCTCACGCCGCTGGCCGACAAGCTCGGTGCCGCGCTCGGCGCCAGCCGCGCCGCGGTGGACGCCGGCTACGCGCCCAACGACTGGCAGGTGGGCCAGACGGGCAAGATCGTCGCGCCCACGCTGTACATCGCGGCCGGCATCAGCGGCGCCATCCAGCACCTGGCCGGCATGAAGGACAGCAAGGTCATCGTGGCCATCAACAAGGACCCGGAGGCGCCGATCTTCAGCGTGGCCGACTACGGCCTGGAGGCCGACCTCTTCGCCGCCGTGCCCGAACTGGTTGCCAGCCTCTGACCGCGCCCCGCCGACGCCCCACCAGGAGACCGCGATGAGCTACCGCGCCCCCGTCAAGGACATGCTGTTCGTCATGAAGGCGCTGGCCGGCATCGAGGCCGTGGCCACGCTGCCCGGCCACGAGGACCACGGCCTGGACACCGCCGCGGCGGTGCTGGAGGAGAGCGCCAAGCTCGCCGAGGGCGTGATCGCACCGCTGAACTGGGAAGGCGACCGCAACCCGTCGTTCCTG
The DNA here is from genome assembly GCA_044360025.1 of Rubrivivax sp. Lineage (GTDB taxonomy): Bacteria > Pseudomonadota > Gammaproteobacteria > Burkholderiales > Burkholderiaceae_C > Rubrivivax. The sequence goes on along the minus strand of JBIKLC010000058.1, from coordinate 4,230 downwards.
AGCAACGGCGTGGTGTACGCCACGCCCGGCTTCAAGGAAGCCTTCCGCCAGTACGCCGAGGGCGGCTGGCAGGGCCTGCAGCACCCCGAGGCCTTCGGCGGCCAGGGCCTGCCCAAGCTCATCCACGCCGCCTGCAGCGAGATGGTCAACAGCGCCAACCTGAGCTTCGCGCTGTGCCCGCTGCTGACCGACGGCGCCGTCGAGGCCCTGCTGACCGCCGGCACGCCCGAGCAGCAGGCGATGTACCTGCCCCGGCTCATCGACGGCTCCTGGACCGGCACGATGAACCTCACCGAGCCGCAGGCCGGCTCCGACCTGAGCCTGGTGCGCACCCGCGCGGAGCCGCAGCCCGACGGCACCTACCGGCTCTTCGGCACCAAGATCTACATCACCTGGGGCGAGCACGACATGGTGGACAACATCGTCCACCTCGTGCTGGCGCGCGTGGTGGGCGCGCCCGAGGGCGTCAAGGGCATCAGCCTTTTCATCTGTCCCAAGGTCCTGCCCGACGGCACGCGCAACGACGTGCACTGCGTCAGCCTCGAGCACAAGCTGGGCATCAAGGCCAGCCCCACAGCCGTGCTGCAGTACGGCGACCACGGCGGCGCGGTGGCCGAGCTGGTGGGCCAGGAGAACCGCGGCCTAGAGTACATGTTCATCATGATGAACGCCGCGCGCTACGGCGTAGGCGTGCAGGGCATCGCGCTGGCCGAGCGCGCCTACCAGAAGGCCGTGCAGCACGCGCGCGACCGCGTGCAGAGCCGCCCTGTCGACGGCAGCCTGGCGCAGGCCGCCCCCATCATCCACCACCCCGATGTGCGCCGCATGCTGATGACCATGCGCGCCTGGACCGAGGGCTGCCGCGCCATGGCGCTGGTGGGCGCCAGCGCCTTCGACGCCGCGCATGCCCACCCCGATGCCAAGACGCGGGCGAAGAAACAGGCCTTCTACGAGTTCCTGGTGCCGCTGATCAAGGGCCTGTCGACCGAGATGTCGCTCGAGGTGGCGTCGCTGGGCGTGCAGGTGCACGGCGGCATGGGCTTCGTCGAGGAGACCGGCGCGGCGCAGCACCTTCGCGACGCCAAGATCCTGGCCATCTACGAGGGCACCACGGCCATCCAGGCGAATGACCTCGTGGGCCGCAAGACGGCGCGCGATGGCGGCCGCGTCGCGCTGGCCATCGCCCACTGCATCGAGGCCACCGAGGGCGAGCTGGCCGCGCGCGACAGCGCTGCCTGCCGCGCCATGGCGCGCCGGCTGGCCGCGGCGCGCAAGGCCTTCGTCGAGGTCGTGGGCTTCGTTGTCGGCCATACCAAGGCCCACCCCAACGCCGTGTACGCCGGCAGCGTGCTCTACCTCAAGCTCGCCGGCCTGTCCGTGGCCGGCTGGCAGATGGGCCGCGCGCTGATGGCGGCCGAGGACGCGCTCGCGGCCGGCGAGGACCCCGCGTTCATGCAGGCCAAGATCGCCACCGCGCGCTTTTTCGGCGAGCACCTCCTGAACCAGGCTCCGGCGCTGCGCGACAGCATCGTCGAGGGCGGCGAGGCCGTCACTGCGATGGCGCTCGAATCCTTCTGATGGCGAGACTACCCGGTGCGCTGGGTCAGCTGCCGCTGCCGATCATCGGCGCGCCGCTGTTCATCATCAGCAACCCGAAGCTGGTGATCGCGCAGTGCTGCGCCGGCGTCGTCGGCAGCATCCCGGCGCTCAACGCGCGGCCGGCCTCGCAGCTCGACGAGTGGCTGCACGAGATCACCGAGGGCTTGGCGGCCTGGAACCGCGCCCACCCCGGGCGGCCGGCGGCGCCGTTCGCCATCAACCAGATCGTGCACAAGAGCAACGACCGGCTCGAGCACGACATGGCGGTCTGCGCCCGCCACAAGGTGCCGATCGTCATCACCAGCCTGGGCGCGCGCGCCGACGTCAATGAAGCCGTGCACGCCTGGGGCGGCGTGGTGCTGCACGACATCATCAACGACTTCTTCGCGCGCAAGGCCATCGACAAGGGCGCCGACGGTCTGATCGCGGTGGCCGCCGGCGCGGGTGGCCACGCCGGCACGAAGAGCCCGTTTGCGCTGGTGCAGGAAATCCGCGAGTGGTTCGACGGCCCGGTGGCGCTGTCGGGCTCCATCGCCACCGGCGGCGGCGTGCTGGCGGCGCAGGCCATGGGGGCCGACTTCGCCTACATCGGCAGCGCCTTCATCGCCACCGAGGAGGCGCGCGCCTCCGACGCCTACAAGCAGTGCATCGTCGACAGCAATTCCGACGACATCGTGTACTCGAGCCTGTTCACCGGCGTGCACGGCAACTACCTCAAGCCCAGCATCCGCGCCGCCGGCATGGACCCCGACAACCTGCCCGCGAGCGACCCCAGCAAGATGAACTTCGGCGGTGGCGACAGCGCCAAGAAGGCCTGGAAGGACATTTGGGGCTGCGGCCAGGGCATCGGTGTCGTCAAGGCGGTGGTGCCAGCGACGCAACTGGTGGCGCGCCTAGAGCGCGAGTATCACGAGGCGCGCCGGCGTCTGGCGCTGCCGCCTGGGACGGCTGCCGCCGCGCCTTAGGTTCCGGGTCTAGCCCGGCGGACGCGTGGCCTCCGCCGGTTTGGGATTTCTCCACCCTTCGCTCGCGCCCGGCGGAAGCTGGCTTCGCGGGCTGCGGTTCGAGATCGGCGTCGCAGCCGTGGCCCGCGGCGATCCAGCGACTGGCGAGCGCGCGGGCCAGTCGCGTCGGCAGCCAGGGCATCCAGCGGGCGGGTGCGGCCAGGACGCCGCAGCGGTAACGGGCTTCGGCCTCTTGCCACTCGACTGCCGCACAGGCGCCGCGGCGGCGGCGCGACATCAGCATGCCCAGCGGGCAGGGCTCGGCCGCGCAACACACGCCGCAGCCGTTGCATGCGGCGCCCGTGGCCGGCTTGGCCGGGGCCCTGGGGTGCAGGTGGATGATGCGTGGGCCCATGGCGAGAGAAGTCTGGCGGCGCGGGCGCCCGGCTTGTCAGGAAATTGAGGGGTGCGCCGGCGTCTAATTCGCCGGCACGATGAGAACAAGGCGGCCGCGACGCGGTGTTAGAGTCATCGCCCAGACAACGACGGTCCTTCCCGTCCCCTTGCCGGTATCCACAGATCCGGCAAGACGGGTCGCTAATCCGCCAACCGGCGAAGCCGGGACGCGGAAGGTTGATCAACCCATCAGAAGCCTTGGAAACCGGGGCAAAAGGTGAGCGAACGATGATGCAGCAATACCGGCTCAACTCCTATCTGTTCGGGGGTAACGCGCCCTACGTGGAGCAGTTGTACGAGGCCTACCTCGACAACCCCGGCAGCGTGCCGGACAACTGGCGCGCCTATTTCGACAACCTGCAGCACGTGCCTGCCAGCGACGGCAGCAGCAGCCGCGACGTCGCCCACGCGCCCGTCATCGAGAGCTTCGCGCAGCGCGCCAAGGCCAACGCCTTCGCGCTGAAGGCCTCCGAGGCCGATCTCGCTGTGGCCCGCAAGCAGGTGCACGTGCAGAGCCTGATCGCGGCCTACCGGTTCCTGGGCAGCCGCTGGGCCGATCTCGACCCCCTCAAGCGCACCGAGCGCCCCCGCATTCCCGAACTCGAGCCGTCGTTCTACGACCTGACCGAGTCGGACATGGACATCACCTTCTCGGCGGCGAACACGTACTTCTCGAAGTCCGAGCACATGACGCTGCGCGACATCGTGCAGGCGCTGCGCCAGACCTATTGCGGCACCATCGGCGCGGAGTTCATGCACTGCACCGACCCGGCCGAGAAGCGGTGGTGGCAGGAGCGGCTGGAGAGCGTGCGCAGCACCCCGACGTTCACTCTCGACGAGAAGAAGCACATCCTCGACCGGCTGACCGCCGCCGAGGGCCTGGAACGCTACCTGCACACCAAGTACGTGGGCCAGAAGCGCTTCAGCCTGGAAGGGGGCGAGAGCTTCATCGCCAGCATGGACGAGCTGGTGCAGCGCGCCGGCGCGGTGGGCGTGCAGGAGATCGTGATCGGCATGGCCCACCGCGGCCGGCTGAACGTGCTCGTCAACACCCTGGGCAAGAGCCCTCAGGACCTGTTCGCCGAGTTCGACCACACCGCGAAGGAAGACCTGCCGGCCGGCGACGTGAAGTACCACCAGGGCTTCAGCTCCGACATCAGCACCCCCGGCGGCGCCGTGCACCTGAGCCTGGCCTTCAACCCCAGCCACCTGGAGATCGTCAACCCGGTGG
>JBIKLC010000078.1:0-2953 GCA_044360025.1 Rubrivivax sp. | reverse complement strand
CCCGCCGCGAACAGGCGCACGGAAGCGCGTCGAATCCCCGGAAGGCGCGACGCCTAGAATTCCGGCCAGTTACCGCGCGGTTACGGGCAGGGCCGGCTGCGCGCGGCACGATCCCCTTTCCTCGGAGTCCGCCATGCCCCTCGTTTCCATGCGCCAGCTGCTCGACCACGCCGCCGAGAACGGCTACGGCATCCCGGCCTTCAACGTCAACAACCTCGAGCAGGTGCAGGCCGTGATGCAGGCCGCCCACGAGGTGGGCGCGCCGGTGATCCTGCAGGCCAGCGCCGGCGCCCGCAAGTACGCCGGCGAGCCCTTCATCAAGCACCTGATCCAGGCCGCCACCGAGGCCTATCCGCACATCCCGCTGGTGATGCACCAGGACCACGGCACCAGCCCCAAGGTCTGCCAGGGCGCCATCGAGCTGGGCTTCGGCTCGGTGATGATGGACGGCTCGCTGATGGAGGACGGCAAGACGCCGGCCTCGTTCGACTACAACGCGCAGGTCACGCGCAAGGTGGTCGACATGGCCCACGCGGTGGGCGTCACCGTCGAGGGCGAGCTCGGCTGCCTGGGCAACCTGGAAACCGGCGACGCCGGCGAGGAAGACGGCATCGGCGCCGAGGGCAAGCTCGACCACAGCCAGATGCTCACCGACCCCGAGGAGGCGGCGGTGTTCGTCAAGGCCACGCAGCTCGACGCGCTGGCCATCGCCATCGGCACCAGCCACGGCGCCTACAAGTTCAGCCGCAAGCCCACGGGCGACATCCTGGCCATCGGCCGCGTGAAGGAGATCCACCGGCGCATCCCGAACACGCACCTGGTGATGCACGGCAGCTCCAGCGTGCCGCCGGAACTGCTGGCCATCATCAACCAGTACGGCGGCAAGATGAAGGAGACCTTCGGCGTGCCGATCGAGGAGATCCAGGAAGCCATCAAGCACGGCGTGCGCAAGATCAACATCGACACCGACATCCGCCTGGCGATGACGGGCGCGGTGCGCAAGTTCATGGCCGAGAACCCCGACAAGTTCGACGCCCGCGAGTGGCTCAAGCCCGCGCGCGAGGCCGCCTACAAGGTGTGCCGCGACCGCTATGTGCAGTTCGGCTGCGAGGGGCAGGCTGCGAAGATCCAGCCGCGAACGCTGGTGCAGGTGGCGGCCGACTACGCCAGCGGCCGGCTGGCGCAGTTGGTTCAGTAAAGGGCCGGCAGCTTCAGACCTCGCCGAGGACGGCGGGGTCGATGGCGTGGTTCTGCGGGCCGCGCTCGGCGATCTTCAGCGCGCCCAGGCGGTTGCCCAGTGCGGCGCAGCGCTCCAGGTGCCAGCCGCGCTCCAGGCCGTACAGCAGCCCGGCGCGGAAGGCGTCGCCGCAGCCCGTGGGGTCGAGCACGCGCTCGGCCTTCACGCCCGGCACCACGATCCGCTCGCCGCGCACCCACAGCTCGCAGCCCTGGTCGGCCAGCGTCACCACCATGCCCTGGATGTTGTCGCGCTGCGAGATGGCCTGCGGCGTCCAGCCGGTGCGCTCCTGCAGCATGCGGGCTTCGTAGTCGTTGACCGCGACCCAACGCGCCAGGCCGATGATCTCGCGGTGTTCCTCGCCGTTGAACTGCGGCAGCTGCTGGCCGGGGTCGAAGACGAACGGGATGCCGGCCTCGGCCATCTGGTGCGCGTGCTGCCACATCGCGTCGCGGCCATCGGGGGCGATGATGCCGATGGCGATGTCGGCGCGCTCGCCGCAGCTGGGCACCTTCATGTGGTGCGCGTGGCTCATAGCGCCGGGGTGGAAAGCCGTGATCTGGTTGTTGTCGCGGTCGGTCGTGATGTGGCACTGCGCGGTGTGCAGTTCGGTATCGCGGTGGATCAGGCTGGTGTCGGCACCCCAGCCGGCCACGCGCGCCACGTACTCGCCGCCGTCCACGCCCACTGCCGCCAGGATGACCGGCTGGCCGCCGATGGCCTGCAGGTTGTAGGCGATGTTTCCGGCGCAGCCACCCCACTCACGCCGCAGCGTGGGCACGAGGAAGCTCACGTTCAGGATGTGCACCTGCTCCGGCAGGATCTGCTCGGCGAAGCGCCCCGGGAAGGTGGTGATGGTGTCGAAGGCGAGGGAACCGCAGATGAGCGCGGGCATGGCGAGGCTCCGGGGAGGGGGTGGGGCGCCGGCTGAAGGGCCCGCGCCAAGGCATCAGGGGTAGAACATCTCGACGGTGTAGCCGGCGATGACGCGGCTGCTGCCGTCGGCCGCGGCGGTGGACTGCAGTGTGGCTTGCAGAGCGAGATCGACTCCGGGCGCGATTGTCGCTGCACGGGCGCCCAGCTCGGCGGGCTGCAGCACGCGGCGCGCGACGAACTGGCCACGCGCATCGGTGAGCGACAGGTCCAGCGCGGGCAGCGCCACGGGGTAATCGGCGCGGTTGCGCAAAGAGACCTGCAGCGTGTAGAGGTTGCTGCGCTCCACCCGCAAGAGGCCCGAGCTCTCGACCGACAGCGCGTCCAGCAGGCGGGCCGGGCCGACCTCGCAGCCCAGCCAGGCGCAGCCCCGAACCAGAAGCGGTGCCAACACGGGCACGCGGACCGCGAGGCGGTCGCGCCAGGTGTGGGCCACCTGGGCAGCCAGCAGCGTGGCCGCAAGCAGCGCCACGCCGGCCAGCGCGGCGCGCACGCCCGGGCGGCGCCAGCGTGCAGCGCGGTCCGCCAGGCGCACGAACGAGGGCGCCAGTGCCGGCTCGGCGCGGAGGTCTTCCAGCGCGGCTGCCGGCGCGGGAGCCGGGGCCGGCGGCTGCGGCCTGCGTTCCCGCGCCCGGCGTGGTCCGGAGGCGCTGCCCGACCCGTCGGCGCGCGGGGGCGGAATCTCTGTTCTGTCGCCGGGTCTGCCGGCCGGGACCCCGCCTTCAGGGGAAGCAGGGGTCGGAGGAGCGGGCTGCGCCGCCGCGACCGCCGCCGACCGTGGGG
>JBIKLC010000035.1:0-32812 GCA_044360025.1 Rubrivivax sp. | reverse complement strand
GTCGATCACGTTGAGCTGGATCTGCAGGTTCTCGGTGATGAAGTCCGCCGGCAGCGTGTTGTTGGCGTGGATGCCGCCCACCTTGGCGGCCGCCAGCACCACGGCCGCGGGCCGCTCGCGCAGCAGGACGGCGCGCACCGCGGCCTGGTCGGCCAGGTCCAGCTCGCTGCGCGGCGCGGTCAGGATGCGCCGGTAGCCCAGGGCCTGCAGCCGCCGCACGATGGCCGAGCCGGCCATGCCGCGATGGCCGGCCACGAACACCGGCGCGTCCAGCTCGGCAGCGGCGCTCACAGGCCGCGCTCTTCGCTGGGCACGGGCGCGTCGTGCCCGTGGGCGCGCAGCAGCGCGGCGCGGCGCGCCAGCTTCAGGTCTTCGGCGGCCATCTCGGCGCACATCTCGCGGGCGGTGATGCGCGGCTCCCAGCCCAGCTGGCGCTTGGCCTTGGCGGGGTCGCCCAGCAGCGTCTCCACCTCGGCAGGGCGGAAGTAGCGCGGGTCGACCCGCACCACCACGTCGCCGGGCTTCAGCGCCGGGGCCTTGGCGGCGTCGTGCACGGCGGCCACCACGGCGCGCTCTTCGGCGCCCTCGCCCTCGAAGCGCAGTTGCAGGCCCAGTTCCTCGGCCGTCCAGCGAATGAAGTCGCGCACCGAGTGCTGCACGCCGGTGGCGATGACGTAGTCCTCGGCCTGCTGCTGCTGCAGCATCAGCCACTGCATGCGCACGTAGTCCTTCGCGTGGCCCCAGTCGCGCAGCGCGCCCAGGTTGCCCATGTGCAGGCACGGCGCCAGGCCCTGCGCCACCTGGGCCAGGCCGCGGGTGACTTTGCGCGTGACGAAGGTCTCACCGCGGCGCGGGCTCTCGTGGTTGAACAGGATGCCGTTGCAGGCGTACAGGCCGTAGGCCTCGCGGTAGTTGACGGTGATCCAGTACGCGTACAGCTTGGCCACGCCGTAGGGGCTGCGCGGGTAGAAGGGCGTGGTCTCGGTCTGCGGCACCTGCTGCACCAGGCCGTACAGCTCGGACGTGCTGGCCTGGTAGAAGCGGGTGCGGTCTTTCAGGCCCAGCAGGCGGATGGCCTCCAGCAGCCGCAGCGTGCCCATGGCGTCGACGTCGGCCGTGTATTCGGGCGCCTCGAAGCTCACGGCCACGTGGCTTTGCGCGCCCAGGTTGTACACCTCGTCGGGCTGCACCTGCTGCAGGATGCGCGTGAGGTTGCTGCCGTCGGTCAGGTCGCCGTGGTGCAGCACGAAGTGGCGGTTGTCGACGTGCGGGTCTTCGTAGATGTGGTCCACGCGCTGGGTATTGAACAGCGAGGCGCGGCGCTTGATGCCGTGCACCTCGTAGCCCTGCTCGAGCAGGAACTCGGCCAGATAGCTGCCGTCCTGGCCGGTGATGCCGGTGATGAGGGCTTTCTTCATGCGGTGGTCGGGGTTGCGGTAGCTGGATTATCGGCGGCCGGGCGGTACGCCGGCGCCCAGCGCCGCGGCGCGGGCGGCGTGGCCGGGGTGTCGGATGACAGTTCGTCGCTCAGCTTCTCGCCGGGGCGCAAGCCGGTGAACTCGATGGCAAGGCTGAGCCCATTCACGCGCTCCGGCCTGGAGGCCATCGCGCGCGGGCCTTGACATCCCAATTTTTGTGCGCACAATAAATAGCCATGGAGGTCAGCTTCGACCCCGCAAAAAACGAACGCAACATCCGGGAACGGGGGCTGTCGTTTGCACTCGCAGGGCAGCTCGATTTCGAGACGGCCTTGTTCCAGCCCGACACGCGCCGCGACTACGGTGAGCACAGAGTCCGCATGCTGGGCCGCCTGAAAGGCCGTGTTCATGCGCTGGTGTTCGTGGAAACGCCCGGGGGCATCCGCGTCATCAGCTTTCGCAAGGCCAATGCACGAGAGGTGCGCATCTATGAGCAGGAAACCCAAGACTCAAGCGGTTGACGACGACAACCCCGAATGGACGGCGCAAGAGGCCGCTGCCGCGAGGCGCTTTGCCGAACTGCCCGCCACGCTGCAAGCCAAGCTGCGCGGTCGGCCCAAGTCGGCGGTGGTGAAGGCGCGCCTGACCGTGCGTGTGGAGCCCCAGGCCCTGGAGCGTTGGCGGGCCAGTGGCCCGGGTTGGCAGACGCGCCTGGCAGCACTGGTGGCACGCATGGCGCCCTGACGCGTGACGCGCACGACCTGGCGGCCCGCAGGCTTGCGCAGCTTCCTGTTGCTCAGATGAGGAAGAGGGCAGCCTTTCCTTCAGCAACAAGCTCAGTGGCCAGCTTCTGATCCATGGTGGCCAGCTTGCCCTTGTTCTGGCGGGCCAGGGCCAGCAGGTAGCTGTCGGTCACGCGGCTGTGGCTCGACAGCAATGCTGCATCCACCAAGGCGTTGTCCACCAAGCTGAGGCTGTCCGGCCAGAACGCGTGGCCGGGCAGGTTTCGGATGGCCGAGAGCGCACGGGCAACGGCGTTCGGTGGGCCGGGCGAATTGGGGTACTTCGGATGGCCAACGATCCGAAGCAGACCGTTCTCGGTGATCGGGCAAGTAGCAAACGCCTTGAGCCCTGTGCGAGCAAACCACTCATGGGCTTGGTCGTGCTGAACATGGGCAGGGTCCACCAGCGCGATCAGGACGTTGACGTCCAGAAGATAGCGCGTCATGCCTGCTCGTCGCGAAGCTGGTTGACCAGCTCCATGGTCACGGGCACCGCAGGTCTGCGGCCAGGCAACAGCGGGATGCCGTTTCTCTCTGACCGGGTGGCGCGTGAGCCTCGCAAGAGGCCTTGCCTGGCCAGTGACGAGATGACCTCGCCAACGCTGCGGCGCTCCCGCTCCGCCAGATGCCTGGCCGCAGCCAGGACATCGTCATCAATCGAAAGCGTGGTCCGCATGGGCAACTCTGATCATCAGGTGCTGCGCATCATACATCACGCATCTAACGGCCTTGTTTGCGCCGCATGGGGGCTTCGACAAGCTCAGCCCGAACGGCTTCTTCGCAGAAGCCGGGCGCGGGCGCGGGCCTGGGATGCTCCGAACCTGCGCTCCGCCCGAGGACTGGCGCCGCCTCAGATGTCTTCCGGGTTCTGCATCCACGAAGGGATGTCGCGCTGGCCCTGCAGCACACGCCAGACATCGACGCAGTCCGAGCGCTCGACGTAGAAGACGAGGTAGGGGTAGCGCGACAGCGGCCAGGAGCGCAGGCCCGGCAAATTCAGTTCATGCGCGTAGCGAGGTGATCCAGTCGCAGGATGGCGCCCGATGTGCGCGTAGGCCTGCTCCAAGGCGTCGATGAAGCCGAGCGCGGCAGCCTCGGCGTCTTCGGCCATGTAGTGCCCGAGTGCATCCTCAACATCCTGCCGGGCCTGCCCGCGCGGGACGACGGGCTTGGCCTTCACGACCGGCTGCGCGCCTTGCCCGCCACCTGGGCCGCGCCGCGTACCCGCTCGCGCAAGCCTTCGAAGTAGGTCTCGTTCACCGGCGCTGTGGAAGCCGACGAAGCGCCAGCCAGCAGCATGTTGCGCAGCTGCAGCCGATCCTGATCGCGGCGGATCAGTTCGCGCACGTACTCGCTGCTGGTGCCGTAGCCACGCTGGCTGACCTGTTCGTCGACGAATGCCTTGAGGCTGTCGGGCAAGGAGATGTTCATCGTGCTCATGCCGGCAGCCTAGATGTCTTGGCAAAATTTGGCAAGGCCGTCCCGGCCGGCGATGCCAGTGATCGGGGCACTCTTCATGCGCTGCCGTAGGTTGAACGGGCGGGATCATCGGCAGCCGGGCGGTACTCCGGCACCCAGCGCCGCAGCAGCGCCCGCGCCGCGGCGTCGTCGGCGCCCACGGCCTGCGCCTGCGCCAACCAGCCGTCCAGCGCCGCCGCATCGCCGGCCGCGATGCGCGCCACGCGCAGCCGCTCCACCGGCGTGGGCAGCGTGGCCTCGGTGTCGGCCAGCAGTTCCTCGTACAGCTTCTCGCCGGGGCGCAGGCCGGTGAACTCGATGGCGATCTCGTCCACGGTGTGGCCCGACAGGCGGATGAGGTCGCGCGCCAGATCGACGATCCTCACCGGCTCACCCATGTCCAGCACCATCACCTGCCCGCTGTCGCCCAGCGCGCCGGCCTGCAGCACCAGGCGCGCGGCCTCGGGGATGGTCATGAAGTAGCGGATGATGTCCGGGTGCGTCACCGTCACGGGGCCGCCGCGCGCGATCTGCTCCTTGAAGCGCGGGATGACGCTGCCGCTGCTGCCCAGCACGTTGCCAAAGCGCACGGCCATGAAGCGCGTGCCCGGGTGGCGCGCCGCCAGCGCGGTGACGGCCTGCTCGGCGGCGCGCTTGCTCGCGCCCATCACGTTGGTGGGGTTCACGGCCTTGTCGGTGCTGACGAGCACGAAGCGCTCCACGCCCGCGCGCGCGGCCGCCTCGGCCGTGAAGACGCTGCCCAGCACGTTGTTGGCCAGCGCCGCGGCGGCGTTCAGCCCCTCCATCAGCGGCACGTGCTTGTAGGCCGCGGCGTGGAACACCACCGCCGGGCGCCAGCGGGCCAGCGTGACCTGCATCCAGGCGGCGTCCTTCACGTCGCCGATCAGCGGCAGAACGGCCAGGCCCGGGTGCGCCTCGGCCAGTTCCTGCTCGATGGCGTAGAGGTTGAACTCCGACAGCTCCACCAGCACCAGCCGCGCCGGCCCGAAGCGCGCCACCTGGCGGCACAGCTCGCTGCCGATGCTGCCGCCGGCGCCGGTGACGAGCACCGTGCGCCCCTGCAGCACCGCGGCCACGCCGGCTTCGTCCAGCACCACGGGCTCGCGGCCGAGCAGGTCGTCGGGCTCGATGTCGCGCAGCCGCTCGATGCGCGCCGCGCCGGTGCGCAGCTCGTCGGCGCTGGGCACGGTCAGCACGGGCAGGCCGGTGGCGGCGGCCAGGTCCAGGGCGCGGCGGCGCTCGGCGCGGGTGGCCGAGGGCATGGCCACCACGACGTGCGTGGCCGCGCCCTGGCTGCCGGGGCCGGCGTGGCGCGGCAGCGTCGCCAGCGGGCCCAGCACGGGCACGCCGCCGATCACGGCGCCGTGCTTGCCGGGGTCGTCGTCCAGCAGGCCCAGCACGGCCCAGCCCTGCGCGCGCACGCCGGCCAGCAGCAGCCGCGCCGCCGCGCCCGCGCCCAGCACCACCGCGCGCCGCACCTCGCCCACCGGCCCGGCGATGCGGCTGCGCAGGTGCTCGTACAGCATGCGGTAGCTCATGCGCACCAGCGCCAGGCCCATCAGCGTGACCACCGGGTGCAGCGCCAGCACCGAGCGCGGGATCTTCGCCAGCCCCGCGGCCATGATCACCGCCGCGCTGGCGCCGCCGGCCAGCAGGCAGGCCAGCGCGAAGCGCTGCACCTCGCCAAAGCCCGAGAAGCGCCACAGCCCCTTGGGCACGCGCAGCAGCCAGAAGGCCACGACGTAGGCCGCCACCACGCCGGCCATCACCCACGTGTCGTAGCCGGCGCGCGCGGCGAACCATCGCTCGAAGCCCAGGCGGAACAGGTAGGTGGCGTTCCAGCACAGCGCCACCACCGCCGCGTCAACGAGCAGCGACAGCGGCTCGCGGTGGCGGCGCAGGCGCGCCAGCAGCAGGTCGAGCCGGTGCCAGGGGCCCAGAGCGGCGGCGGCCTTCATGGGCGCGCCCGCCGCAGCAGCGCGCGCGCGGTGCGCGCCAGCACGGCCACGTCTGACGCCAGCGTGGCGCGCTCGGCGTAGGCCGCGGCCTGCGCCACCTTGCGCGGCAGGATGCGCTCGACGTATTCGCGCTCGGGATCGGCCGCGGCGGCCAGCAGCGCGGCCTCGTCCAGGTGCTCCAGCGAGGCGGGGTCGGTGATGCCCGGGCGCACGGCCAGCGCGCGGTCGCGCAGGGCCGGCGGGTACAGCGCCACGTAGCGCGGCACCTCGGGGCGCGGGCCCACCAGGCTCATGTGGCCGGCCAGCACGTCCAGCAGCTGCGGCAGCTCGTCCAGCCGCGTGCGGCGCAGCCAGCGGCCAGCGCGCGTGATGCGCGCATCGGCGCCCACCGTCAGCGGCAGGCCGCCGGCATCGGCGCGCATGGTGCGGAACTTGTGGATGGCAAACGGCACGCCGTGGCGGCCCACGCGCTGCTGGCGGAAGAACACCGGCCCGGGCGAATCGAGCCGGATCCAGGCCGCGAGGGCCAGCATCGGCAGGGCCAGCAGCAGCAGCGCGAGCAGGCTCACGGCGATGTCGAACAGCCGCTTGGCCATGGGCTCATCGCGGCGCTGCGCCCAGCGCGGCCCGCACGGCTTGCGCGACGCGCTGCACGTCGTCGTCCGTCATGCGGCTGTACAGCGGCAGGCTCAGCATGCGCTCGTAGGCGCGCTGGCTGTGCGGGAACTGCCCCGGCTGCAGGCCGTAGCGGTCGCGCCAGTAGGGGTGCAGGTGCAGCGGGATGTAGTGCACGCTGCAGCCGATGCCGGCGGCGAAGAGCCGCTCGATCAGCGCGTCGCGCGTGATGGGGGCGTCGTCGGCCAGGCGCAGCACGTACAGGTGCCAGGCGTGCACGTCGCCCGTCCCGTCGCGCGTGGGCGGGCGCGGCGGCAGCAGCACCGGCAAGCCGGCGAAGGCGGCGTCGTAGGCCGCGGCGATGGCCTCGCGGCGCGCGCGGAAGGCCTCGGCCCGCGGCAGCTGCTGCAGGCCGAGCGCGGCGGCGATGTCGGTGAGGTTGTACTTGTAGCCTGGCGCCACGATCTCGTAGTACCAGCTCGGCACCTTGGCGGTGAAGCGGTCGAAGGCGTCGCGGTTCATGCCGTGCAGGCGCATCAGCTTCGCGCGGGCGGCCAGCTGCGCGTCGCGCGTGACCAGCATGCCGCCCTCGCCGGTGGTGATGGTCTTGTTGGCGTAGAAGCTGAACACCGTGGCCGCGCTGGGCAGCGTGCCCACGAGCCGGCCGCCACAGGTGGTGGGCAGGGCGTGGGCGGCATCCTCGATGACGGGCAGGCCGTGTCGCGCGGCCAGCGCGTGCAGCGCGTCCATGTCGGCCGCCAGGCCCGCAAAGTGCACGGGCATGATGGCCTTGGTGCGCGGCGTGATGGCGGCTTCCACCGCGGCCGGGTCGATGTTGAGCGTGGCCGGGTCGATGTCGACCAGCTTCACGTCGGCGCCCAGGTAGCGCACCACCTCGGCGGTGGCGGTGAAGGTGTGGGTGGTGGTGACGACCTCGTCGCCGGGGCCGATGCCCAAGGCCTCGGCGGCCAGGTGCAGGCCGGCGGTGGCGCTGTTGACGGCGATGCAGTGCAGGGCCTCGTCTCCGCCGGGGTCACCCAGGAACTGCGCGAAGGCGCGCTCGAAGCGCGCCGCCTTCGGGCCGGTGGTCACCCAGCCCGAGCGCAGCGTGTCCACGACCTCGGCGATCTCGGCCTCGCCGATGTCGGGCAGCGCGAAGGGCAGGAAGGGCGGCTGGGTCAAGTCGTCGTCCCGAAGTCGGTGGGGTGGGGTGCGGGTGCGTCCGGCACCGACACCCAATCTTCCAACCGCAGGCCCGAGACCCGCTGGAACTCGCGGGTGTTGTGCGTCACGAGCACGGCGCCCTCGGCCAGGGCGTGGCACGCGATCCACAGGTCGTTGGCACCGATGGGCGTGCCGGCGTCCTTCAGCCGGGTGAACTGCTCGGCGTAGTGCCGGCAGATGGCGGGACCGCTCGGGTAGATCACGGCGACCTGTCGGGCCAGCGCGTCCAGCCGCCGCAGCACCTCTGTCTTGCGGGTGCTGCGCTCGGCGCCCTTCAGCAGTTCCGCCCAGGTGATGAAGGACATGCACAGCCGGTCTTCCCCGGGCAGCGCATCCACCCGCTGGGCAACGGACGGGGGCTGGTTCCTGATCAGGTAGATCAGGATGTTCGTGTCCAGCAGGTGGATCACAGCGGCGCGCGCTCCTGCATCGGCAGCGGGCTGGCCCGCTCCGCCTCCAGCGCGGCAACGAAAGCGTCGTCGACCTGGCCCACGGCGCGCAAGGCGTCGAGCAGCGCGGCCCCACGCTCCGCACGCAGCGGCCGGATGATCAACTCGCCTTCCTCGTTGCGCGAGATGCTGACCTGCTCGGCATCGAGCCTGAACTCGGCGGGAATGCGCACGGCCTGGCTGTTGCCGTTGATGAAGACACGCGTCGTCAGAGTCGTCACGGCATCACCCGATGTGTGTACATGAGAGTGTGTATTCTAGTCGACAAGGCCAACGACGCAAGTTCGTGCACCAGGGAACCATCGACGGCCATCCCGCGAGTGCCTATCCACCCGGCTTGCATATCCATGCCAGCCGGTGTGTTCGCAGCCACGGCACGGCGTTGAGCACCGTGTACAGCGACGGGTGCAGGCGGCAGGCCGCACGGGCCAGCGGCGGCGCAAGCGTGACGCGATGCACCTCGAATTCGGCCTGCGGGAACAGCTGGCGCACGCGGGCGACCGGCACGCCACGGACATCAGGGTTGCGCGGGTTGTCCACCGCGAAGTCGTACCAGATCACCGCGCCGCCGGGCTTCAGCCAGGCCCAGAGGCGCGCCGCCAGGCGGGCGCGGAAGCCGGGGTCGAGCAGGCTGCTGAAGACGGTGCTCTGCAGCACCAGGTCGAGCCCGGCGTCGGGCAGCGGCAGCGCCAGCGCGTCGCCTTCCAGCACGCGCACGGCGGCGGGCAGGCGTGCGCGGGCAGCCGCGGCGCGCTCGGGCAGCAACTCGTTGGCCAGCAGCCGGGCGGGATCGAAGCCCAGGCCGATGAGCTCGAGCAGGTTGCCGCCGTCGCCGCAGCCCACCTCGATCAGGCTCAGCTCGGCCAGCGGTGCGCGCGCGTGGCGCCGCAGCAGCGCGGCCAGCACGCGCAGGCGCTCCTGGCGGGCCTGCATCACCTCGGGGCGCAGCGGGTCGTACAGGCCCGCCATCGCGGCGCGGCGCGCGTAGCGGCCGGCCATCGCGGCGACGTCGTCCTCGCGCTCGCGCATGGCCGGTCTCAACGCGTGAGCCGCGTCATCGCCGCCGCCGGGCCGCGGCGCAGCACGGTCATGTCCAGCAGTCCGCGGCCGAAGCCCAGGCCGTAGCCCAGTTGCATGCAGGCAGTGGCCAGCGCCACGCGCAGGGCCTGCCGGGGCGCGGCCGCCAGCCCGTTGGCCAGCAGCGCCAGCGCGTACAGGCCGCCCAGCGCGGCCAGGGCCCCGGCCGCGGGCGCCCACCAGGGCGCAGCCAGCGCCAGCAGCGCCAGCGTGGCCACGAAGCCGAAGGGCACCAGGTGCCGCGGCGAGGCCGGCAGCCGGTGCTTGCGGATGACAGCCACCTTCCAGTAGCCGTACTGGAAGAACTGCCGCCACAGCGCGCCCAGGCTCTCGCGCGGGGTGTAGTGGCTGACGATGCGCGCGTCCTGCCACACGCGGCCGCCGCCGCGCGTGATGCGCAGCGCGAGCTCGTCGTCCTGGTTGCGCACCAGCGCCTCGTCGAAGCCGCCCAGCGCCAGCAGCGTCTCGCGCCGCCAGGCGCCGAGGTAGACGGTGTCGACGAGGCCGCTGTAGGCCTCGCGCCGCGAGGCCGCGCCGCCACTGCCGAAGCGGCTGCGGAAGGCATGCGCGATGGCGCCCTCGCCCACCGGCCGCCAGGCGCCGCCCACGCAGTCGGCGCCGGTCTCGGCCAGCACCTGCGCGCACATCGCCACGTAGTCGGGGGCGTAGGCGGTGTGCACGTCCATGCGCACGATGACCTCCCCGCGGCTGGCGGCGATGGCGCGGTTCAGCGCCACCGGGGTGATGCGCTCGGGGTTGTCGACCACGCGCAGCCGCGGCTCGCGCGCCGCCAGCGCGTCGAGCCGCTGGCGCGTGCCGTCGTTGCTGGCGCCGTCGGCCACCACCAGGTCAAGTTCGGTACCCGCGGGCAGGTGCTGGGCCAGCACGCCGGCGACGAAGCCGTCGATGAACGCGGCTTCGTTGCGGCAGGGCACGATGGCGGAGACACGCACGGGGCAGCGGGCTGAAGCGGGCGCGCCCGGGGCGGGCGTGGCCGCGCATTCTCGCCCAGGCCGGGGCCGCGGCGGGGCTTAGAGTCGGCCCCGCCCACCGCCCTGCCCCCGATGCCCGACCAGCCCGCACCCCCCGCCGCCGACGTGCTGGCCGTGGTGGTGACCCACCACCCGCCGCCCGAGCTGGCCGGGCACCTGCGAGCCATCCGCCGCCAGGTGGGCGCGCTGGTGGTGGTGGACAACGGCTCGCCCGCAGCCGCGGACATCGCCGCGCTGGCCGCCGAGGTCGGCGCCGTCTTCGTCGGCAACGCCGGCAACGAGGGCATCGCCCGCGCGCTCAACCAGGGCGCGGAGCGGGCGTGCGAGGGCGGCTTCCGCTGGCTGGCCACCTTCGACCAGGACAGCGCCCCGCCCGAGGGCATGATCGCCGGGCTGCTGGCGCTTGCGCGGCGCCACCCCAACGCGGCGCGCGTGGGCATCGTGGCCGCGAGCTTCCACGACCGCCACCTCGGCCGCACCTGGAGCGACCCCAGCAACACCCTCGTCGACGGCCCCGACTGGCGCGAGGTGCGCACGCTCATCACCTCGGGCAGCCTGGTCAACGTGGCCAGCTTCGACGACATCGGCGGCTACGACGAGCGCCTGTTCATCGACTTCGTCGACCACGACCACTGCCACCGCCTGCGCCGCGCCGGCTGGCGGCTGCTGCAGAGCAAGACCATCCTGATCGACCACGCCATCGGCCGGCTCACGGCGCACCGATTCCTGGGCCGCACGGTGCACTGCTCCAACCACACGCCCGCGCGCCGCTACTACATCACGCGCAACCAGCTCGAGTTCTACCGGCGCTGCGCGCTCGACGAGCCCTACCTCGCGCTGTGGGGCGTGGCCAACGTGGCGCTGCGCAGCCTGCTGACGGTGCTGTACGAGGAGCAGCGCGGCGCCAAGGCGCGGGCCATCGCGCGCGGGGTGTGGCACTTTCTCATCCGCCGCTTCGGGCGGCGATAGGGCAGACGTAGCGAGGCCGCAGGCGGGTGTCAGGCCGGCGTGCGCGCGAGCAGGAAGAAGTCCGTCGCCGAGGCGTCCTGGCGCAGCACCTCCAGCCCCACGTGCCGCGCCATGCGCCCGATGAGCGCGGCGTCGAACACGTGGTGGTGCAGCCCACGGTGGCGAAGGTTGTCGCGACAGCGGCGCTCGAAGGCCTCGCGGCTGCCGGCCCAGGGGTCGCGCGACAGGTCGTGCAGCGCCAGGATCTCGGGCAGGTGCGTGAGGTCGTCCTCGCGGGTGCCGGCGCGCTCGTCGGCCAGCAGGTGCTCGAAGCTCGTCACCGGGCGTCGGTGGTCGAAGTTGGACACCGGGTTGGGCAGCACCAGCAGCAGCACGCCGCCGGGCTCCACCACGTGCACCCACTCGCGCAGCGCCTTCAGCGGGTTGGCCACGTGCTCCAGGCAGTTCGACGACAGCAGGCCGCCGTAGCGGCCCCTGGCGATGCCGGCCAGGTCGCCGGCCTCGGCAATGAACTGCCGGCCCGCGCGTCCGGGCAGGTACTCGAACCGCCCGCCGTCGGCGATGCGGCCTTCCCACATCGTGGCCTCGGCGAAGTTCACGCCGTCCAGACCCGCCAGCAGCGGGTACACGGGCAGCTTCTCGCGGAACAGCGCGCTCGGGCCGCCCACCTCAAGCCCACAGCGGCCCGCCAGGGCCTCGCGGTAGGCCGGGTAACCGGGCAGGCGCTCCCAGCGCAACCGCGCCCGGTGCCAGGCCGCCAGGGCCGGGGCGGGCAGGTGGCGTCGCAGGGCCGCGCGCAGGGTGCCGGGCTTCATGGTCAGCCTGGGCATCCGCGCGCCTCGGCGCCGCTCACCGCGCCGCCCTCGCCGGCAGCACGCGGCGCGCAAACGGCCACAGCACCCAGGCGCCGTGGGCAGCCGCCGCGGCCAGCACGGCCAGCCGAGCCCAGGGCGAGTCCAGCGTGACGCAGGCGGCGAAGGCCGCCAGGCCCGCGACCAGCCAGGCGAGGTCGGTGCGCACCAGGGCGGCCAGCGGCGTGTGCACCCGCCACGCCAGGACCTGCATGAGCACCGTGTCGACCAGCACGCGCAGGGTCCAGGCCGCGGCCGTGCCGGCGATGCCGTGGCTGTGCGTCCACCACGCGACCAGCGCCAGGTAGGGCGCCAGCTCGGCCAGATGCACCTTGGCGATGAGGTCGGAGCGGCCCACGCCCTGCAGGAACGTGAAGGGCGTGTGCGCCAGCACGTTGATCCACACCCCGACCGCCAGCCACTGCGCCACAGGTGCGGCCTGCTGGGCGAAGGCAGGGTTGATCCAGGCCGCCAGCAGCTCCTCGGCGAACAGCACGAGCATCAGGCACACCACCCACAGGCCGTGGCGCAGCACGGTGGCGGCGTCGGCGTACAGGCCGCGCGCCCGCGCCGGATCGCTGGCGAAGGCGGTGGCCATGGCGGGGAACAGCACGCCCAGCAGGATGCCTGGCATCACGTTCAGGCGGCCCAGCACCTCGTAGGGCGTCACGTACAAGGCCACGGCGGCGGCGCCCAGGATGGCGCCGACGATGAAGCGGTCGAGGTAGGTCATCAGCGGGCCGACGACGTTGCTGACCGTCATCCAGCCGCCCTGCCCCAGCAGCTGGCGCGACGGCGCCTGCCGCGGCCGCGACGGCCGCAGCAGCCCGGGGCGCAGCGCCGCCAGCCGCCACGCGAAGGCCGCGGTGGCCAGCGCGCGCACCGCCAGCATCAGCAGCGCAATCCACACCAGGCTGGGCGAGACCAGCAGCGTCAGCAGCGGCCCCAGCGTGGTGGCCAGGCTGAGCGGCAGGCGCACCTGCGTCAGCAGGTCGAAGCGTTGCAGCGCCGTCAGCATGCCGGTGAGGGCCGAGGTGACGAAGACCAGCGGTAGGCCGACGGCCAGCACGCGGAAGGCCCGCACCGACTCGGCCACCAGCGCCGCCGGCACCTGCAGCGCCTGCACCAGGGCCGGCGCGGCGGCGGCCAGCAGCAGCGCGGCCAGCAGGCCCAGCCCGGCCAGCCACCACAGCGCCGTCCACAGCAGCGGGCCGAGCTCGTCGTCGGCCGCGGCGTCGGCCCGGCCCAGCCGTTCGGCCACCACCACCGTGAGCGCGCGACCCAGGCCGAGGTCGAACAGGCTGGCGTAGCCCACCAGCGCCCACACCAGCGTCAGCAGCCCGAAGCGGTCGGCGCCCAGGCCGTCGATGAGCAGCGGCACCGCCACCACGGCGGCCAGCACCGGCAGCAGCGTGCCCACGGCGTTCCAGGCCAGGGAACGCTTGAGCACGCGGGCGCTGGTCAGCTCCTGCATCACGCCCCCGGTGCCGGCGGGGGCCGGCCGTCGCGCGCGGCCTGCAGGCAGGCCAGCATGTGCCCGACGCAGGCCGACCACTCGTAGCGGCGCTGCACGTGGCGGCGCCCGGCCTCGCCGAGGCGGCGGCGCAGCGCGGCGTCACCCGCCAGGCGCTCGAGCGCGCCGGCTAGCGCGGCCTCGCCGCCGCCGGGCACGACCAGGCCGGTCTCGCCGTCCACCACCACCTCGGGCAGCCCGCCCGCATCGCTGACGACCACCGGGCGCGCGCAGGCCGAGGCCTCGAGCACGGCCACGCCGAAACTCTCGATGCGGCTAGGGGCGACGAAGACGTCCAGGCGGTTTAGCCACGCCGGCACCTCGGCGTGCGGCACCGGCCCCACCCAGCGCACGCGCGTGGCGATGCCCAGCGACTGCGCCAGCGCCCGCAGCTCGGCCTCCTGCGGGCCGCCGCCGACGATCAGCAGCGTCGGCAGCGGCCCGCCGGCCGGCGCCGCGAGCCGCGCAAAGGCGCGCAGCAGCCGGTCGATGCCGTAGGCCGGCGCCAGCGTCTTGACGGTGCCGATGGCGAGGCTGCCGCCCGCCTCGCCGCCGCCCGGGCCCGGCTGCGCCGGCGCGAAGCGCGCGGTGTCGATGCCGAAGGGCGTGACCGCGATCGCCCCGCGATCGGGCGTGAGCCGCCGCACCTGCCCCGCCATGGCCCGGCTGGTGGACGCGATGGCGTCGGCGCGGCGCAGGTTGCGGCGCAGCCACCAGCCCTGCAGCGCGCCCGAGAAGGGGAACTCGTAGACGTCACTGCCCCAAACCGACAGCAGCCAGGGGTGCCAGCCGGCCAGCGCCGCGGTGGTGCCGTAGCCGCTGGCGTAGTGGGCGTGGAGCAGTTCGGGTCGCTCGGCGCGCAGCAGGCGGCGCAGTGCCGGCACGTTGCGGAAGTAGCCCGCCGTGCCGCGGTGCGGCAGCGCCACCACGCGCACGCCGGCCGGCGGCGCCCAGGCCGCGTCGGGGTGCTGCGTGGCCAGCACGACCTCAACGCCGCGGCCGGCCAGCGCCGTGGCCCAGCGCTGCGCGTGCCCGACGCCGGCCGGGGCCAGCATCAGCAGCCGGCGCAGCGGCGCGGCGTCCATCACCAGCGCCCGGCCATCACGGCCTCGAAGTCGCTGCGCGTCACGCGGTCCATGGTGCCGGCGCGAGCCAGCAGCCGGCACAAGAAGCCCGGCAGCGCCGCCGCCGCCAGCGTGCCGCTGCGCCACAGCAGCAGCGCCACGTAGGGCAGGTAGGCCGCGCACCACAGCCGCCAGCGCCAAGGCCCCAGGCGCAGCCGCATGTGGATGAAGCGGTTCAAGTAGTGCACGGCCACGCGCGCGCGCCGCGGCCCGGCCGCTGCGGCGCCGAAGGCGGCGCCGACCTTGTGCTGCACCACGGCCGAGGTCACGCACACCGCGTGGCCGCCCTGCTCCTGCAGCCACAGCGCGAGCTCGAAGTCCTCCTCGCCGAAGAAGAAGCGCTCGCTGAAGCCGCCGCGTGCGGCGAAGGCCGCCGTGCGCGTGACGAAGCAGCAGCCGGTGAAGAAGCTGCAGCGGATCTCGCCGCGGCGCGCGCCCTCGGCCCGCGGCCGGCCCGCCAGGTGGTAGCGCCGCAGCCCGATGCGCCAGACGGCGCCGCCGCAGTTCCAGATGCGGTCGCTGCCGTGCACGGTGATCATCGGCAGGGTCGCGAAGCAGCCGGGGTCGGCCTCGAGCCGCGCCGCGAGGCGGCCCAGCGCGCCGGGCTCCACCACGGTGTCGTTGTTGAGGAAGGCCACGAGGCCGCAGCCCAGCGCCTGCGCCACGCGCAGCCCGGCGTTGCAGCCGGCGGCGAAGCCCAGGTTCTCGCCGGCCTCGAGCAGCCAGACCGCAAAGCCACCGGGCGCGTCGGGCGCCGGCGGGGCGTCGCGCGAGCAGCGGGTGCAGGGCACGCCCAGCGCGCCCAGCGCCGCGACGATGCGCGCGACCGAGCCGTCGCTGGAGCCGTTGTCGACCACCACCACGCGGCAGGGGTCACCGGCGTCGCGCAGCGAGCGCAGGCACGCCAGCGTGTCGTCGGCGCCGTTCCAGTTCAACACGATCACGGCGCAGCCTGTCGCGGACGGCAGGCGATCGTGGGACGGTGGCATGCGCGGGGTGTCAGGGCGGGTCTCGCCGCCGGATTCTCGCGCACGGCCCGCCAGGCGGCCGCGCCCCGGCCGTGCCCGCGGGCCGCACCCATAAAATCGCTGTTTGGCTTCGAGATGCGCATGACCACCGACGACGACAACCCCCTGATCGCGGAGCGCCGCGCCAAGCTCGCCGCCCTCCGCGCCCAGGGCGTGGCCTTCCCCAACGACTTCCGCCCGAAGCACCACGCCGCCGACCTGCACCACGCCCACGAGGGCGAGGCCAACGAGGTGCTGGAGCCCAAGGCCATCCACGTCGTCGTGGCCGGCCGGCTGATGCTCAAGCGCGTGATGGGCAAGGCCTGCTTCGGCACGCTGCAGGACGGCTCCGGCCGCATCCAGATCTACGTCACGCAGGACGCGGTCGGGGCCGAGCTGCTCGCCGCCTTCAAGCACTGGGACCTCGGCGACATCCTCGGCTGCGAGGGCACGCTGTTCCGCACCAAGACCGGCGAGCTGTCGATCCGCGCCACCAACGTGCGGCTGCTGGTGAAGAGCCTGCGCCCGCTGCCCGACAAGTTCCACGGCATGACCGACCCCGAGCAGAAGGTCCGCCAGCGCTACGTGGACCTCGCCACCGACGACGCCGCGCGCGCGCGCTTCGTGGCGCGCAGCAAGGCCGTGGCCTCCATCCGCGGCTTCATGGTCGAGCACGAGTTCCTCGAGGTCGAGACGCCGATGCTCCACCCCATCCCGGGTGGCGCCAACGCGCGCCCCTTCGTCACCCACCACAACGCGCTCGACCAGGAAATGTTCCTGCGCATCGCGCCCGAGCTCTACCTGAAGCGCCTGCTGGTGGGCGGCTTCGAGCGCGTGTTCGAGATCAACCGCAACTTCCGCAACGAGGGGCTGTCGGTCCGCCACAACCCCGAGTTCACGATGATGGAGTTCTACGCCGCGTACTGGACGCACGTGGAGCTGATGGACTTCACCGAGTCCATCCTGCGCCATGCCGCGCGCGCGGCCACGGGTTCGGCGCGCGTGTCGTACAACGGCCGCGAGGTGCACCTCGACGAGCCCTTCGCGCGGCTGAGCGTGCGCCAGTCGCTGATCGCCATTGCTGGCCTGACGCAGGCCGAGGCCGACGACCCGGCCGTGCTGCGCGCGCGCATCGTGGCGGCCGGCGAGGAAGCGCACGCGCACTGGAGCCTGGCCGAGCTGCAGTTCGGCCTCTTCGAGGCCGAGGTCGAGGCACAGCTGTGGCAGCCCACCTTCATCATCGACTACCCCGTCGAGGTGAGCCCGCTGGCGCGCGCCGCCGACGGCAACCCGAGCGTGACCGAGCGCTTCGAACTGTTCATCACCGGGCGCGAGGTGGCCAACGGCTTCTCGGAGCTGAACGACCCCGAGGACCAGGCCGCGCGCTTCCACGCCCAGGTGGCCAGCAAGGATGCGGGCGACGACGAGGCCATGCACTTCGACGCCGACTACATCCGCGCGCTGGAGTACGGCATGCCGCCGGCCGGCGGCTGCGGCATCGGTATCGACCGGCTGATCATGCTGCTGACCGACAGCCCGAGCATCCGCGACGTGATCCTCTTTCCGGCTTTGCGCCGGGAATCGGCATGAACCCGGCCTTCCGCCGGTAGGGCTGAACGCCATGGCAGCGCCTGAACGCCTTCAGTCTCTGCCCGAGATCGACGCCGCGCTGTGGCGCGAGCTCTCGCGCGCCGTGCGCGACCGGCACCACCCCTGGCGCTTCGCCACGCTGGCCACCGTGTCGGCGCAGGCCGACGGCGTGCACCCTGAGGCGCGCACCGTGGTGCTGCGCGACTGCGACCGCGTGGCGCGCCGCCTGCTCGTCTACACCGACGCGCGCAGCGCCAAGGTGCAGCAGGCCGAACGGCGGCCGCAGGGGGTGGTGGTCGCGTGGTCGCCGGCCCTGGGCTGGCAGCTGCGGCTGCACGTGGCGCTGGTGCTGCACACCAGCGGGCTGCAGGTGTCGTCGCGCTGGGCGCAGCTGCAGCTCACGCCCGCGGCGCAGGACTACATGGCCCCGCTGCCGCCCGGCACACCGCAGGCCGGCGCCGGAACGGCCGTGCCCGACCGCGACAGCCGCGCCCACTTCGCCGTGCTGGAGTGCCAGGTGCAGAGCACCGACTGGCTGGAACTGCACCGCGACGGCCACCGCCGCGCGCGCTTCGACGCCGAGGGCTCGCGCTGGCTGGTGCCGTAGTTGGCCGGCAGATTCAGCGGTGCTGCCAGTCGGGCTTGCGCTTGGCCACGAAGGCGGCCATGCCCTCCTTCTGGTCGGCGGTGGCGAACAGGGCGTGGAACATGCGCCGCTCGTAGCTCACGCCGTCGGCCAGGCCGCTCTCGAAGGCGCGGTTCACGCACTCCTTGGCCATCAGCACGCTGGGCCCGCTCATGGCGTTGATGGCCTCGGCGGCGGCCAGCGCCTCGTCGAGCAGTCGCTCGGCCGGCACGACGCGGCTGACGAGGCCGGCGCGCTCGGCCTCGGCGGCGTCCATCATGCGGGCGGTGAGCACCAGGTCCATGGCCTTGGCCTTGCCCACCGCGCGCGGCAGCCGCTGCGTGCCGCCGGCGCCGGGGATGATGCCGAGCTTGATCTCGGGTTGGCCGAACTTCGCGCTGTCGGCGGCGATGATGAAGTCGCACATCATCGCCAGCTCGCAGCCGCCGCCCAGCGCGAAACCGGCCACGGCCGCGATCACGGGCTTGCGGACGCGGCGGATGGTCTCCCAGTTGCGGGTGATGAAGTCGCCGCCGTAGGCGTCGACGAAGGTCTTGTCGGCCATGGCGCCGATGTCGGCGCCGGCCGCGAAGGCCCGCTCGCTGCCCGTGATGACGATGCAGCCAATCGACTCGTTGTTGTCGAAATCCAACAACGCAGCGCCGAGTTGGTCCATCAGCGCGTCGTTCAGCGCATTGAGCTGCTTCGGGCGGTGGAGGGCAATCAGCGCCGTACGGCGCGGGCCGTTGCCTCGAACTTCGGTGAGAATTAGGGCTTCGTCGGTCATTGGGGCACCTGGTGGACAAACCGCCTCGCCTTGCAAGGCCTTCGAATCACTATACGGCGGCTGCGCATAAGCTGCCCGGCCGCCCCGTCCGCAGCGGGGCTCGCCCAGGAACTTGCGAAGAGCGGCCGCGCGCCCCCCCCTTCGATGCCCCTCACCTACCGCAAGACCGCCAAAGGCCTGTCTGAGATCGAGACGCGGGCCCATCGCTTGGCGCCGAGGCTACGCAGCGCCTTGATCGTCGTCGACGGCAAGCGCACCTTGAGGGAGTTGCGGCCGTTGATCCTGGAACTCGACGAGACGCTGGCCACGCTGGCCGACCACGGCTTCATCGAGCCCGTGCCCGAAGCCGCACCGCCACCGCCACCGCCACTGCCACCGCCACCCGCGGCTCCGGCGCCAGTACGGCCGGCCGCTGCCGCCGATGCCCCTGAAGACTTCGAGCAGACGCGCCGCGCGGCGGTGCGCGCCCTGAACGAGCTTCTCGGCCCGGCCGCTGAGTCGCTGGCCATCAAGATGGAAAAGGCGCGCTATCTCGAAGAGCTGACGCCCTTGCTGGCGCAGGCCGCACAGGCCGTGGCCAACATGCGGGGCCGCGGCGCGGCTGAGGCCTACGCCAAGCGCTTCGGCCTGCTCTGAGCGCCCCAGGGCCGGGCTACGCCCAGCCCGCCCCCCCCCCCCCCCGCGCGGGGGATCAAGGCGACCGGCAGCGCGTCAGCGCCCCGGCGCGGCCTGTTCGGGCAGGCGCTCCAGCAGGAGGTCCAGCGTCGCGCGCTGACCCTGGCGGATGAGCAGGCGCACCGGCAGGTGCTGCAGGCTGGGGGCCACCCACAGCTCGGCCGTGAGGTCGCCGGCGCCGGCCTCGCGCCGCGGCCGCAGGTGCACCGTCGCCAGCTCGCCGGCCGGCGTGGCCACCGTCACCGGGCCCACGACGTCGTAGACCCAGGGCTCCACCCGCCGCGGCAGCGCCAGCGGAAAGCCCACCGCCTGCCCCGGCTGCAGCAGCTCGGGCCGCGCGTTGAACAGCCAGGTCATCTGCACGAACTGGCTGGCGCTGTCCTGCACGCCCTCGGGCCGCGGCAGCACGCGTCCGTCGGCCAGGCGCAGCTCCAGGGGCCCCAGGTCGATGGCCACGCGACGCGGCTCGCTCAGCAGGATGCGGGTCTCCTCGTCGTAGCGGCGCGGCGACAGGCCGGCGGGCGTGATGAGGCCGTCGCTGCTGACGCGGCGCGTGGCCAGCAGCGCCACCGACAGGTCCAGGTGCACCTGGTAGCGCAGGCCCTGGCGCAGCCACTCGACCCGGGCGTGGCCTTCCACGGGGCCCTGCACGTCGCCGACGACGCGGTAGCTCAGGCGCGTGGACGGCGGCCAGTCGAAGGCCGTGGCGTCCGGCGGCGCGGAGGCCGCGGCCATGGGCGGCGTGGCGGCCGTCGGGCCTTCGGGGGCGGGCAGCAACGCCGGCAGCGGCGGCAGGGCCGCGAGCGCAGGGGGTTCGGCGTCGCCCGCCAAGGCCGCGGAGGCCGCCAGCCCCGGCACCGCCGCGGCCACGCGGCCGGCGGTGCGCGCCAGGCGGCGTGTGGGCGGCGCCGGCTCGCTGGGCTGCAGCTCCTGCGTGAACTGCACCGACAGCCGGGCGGGCTGCCCGTCGCGGGCCGCGCCCCCGTCCAGGCGCGCCGGCCACAGCGCGGGCAGCAGCAGCCCGTGCAGCAGGGCCACCGCCGCCACCAGCGCAACAAAGCCGGCGCGGCGGAGCCTCATGCCCTCAGCTGCCGGCGGCGCCGACGAAGCAGGCCAGCGACGCCACCGCGCTGAGGCGGAAGCGCAGGGTGAGCCACGGCCCCGCGCCCAGGCGCGGGTAGCTGCGGCGGTCCACCAGGTAGCACAGCACCAGCATCGCGCCCAGCAGCACCAGGCCGGCGTAGGCCGGCATGATCACCGCCGGCCAGGCCGCCAGCGAGGGCACCACGCCCCAGGCCAGGGTGGCCGGCGGCGGCTCGGGCTGGCGCATGGCCAGGCCCCAGTGGATGCCGCCGAGGAAGCTCACGATCAGCGCCGCGTAGGCGGCCAGCGCCATGGCGGCGTAGACATGCGCCTCGCCCTCCACCACCCACACCAGGGCGGCGCCGGCCACGAAGGGCACGAGCCCGGCATGGCCCAACCAGCGGGCAGTGGCGTTCACTTGCGCGTTGCCGGCGCGGCCAGCAGCGCCTCGAGCTGGTCGCCCGGGACGGCGCCTGACCGCCGCGTGCCGTTCTCGAAGAACACCGCCGGCGTGCCGTTGATGCGCTGCGCGCGCGAGAAGGCGAGGTTGCGCTCCAGCGCCGTGGTGTCGCAGGAGTCCGGCGCCTTGGGCGGCTGCACGCCCTCGAGCATCCAGCGCCGCCACGCGGCGCCGGGGTCGCGCGCGCACCAGATGTCGCGCGACTTGGCCGTGGAGTCGGGCCCCAGGATGGGCAGCAGGAAGTTGTAGACGGTGAGGTTGCGCGCGGTGCTGAGGTCGCGCTCGAAGCGCTTGCAGAAGCCGCAGTTCGGGTCGGCGAACACGGCCACCTTGCGCGCACCGGTGCCCTGGCGGATGACGATGGCGTCCTTCAGTGGCAGCTTGTCCCAGTCCACCGCCAGCAGCTGCTGCTGGCGCTGCTCGGTGAGGTCGACGCGCGTGCGGGTGTCGATCATCGAGCCGTTGACGAGGATGAAGTCGCCGGCGGCGTCGCTGTAGAGGATCTCGGTGCCGTCGAAGCGCACCTCCCACAGGCCGGCCAGCGGGCTGCGCCGCACCTCGTCGACGGCGAGCTTGGGGAACCGCTCGGCCAGGGCCTTGCGGATGGCGGCCTCGTTGGCGGCGGCGGGCAGGGCCGCGGCCAGCAGCAGGGCGGCCGCGGCGGCCGTCAGGGCGGTCAGGCCGGCCAGGCGCAGGGTGCTTGTCATGGTGGGGCAGCCTTGTGGGGATGGGGGTGTCAAAGGCCGAGCGCCTGCGCCGTGAGCCGCTTCTTCAGCGGCCCGAGCCGGTCGACGGTGGCCAGGCCCCGGTTGCGCAGCTGGCGCAGCAGCGGGTTCGGGTGGGCAAACAGGTGCAGCAGCGTGTCGGTCAGACGCGCCATCGCCAGCGTGGGCAGGCGGCGCTCGCGCGCGTAGCGGGCCAGCAGCTTCTCGTCGCCCAGCGGGCGCCAGGGCTCGGCGGCCTGCCGCGCGGCCAGCACGGCGGCCAGCGCGGCCACGTCGGCCAGGCCGAGGTTCAGGCCCTGGCCGGCCAGCGGGTGCACCACGTGCGCCGCGTCGCCCACCAGCACCCAGCCCTCGCCGTGCACGGCGCTGGCCTCGGCCAGGGCCAGCGGCCACTGCTGGCGCGCGCTGGCCAGCGTCAGCGTGCCGGCCACGCCCCCCGTGGCGGCCATGAGCTCGGCCTCGAAGTCGGCGTCGGACAGGGCCATCAGCGCCTCGGCGCGCTCATCGGGCACCGACCAGACCAGGCCCAGGCCGCGGCCGGGCTGCGGCCGGTCCAGCGGCAGCAGCGCCAGCACATCCGGGCTGCGGAACCACTGCCGCGCCTGCTGCGCGTGCGGCCGGCTGGCCATCAGCCGCGCCGCGATGCCGCGCTGTCCGTAGCCGTGCCGCGTGAAGCGCACGCCCAGCGCGGCGCGGGTGGCGGAGTCCTTGCCTTCGGCCAGCACGGTCAGGTCCGCGGGCACAGGTGCGACCACGCGCTCGAGGTGCGGCGCGAAGCCGGCGGCCGTGGCCAGCACGCGCTCCAGTTCGGCCGCGTCGACGATCCACGCCAGCTCGGGCACGCCCTGCACCCAGGCCGAGAAGTGCAGCGCCGCGGCGCCGTCGTCGCCCTCGACGCGCATGTCGTGCACGGCGGTGCGCGCGTCGGCGGGCAGCGCGTCCCAGACCTTCAGCGAGCGCAGCAGCGCCACCGAGGCGGCGTTCAGCGCGTAGGCGCGCACGTCGGCCGGCGCGGCCGCGGGCGCGCCGGGCGCGTGCAGCGCCACCCGCAGCCCTTGGCGCGCCAGCGCCAGCGCCGCCGCCAGGCCCACGGCACCGCCGCCGCGCACGAGCACGTCGTGGCGGGCGGCACCCGCGGGCGCTGGAAAGTCGGGGTCGGGCATCGGGTGTCGCTGGCGTTGCCCGGCATCGTAGCAAGGCCCCCCAGGCACAATGAGGTCGCGGCCTACGACGCGCCCGCCCTGATCCACTCCACCCCCTGCCCGGACTCGTGAACCCCGTGTCGACCGCCCCGACCGCCCGCCTCTCGGCCCTGGCCATCCACCCCGTGAAGTCCTGCGGCGCGCTGCCGCTGGACAGCGTCGAGCTGGTCGACACCGGCCTCGACCTCGACCGCACCTGGATGGTGGTCGACGCCCACGGCGACATGCTCACCCAGCGCGAGCTGCCGCGCATGGCGCTGATCCGGCCCAGCCTGCGCGGCGGCGACCTGGTGCTGCGCGCGCCCGGCATGCTGGCGCTGCACCTCAAGCTCGACACCGTGGAAGCACCCACGCGCGTGCAGGTCTGGGACGACGTCGTCAAGGCCTGGGACATGGGTGCGCTGGCCGCGCAGTGGTTCAGCGACTTCCTCGGCCGCCCGCTGCGCGTGGCGCGCTTCGACCCCGACAAGGAGCGCCCGAGCAGCGAGCGCTGGACCGCTGGGCTGAAGGCGCTGAACACCTTCACCGACGGCTTCCCGCTGCTGGTGGCCAACACCGCGTCGCTGGCCGACCTGAACGCGCGGCTGGCCGCCGCCGGCCACGCGCCGGTGGGCATGGACCGCTTCCGCCCCAACCTTGTGCTCGAGGGCCTGCAGCCCTGGGACGAGGACCACCTGCACGAGATCGACATCGACACCGGCGCCGGCGTGGCCACGCTGCGGCTGGTCAAGCCCTGCGTGCGCTGCAGCATCCCCGACGTCGACCCCGCCACCGCCGACACCGGCACCGCCGTGGCGCGCACGCTGGCCGGCTTCCGCGCCGACCCGCGCCTGAACGGCGGGCTCACCTTCGGCTTCAACGCCGTGGTCGTGGCCGGTGCCGGCCTCGTGCTGCGCACGGGCCAGCCGGTG
Organism: Rubrivivax sp.; assembly: GCA_044360025.1. Lineage (GTDB taxonomy): Bacteria > Pseudomonadota > Gammaproteobacteria > Burkholderiales > Burkholderiaceae_C > Rubrivivax. Next base: position 9,296 of record JBIKLC010000035.1, on the reverse strand, counting down.
GCGGTGCGGCACGCCTTCGATCAAGCTCTGGACCGAGACCTTTCATAAGAGGGCCCGCTCCGCTTGCTTGACAAATCGCGTTTGACAGGCACCCGGGCAGGGCAAGGCCGGCGCCGACCCGTGTAGGAAAATCGAACCGCATCGTCTGCCTTCGCCCGCCTGCGGGCCCCCTCCTGAAAGCCCCCGCGACATGAGCCTCAAGTGCGGCATCGTCGGCCTGCCCAACGTCGGCAAGTCCACCCTCTTCAACGCGCTGACCAAGGCGGGCATCGCGGCCGAGAACTACCCGTTCTGCACCATCGAGCCCAACGTGGGCATCGTCGAGCTGCCCGACCCGCGGCTGGCCAAGCTGGCCGAGATCGTGAAGCCCGAGCGCGTGGTGCCGGCGATCGTGGAGTTCGTGGACATCGCGGGCCTGGTGGCCGGCGCCAGCCAGGGCGAGGGCCTGGGCAACCAGTTCCTCAGCCACATCCGCGAGACCGACGCCATCGTCAACGTCGTGCGCTGCTTCGAGGACCCGAACGTCATCCACGTCGCCGGCAGGGTCGACCCCATCGCCGACATCGAGGTCATCCAGACCGAGCTGTGCCTGGCCGACCTGGCCACCGTGGAGAAGGGCCTGGCTCGCTACAGCAAGGTGGCCAAGGCCGGCCAGGACAAGGAAGCCGCGCGGCTGGTGGAGGTGCTGAAGAAGTGCGAGGCCGCGCTCAACGAAGCCAGGCCCGTACGCAGCATCGACTTCAGCAAGGAGGAGCTGGCGGTGCTGAAGCCGCTGTGCCTGATCACGGCCAAGCCGGCGATGTTCGTGGGCAACGTCAGCGAGACGGGCTTCGAGGGCAACCCGCTGCTGGAGCAGCTGCGCGGCTACGCGGCCAGGCAGGCGGCGCCCGTGGTGGCCATCTGCGCCAAGACCGAGGCCGAGCTGGCCGACATGGCCGACGAGGACCGCGCGATGTTCCTGGCCGAGATGGGCCAGGACGAGCCGGGGCTGAACCGCCTGATCCGCGCCGCCTTCAAGCTGCTGGGCCTGCAGACCTACTTCACGGCCGGCCCGAAGGAGGTGCGCGCCTGGACCATCCACGTCGGCGACACCGCGCCGCAGGCCGCCGGCGTCATTCACACCGACTTCGAGCGCGGCTTCATCCGCGCGCAGACCATCGCCTACGACGACTACGTGGCCTGCCGCGGCGAGCAGGGCGCCAAGGACGCCGGCAAGATGCGCGCCGAGGGCAAGGAGTACGTGGTGAAGGACGGCGACGTGATGAACTTCCTGTTCAACGTCTGAGCGCACCGGAGCCCGCGGTCGAGGCGGGCCGGCAAGGCGCGGACCGTGCGCCGGATCGAACGCACCAGCGGCGACGGCTCATTGCCGTTCGGCCTTTGCGAACCGATACCGGGACCGGCCCGACCATCCTTCTATGTGAGCAGCCACTTCTTTCTGGTCGTTCGATAGCGCCTCGTGACGGGGCTCACGTCAGGCCCGGGCCTGTTTCTGGCACTCACTTGCCCGGAGTGCTAATATTTTCTGAACTTTCCGCTTGGGAGGGTCTCGAAACGCCATGAACACCGCACCGTCCACCGCCCTTGCCGTCCGTGATCCCTGGTCGCTGGTGCCCCCGCTGGGCAACCTCGACGCCTACGTCTCGGCCGTCAACCGCCTGCCGCTGCTGAGCCCCACCGAGGAGGTGGAGCTGGCCCGTGCACTGCGCGACCGCGGCGACGTGCAGGCCGCCGGGCGGCTGGTGCTCAGCCACCTGCGGCTGGTGGTCAGCATCTCGCGCCAGTACATCGGCTACGGCCTGCCGCAGGGCGACCTCATCCAGGAAGGCAATGTCGGGCTGATGAAGGCCGTCAAGCGCTTCGATCCCGAGCAGGGCGTGCGCTTGGTGAGCTACGCCATGCACTGGATCAAGGCCGAGATCCACGAGTACATCCTGAAGAACTGGCGCATGGTCAAGGTGGCCACCACCAAGGCGCAGCGCAAGCTGTTCTTCAACCTGCGCTCGATGAAGCAGCAGCTGAAGGCGAGTGCCGGCGAGGACGCCGAGACCTTCCGCAACACGCTGACGCCGGCCGAGGTGGCGCACGTGGCGCGCGAGCTCAACGTGAAGCCCGAGGAAGTGGTCGAGATGGAGACGCGGCTGGCCGGTGGCGACACCGCGCTGGAGCCGCAGTCCGAGGACGGCGAGGAGAGTTTCGCCCCGATCGCCTACCTGGCCGACGAGACGCAGGAGCCCACGCAGCGCATCGAGTCGCGCCACCGCGACTGGCTGGCCGGCGACGGCATCGCCCAGGCACTGGACGTGCTCGACGCGCGCAGCCGCCGCATCGTCGAGGAGCGCTGGCTCAAGGTGCGCGACGACGGCCACGGCGGCATGACGCTGCACGAGCTGGCGGCCGAGTACGGCGTGAGCGCCGAGCGCATCCGCCAGATCGAGGTGGCTGCGCTGAAGAAGATGCGCAAGGCCCTGGTCTGACGGCGGTCGACTTCCGCCCGAAGCAATCGCCTCAGGCCGGCTTCTCGGCCAGCAGGATGCGCAGGTCGTGCGTCAGCGCGTCGGCGCCGCCGCCGTAGCGAGTGAACAGGCGGATGCGGCCGGCGGCATCGAACACGTAGCTGCCCGCGGTGTGGTCCACGGTGTAGCTGGTGTCCGTCTTGCCCGGCACCTTGTTGTAGAAGACCTTGAAATGCTTGGCCACGGCGCGCGTCTCCTCGGGCGTGCCGCGCAAGGCCACGAAGCCGCTGTCGAAGTTCTCGACGTAGGCCTTGAGCAGCTCGGGCGTGTCGCGCTCGGGGTCGACGGTCACGAACACGCCCTGGACGCGCTCCCCGTCGGCACCCAGCTGCTTCTTCACGGCGGCCAGCTCCACCAGCGTCGTGGGGCAGACGTCGGGGCAGTGCGTGAAGCCGAAGAACACCACCACCACCTTGCCCTTGAACTCGGCCAGCGTGCGACGCTTGCCCGAGGGATCGCTGAGCTCCAGGCCCTGCGCGTAGTCGGCGCCCGTGATGTCGATGGCCTTGAACGACGGCTTCGACGACGCGCCCAGGCCGGGCAGGGCCGCCTTGTCGCAGGCCGCCAGCAGCGGCCCCAGGGCCAGCGAGAGGATCAGCGCGCGCCGAACAGCCATGGGTCGAGGTAGTGGTCGAGCAGCAGCGCCGCGAACAGCAGCGAGAGGTGCCAGATCGAGAAGCGGAAGGTCCTGCGGGCCAACGCGTCGGAGTAGTCGCGCCACAGCTTGAAGGCGTAGCCGATGAACAGCGCGCCCAGCACGCCGGCGGCGGCCAAGTAGACCCAGCCGCTGAAGCGGAACACCCAGGGCAGCAGCGTCGCCGCGAACAGCACCACCGTGTACAGCAGTACCTGCAGCTTGGTGAAGTCGGCGCCGTGCGTCACGGGCAGCATGGGCAGGCCGGCGCGGCGGTAGTCCTCGACCCGGTACAGCGCCAGCGCCCAGAAATGCGGCGGCGTCCACAGGAAGATGATCAGGCACAGGATCAGCGACTCGGCGCCCACCTCGCCCGTCATCGCGGCCCAGCCCAGCACCGGCGGCATGGCGCCGCTGGCGCCGCCGATGACGATGTTCTGCGGCGTCAGCGGCTTCAGCACCACCGTGTAGACGATGGCGTAGCCCACGAAGGTGGCCAGCGTGAGCCACATCGTCAGCGGGTTCACGGCGATGGTCAGCAGCGCGCAGCCGGCGGCGCACAACAGCGTCGAGAAGACCAGCGCCTGCGTGGTGCTGAGCTCGCCCTTGGCGGTGGGCCGCCAGGCGGTGCGCGCCATGCGGCGGTCGATGTGCTGCTCGACCAGGCAGTTGAAGGCCGCCGCAGCCGCCGCCACCAGCCAGATGCCGGCCGAGGCCAACGCCACCAGGCCCCAGCGCGGCCAGCCGGGCTCGGCCAGCAGCATGCCGATGAGCGCGCAGAACACGATCAACTGCACCACGCGCGGCTTGGTCAGCGCGCTGTACTGGCGCCACAGCGAACCCCGGGGGGCCGGGGCGTCTGGGGCGGCGATGCTCTGTGCCATAGGGTGCGCGAGGGGAGCCGCGGATTCTAGGCAGCGGCCGGCCGCGAGCCATGGGCCTGCGGCGCGCGGCGGACCGCAGGCAGGCGCGCCAGCAGCAGCGTCATCAGCAGCACCAGCGCCGCGGCGCCGGCCGAGTGGCCCAGCGCGGCCAGCAGCGGCCAGCCGAGCACGACGTTGGACAGCCCGCTCAGGATCTGCAGGCCCAGCAGCGCCAGCAGGCCGAGCGCGAAGCGCCCGGTGGCCGGGCAGTCGGCGCGCCGCTGCCACAAGGCCCACACCAGGCCCAGCATGGCCAGCGTGAGCACCACCGCGCCGAGCCGATGGGCCATGTGGATGGCCACCTGCGAGGGCACGGTGCGCAGCACACCGTCCTCGCCGCCCAGGCCGCGCAGCAGCGTGAAGCCGGTGGCGAAGTCCATCTCGGGCCACCACTGCCCGTTGCAGGTGGGGAAGCCCGTGCAGGCCAGCACGGCGTAGTTGGTGCTGACCCAGCCGCCGAGTGCGACCTGCGCCACCAGCAGCGCCAGCACCACGGCCGCGGCGCGCCGCAGCGGCCGCGTGTCGGCCAGCGCCAGCGGCTGCTGCCGGAAGGCCGCGTGCTGCGCAGCCAGCAGGGCCAGCAGCAGCAGCCCGCCCAGCAGGTGCAGCGTCACCACGGCGGGATAGAGCTTGAGCGTGACGGTGTACTTGCCGAACATGCCCTGCACGATCACCCAGACCAGCGTCACCGTCGGCCACCACGGCGAGAAGGGCAGCCGCCGCCGGCCGATCCAGCTGAACACCGCCATCACCAGGATCAGCACGCCCACCGTCATGGCCAGGTAGCGGTGGATCATCTCGATCCAGGCCTTGCTCCAGGTGACGGGCCCGCCCGGCGCGGCGGTCTGCGCGGTGACGATGTCGTCGCGGGCACCGAACGGGCTGACCTCGCCGTAGCAGCCGGGCCAGTCGGGGCAGCCCAGGCCGCTGTCGGACAGCCTCGTGAACGAGCCGAAGACGATGAGGTCGAAGGTCAGGAACAGCGTCAGCGCCGTCAGCGTGGCCATGCGGCCGCGCGTGTCGGCGCCGCGCGCGCGCAGCCACCACCACGACAGCGGCAGCAGCGCCAGCAGCAGCGCCAGCAGCAGCAGCCGCAGCAGCGGGGCAAGGTCGACCAGGGCCTGCTCGGTGCCGTTCATCGCGTGCGTCAACGACCTGCGTCGTCCCAGCTCGACGAGGCGCGCAGCAGCTTGCGCAGGTCGCGCATCACGCGCTGCGGCTCGGCCGCGGGCGGCATCCGCATCATCCACATGCCCATCGGATCGACGACGTACAGGTGCTCGTCCAGCGCGTGCCCGGCCTGCGGCAGCAGCCAGCCGGCCAGCGCCTCGCGCGGCGCGCGCAGCAGCGTGGCCGGCGGCGCGGCCTCGAGCGCGGCGCGCAGCTCGGGCTTCAGGGCACCGTCGCCGGCCACCAGCACGACCTTGTCGAGCCGGTCGCGGTCGCGGCCCAGCATCTCGCGCAGCTGCCGCTGCATGAACAGGCGCTTCTCGCAGGCCTCGTCGCAGTCCGGGTTCGCCACCACCACCAGCAGCCACTGGCCGCGCAGCGTGGCCGGCGCCACCGGCAAGCCTTCCAGCGTGGCCAGCGGCAGCGCGGCCGGCAGTTCACGCGGGGGCTGGATCAGTTCGCCGTAGTTCGTGCGGCCCTCGGGCCGGATCACGAAATACGTGAAGTACGAGGCGATCACCGGCGAGGCGCACACCAGCAGCACCAGCAGCATCTTCACGCGGCCGCTCAGGGTGCGACGCTTCTCGGCCTGCGCAGGCTCGGCCAAGTCGGGGGCGGCCATGCTGTGCACGGTCATCGCCAGCGGTTCGTCAGGAGGGGTGGCGTTCGGGGGCATGGTCGGGCCGGGCGGGCCGGAGGAACTGGAACCAGACGAGGAGGCCGAGCGTCAGCGCCGACAACGCGAACCACTGGAACGCATAGCCGTGGTGCTTGTCGACACCGCTGCCGGGAACGGTCCAGTCGCGCTGCAGCCCGTCGGGCGGCGCTCCCGGATCCCCGTCCTGGATCAGCACCCAAGGCCGCAGCCGAAGGCCCCGTTCCGTTGCAAAAGCATCGGTGTAGAGATTCTGCCGGACCGTCCCGGTGCCCGCCTCGCCGAGCTCGTACAACCGCGGCACGCGGGGGGCGATGCGGCCCTGCACGCTGACGTCGGCGGCGGGCGTATCGAACGGGGCCAGCCGCGTGCGGTCCTGCAGGTCGCGCGGGATCCAGCCGCGCTGCACCAGCACCGCGCTGCCGTCGGCCAGTTGCAGCGGCGTGACGATATAGAAGCCGACGCGGCCGTCCATCGGCCGGTTCTCCAGCGCCACCGTGGCATCGGCCTGCCACCGCCCCTGCAGCCGGGCGCGGCGTTGCAGCAGCGGCTGTGCCGCATCGGCACTGCGCGGCAGGTCTTCGCCAGCCAGCACCGGCTGCGCGGCCTGCTCCAGGCGCTGGCGCTCCAGCGCCTGCTTCTCGGCGGCGCGGTCGAGCTGCCACCAGCCCAGCCGCGCCGTGACCAGCGTCAAGCCGACGGCAGCCAGCAGCACCACCGGGTGCAGGCGCCGCCTCATGGCGCCCGCCCACGCTCCGAGCCGGGATAATCCGCTCGGATGAAAGTCCTGATGGTTGTGGTTCTGCTCGCCGTGCTCGGGGCCCTGGCCAGCGCCGGGTACTTCATGCTCCGGCGCGACCCCGGGGCCACGGCCGACGACCCCGCCGCACGCGACCGCCGCATGGCGCAGGCCCTGGCGGTGCGCGTGGGGCTGTGCGTGGCGCTGTTCATCGTGATCCTGATCGGCTGGGCCTTGGGCTGGGTGCGGCCCGGCGGCTTGCCGGTGCCGGTCTAGAAACGGACAACGCCGCGGCGGGCGCGGCGTTGGCGGGGCTTGGCGTGCCGTGCGGGCGACGGCCCGCCGGCGGCGGCATCAGAGCCAGTACACCAGGATGTACAGGCCGAACCAGACGACGTCGACGAAGTGCCAGTACCACGCGGCGCCCTCGAAGCCGAAGTGGCGCTCGGGCGTGAAGTGGCCCTTCATCAGACGCAGCGTGATGAAGATGAGCATCAGCATGCCCACGAACACGTGGAAGCCGTGGAAGCCGGTGAGCAGGAAGAAGGTGCTGCCGAAGATGCCGCTGTCCAGGCGCAGGTTCAGGGAGTTGTACGCATAGAAGTACTCGTAGCCCTGCACGCACAGGAAAATCGCGCCGAGGACGATCGTGGCCCACATCCAGCCGATGGTTTTGGCCCGCTGACCGGCGATCAGGGCATGATGCGCGATGGTCAGCGTAACCCCGCTGGACAGCAGCAGCGCGGTGTTGATCGTCGGCAGCCAGAACGGCCCCATGGTCTGGAACGGCTGCACGATGTCCGCCGGAGAGGCGGTGGCACCGCCGCCGGCGCTGGGCCAGATGGCCTTGAAGTCGGGCCACAGCAGCTGGTGGTCGAGGTTGCCGAGCATGGGCAGCGTGTGCACCCGCGCCCAGTACAGCGCGCCGAAGAAGGCGGCGAAGAACATCACCTCGCTGAAGATGAACCAACTCATGCTCCAGCGGAACGAGACGTCGATGCGCTGCGAGTACAGGCCGCCTTCGCTCTCGGCGATGGCCTGGCTGAACCACTGGTACATCACCGTCAGCCACACCACCACGCCGGCCAGCAGCACGTAGGCGCCCCAGCCGGCGCCGTTGACCCACTGGCCGGCACCGAGGATGACGAGGAACAGGCCCGCCGCCATCAGGGCCGGATGGCGCGAGGGCGCGGGGACGAAGTAGTACGGGGTCTGGCCCGCTGGGGTGGTGGCTGACATGGCTTGCGTTTCTCCTCGAACCCTCGGAACGGCGGGAACTTGAATCGATGAATCAGGCGGCGACGCCGCTGCCCACCACCCAGCGGACGAGCAGCACCAGCGCCAAGACGAACAGGGCAGCCCCGAGCAGGCCGCCGATCAGCAGGTGGACCGGGTTGAGACGGCTCACGTCGGCGCCCATGTCGCGCGAGCGGCGCACGCCGAAGAAGCTCCAGAACACGGCCTGCAGGGTCTGCGCGAACGACAGCGGTCGCCGCGTCGCGTCGGCCAGCGGGCGTTGGCCGGTGTTCACGAACCCGCTCCAGGCACCGCCACCGCGGCCTGCTGCCCGACGGTCCCCTGGGGCTGGGGCGGCACCTTGCCACCGACCTCGAAGAAGGTGTAAGACAGCGTGATGGTCGTCACGTCCTTGGGCAGCTTGGGGTCGATGACGAAGGCCACTGGCCACTCGCGCGACTCGCCGGGCTTGAGCGTGTACTCGTTGAAGCAGAAGCACTCGAGCTTATTGAAGTGCGAACTGGAGTGCTTGGGCGCGTAGCTCGGGATGGCCTGCGCGGCCATCGTGCGCTTCTGGATGTTGGTGAACTCGTACATCACGGTGGCGAGCTCGCCCGGGTGCACCTGGATCGAACGCTGCGCGGGCTTGAAGTCCCAGGGCCCGCGCACGTTGGCGTCGAACTCGACCGTGATGGTGCGCGTGGTGTCGACCTGCGAGTTGGTGGTCTGGCCGTGACGGCCCGTAAAGAAACCGTCGGACGCGCGCTGCTGCGACAGCGTGAGCACGTTGATGCCCAGCGCCTCGCAGATGGCGCGGTACATGGGCACCAGCGAGTAGCCGAAGCCGAACATCAGCAGCACGATCAGCAGCAGCTTGCCAAGCATGCGGCCGTTGTCGGTGAGCAATCCCTTCATGTGGCGTGGAACTCCGTCAGCCGCCAAAGAACGCGATGCGCACGACGAACCCGCCGGCGAACACCGCGGCCAGTGACGCCAGGATCAGCGCCAGCCGCAGGTTCGCCTTGCGCTGTTCGGGGGCGGGTGCCATCGACTGGGCTCCTGCCGTGCTCAGCCCACCACGCGCGTGGCGGTGGCGTCGAGCTTGGGCGGGTTCTCGAAAGTGTGGAACGGCGCCGGCGAAGGCACCTCCCACTCCAGGCCCTCGGCGGCCTCCCAGGGCTTCTGCGGAGCCGGTTCGCCCTTGCCGCGCATCATCGGCACGACGACGAACAGGAAGAAGTACACCTGCATCAGCCCGAAGCCGAAGGCGCCGATCGACGCGATCATGTTGAAGTCGGCGAACTGCATCGGGTAGTCGGCATAGCGACGCGGCATGCCGGCCAGCCCGAGGAAGTGCATCGGGAAGAAGGTGATGTTGAAGAAGATCAGCGAGCCCCAGAAGTGGATCTTGCCGCGCAGCTCG
>JBIKLC010000036.1:0-32421 GCA_044360025.1 Rubrivivax sp. | reverse complement strand
ACTCCAGGTCCGACGCACGCAGCTCGATCTGCCTGCGCTTGGTTTGCAGCAGCCTTGCAGCGCCCTGCCGCTTGGCGGCATTGCGCGCTTGCCGCGCCGCCTGCTCTTGTCGCGCATCGACTGCCGGCAGTTCCTCGAACAGGCTGACCGGCGCCTCGCCTTGGTGCTGGGCTTTGCTCATCGCCAAAGATTAGCCAGTTGCATGCCAATCACCAAAGTGGCGAGAAAAACTCTCACGCTCTCAGCCCAGCGCCAGGAAGCGCTCGAGGTTCTTCGCCGCCGTGGCGCGCACCTTGCCACGCAGCAGCGGCGTCCAGCCCAGCAGCCAGCCCGGCGCGCCCAGCGCCTGGCGCGACCAGGCCCAGAAGTCGAAGCGGTCGTGGTGGCGGGTGATGAGGCCCTGGGCATCGAACTCGAAGCGCGCGTCGATGCGGTTGTGCACCGGCCGCGCGCCGGGGCCGAAGAGGTAGTGCGCCTCCCAGTGCGCGCTGTGCGGCGTGATGTCGCTGACGGCGAGCTTCCAGTGCGCCAGCGCCGGCGGGTTGGCCTTCGTGGTGCCGCAGAGCTTGCGCCACATGCCGCCGATCTGCGCCGCACCCTGCAGCGAGAAGACCTCGTCGTCGAAGCGCGCGTCGGCCGCGTAGCAGCTCTGCATGGCCTCGCCGTCCAGCCGCGCGAAGGCCTCGTAGAAACGGCGGATGGTGGCTGCGCTCATGCGCCGAAGCCCCTCAGCCGCGCGTGGGCGGCGGCGCCCAGTTCAGCGCCGCGACGTCGTTGGCGAAGATGGGGCTGGAGGTCCACACGCCGCGCAGCCCGCGCTTGGCCACCGACACCTGCGCCGGGTTCCAGATGAAGGCGTTGACGGCGTCCTCGGCCAGCTGGCGCTGGATGTCGCGCCACAGGCGGCCCTTCTCGCGCTGGTTGGTAGTGGCCGCCAGCGTGGCCACCAGGCCGCGGAAGCGCGCGCTGTCGTAGCCGAAGTAGTAGTTCGGGTCGGCGTAGGCGGTGGCGTAGTCCAGCGGCTCGACGTGGTTGATGATGGTGAGGTCGAAGTTGCCCTTGAACGGGCCCGACAGCCACTGCGCCCACTCGACGTTCTCGATCTTGGCGTTGATGCCGACCTTGGCCAGCTGCGCCGCGATGATCTCGCCGCCCTTGCGCGCATAGGGCGGCGGCGGCAGCGTCAGCGTCAGGTTCAGCGGCGCGGTCACCCCGGCCTCGCGCAGCAGCGCGCGGGCGCGGTCGGGGTTGTGCGGGTACATCGCCGTGAGGTCGAGGTAGCCCAGGTCGGTGGGGGCGAAGTGGCTGCCGATAGGCGTGCCCAGGCCCTCCTGCGCGCCGTCGATGAACGCCTTGCGGTCGATGGCGTGCGAGATGGCGCGGCGCACGCGCACGTCCGACAGCGGCGCCTTGCGGTTGTTGATGGCCAGGATGCCCTTGCCCGAGGTGCTGCCCACCACGACCTCGAAGCGCTTGTCGGCGCGGAACTGCGCCAGCGCCGGCAGCGCCGCGAAGCGCGGGATCACGTCCACGTCGCCGGCTAGCAGTGCCGCCACCTGCGCGGCGGGGTCGTTGATGAAGCGGAAGGTGGCGCGCTTGATGCGCACCCGGGCGGCGTCGCGGTGGTTGGGCGAGGCTGCCAGCACGATGCTGGAGCCGCGGTTCCAGCTGTCCAGCACGTAGGGCCCGGTGCCGATGGGCTTGGTGGCGGCCTGCGCCGCGGTGTCGGGGTGCAGGATCACGGCCGTGTTCTCGCCCAGGCGGAACGGCAGCATGGCCTCGGGCTGGTTCAGCACCAGGATCACGGTGTGCGCGTCCTGCACCACGACGCTGGAGATGTTGTCGAACACTGCCTTGCGCGCCTTGTTGGTGCTGGTAGGCGCGCGGGCGCGGTCGAAGCTGAACTTGACGGCGTTGGCGTCGAAGGGCTTGCCGTCCGAGAAGCGCACGCCCTTCTTGAGGATGAAGGTGTAGGTGCGGCCGTCGATGCCCATGATCCAGCTTTCGGCCAGCAGCGGCGTGACCGCGCCGTCGGGCGCGATGCGCGTCAGGCCCTCGAGGATGTTGAGGTGCACGACCTCGCCGATGGCCGCCGCGGCGGCGGTGGTGGGGTCCAGGCCCGGCGAGGGCTCGAGCGTCATGCCGATGACGATGCGGTCGCGCGCGCCCTGCGCGGCGGCCTCGGGCAGCGTGGCGGCCAGCGGCGTGCCGGCGATCAGGGCGTTGAAGGTGCGGCGGTCCAGGCTCATTTCGCGGGGCTCCAGGGTGAGGCCCGGGCTGGCGTGCCCGGGGCGGGCGGCGGAGATTCTGCGTCAAGCCCGCTCCGCCGCGGCGGGGGTCCCCGTTCCTAGAATGCCCGCATGAACTGGGTGCGGCGCCTCGTGGGCGTGCTGATCCTGCTGACGGTGCTGGCGCTGTCGTGGCTGCACATGCCCGACCGGCCGGCGGAGACGCTGGTGGCGCGCTGGGCCCCGGCACCGTCGGACTTCGTCGAGCTCGGCGGGCAGATCGTGCACCTGCGCGACGAAGGCCCGCGCGACGACCCAGTGCCCGTGGTGCTGCTGCACGGCACCAGCGCCAGCCTGCACACCTGGGAAGGCTGGGCCACGGTGCTGGTGCGCCAGGGCCGGCGCGTCATCAGCTTCGACCTGCCGGCCTTCGGCCTGACCGGGCCCTTCACCGGCCGCTGGGCCGGCGAGGCCTACCACGGCGACACCTACGCCTGCTTCACGCTGGCGCTGCTCGACCAGCTGCGCGTGCAGCGCTTTGTCGTTGGCGGCAACTCGCTGGGCGGCGAGGTCGCGTGGCGAATCGCCTACTCCGCGCCCGCGCGCGTGGCCGCGCTGGTGCTGGTCGACGCCGTCGGGCCGGCCTTCGTGCCGGAGTCGGTGCCGCTGGCCTTCACGGTGGCGCGCACGCCGGTGCTGCGCACGCTGAGCGAGTGGACCCTGCCGCGCGAGCTGGTGGAGGAGAGCGTGCGCAGCGTCTACGGCGACCCCGCCCGGGTCACGCCGGCGCTGGTGGACCGCTACTTCGAGCTCGCGCTGCGCGAGGGCAACCGTGCCGCGCTGGTGCAACGGCTGGCGCTGGCGAAGAGCGGCGAGCACGCCGAGCGCATCGGCACGCTGCGCCTGCCCACGCTCATCCTCTGGGGCGGGCGCGACCGGCTCGTGCCGCGCGCCGCGGGGCGCGAGTTCCAGCGCCTCATCCCGGGCAGCCGGCTCGTCGAATTCCCCGAGCTCGGTCACGTCCCGCAGGAGGAAGATCCGGCGCGCAGCCTCGCGCCGGTGCTCGAGTTCCTGGCCTCGCTGAACCCGCCCCGGTGAAGGCAGCTCAGCGAAGGCCGCCGATCCGCCCCGCCCCACCCAGGAGCCTGCCACGAACCCGACCCGCCGCCACCTCCTCGCCGCCGCTGCCGGCGTGGGCTAGGTGCCCGACTTCATCGAGAACCACCGCGCCGGCCGCCTGCGCGTGCTGGCGGTGCTGGGCCGTGCGCGCCAGGCGGCGTTGCCCGAGGTGCCGTCGTTCGGCGAGCTGGGCCTCACGGGCTTCGACGACCTGCCCTACTACGGCTTCTGGGCGCCCGCTGGCACGCCGGCCGCGGCCGTGGACGGCTTCGCGCAGGCCCTGGGGCGGGCTGCCAACCGGCCCGAGGTGCGCGAGCGCCTGGGCCAGCTGGGCCTGGCGGTGGAGGTGATGAGCCCGCCGCAGCTGGCCGCACGCGAGCAGGCCTACACGCGCAACTGGGCCGAGATCATCAGGCGCTCGGGCTTCCAGTCACAGTAAGCCCCCCGGCCGGGCTGGCGGGGGCTGCCGCTACAGTCCCCTCGATGACCGAGGACGACGCACGCCGCGTGCTGCTGCTGCGGGCCTACGAGAGCCCGCCCGGCCCGGCGCCCTGGACCGACGACGACCGCGCCTGGGCCACGCGCCAGGCCGTGGCCGCCGTGGGCGAGTGCGCGGCGCCCGGGCCGTTCGTGGCCGCGCGCGCCGCGCTGGCCCTGCCGCGCCTGCTGGCACGCGCCCCCGAGGCCGGGCGCTGGCTCGGGCGGCGCGGCTGGCACCCGGCCCTGGTGGCGCTGGCGCTGCTGCTGGGGCTGCTGGCCGGCCTCGCGGTGGACCAGCTGGGCCCGCCGCAGCGCGTGAACCTGCTCGCGCCCGCCGTCTGGACCGTGGTGCTGTGGAACCTGACCGTCTACGCCGCGCTGCTGCTGCCGGCGCCGCAGCCGGGCCTGCTGGCGCGGCTGCTGGGCGGCCGCGGCGGCACGCTGCCGCGGCAGCCGCAGCTGCAGTCCGACTGGCTGCGCGCGGCCGCGCCGCTGCTGGCGCAGCGGGCGGCGCTGCTCGTACACACCGCGGCGGCGGCGCTGGCGCTGGGGCTGGCTGCCGGGCTGTACCTGCGCGGCCTGGTCATGGACTACCGCGCCGGCTGGCAGAGCACCTTCCTCGAGGAGCCGGCCGTGCAGGCGGCGCTGGGCCTGGCGCTGTGGCCCGCGTCGTGGCTCACCGGCGTGGCCGTGCCCGAGGTCGCGCCGCTGCGGCTGGCGCCGGGGGCCGCGGCCACGGCCAGCGCCGCGCCCTGGATCCACCTGTTCGCCGCCACGCTGCTGCTGGCCGTGGTGCTGCCGCGCGCGCTGCTGGCGGCGCGTGCGGCGCTGCGCGCCGCCCGGCTGTCGCGCCACTTCCCGCTGGCGCTGGACGACGACTACTTCGAGGCCCTGCACCCGCTGATGCGCCCGGCTGGCGGGCGGCCGCTGACGCTGCTGTGGTGCCCGCTGGCGCCCCTGTCCGCCCCGGTGCGGCTGCTGGGCCAGCCCGTGGCGTTGCCAGACGCGGGCGGGCAGCGGCTGCTCGATGGCGGCGACGGCGACCACCTGCAGCTGCGCGCCCTGCCGCCGGCCCTGCGCGACGGCCCGCCGCCCAGGCCCTGGTGGCGACGCGGGTGGCGGCCCGACCCCGCCGCCGACGCGCTGGCGGCGCTGCGGCGCGAGGTCGACGCCGTGCTGGTGGTGCTGCCGCCAGGGCCCGGGGCCGCGGTACGCCCGGACTGGCTCGCGGCCCTGTCGCGCCCGCTGCTGCAGCTGCAGGACGGCGACACGGCCGTGGCGCCGCAGCTGCCGCTGCGCGCGCTCGACGACGGCTGGCTGACCGACGGACTGCTGTGGCAGGCCCTGGCCCAGGCGTTGCCCGACGACCGCCGCCGCCAGCGCCTGGAGGCCGCCTGGCGCCGCGCGCAGCGCGCCCGGCTCGACGACACCGCGGCGCTGCTGGCGGACAGCCTGGCGCGCCTGGCGCTGGCGCGGGAGCCGCTGCCCGAGGCGCGCCTGTTCGGGGGTGGCGGCGCCGCAGCCACCCAGGCCGCCGAGGCGGCGCGCCAGCGCCTGCTGCAGCAGCTCGACGCCGAGTTCGCCGCCGCGGCCGAGCGGCTGGCGCCTTGGTGGGGCCCCGGCGAGCCCGCTCCGGCGGGGCCGGGCACGGCCCTGCAGCCGCGCCGCCAGGCCCGCGTCGCCGAGGGCCGCGCCGCGCTGTGGGGCGGCGTGGCCTCGGGCGCGCTGGCCGGGCTGAAGGCCGACCTCGCCACCGGCGGCCTCACGATGGGCGCCGGCGCCGTGGCCGGCGGCCTGATCGGCGCGCTCGGTGCCGCGGGCGTGGCGCGGGGCATCAACGCCGTCCAGGGCCGCGCGCAGAGCCACGTCGACTGGGGCGCGGACGAGCTCGACGCGATGGCGGCCGCCCTGCTGCGCCTGCCGCTGGGCCTGACCGCGCCCGAGCCGTCGGCCGCCGCCGGCCTTGCCCGCCGCGAGGCCACCCTGCAGGCCGCGCTGCAGGCCGAGGCCGGCGCGCTGGCCGCCGCCTGGCGCGACCGCGGCCCCACGCTGGCCGCGCGGCTGGCGCCGGTGCTGCTGCGCGTGCTCGAGGCGGCGCTGGGCAGGCCCGCTGACTACACTCGCGCGCCATGAAGATCCTGATCCTGGGCGCCGGCCGCGTGGGCGAGAGCGTGGCCGAGAGCCTGGTGTCCGAGAGGAACGACATCACCGTCGTCGACAGCGACCCCGTCAAGCTGCGCGCGCTGCAGGACCGGCTCGATCTTCGCGGCGTGGTGGGCAACGGCATCCAGCCCAGCGTGCTCGCCGAGGCCGGCGCCGAGGACACCGACCTGCTGATCGCCTGCGCCCCGATGGACGAGACCAACCTCGTGGCCTGCAAGGTGGCCAAGCAGCGCTTCAACGTGCCCACCGCCGTCGCGCGCGTGCGCAGCCCCGAGTTCGTGGACGGCGGCGAGCTGATGGGGCGCGACGGCTTCGCGGTCGACCACCTGCTGTGCCCCGAGCAGACCGTCACCGCCTACATCCGCAAGCTCGTCGAGTACCCCGAGGCGCTGCAGGTGCTGGAGTTCGCGCACGGCCTGGTCAGCCTGATCGCGGTGCGCGCGGTGGCCGGCGGGCCGCTCGTGCAGCACAGCCTGGCCGAGATCCCGGCGCTGGTGCCGGGCGTGGACATGCGCATCGTCGCCATCTACCGCCAGGACACCGTGCTGCCGGTGCTGGACGGCGCCACGCGCATCGAGCCCGGCGACGAGGTCTTCGTGCTCGCCGCCACCGAGCACATCGGCACCGTGCTGGGTGCGCTGCGCCACCGCGCCGAGCCCGTCAAGCGCATGATGATCGCCGGCGGCGGCAAGGTGGGCCTGCGGCTGGCGCGGCAGGTCGAGGGCCAGTACCAGCTCAAGCTGATCGAGCCCAACGCCGCGCGCTGCCAGTACCTGAGCACGCAACTGGCCAACCGCACGCTGGTGCTGCAGGGCGACGCCACCGACGAAGACCTGCTCGGCGACGAGAACGTGCAGGACATGGATCTCTTCATCGGCCTGACGGGCGACGACGAGGACAACATCATGTCGTGCCTGCTGGCCAAGCGGCTGGGCGCGCGGCGCGTGCTGGCCGTCATCAACCGCCGTGCCTACGCCGAGCTGGTGCAGGGCACCACCATCGACATCGCCATCAGCCCCAGCCAGACGGTCATCGGCGAGCTGCTGGCCTACGTGCGCCGCGGCGATGTCGAGGCCGTGCACAGCCTGCGCCGGGGCGCGGCCGAGGCGCTGGAGGCCATCGTGCGCGGCGACCGCAAGACCTGCAAGTTCGCCGGGCGCCGCATCGACGAGGTGCCGCTGCCCAAGGGCGCGCAGGTGGGCGCCATCGTGCGCGGCCTGCACCGCGCCGACGGCTCCGAGGCCGGCGACGACGCCAAGCCGCAGGTCATCATCGCCCACCACGACACGGTGGTGATGCCCAACGACCACGTGATCGTCTTCGTGCCCCGCAAGCGCATGGTGCGCGAGGTCGAGAAGCTGTTCCAGGTCAGCGCCACCTTCCTGTTCTGAGAAATGACGCACTGACATGGGCGCGCTCGCCGTCCTCGCGCTCGTGGGCCGCATGGTGGTGCTGTTCGCGCTGCTGCTGCTGGTGCCGCTGGCCTTCGCCGTGGGCCGGCACGACGACGCCGAGCAGGCCTTCATCGTCGCCACCGTCGTCACTGCCGCGGTGGGGCTGCTGATGAGCGCGGCGACGCGCCGCTTCCGCCGCGAGCTGCAGCCGCGCGACGGCTTCGTGCTCGTGGGCATGACCTGGCTCGTGCTGCCGGCCTTCGGGGCGCTGCCGCTGGTGCTGGCCGTGCCGGGCCTGAGCGTCACCAACGCCTACTTCGAGGCCATGTCGGCCTTCACCGCCACCGGCGCCACGGCCATCGCGGGCCTGGACGCGCTGCCGCTGAGCGTCAACGTCTGGCGCTGCTTCATGCAGTGGGTGGGCGGCCTGGGCATCATCGTGCTGGCGGTGGCCATCCTGCCGCTGCTGGGCGTGGGCGGCTCGCAGCTGTTCAAGGCCGAGTTCTCAGGGCCGCTGAAGGACCAGAAGCTCACCCCGCGCATCGCCGACACCGCGCGCGTGCTGTGGGGCACCTACTTCGGCCTGTCGCTGGCCTGCTTCCTGGCCTACCGGCTGGGCGGCATGAGCTGGACCGACGCCTTCCTGCACATGTGCAGCACCGTCAGCCTGGGCGGCTTCTCGAACTACGACGCCAGCTTCGGGCACTTCCAGTCGCCGCTGCTGGAGATGATCGCGGTGGTGTTCATGTTGCTGGCCGGCATCAGCCTGCTGTCGTACTTCGCGATGTGGCGCGCGCGCTCGGCGGGCCCGCTGCTGCGCAACCCCGAGGTGCTGGCGTTCTACCTGGTGATCGCCGCCGCCACGGGGCTGATCGCCGGCTACCTGCTGTGGCACGAGGCCTACGACGACCCCTGGCAGGCGGTGCGCCACACCGTGTTCCACGTCGTCAGCGTGGCCACCACCACGGGCTACGCGAGCACCGACTACGCGGCCTGGCCGCTGTTCGCACCGCTGCTGATGATCCTGCTGGGCTGCTTCGCCACCTGCGCCGGCAGCACCGGCGGCGGCATCAAGATGATCCGCATGCTGCTGCTGCTGAAGCAGGCGCGGCGCGAGCTCGTGCGCATCGTTCACCCCAACGTCGTCAACCCGGTGACGCTGGGCGCCGGCGCCGTCAGCGACCGCGTGATGCAGGCCGTGATCGCCTACATGATGGTGTACGGCGCCTCGCTGGTGGGCCTGACGATGCTGCTGCTGTTCAGCGGGCTGGACGTCGTCACCGCGTTCACCGCCGTCATCGCCTGCGTCAACAACATCGGCCCCGGCCTGGGCGACGTCGGGCCGGCGGTCAACTACGGCGGCCTGGGCGACTTCCAGACCTGGGTGTGCACCTTCGCGATGCTGCTCGGGCGGCTGGAGCTGCTGAGCGTGCTGGTGCTGTTCACGCCGCAGTTCTGGCGGCGTTGAGCGGGCCGCGCCGTGCCGTGGCGACGGCTGCCGCCGGCAGGGCCAGCAGTTGGGTGAGGGCGGACTCGGCCATCGGGCCCGGTGCGGGCTTGCACAATGCGCCGGCCAGGCCAACCCATTCCCTGAGGAGACACCATGACGCCGCGCAACCCCGTTCGCCGCCGACGCCTGGCCCTGGCCGCCACCGCCGCGCAGGCGCTGGCGCTGGCGCTGGCGGCCACCGCGCCCGCCCACGCGCAGGCGCCGTGGCCGAGCCAGCCGGTGAAGATCCTCGTGGGCTTCCCCGGCGGCAGCACGCCCGACATCTCGGCGCGCGCGCTGGCCGACGCCCTGGCCAAGGCCTGGGGCCAGCCGGTGGTGGTGGAAAACCGCCCCGGCGCCGGCGGCAACCTGGCGGCCGACGCCGTGGCCAAGGCCACCGACGGGCACACGCTGGGCGTGGTCATCAACGGCAACCTCACCACCGCGAAGCAGCTCAACCCCCGGCTGCCCTACGACCCCGCGAAGGACTTCGCCGTCGTCTCGCTGCTGGCCACCGCGCCGCTGGTGCTGGTGACGCCGGCCGAGCAGCCGCAGGGCGCCGCCTGGCTGGCCGCGGCGCGCGCCGCGGGCGACAAGTGGAGCTACGGCTCGGTGGGCATCGGCTCGGTGGGGCACCTGGGCGGCGAGCTCGTCAACGGCGCCGTCGGTGCCAGCGCCGTGCACGTGCCTTACAACGGCAACCCGGCCGTGCTGACGGCGCTGCTGGGCGGGCAGATCCAGATGGCGCTGGTGCCGCCGGGCCTGGCGCTGCCGCAGGTCAAGGCGGGCAAGCTGCACGCCGTCGGCGTGACGGGCCCGAAGAGCGAGCTCGCCCCCGGCGTGCCGGCGCTGGCCGACCTGGGCGTGCGGATGCCGGCGCTGGAGGTGTGGAACGCGCTCGTGGCGCCGGCCGGCCTGCCGCGCGCTGCGCTGGAGCGGCTGGCGCGCGACGTGCCCGCCGTGATGAAGGAGGCCGAGACGCGTCAGCGCTTCGTGGCCGGCGGCTGGGAGCCCGTGGGCAGCGACGCCGCCGCGGCCGCCGCGCGCGTGCAGGCCGAGGCGCGCACGCTGGGCGAGATCATCACGCGGCGCGGCATCAAGCTGGAGTGAGCGCGATGGCCAGGCCTGCCCCCGCCCCCATCGATTTCTGGTTCGACTTCTCGTCGCCCTACTCCTACGTCGCCTCGGAGTGGATCGACGCGCTCGCGGCGCGCCACGGCCGCACGGTGCGACGCCACGCCATCCTGCTGGGCGCCACCTTCCAGGCCGCCGAGCTGAAGTCGCCCGTGTCGTACCCGCTCAAGCGCGAGTACTCGCTGCACGACTTCGCGCGATCGGCGCGCTTCCACGGCGTGCCGTACACGCCGCCGCCGGTGTTCCCGATCCCGACGCAGAACGCCGCGCGTGTGTTCTGGTGGCTGGCGGCCACGCAGGGCGGCAGCGAGACCGGATCGGCCGCGGCGCGCTGGTCGCAGGCGGGCCTGCGCGCGGTGTTCACGCAAGGCGTGGCGCTGCACGAGCCGGCCGCGCTGAAGGCCTTCGCCGCCGGGCAGGGCCTGGACGCCGACGCCGCCGAGGCCGCCTGGAACGCCCCGGTCTGGAAGGCGCGGCTGAAGCAGGCCAACGACGAGGCCGTGGCCGCGGGCGTGTTCGGTGCGCCCTTCTTCCGCATCGACGGCGAGCCCTTCTGGGGCAACGACCGGCTGCCGCAGATGGAGCGCTGGCTCGCCGAGGGTGCGTTCTGAGCACCCCCACGGCCGGGCTGCTTGGCGCGCGCCGCGGCGGCCGCGCTGTGTACCATTCGGCCGATTGACGTTAACGTAAACGTCAACTCGCCACGAACACCCCGCCGCGCCCGTCCGGGGCGCCGGCCCGAGGAGACACGATGCCGGTGCTGACCAGCCAGCTCAACCCCCGCTCCGACAGCTTCAAGGCCAGCGCCGAGTGGATGCGCGGCCTCGTCGACGACCTCAACCGCCAGCTCGCGCGCATCGCGCTCGGCGGCGGCGAGGCCGCGCGCGCCAAGCACGTGGCGCGCGGCAAGCTGCTGCCGCGCGACCGCGTCGAGGGCCTGCTCGACCCCGACACGCCCTTCCTCGAACTCGCGCCGCTGGCCGGGCACGGGCTGTACGACGGCGCCGCCCCGGGCGCGGGCGTGATCGCCGGCATCGGCCGCGTCAGCGGCGTGGAGTGCGTGATCGTCTGCAACGACGCCACCGTCAAGGGCGGCACCTACTATCCCGTCACGGTAAAGAAGCACCTGCGGGCGCAGGAAGTGGCGCGCGAGAACCGCCTGCCCTGCATCTACCTGGTGGACAGCGGCGGCGCCAACCTGCCCAACCAGGACGAGGTCTTCCCCGACCGCGAGCACTTCGGCCGCATCTTCTACAACCAGGCCAACCTCAGCGCGCAGGGCATCCCGCAGGTGGCGGTGGTGATGGGCTCGTGCACCGCCGGCGGCGCCTACGTGCCGGCGATGAGCGACGAGACCATCATCGTGCGCAACCAGGGCACCATCTTCCTGGGCGGGCCGCCGCTGGTGAAGGCCGCCATCGGCGAGGTGGTCAGCGCCGAGGACCTGGGCGGCGGCGACGTGCACACGCGGCTGTCGGGCGTGGCCGACCACCTGGCCGAGAACGATCACCACGCGCTGGCGCTGGCGCGCCAGGTGGTGGCCAACCTGAACTGGCGCAAGCCCGAGCAGCTGCGCCTGCAGCCGCCGCGCCCGCCGCGCGCCGACCCCGCCGAGCTGCACGGCGTGATCCCGGTGGACGCGCGCAAGCCCTTCGACGTGCGCGAGATCATCGCCCGCATCGTCGACGGCAGCGAGTTCGACGAGTTCAAGGCGCGCTACGGGCAGACGCTGGTGTGCGGCTTCGCGCACATCGAGGGCATGCCGGTGGGCATCGTGGCCAACAACGGCGTGCTGTTCAGCGAGAGCGCCATGAAGGGCGCGCACTTCATCGAGCTGTGCTGCCAGCGCCGGGTGCCGCTGGTGTTCCTGCAGAACATCACCGGCTTCATGGTGGGCCGCAAGCACGAGAGCGAAGGCATCGCCAAGCACGGCGCCAAGATGGTGACGGCGGTGGCCACGGCCACGGTGCCGAAGTTCACGGTCATCATCGGCGGCAGCTTCGGCGCCGGCAACTACGGCATGTGCGGCCGCGCCTACAGCCCGCGCTTCCTGTGGATGTGGCCCAACGCGCGCATCAGCGTGATGGGCGGCGAGCAGGCCGCCAGCGTGCTGGCCACCGTCAAGCGCGACGGCATCGAGGCCAAGGGCGGGCAGTGGAGTGCCGACGAGGAGGCCGCGTTCAAGAAGCCCATCCTCGAGCAGTTCGAGCACCAGGCGCACCCGTACTACGCCAGCGCGCGGCTGTGGGACGACGGCGTCATCGACCCCGCCGACACGCGCCGCGTGCTGGCGCTGGGCCTCAGCGCCAGCCTGAACGCGCCCATTCCCGAGCGGCCGCAGTTCGGCGTGTTCCGCATGTGAGCGCGGCCGTGCGCAACGCCCACCTCACGCCCGAGCACGAGCTGCTGCGCGAGCAGGTGCGCCGATTCGTGGCACGCGAGGTCGAGCCGTTTGCCGACGCCTGGGAGCGTGATGGCCAGGTGCCGCGCGCCGTGCTCCGCCGCATGGGCGAGGCGGGCCTCTTCGGCCTGATGTATCAGGGCGACTACGGCGGCGGCGACGCCGACGCGCTCACCAACCTGGCCTTCGCCGACGCGCTGGCCGACTGCACCTACGGCGGCTTCGTCATCACCGTACTCGTGCACACCGACATGGCCAGCCCCCACCTGCACCACGGCGGCAACGCGCAGCAGAAGGCGCGCTGGATGCCCGGCATCTGCCGCGGCGAGACCATCACCGCCGTGGCCATCACCGAGCCCGGCGCGGGCTCCGACGTCGCGGGCATCCGCACCACCGCGCGGCGCGAGGGCGGCCACTACGTGCTCGACGGCAGCAAGGTCTTCATCACCAACGGCGTGCACGCCGAGCTGCTGTTCGTGGCCGCGCGCACCGGCCCCGGCGCGCGCGACATCTCCATCTTCGCGGTCGAGCGCGGCACGCCCGGCTTCCACGTCGGCCGGCAGCTCGACAAGACCGGCTGGCGCTGCTCCGACACCGCCGAGCTGCACTTCGACGGCTGCCGCGTGCCCGCCAGCCACCTGATCGGCGAGGAGCACCGCGGCTTCTACGCCGTGATGAAGAACTTCCAGACCGAGCGCATCGCGCTGGCCGCCATGGCCGTGGGCCACTGCCGGCAGGCCATCCGGCTGGCGCTGGAGCACGCCCGCTCGCGCCAGGTCTTCGGCCGCCCGCTGTGGGATCAGCAGACGGTGCGCCAGCGCCTGGCGATGGCCGACGCGAAGACGCGCGCCGCCGAGGCCTACACGTGGCACTGCGCGTGGCGCGTCGCCCAGGGCCACGACATCGTGCAGGACGTGTCGCTGCTGAAGGCCCTCACCGGCGAGCTCGTCAACGAGGTCGTCGCCACCGCGCAGCAGTTCCACGGCGGCATGGGCTTCATGACCGGCACGCCGGTGGAGCGCCTGTGGCGCGACGCGCGCGTGCTGGGCATCGGCGGCGGCGCCACCGAGGTGATGCTCGACCACGCCGCGAAGCGCTACTGACAACCCCCACAAGGCCGACACCGATGAGCACGCTCGAGATCCTGCGCCCGCGGCCGCACGTGGCCGAGGTCTGGCTGAACCGGCCCGAGGTGCGCAACGCCTTCAACGACGGCGTCATCGCCGAGCTGACAGCCGCGTTCCGCGCGCTCGGCGCCGAGCCCGGGCTGCGGGCCATCGTGCTGGGCGGCCGCGGCAAGGCCTTCTGCGCCGGGGCCGACCTGTCCTGGATGGCGCGCATGGCCGGCTACACCTGGGACGAGAACCGCGCCGACGCCGCCGCGCTGGCCGAGATGCTGCACACGGTGTGGGCCTGCCCGCTGCCGGTGCTGGGCCGCGTGCACGGCGACTGCTACGCCGGCGGCGTGGGCCTGGCCGCGGTGTGCGACGTGCTCGTGGCCGCCGACACGGTGAACTTCTGCCTCAGCGAGGCGCGGCTGGGCCTGCTGCCGGCCACCATCGGCCCCTACGTCGTGCGCGCGCTGGGCGAGCAGGCCTCGCGCCGCTACTTCACCACCGCCGAGCGCTTCGGCGCGCCGCGCGCCGCGGCGCTGGGCTTCGTGCACGAGTGCGTGCCGGCCGATCAGCTCGACGCCGCCTGCGCCGCCATCGTCGACGCCTGGGTGGCCAACGGCCCCGCGGCCGTCAAGGCCTGCAAGCGGCTGGTGCAGGACGTGGCGGCGCGGCCCGTCGACGCCGAGCTGCGCGCCGAGACCGCGCGCCGCATCGCCGACATCCGCGCCAGCGACGAGGGCCGCGAGGGCATCGCCGCCTTCCTGGGCAAGCGCGAGCCGGGCTGGCGTGGATGAACGCCGTGCCCGTGGCGCTGGAGCTGCCGCAGTTGGCCGCGCTGGCGGCCGCGCTGGGCTGGGCCAGCGGCATGCGGCTGTACGCGGTGGTGTTCATCACCGGCGCCGCCGGCCACCTGGGCTGGCTGCCGCTGCCGCCGGGGCTGCAGGTGCTGCAGCACCCGCTGGTGCTGGGGCTGAGCTTCGTGCTGTTCGTGGTGGAGTTCGTGGCCGACAAGATCCCGGCGGTCGACACGCTGTGGGACGCCGTGCACACCTTCATCCGCATCCCCGCGGGCGCGGCGCTGGCGGCCGGGGCCCTGGGCGCCGACCACGCCACCTGGGCGGTGCTGGCAGCGCTGGCCGGCGGCTCGCTGGCCGCCACCGCGCACGCCGCCAAGGCCACCACGCGCGCGGCGGCCAACACCAGCCCCGAGCCGTTCTCCAACGTGCTGCTGTCGCTGGCCGGCGACGCCGCGGTGCCGCTGATGCTGTGGCTGGCCGTGCAGCACCCGGCCGTGTTCTGGCCCGTGCTGGCGCTGGCGATGCTGCTGGCGCTGGTGCTGATCGCCGTGCTGTTCCGATTCCTGCGTGCGCTGCTGCGCCGCTTCATGCCCCGGCCGCCGCGCGCCGCCTGACGAGGACCGAACCATGTTCGCCAAGATCCTGATCGCCAACCGGGGAGAGATCGCCTGCCGCGTGGCCGCCACGGCGCGCCGCCTGGGCGTGCGCACGGTGGCCGTGTACTCCGACGCCGACGCCGATGCCGCCCACGTGCGCGCCTGCGACGAGGCCGTGCACCTGGGCGGCAACGCCCCGCGCGAGAGCTACCTGCGGGCGGCGCGCCTGATCGAGGCCGCGCGCGCCACCGGCGCGCAGGCCATCCACCCCGGCTACGGCTTCCTCAGCGAGAACGAGGACTTCGCGCAGGCCTGCGCCGACGCCGGCCTGGTGTTCATCGGCCCGCCGGCCGCGGCCATCGCCGCCATGGGCAGCAAGAGCGCCGCCAAGGCGCTGATGGAGAAGGCCGGCGTGCCGCTGGTGCCCGGCTACCACGGCGCCGACAACGACCCCGCGCTGCTGGCGCGCGAGGCCGATCGCATCGGCTACCCGGTGCTGATCAAGGCCAGCGCGGGCGGGGGCGGCAAGGGCATGCGCCGCGTCGACCGGCCCGAGGACTTCGCCGCCGCTTTGGCCGGCTGCCAGCGCGAGGCGGCGGCCAGCTTCGGCAGCGACCACGTGCTGGTGGAGCGCTACGTCACGCGGCCGCGCCACATCGAGATCCAGGTCTTCGCGGATGCCCACGGTCACGCCGTGCACCTGAACGAGCGCGACTGCTCGGTGCAGCGCCGCCACCAGAAGGTGCTGGAGGAGTCGCCCGCGCCTGGCCTGAGCGCCGAGCGCCGCGCCGAGATGGGCGCCGCCGCGGTGGCCGCGGCGCGCGCCGTGGGCTACGTGGGCGCGGGGACGGTGGAGTTCATCGCCGAGCCTGATCCGGACAGCGATGGCGACGGCGACATCCGCTTCTACTTCATGGAGATGAACACGCGGCTGCAGGTCGAGCACCCGGTGACCGAGGCCGTCACCGGCCTGGACCTGGTGGAGTGGCAGCTGCGCGTGGCCAGCGGCGAGCCGCTGCCGCTGCGGCAGGAGCAGGTCGGCCTGCGCGGCCACGCCATCGAGGCGCGTATCTGCGCCGAGAACCCCGACGCCGGCTTCCTGCCCGCCACCGGCACGCTGCACGTGGCGCGCTGGCCGGCGCACGTGAGCTTCGAGCGCAGCGACGCGCTGCCCCGCGTGGACAGCGGCGTGCGCGAGGGCGACGCCATCAGCCCGCACTACGACTCGATGATCGCCAAGCTCATCGTCTGGGGCGAGGACCGGCACCAGGCTCTGGCCCGCCTGGCGGCGGCGCTGGCGCAGACGCACATCGTGGGCCTGGCCACCAACGTGGCCTTCCTGCAGCGCGTGGTGGCGAGCCGCGCCTTCGCCACGGCCGACCTCGACACCGCGCTGATCGAGCGTGAGCGCGCCGCGCTGTTCGAGGGCCCGGCGCTGGCCGCCGCCTGGGCCGCCGCCGGCGTGGCCGCGTGGCAGCTGGCGGCCGAGGCCGCGCTGGAGGGCGACGACCCCTGGAGCCGCCGCGACGGCTGGCGCCTGGCCGGCGGGGCGCGGCGGCGCCTCGTGCTGCTGCGCGGCGAGCAGCCGCTGAGCGCCGTGCTCGAGCGCCGCCACGACGGCCGCGCGGTGCTGGAGCTGGGCGCCGAGCGCCACGCCTTCGCCAGCCGCGCGCTGGGCGACGGGCGCTTCGACGTCACGCTGGGCACGGCGCGCGCCACGCTCGCCGTGCACCGCGTGGGCGAGCGCTACGCCGTCTTCGCGCCCACGCTGCCCGGCGGCAGCGCGCTGCTGCAGGAGCACGACCCGCTGGTGCACGCCGCCGACGGCGCGTCCGAGGGTGGCCGCCTGGCCGCGCCGATGCCGGGCAAGGTGATCTCGCTGCTGGTGAAGGCTGGCGACGCCGTCGCCAAGGGCCAGCCCGTGGCGGTGATGGAGGCCATGAAGATGGAGCACACGCTGGCCGCCCCGCACGACGGCCGCGTGGCCGAGCTGCTGTACGCCGTGGGCGATCAGGTGGCCGAAGGGGCCGAGCTGCTGCGGCTGGACAAGGCGTGAGCGGCTTGCGGCGCCGGGACCTGGATTGCGTCGGGCACGGTGGCTCGGCGCAAGGCGCCCACGCCGCCCCTCGATACATTTGAGGCGCGTCCGAAATCGAAGGCCGCCTTCGGAGCTCCTGCCATGTTGCCCACCCGTGTCACCCTGTGCGAAGTCGGCCCGCGCGATGGCCTGCAGAACGAGGCCCACCCGGTGCCCGCCGCGGCCAAGATCGGCCTCGTGCAGCGCCTGCAGGCCGCCGGCCTGCGCGAGATCGAGGTCACCAGCTTCGTGAGCCCGAAGTGGGTGCCGCAGATGGCCGACAACACCGAGGTGCTGATGGGCCTGGCCCGGCCCGCCGGCGTGCGCTACGCCGTGCTCACGCCCAACCTGAAGGGCCTGGAGGGCGCGCTGGCGCTGCCGGCCGACAAGCGCCCCGACGAGGTGGTGGTGTTCGGCGCCGCGTCCGAGGCCTTCAGCCAGCGCAACATCAACTGCAGCATCGACGAGAGCCTGGCGCGTTTCGCGCCCGTGGTGGCCGCGGCGCACGAGGCCGGCCTGAAGGTGCGCGCCGCGCTGTCCTGCGCCGTGGGCTGCCCCTACCAGGGCGCGGTGAGTCCCGACGAGGTCGAGCGCGTCGTCGTCGGCTTCAAGGCCATTGGCGTGGACCACGTCGGCATTGCCGACACCATCGGCGTGGGCACGCCGCGCGCCGTGCAGGCGGCGATGGAGCGCGCGCTGAAGCACTTCCCGCTGGTCGAGGTGAGCGGGCACTTCCACGACACCTACGGCCAGGCGCTGGCCAACATCCTGGCCTGCCTGCAGATGGGCGTGCACAGCTTCGACGCCAGCGTCGCCGGCCTGGGCGGCTGCCCCTACGCCAAGGGCGCTACCGGCAACGTGGCTACCGAGGACGTGGTGTTCATGCTCGACGGCATGGGCATCGAGACCGGCGTGAACCTGGACGCGCTGGTCGACGCCGGCGCGTGGATCAGCGGCCAGCTCGGCCGGGCGCCGGTGTCGCGCGTGGGGCGCGCCATCCTGGCCCGGCGCGGCGTGGCCTTGGACGTGCCGGCATGAACGACCGCATGAACGACCGGATGAACGACCGCATGAACGACGGCATGCAGGACGGCATGCACGACGAGCGGCCCGAGGGCTTCCGCCGCGTCGCCGCGGCCCTGGCCGCCGCAGGCCACCCGGGCCCGCGCTGGCTGGCGGTGGCCGCGCGCACCTCGCAGGAGGCGGCCGACGCGCTGGGCGTCACCGTGGGCCAGATCGCCAAGAGCGTGGTCTTCCGCCGCAAGGGCCCGGACGGGGCGGACGACGGCGCCGTGCTGGTGGTGGCCGCCGGCGACCGCCGCGTCGACGAGGCGCGCGTGGCCGCGCTCACCGGCCGGCTGGCGCGCGCCGACGCCGATTTCGTCAAGTCGCGCACCGGCTTTTCCATCGGCGGCGTCAGCCCGCTGGCGCACGCCACCGAGCTGACGGTGCTGGTCGACCGCAGCCTGTTCCGCTTCGACACCGTGTGGGCCGCCGCCGGCCACCCCAACGGCGTGTTCTGCGCCGCGCCGGGCGAGCTCGCGCGGCTGGCGGCCGCGCCCGTGGCCGACGTCGTGCAGGAGCCCGCGCCGTGAGCAACGCCCCCGTGCCCAGCCCCTGCGTCAACGTGTGCCGCATGAACGAGGCCACCGGCCTGTGCGAGGGCTGCCTGCGCACGCTCGACGAGATCGCCTGCTGGACCCTGCTGGACGACGCCGAGAAGCGCGAGGTCTGGCGCGCGCTCGCGCAACGCCGCGCCGCCCAGGGCGGCGACGCCCGCCCCGCCGCATGAAGCGCATCGTCTTCCACCTCGACCCCGTCTCGCCCTTCGTGCACCTGGCCTTCATGCGCCTGCCCGAGGCGCTGGCCGGCTGCAGCGTCGAGGTCGAGATCCGGCCGGTGCTGTTCGCCGGGCTGCTGAAGGCGCTGGGCCACAAGGGCCCCGCCGAAATCGAGCCCAAGCGGCAGTGGACCTTCCGGCACGTGGCCTGGATGGCGCAGCAGCACGGCATCCGGCTCGACGTGCCCGCCGCCCACCCGTTCAACCCGCTGCCGCTGCTGCGCCTGCTGCTGGCCGCCGGGCCCAACCGCCACCACACCGAGCGGGTGCTGCGCCACGTGTGGGAGGGCGGCCTGGACGCCACCGACCCGCAGCGCCTGGCCGCGCTGCGCCACGCGCTGGCCCCCGACGGCCTGCCGCGCGACCCCGACGGCGACGACGTCAAGGCCGAGCTGCGCACCCACACCGACGCGGCGCTGGCCGCCGGCGTCTTCGGCGTGCCCAGCTTCGAGCTCGACGGCCGCGTGTTCTGGGGCCTGGACGCGCTGCCCATGCTGCGCGACGCCGTGCAGGGCGGCGCCTGGTTCGACGGCCCGGCCTGGGACGCGGCCGGCGCGCCGCGCCCGGGCGTCGTGCGCCGCTGACACGCCACCTGTAAGGCTCGCATCAGGCCCGCGTCAGCACGCGTTGGTTCCACGTCGGAGCTGGGTCAGAGCCCCTGTCCAAAGTAAGGCCAATCGCCACCGACCGGTGGCGTTGCCCTTCACACGGGAGACGACACCATGGAGACGAGCCTGGCGCAGCGCATCGCGGCGCACCCCTCGTACCGCGAGTTGAAGGCCCCGCGCAGCAGCTTCGGCTGGTGGCTGACGGGCGCGATGATGGTCGTGTACTACGGCTTCATCCTGCTCGTGGCCTTCGACAAGCCTTTGCTGGCCAGCCGGCTCGGCGAGGGCGTCACGACGCTGGGCATGCCCATCGGGCTGGGCGTCATCCTGTTCACGGTGATCATCACCGCGATCTACGTGCGCCGGGCGAACAGCGAGTTCGACCGCCTGTCCGACGAGGTGCAGCAGGCGATGAGCGCGCCCGCGCCAGGCAAGAAGGGCGGTGCCCAATGAGCGCCCGCAAGCTCCTCGTCGGGCTGACGCTGGCCGCCGCCGCCGGCATCGTGCTGGCCGCCGGCGCCGACCTCGGCCAGGCCCAGAAGCAGGCCACCAACTGGACGGCCATCGGCATGTTCGGCGTCTTCGTGGCCTTCACGCTGTGGATCACCAAGTGGGCCGCGGCCAAGACCAAGAGCGCGGCGGACTTCTACACCGCCGGCGGCGGCATCACCGGCTTCCAGAACGGCCTGGCGATCGCCGGCGACTACATGAGCGCGGCGTCCTTCCTGGGCATCAGCGCCGCCGTCATGGCCAGCGGCTTCGACGGGCTGATCTTCTCGATCGGCTTCCTCGTGGGCTGGCCGGTGGTCACCTTACTGCTCGCCGAGCGGCTGCGCAACCTGGGCAAGTTCACCTTCGCCGACGTGGCCGCCTTCCGCTTCCAGCAGACGCCGGTGCGCATGTTCGCGGCCAGCGGCACGCTGGTGGTGGTGGCCTTCTACCTGATCGCGCAGATGGTGGGCGCGGGGCAGCTGATCAAGCTGCTGTTCGGGCTGGAGTACTGGATCGCCGTGGTGCTGGTGGGCGGCCTGATTCGGCTACTTCTACATCCTCACCTTCATTATCGGCTTCGGCGCCATCACCTTCGTGCTGACCAACCCGCAGTTCCTCGACGCCAAGGGTGGCCTGCTGGGCGGCAACAACATGGCGGCGGTGCACCTGGCCATCGCCGTGCGTGGCAACGTGTTCCTGGGCTTCATCAGCGCGGTGGCCTTCGCGACCATCCTCGCGGTGGTGGCCAGCCTCACGCTCAGCGGCGCCTCGGCCGTCAGCCACGATCTCTACGGCACCGTCATCAAGGGCGGCAAGGCCGACCCGAAGGCCGAGCTGCGCGTCTCGAAGATCACGACCATCTGCCTGGGCCTCATTGCCGTGCTGCTGGGCATCGCCTTCGAGAAGCAGAACATCGCCTTCATGGTGAGTCTGGCCTTCGCCATCGCGGCGAGCGCCAACTTCCCGGTGCTGCTGATGAGCGTGCTGTGGAAGGGCTGCACCACCAAGGGCGCGGTGATCGGCGGCTTCCTGGGCCTCGTCAGCTCGGTGGCGCTGACCATCGTCTCGCCGGCGGTGTGGGAAGCCACGCTGGGCAACCCCAAGGGCAGCGCCTGGTTCCCGTACGCCAGCCCGGCCCTGTTCAGCGTGACCATCGGCTTCGTGGCGTCTGGCTGTTCAGCGTGCTCGACGGCAGCAAGCGCGCGCAGGAGGACAAGGCGGGCTTTTTGACGCAGCAGGTGCGCTCGGAGACGGGCATCGGCGCGTCGGGGGCCTCGGGCCACTGACAGACTTCCGCATGGGTTGCCTCCAGGCGGGGAGCGATCTGAGGCAGCTCCCCAGCTTGCCGGCGCTGGGAACTGCCTTCTTCGGCCGACGGCGTGGTGCCCGGCGGCCTGCTTGGCGCTCGGGATTGAAGTGAATTCAAGAACAGCCCGGTTCGGTGAAGGCGGCAACTAGCCTGAGGCGCGGGCAGTGGTGGTGGCTACGATACGCCTCACGGCGTGAGCCGCGGGATCGGCGTGAGCGCGGGCGCGGCGGGCTCCTGCGGCAACGCCGCTGGCGGGTCTTCCCGTAGGGCGCTGCAAAGCGCCGGAAAGCGATAGCAAATCGACGCCCTCCAGAATTTTCGTTGGTTTTTTATCCTGAGGAGTTTCAATGAGCGGGACCGTATCGCCAACTTCACCAAGCTCCCCCGCCCTCAGCGGCGATACCCTCCTGGCGAGCCTTCCCGCTTCCGCAGCTCCGGCCCGAAAGATCCCGAATCCCCCGGGGCAGGTCCGTATTAGCCAAGCAACTGTGGCGTCGGTCCTGGAAATCAGCCGCCACATCGGAATCGATGTCGGCGTCGCCCATGTCTCAGACGGGGATATGAAGCTCTTGGCGCGGCTCGACGCCACTCGCGGATGGCGGAAGACACACGCGCCGACATGGTTTAACACCGACAACCAAAAGGTCTACGACCTGAAGCGCGAGCTGGTGGTGGCCTCTCATCAGCGTCAGTTGGCCTTCGAGCGCGCTGCGTCATTCGAAGAAGACCTTACTCGCCTTCCTACCGACCAGCAGCTTGAAATATCGCGCATCAAGATGGATGGTGTACCCCTGGTTCCGACCCCGGTACAGGCGCAGTACGTGGGGCTGAATCGCGAATGGGCCAATGCCGAGGCGCGATTGAACCGGGCGCGGGCTGCTGTGAGCGACTTCACCACCCAACTCGGAAAACTCTGACGCTAGGGCGCCCGCTGGCGTGCCGGCAGCGTGGTCGCGTTGCCGCTGCCGGCTTGGCAAAGCGCAGTGGAAGCGGGCGGTGGCGGGCTTGAACATGGCGATCTCCTGGTGGAGGGCCCGCGGAATCGGGAACCGATGGATCGAACTGTAGGCAGCGGCGCCGCGCGGCGCGCGGGCGTTGCGACGGGCTGCGGGTGGGGCGGGGCGAAACGGCCCGCCTTCCCGAAGCTCGGTGTGCGGCGCGCGTGAAATGCCCCCAAGCGGCTGGCCGTTGGTCTGCCCGCGCGGCTCCGGCTTCGGCTACCGGGCCGTGGCTGCGCCGCCGCCGAACAGCCCGCGGTGGCGCTCGCGCAGCAGGTTCTTCTGCACCTTGCCCATGGCGTTGCGCGGCAGCTCGGTCACCACCTCCACGAACTTGGGCACCTTGAAGCCGGCGATGCGGCCCTTGAGCGCGCCGATCAGCGCCGCCGGCTCGGGCGCGGCGGCGCCGGGCCGCGCCACCACCACGGCGATCACGGCCTCGCCGAAGTCGGGGTGCGGCACGCCCACCACCGCGCTCTCGGCCACGCCGGGCAGGGCGTTGAGGAAGCCCTCGATCTCGGCCGGGTAGACGTTGTAGCCGCCGGTGATGACCAGGTCCTTGCTGCGGCCGACGATGGTGCAGAAGCCGTCGGCCTCGACCTTGCCGACGTCGCCGGTGCGGAACCAGCCGTCGGCGGTGAACTCCTCGGCCGTCTTCTCGGGCATGCGCCAGTAGCCCTTGAAGACGTTGGGCCCCCGCACCTGGATGTGGCCCACCTCGCCCGGTGGCCGCGCCGCGCCGTCGTCGCCCACCACGCGCAGGCCCACGCCGGGCAGCGCCGGACCCACGGTGCTGCCGCGGCGCGCGGCCTCGGGGCGGTAGGGGTTGCTGGTGAGCATGACGGTCTCGCTCATGCCGTAGCGCTCCAGGATGACGTGGCCGGTGCGTGCACGCCAGGCCTCGAAGGTCTCCAGCAGCAGCGGCGCCGAGCCGCTGATGAACAGGCGCATGCCGCGGCAGGCCTCGGCCGTGAGGCCGGGCTCGGCCAGCAGCCGCACGTACAGCGTGGGCACGCCCATGAAGACGCTGGCCTCGGGCAGCCGCTCCACCACGGCCCGGGGGTCGAAGCGGTTGAGCCACAGCATCTTGGCGCCCGCCAGCAGCGCGCCGTGGCAGGCCACG
The DNA here is from genome assembly GCA_044360025.1 of Rubrivivax sp. Classification (GTDB taxonomy): domain Bacteria; phylum Pseudomonadota; class Gammaproteobacteria; order Burkholderiales; family Burkholderiaceae_C; genus Rubrivivax. The sequence continues at coordinate 9,058 of JBIKLC010000036.1, read as the reverse complement.
AACAGCCCGTGCACGTGGAAGATGGGCAGCGCGTGGATCAGGGTGTCGCGGCCCTCGGGGCCGCCGCGGGTGCCGCCAGTGCGCCAACCCCAGAACGCCTTCAGCACCTGCGCGTTGCTGCGCAGGTTGCCGTGCGTGAGCATCGCGCCCTTGCTGCGGCCGGTGGTGCCGCTGGTGTACAGGATGGCGGCGAGGTCGTCGTCGCCGCGCAGCGCCGGCTCGTGCACGTCGGCGTGCTGCGCCGCGCGCTCCAGCAGCGAGCCCGTGCGGTCGTCGCCGAGCGTGAACACGTGGATCGTGCCGGCCCGGAACGCAATCTTCGACAGCCACGGGAAGGCCTTGGGCGTGCACACCACCAGCGCCGGCTCGGCGTTGCCGACGAAGTACTCGATCTCGGCCGCCTGGTAGGCGTTGTTCAGCGGCAGGAACACGTGGCCGGCGCGCAGCACCGCCAGGTACAGCACCAGCGCCTCGACGCTCTTGTCCACCTGCACGGCCACGCGCGACTGCGCGGGCAGGTCCAGCGAGTCGATGAGGTTGGCCACCATCGCGCTGGCGCGGTCGAGGTCGCGCCAGGTGTAGGCCAGCGCCGACGGCGTGTCGACGGTCTCCACCGCGACGGCGTCGAGGTCGGCCGGGAAGCCGCCCCGCAGGGCGACGAAGAGGTTGGCGTTGGTCATGGGATGCTGCGAGCGTGGGAATCAAGCAGCCGCCGCGGAACCGGCTCCGCCGGGCCGCTGGCGGCGCCCCCTTTCCAAGGGGGAAGCGCCGCAAGGCGCTTCGGGGGTTAGTCCAACTTCGCGCCGCTGCTCTTGACGACCTCGGCCCAGCGCCGGACCTCGGCGCTGACGAACTGGCCCATGTCGGCGCCCCAGGTGTTGGGCAGCTCGGTGCCCAGGCTGGTCCAGGTGGACTTGATCTCGTCGCTGGCCAGCGCCTTGCGCATCTCGGCCTGCATGCCGGCCACGGCCTCGGCCGGCGTGCCCTTGGGCGCCCAGATGGCGTACCAGGTGGCCACCTTGTAGGTGGGCACGCCGCCCTCGGCGGAGGTGGGCAGGTCGGGGAAGCCCGGCGCGCGGCGCTCGGCCGCCACCGCGATGGCGCGGATGCGGCCGCCGCGGATGTGCGCCGCGCTGGAGCCCAGGCCGTCGAAGCACAGGTCCACCTGGCCGGCGATCAGGTCCTGCAGCATCGGGCCGGCACCGCGGTAGGGGATGTGGGTGATGAAGGTCTTGGTCTGCAGCTTGAACAGCTCGCCGGCCAGGTGGTGGCTGGTGCCGTTGCCGGCCGAGCCGTAGTTGAGCCGGCCGGGGTTGCGGCGGATGAACTCCAGCAGCTGCGGCAGCGTCGTGGCCTGCACCTTCTGCGGGTTCACGACGATGACCTGCGGCACGCTGGACACCAGGCCCACCGGGATGAAGTCGGTCTCGATGTTGTAGTCCAGCCGCGGGTACATGCTGGGCGCGATGGCGTGGTGCACCGCGCCCATGAAGAAGGTGTAGCCGTCGGGCGCGGCCTTGGCGGCGATGCCGGCGCCCAGCGTGCCGCCGGCGCCGCCCTTGTTGTCGATGAGGAACTGGCGCCCGCTGGCCTTGGAGATGTTGGCGAACAGCGGCCGCGCGAAGGCGTCGGTGCCGCCGCCGGGCGGGAAGGGCACGACAATGGTCACGGGCCTGGCGGGCCAGGCGCCCTGGGCGCGGGCGAGCGAGGGCAGGGCCAGCGTGGCGGCGGTGCCGAGCAGGGCGCGGCGGCGGGTGATTGGTGTCATCGGGTTGTCTCCTGTTGTATGGGCCTGTTGGCGCGCCAGCAGAGCTGGCGCCTGCGGGGGCACGGCGGCAGCCATGTTGCCACGCGGGCGCCGACGCGGCGCCCCTTGGGCCTTCAGCCCGACTTGCCGATCACGGCCTGCAACCGCGCCAGCCGCGGCGCCACCATGGGCACGGTGAGCATGGTGCTGGCCACGGCCATCAGCAGCAGCGCGGTGAAGGTGTCGGCGGTGATGACGCCGCGGTCCAGCAGCACGTTGGCGAAGATGATCATGATCAGCGCCTTGGTCTGCAGCAGCCAGCCCACCAGCGTGGCCTCGCCGGGCGCCCAGCCCAGGATGCGACCGGCCACGTGCACGCCAGCCAGCTTGCCTGCCACAGCCGCCGCCAGCAGCGCCGCGGCCACGCCGAACACCGCCACGCCGCCCAGACCCCACTCGGTGCGCAGGCCGGTGGACAGGAAGAACACCGGCATCAGCACCAGCAGCACGTGGTGGCGCAGCAGGTCGGTGCGATCCTGGTCGAACCAGTGGCCCTCGAGCACCGCGCCGGCCAGGAAGGCGCCCACCATGAAGTGCAGCCCGCACCAGTCGGCGCCCAGCGACACGAGCGCCAGCCAGACCAGCGCCAAGGCCCAGCGGTCGCGCTCCTGTAGGCGCGGCATCCAGCGCCGAACGGCCGAGGCGGCCAGCGCGAAGGCGACGATGAACAGGCCCTGGCGGCCGATGCGCAGCCAGTCCAGCAGAATCGCCGCCAGCACGGCCCAGATGACGATGTCGTCCAGGCTCGCGTAGCGAAGGATGCGCTGGCCCAGCGGCTGGCGCAGGATCTCCAGCTTGTCCATCAGCAGGATCAGGATGGGCAGCGCCGTCACCGCGGTGGCCATGCCGATGCCCAGCACGAACTGCCACTCGCGCGCCTTGGGCCCCATCCAGCCCGCGCCCCCGGTGGCCAGCAGCACCAGCGCCACGCCGCTGCCCAGCGCCATGGGCACCGCCATGGCCAGGCCGGCAGTGACTGCGGTTTCGCCGCGATGCCGCCAGGCCTGGCTGAGATCCAGCTCCAGCCCGGCAATGAACACGAACAGCATCACCGCCCACCAGGCCAGCCCGTTGAGGGCCTGCACCACCGCAGGGGTGAACACGGCGCGATAGACCTCGGGAAACGCCGCGCCGAACAACCCCGGCCCGAGCAGGATGCCGGTGACGATCTGCACCACCACCAGCGGGGCCCAGTAGTCGGTGCGGCCCAGGCGCCACAGCGCGTAGGGGACGGTGAAGATCACCGTCATGGCAACCAGAAACAGTTCGACGGTGGTCAGCGACGGGGTTTGCATGGGCGCGGGATTGTGGCCGCTTCGTCGCCCGGCTGTAGCGGGCGCCGCGCTGGGTTCGCGCCTTGCCACCGCCCGCACGGGCGGTTAGAAACCGGGGCTGTCCGCATTCAGCCTGCCGAGCCCGCCACGCGCGCATCATCGCGATGACCTCCTTCCACCTGAACGGCCGCGACACCACGCCGACTGCCGACCCGTCTACCCCGCTGCTGTGGGTGCTGCGCGATGAGCTCGGCCTGACCGGCACCAAGTTCGGCTGCGGCCTGGCGCAGTGCGGCGCCTGCACGGTGCACCTCAACGGCGCGCCGGTGCAATCGTGCGTCACCCCGTTGGCGGCGGCGGCCGGCGCGTCGGTGGTCACGATCGAGGGCATCGGCGGCGACCGCGTCGGCGCCGCCGTGCAGGCGGCCTGGGTCAAGCACGACGTGGCGCAGTGCGGCTACTGCCAGAGCGGTCAGGTGATGGCCGCCACGGCGCTGCTCAAGCGTGCGAGCAAGCCCACCGACGCGCAGATCGACGAGGCCCTGGCCGGCAACCTGTGCCGCTGCGGCACCTACCAGCGCATTCGCGCCGCTATCCACGACGCCGCGGCGTCGCTGGCCTGAAGTCGGCCGCCCTGATCAGCCGCCACCCCCGTGAAGGGCCCTGGCCGCGTCCCTAGAATCCTCCGCCTTCAACCCCGAAGGCCTGCATGTCGACCGGTCTGATCCGTATCCGTGGTGCCCGCCAGCACAACCTGAAGAACCTGGATCTGGACATCCGCACCGGCGAGCTGACGGTGGTCACGGGCCCCAGCGGCAGCGGCAAGAGCTCGCTGGTGTTCGACACGCTTTACGCCGAGGGCCAGCGCCGCTACGTCGAGACCTTCAGCGCCTACGCGCGACAGTTCCTCGACCGCATGGACCGCCCCGCCGTCGACAAGGTGGAGGGCGTGCCCCCGGCCATCGCCATCGACCAGACCAACCCCGTGCGCACCAGCCGCTCGACGGTGGGCACGATGACGGAGCTGAACGACCACCTGAAGCTGCTGTTCGCGCGCGGTGCGCAGCTCTTCGACCGCGAGACGGCGCTGCCGGTGCGGCACGACACGCCGCAAACCATCTTCGACGACCTGCGCGCGCGGGCCGAGGCGGCCGGCGACCCGCGCCTGGTGTTCACCTTCCCCGCCGAGCTGCCGGCCGACACCAGCGCCGCGCAGCAGGAGCAGTGGCTGGCGGCCAGCGGCTTCACGCGCGTGCAGGGCGAGCGCGTGGTGGGGGATCGGAAGATCCTCGACGTGGTGGCCGACCGCTTCCGGCTGGCCGGCACCGAGAGCGTCCGCGTGATGGAGGCCATCGAGCTGGCGCTCAAGCGCGGGGGCGGACGGCTCACGGTGTTCGCGGGCGACGCGGCCGAGCCCTGGCGCTACAGCACCGGCCTGCACTGCCCCGAGAGCGACATCCGCTACGCCGAGCCGCAGCCCGCGCTGTTCAGTTTCAACAGCGCCTACGGCGCCTGCGAGGCCTGCCGCGGCTTCGGCCGCGTCATCGGCGTCGACATGGGCCTGGTGATCCCCGACGCCCGCAAGACGCTGCGCAACGGCGCCATCAAGCCGATGCAGACGCCGGCCTGGAAGGACTGCCAGGACGACCTCGTCAAGTACGCCGGCGAGGCCGGCATCCCGCGCGACACGCCCTGGGGGCAGCTCACGCCGGCGCAGCGCGAGTGGGTCATCGAGGGCACGCCGCACTGGAAGGGCAACTGGAACACGCAGTGGTACGGCGTGCGGCGCTTCTTCGAGTACCTCGAGAGCAAGGCCTACAAGATGCACATCCGCGTGCTCTTGTCGAAGTACCGCAGCTACACGCCCTGCGCGGCCTGCGGCGGCGCGCGGCTCAAGCGCGAGGCGCTGCTGTGGCGCCTGGGCAGCGCCGCCGATGCCGACGCGGTGCTGCCGCGCGAGCGGCGCTTCATGCCCGTGGGCGTGGCCTGGAGCCGCGAGCAGCTCCAGGCGCTGCCCGGCCTGGGCCTGCACGACCTGATGCAGCTGAGCATCGAGCGCCTGCGCCGCTTCTTCGACGGCCTGACGCTGCCGGGCTCGATGCTCGACGAGGCGCTGAAGCTGCTGCTCGGCGAGATCCGCACGCGGCTCAAGTACCTGTGCGACGTCGGCCTGCACTACCTGGCGCTGGACCGCCAGAGCCGCACGCTCAGCGGCGGCGAGGTGCAGCGCATCAACCTCACCACGGCCCTGGGCACCAGCCTCGTCAACACGATGTTCGTGCTCGACGAGCCCTCGATCGGCCTGCACCCGCGCGACATGAACCGCATCAACCAGGCCATGCTGCGCCTGCGCGACGCCGGCAACACGCTGGTGGTGGTGGAGCACGACCCGGCCGTGATGCTGGCCGCCGACCGCCTGATCGACATGGGCCCGGGCCCGGGCGAGCGCGGCGGCCGCATCGTCTTCGACGGCACGCCCGAGGCGGCGCGCGCGGCCGACACGCTCACCGGCGCCTACCTGGGCGGGCGCAAGCAGGTGTCGGCGGGCTTTCGCAAGCTGGTGGAGCCGGCCACGCCGAAGCTGCTGCTGCAGGGTGCGCGCGAGCACAACCTGCAGGGCGTGGATCTGGAGTTGCCGCTGAACCGGCTGGTGTGCGTCACCGGCGTCAGCGGCAGCGGCAAGAGCACGCTGGTGCAGGACGTGCTCTACCCCGCGCTGGCGCGCCACTTTGGCAATGCCACCGAGGCGCCGGGCGCCTTCGAGCGGCTGCTCGGCGCCGAGCAGCTGGCCGACGCGGTGTTCGTCGACCAGAGCCCCATCGGCAAGACGGCGCGCAGCAACCCGGCCAGCTACGTGGGCGCCTTCGACGCCCTGCGCACGCTGTTCGCCGACGCGCCGCTGGCGCGCGAGCGCAGCTACACGGCCGGCACCTTCAGCTTCAACGCCGGCGACGGCCGCTGCCCCACCTGCGGTGGCAGTGGCTTCGAGCACGTGGAGATGCAGTTCCTCTCCGACGTCTACCTGCGCTGTCCCGACTGCGACGGCACGCGTTACCGCGCGCCGGTGCTCGACGTGAAGCTGGTGCGCGGCCCGCACCGCTTCAGCATTGCCGACGTGCTGGAGCTCACCGTGGCCGAGGCCGCGCACTGGTTCCAGGGCGACCGCGAGGTCGTGGCGCGCCTGCAGCCCATCATCGACGTGGGCCTGGACTACGTGCGCCTGGGCCAGCCGGTGCCCACGCTCAGCGGCGGCGAGGCGCAGCGCCTGAAGCTCGCCGGCTTCCTGGCCGAGGCGGCGGCCTCGCCGGCGCAGCGCGTGGCCCGGCACGGCACGCTGTTCCTCTTCGACGAGCCCACCACCGGCCTGCACTTCGACGACATCGCCAAGCTGATGCGGGCCTTCCGCAAGCTGCTGGCGGCGGGGCACTCGCTGCTGGTCATCGAGCACAATCTCGACGTCATCCGCGCCGCCGACTGGATCGTCGACCTCGGCCCCGAGGGCGGCGAGGGCGGCGGCCTCGTCGTCTGCACCGGTACGCCCGACGACGTGAAGGCACACCCCGGCTCGCACACCGGCGAGGCGCTGCGCGAGTACGAGCGGGCGATGGGGCTGGTGCCGGCTGCCACCGTGGGAGAAGGCCGCCCCTTGCAGGCCGTGGTTCGCGAACGCCGCGCCGCCGCCACCGACGACGCCATCCACATCGTCAACGCGCGCGAGCACAACCTCAAGTCGCTGTCGGTGCAGGTGCCGCGCGGCGTGTTCAACGTCGTCACCGGCGTGTCGGGCTCGGGCAAGAGCACGCTGGCCTTCGACATCCTGTTCAACGAGGGGCAGCGGCGCTACCTCGAAAGCCTCAACGCCTACGCGCGCAGCATCGTGCAGCCCGCCGGGCGGCCCGAGGTCGATGCCGTCTACGGCATCCCGCCCACGGTGGCCATCGAGCAGCGCCTGTCGCGCGGCGGCCGCAAGAGCACGGTGGCCACCACCACCGAGGTCTGGCACTTCCTGCGCCTGCTGTGGGTGAAGCTGGGGCTGCAGCACTGCGTGCACGACGGCGCGCCCGTGAAGGCGCAGAGCGCCGAGAGCATCGCGCACCAAATCCTGCGCGACCACGCCGGCCAGCACGTGGGCCTGCTGGCGCCGCTGGTCGTCAACCGCAAGGGCGTCTACACCGACCTGGCCAAGTGGGCGCACGCGCGCGGCCACACCCACCTGCGCGTGGACGGCGAGTTCCTGCCGACGCAGCCCTTCCCGCGCATCGACCGCTTCCGCGAGCACACGCTGGAGCTGCCGGTGGGCAGCCTGGTGGTCGACGCCGCGAACGAGGCCGAGCTGCGCCGCCTGCTGACGGCGGCGCTGGAGGCCGGCCGCGGCGTCGTGCACCTGCTCGCGCCGCTGGACCAGCTGGCCGTGGCCATGGACTTCGGCGGCACCGGCGCCGGCGTGGGCACGGTCAAGGTCTTCAGCACCAAGCGCGCCTGCCCGGTGTGCGGCACCAGCTACCCCGAGCTGGACCCGCGCATGTTCAGCTACAACAGCAAGCACGGCTGGTGCACCACCTGCGTGGGCACGGGCCTGAAGCTCACGCGCGAGCAGCGCAAGGCCTTTGACGACAGCGTGAAGGACGACGACGCGCAGGGCCGCGAGGTGAGCTTCCCGTCGGAGGAGGCCGAGGTCGAGGGCCTGGTCGACGAGCCCTGCCCCGACTGCCACGGCGCGCGGCTGAACCCGACCTCGCGCGCCGTCACCTTCGAGGGCCGGCCCATCGAGGCCATCGCCCGGCTGTCGGTGCACGAGGCGCGCGCCTGGGTGGCGGGCCTGGCGCTGCTGGGCCGCGACGCCGGCATCGCCCGCGACGTGGTCAGCGAGATCGCCAGCCGCCTGCAGTTCCTGCACGACGTGGGCCTGGGCTACCTGACGCTGGACCGCGCCGCGCCCACGCTCAGCGGCGGCGAGGCGCAGCGCATCCGGCTGGCGGCGCAACTGGGCAGCAACCTGCAGGGCGTGTGCTACGTGCTCGACGAGCCCACCATCGGCCTGCACCCGCGCGACAACGGCATCCTGCTCGACGCGCTGGCGCGCCTGAGCGAGGGCGGCAACACGCTGGTGGTGGTGGAGCACGACGAGGACACCATCCGCCGCGCCGAGCACCTGATCGACATCGGCCCCGGCGCCGGCGTGCGCGGCGGCCGGCTGGTCGCCCAGGGCACGGCGGCCGACCTGATGAACGCGCCCGACTCCGTGACCGGCCGCATGCTGGCCGCGCCGCTGCGGCACCCGCTGAAGCCCCGCCGCCCGGTGCCGGCCGACGCGCCCCGGCTGCGCCTGCGCGGCGCCGCGCTGCACAACCTGCAGCAGCTCGACCTGGCCGTGCCGCTGGGCCGCCTGGTGGCCGTGGCGGGCGTCAGCGGCTCCGGCAAGAGCACGCTGGCGCGCGAGGTGCTGCTGGCCAACGTGGCGGCGCAGGTGGCGCACCGGGCCACCAAGGCCGGGCGCGACGCCGCCGCGGCCGGCCGCCGCCCGGCGCTGCAGGGCTGCGCCGCGCTCGAGGGCTTCGAGGCCATCGACCGCGTGCTCGAGGTCGACCAGACGCCCATCGGCAAGACGCCGCGCTCCTGCCCGGCCACCTACATCGGCTTCTGGGATGCCATCCGCAGGCTCTACACCGAGACGCTCGAAGCCAAGGCCCGCGGCTACGGCGCGGCGCGCTTCAGCTTCAACACCGGCGACGGTCGCTGCCCGGCCTGCGAGGGGCAGGGCCTGCGCACCATCGCGATGAGCTTCCTGCCCGACGTGAAGGTGCCCTGCGACGCCTGCCACGGCGCGCGCTTCAACCCCGAGACGCTGGCCGTCACCTGGCGCGGCCGCAGCATCGGCGACGTGCTGCGCATGGAGGTCGACGAGGCCGTGGGCTTCTTCGCCAGCATGCCCGCCATCGCGCACCCGCTGCAGCTGCTGCAGGACGTGGGCCTGGGC